>NZ_JAUSXK010000001.1:2055681-2740908 GCF_030815955.1 Microbacterium murale | reverse complement strand
CACGCCCCCGGATGAGGAAACCGAACCCGAAGGCGACGAAGAACATCAGCACACCGTAGACAGCGGCCGGCAGGCTGAGCTCGGTCGATCCCAGCACGCTCTGCGCGATGACGATCGCCAGCGTCGCGTTGTGGATGCCGATCTCGAACGAGGTCGCGATGGACTCCCTCTTGCCGATCTTCAGCATCCGCGGCACCCAGAACCCGATGGAGAGACTGATGAGGCAGAACAGGATCGTGATCAGGGCGAGCTGTGCGAAGTTCGCCGCAAGGAGCGCCCAGTTGGATGCCACCGCTCCCGCGATCACGACGATGAGAATCACGACGCTGGCGATGCGCACCGGTTTGTCCATGGCTTCGGCGAACTTCGGCCAGAACCTGCGCACCAGCATCCCGAGCGCCACCGGCAGCAGCACGATCGCGAACACCTCGAGCGCCTTCGCCCACTGCAGACCCAACTGATCGTCGAACGGCTGGAAGTAGATGATCGCGAAGTTCGTGATCAGCGGGAGCGTGATCACGGCGACCACTGAGTTCACCGCTGTCAGCGAGATGTTCAACGCGATGTCGCCACGGAACAGGTGGCTGTAGAGGTTCGCCGTGGTGCCGCCGGGCGATGCGGCGAGCATCATCATTCCCACCGCGAGCACGGGTGGCAGTTGAAACAGGAGTACGAGCCCGAAGCACACCGCGGGCAGGATGAGCAGCTGGCAGGCCAGCGCCGTGAGCACGGCCTTGGGCTGTTTCAGCACGCGCGTGAAGTCGCCGATGGTGAGGCTGAGCCCGAGGCCCAGCATGATGATGCCGAGGGCAACCGGCAGTCCGATGGTGGTCAACGCTGATCCCATGGGACTCAGTATGGCGGCTATCGGTGCTCAGTGCCGCTCGATCTCGACAACGTCTTCACCTTCATTGCACAACGCTCGGGTCGAGCGCTTCCACGATGATGGGCGCTTCGGCATCCGGCATCCCGACGGCCCAGATTCGCACCTTGGATCCGATGGCGGGAATCTGCGTCTGCAGAAGCGTCTCGCCCTGGTTGTCGGGATTGCTGCGGTGCCAGCGTGCATGGACCTGCACTCCCGCGGCGTCCGTGACCATGAGCGCGAAGGATGACGCGCCGCCATTGTCGAGCAGAGAAACGGCGCGGTCTGTGACGCGGCCTTCTGTCAGCGTGGCATGCTGCCTGATCTGCGCCCATCGCTGAGTCAGAAGAGACTCCATGCGTGACAGTCGACCCGACTCCACCACTGCCACAGCACAGCCGATGATGAAGAGTGCGGGCATGAGGGTGAAGATCACGTTGAACCACCACGGCGAGTCGCTCGTCCACAGGTTGATCAGCAGGATCGCTGTGCCGATCGACGCGAGCGCGAGGAGCGCCCAGATCACCCATCGGCCGACCGCGGGCGTCCGCTTCCCGAAGCCGATCGTCTCCGGCGCTCCCGTGTCGACGTCGAACGACCTGAGCAGGTGCACGACGTGCCCGACCGGTGCCTCGAGTTCCACGATTCGCCTCCACTGCGCTCGATGTGCTTCACATCGTAGAGTGCGCAGGTTGCACGGAGGATTCGACGAGTGAGGCCCGATGTCGAAGGCCCATGTCAGACTCCTCCCGAGCCGGCAAACCTGCACGGCGTGAGGGGGGAACAACGTGGAGTGGCTGAAGACCGGTGTGGAGCTTTTCGAAACGCTGAAGAAGCGCGTCGACGGGCCGTACTTCGTCGCGTGTGCGGGTGTCGCAGCCCTCACCCTCGAGTCGATCGACTCGCACAGGCGTCCCACCGACGTCCTCATTCAGGTCGCGGACTGGTTGGGGCTCGACACTGTGGCCGCGTGGCTACGGAACGCACCTCCGATTCTTGCGGGTCAGGACGATCGAGTGTTCTGGGCCGCCACCATCGTTCTCTGTGCAGCATTCGTCGTGCAGGTGTGTCGTCCCCTGTTCCACGCGAGATTCGATGTCGACGGGGTCAATAGGGCGGCATGGCACCAGTCAGGCACGAAGCTGACCGCAACTCTCTGGGTGGTGGCGGCCATCGGCGCACAGAACGGGTCTTTCTCCCGCCTGGTCCCGTTCCTTACGGCGGTCACGTGGTGGGCGGCCGTCGTCGTCGGGATCATTCTGGGAATCGGAGTGATCGTGTACGTGTTCACGCGTCTCCTACGCCTCGACCCGGGCGTCGTGTCGCGCCCGATCTGGAAGTTCATCGCGAGAACAGTAGGAAGCCTTCTCTTCTCCGTGTTCTACGCTCTGGCCTCGCTGGCGTGGGTGTTGATGTACCCGTTGGTCGTGATTGTGCGCTGGGCCTTCTCGCTCACTCACGACGATGACAACGACAGCGCAGAACTGGAAGAGCGCGTACCGACGGGCGCGGTTCGTCTTCCTGCACACGCTCAGGCGGCTTTCGCTGCGCGACCGGCGTGATAAGTCGTGCGAACCGATCCGTGATGGCGGGCGAGGGACTCCGGTGCTCGCTCCCGCCTCGTCTGATGAACGACTGAAGGCCCCCGCTGTGCGGAGGCCTTCAGTTCTGTTCGGTGGCGAGTGAGGGATTCGAACCCCCGAATGCGATGCAGTCTGATTTACAGTCAGATCCCTTTGGCCGCTTGGGTAACTCGCCAAGTGCACACCCGTCCAGCTTGTACAGCCAACCGGGGGCGCGAGAATCAAGCATACCCGCCAGAAGCGGGTGTAAGAAATCGGCAGGTCAGCTCCCCTGAACCCCGCGTTCGCCGCCCTCGAGCGACTCGGGCGTGCGCAGCAGACCGCCTTCCGCACGGCATGTGGCAGCGGCGACATCCATGGCGCGATCGAGCAGCCTCTGCCATTCTTCCGCGGCCTTCGGACGCGCCCCGATGAGCCCCTCTGCCACCGCGGAGAGCGTGGCGTCTCCCGCCCCGACCGTGTCGACTACGGGGCCTGGTAGGTCGGCGATCGGAGCGGTGAGGATGCCGGCGTCCGCCTCGAGCACTGCGCCGTCCTTGCCTGCCGTCGCCAGTACGGCGTCGGCGCCCAATGCGCGCAGACGGGCGCGCAGCGCATCGAGATCTCCGTCATAGAGCAGCGCGGCGTCGTCCGCGCCGACCTTCACGATCGCGGCATCCGCGACAAGGCGCTCGAAGCCGCGCACGAACTCGTCGCGATCGCTGAGCATGCCGGAACGCGGGTTCGGGTCGATCGCCACCCTTACGCCCGCGAGGGCATCCGCGACAGCATCCACCTCTGCGGGCGCATCGAACGGGAAGCAGCTGATCACCGCGAGGTCGGCGTCGGCAAGCGCCGTGCGCGCCTCATCACCGTAACGGATGCTGCGTTGCTGAGCCGCCTCGTTGAAGACGTAGGTCGGCTCGCCGTTTCGATCGCGCTGCACGATCGCCCTCGACGAGCCGAGCGGAGCATGGCTGGAGATCAGAGCCACATCATGATCAGCGAGATACTCGCGAATATGGGCGCCTGCCTCGTCATCGCCGACCATCGCGATGAGCGTCGTCGGCACGCCGAGCCGGCGGAGTCCGACGGCGACGTTCAGGGCCGCGCCGCCCACCAGCTCGCGCACACCGCCGCGGTCATGGATCTCGTCGATGAGAGCGTCGCCGATCACGACGGCACTCTGAGTGTTCTGCTGCATCCTGCAATTCTGGCCTAGGACTGGCATCGGCCGACGCCGTCGACGCGCCACCGCCTGGCCCGTGTGCACGAAGAAGGCCCCAGGGCGAACCCTGGGGCCTTCTTCAGTGGATCAGAACGCTCAGTTGTAAGTACCGGGCGTCACGTCATCCGTCGAGAACGCGTCGAAGTCGACGTAACCGAAGTCGCCCTCGGCGTACGCACCGTCGGATGCGAAGATCCGGTTCGGGTAGCGCTCGCTCTTGGCTTCCTCCGTCGCCTCGACCGTGACATCGCGGTACTTCGCGAGGCCCGTTCCGGCGGGGATGAGCTTACCGATGATGACGTTCTCCTTGAGACCGACCAGCGGGTCGCGCTTGCCCTGCATGGCAGCCTCGGTGAGCACGCGAGTCGTCTCCTGGAACGACGCAGCCGACAGCCACGACTCGGTCGCAAGCGACGCCTTCGTGATACCCATCAGCTCCGAACGGCCGGATGCCGGACGCTTGCCCTCTGCGACAGCCTCGCGGTTGATCGCCTGGTAGCGCTTGAGGTCGACCATCTCACCCGGAAGCAGGGTCGTGTCGGCGTGATCGACGACGGTGACCTTGCGGAGCATCTGACGGACGATGACCTCGATGTGCTTGTCGTGGATCGGCACACCCTGCGAGCGGTAGACGCCCTGGACGCCACCGACGAGGTAACGCTGCACCTCGCGGGCACCCATGACACGCATGACCTCCTTGGGGTCCAGCGTGCCAACCAGGATCGGCTGACCGACCGTGACGTGCTGGCCGTCCTCGACGAGAAGCGTCGCACGCTTCAGCACCGGGTAGACAACCTCTTCGTCACCGTTGTCGGGCGTGAGGATGACCTTCTTCGCCTTGTCGGTCTCGTCGATCGTGATGCGGCCATCGGCCTCTGCGATCGGCGATGCGCCCTTCGGCGTACGAGCCTCGAAGAGCTCCTGCACACGGGGCAGACCCTGGGTGATGTCATCCGCCGAAGCCGAACCACCGGTGTGGAACGTACGCATCGTCAGCTGGGTACCGGGCTCACCGATCGACTGAGCGGCGATGATGCCGACAGCCTCGCCGATGTCGACGGTCTTACCCGTCGCGAGCGAACGGCCGTAGCACTGCGCGCAGACACCGACAGCAGAATCGCAGGTCAGCACCGAACGCACCTTGATGGTGTCGACGCCGAGCTCGACGAGCTTGTCGATCAGGACGTCTCCGACGTCATCTCCGGCAGAAGCGAGAACCTCGCGCTTGCTGTCGATCACGTCAGCGGCCAGCGTGCGAGCGAACACCGAGTTCTCGACGTTCGCATCGCGCACGAGCTCACCCTGCGAGTTCGGAGCGGCGATCGGGAGCTCGAGGCCCTTCGACGTGCCGCAGTCCTCTTCGCGGATGATGACGTCCTGCGAGACATCCACCAGACGACGGGTCAGGTAACCCGAGTCGGCAGTACGCAGAGCGGTGTCAGCCAGACCCTTACGAGTACCGTGCGTCGCGATGAAGTACTCCGCCACCGACAGACCCTCGCGGTACGAGGAGATGATCGGACGCGGGATGATCTCACCCTTGGGGTTGTTCACCAGACCACGCATACCCGCGATGTTGCGGATCTGCAGCCAGTTACCACGAGCACCGGAGGACACCATGCGGTTGATGGTGTTGTCCTCGGGGAAGTTCTCGCGCATCGCGACCTGAACCTCGTCGGTTGCCTCGGTCCAGATCTTGATGAGCTCCTGACGACGCTCGGCGTCGGTCGTGAGGCCCTTCTCGTACTGGGACTGAACCTTCGCAGCCAGCTTCTCGTGCTTGGCGACGATCTCCTTCTTGTTCGGCGGCGTGAGCACATCGCTCAGCGCAACCGTCACACCGGAGCGTGTTGCCCAGTAGAAGCCGGCATCCTTGATGCGGTCCAGCGTCGCCGCCGTCTCGACCTTCGGGTACTCCTCGGCCAGCTTGTTGACGATCTGCGACAGCTTGCCCTTGTCGGCAGGCTCGCGCACGAAGGGGTAGCCCTTCGGGAGCGTGGCGTTGAAGATCGCCTGACCCAGCGAAGCGTCGACGAGGCCGTGGCGCTCGTATCCCTCAGGCGCCTGTCCTTCGAGGAAGGTCAGGCCGTGGATACGGATGCGGACCTTCGCCTGCAGGTCGAGGGTGCCCTCGTCCTTGGCGAGGATCGCCTCGGAGACAGAGCCGAATGCACGGCCCTCACCGGCTGCGCCCGCCTTCACCACGGTGAGGTGGTGCAGGCCGATGATCATGTCCTGCGAAGGCAGGGTGACCGGGCGACCGTCGGACGGCTTCAGGATGTTGTTCGACGCGAGCATCAGCACGCGGGCCTCGGCCTGAGCCTCGACCGACAGCGGCAGGTGCACAGCCATCTGGTCGCCATCGAAGTCGGCGTTGAACGCCGCACACACGAGCGGGTGGAGCTGGATGGCCTTGCCCTCGACGAGCTGAGGCTCGAAGGCCTGGATGCCCAGGCGGTGCAGGGTTGGTGCACGGTTCAGCAGCACCGGACGCTCGCGGATGATCTCCTCGAGCACGTCCCAGACCTCGGGACGGGTGCGCTCGACGGCACGCTTGGCTGCCTTGATGTTCTGCGAGTGACCGAGGTCGATCAGGCGCTTGATCACGAACGGCTTGAACAGCTCGAGAGCCATCTGCTTGGGCAGACCGCACTGGTGCAGCTGCAGCTGCGGGCCGACGACGATGACCGAACGGCCCGAGTAGTCGACGCGCTTTCCGAGCAGGTTCTGGCGGAAACGACCCTGCTTGCCCTTCAGCATGTCGCTGAGGGACTTGAGGGCGCGGTTGCCGGTACCGGTGACGGGGCGACCACGGCGACCGTTGTCGAACAGTGCGTCGACGGCCTCCTGCAGCATCCGCTTCTCGTTGTTGACGATGATCTCGGGGGCACCGAGGTCGATCAGACGACGAAGACGGTTGTTGCGGTTGATCACACGACGGTAGAGGTCGTTGAGGTCGCTGGTGGCGAAGCGGCCACCGTCGAGCTGCACCATCGGGCGCAGCTCCGGCGGGATGACCGGAACGACATCGAGAACCATGGATGCCGGGCTCATGCCCGTCTCCAGGAACGAGCTGACGACCTTCAGGCGCTTGATCGCGCGGATCTTGCGCTGGCCCTTGCCCTCGGAGATCTGCAGGCGCAGGTTCTCTGCTTCGGTCTTCAGATCGAAAGCAGCCAGGCGACGCTGGATCGACTCCGCACCCATGTGGGCCTCGAAGTACTGACCGAAACGGTCCTGCAGCTCGTGGAAGACGTCGTCCTCTGGACGAAGAGCGCCGACCTGGAGCGTGCGGAAGTCTTCCCACACGCGCTCGAGCTTGGCGATCTGCTCGTCTGCACCCTTGCGGGTGAGAGTCATCTCCTTCTCGGCGGCGTCCTTGACCTTCTTCTTGGCGTCGGCCTTGGCACCCTCAGCCTCAAGAGATGCGAGCTCCTCCTCCAGCTTGGTGAGGCGCTCGGCGATCTTCGCGTCGCGACGATCCCCCAGCGTCTTCAGCTCGAGGCGGATGTTGTTCTCCTGCGTGGCCAGGTCGCGGTGACGAGCATCCTCATCGACCGAGATGACCATGTAGGCAGCGAAGTAGATGACCTTCTCGAGGTCCTTCGGAGCCATGTCCAGCAGGTATCCGAGGCGTGACGGGACGCCCTTGAAGTACCAGATGTGGGTGACGGGCGCGGCGAGCTCGATGTGACCCATGCGCTCACGACGGACGGAGCTCTTGGTGACCTCCACGCCGCAGCGCTCGCAGACGATGCCCTTGAAGCGGACGCGCTTGTACTTGCCGCAGGCGCACTCCCAGTCGCGGCTGGGTCCGAAGATCTGCTCTCCGAAGAGGCCGTCCTTCTCGGGCTTGAGCGTGCGGTAGTTGATGGTTTCCGGCTTCTTGACCTCACCGTATGACCATCCGCGGATGTCGTCAGCGGTGGCCAGGCCGATGCGAAGCTCATCGAAAGTGTTTGACTCGAGCACTAGTTCTCCTGTGTCTCAATAAGAATTCGTTATCGGCCGGATCAGATCTCGTCGATCGAGGCGGACTCGAATCGGCTGGAGATGTTGATACCGAGCTCCTCCGCTGCGCGGAATGCTTCGTCGTCGGTGTCGCGGAGGTTGACCGTCGTGCCGTCGGCCGAGAGGACCTCGACGTTCAGGCAGAGCGACTGCATCTCCTTCATGAGCACCTTGAACGACTCGGGGATGCCGGGCTCCTGGATGTTCTCGCCCTTGACGATCGCCTCGTACACCTTGACGCGGCCGAGGATGTCGTCGGACTTGATCGTGAGGAGCTCCTGGAGTGCGTAAGCCGCACCGTAGGCCTCGAGGGCCCACACTTCCATCTCACCGAAGCGCTGGCCACCGAACTGCGCCTTACCACCGAGCGGCTGCTGGGTGATCATCGAGTACGGGCCAGTGGAGCGGGCGTGGATCTTGTCGTCGACCAGGTGGTGCAGCTTCAAGATGTACATGTAGCCCACCGAGATCGGAGCCGGGAACGGCTCGCCGGAGCGGCCGTCGAACAGCTGCGTCTTACCGGTCGAGTCGATCAGGCGGTCACCGTCACGCGTCGGCAGCGTCGAGTCGAGAAGACCTGCGATCTCCTGCTCCTCTGCACCGTCGAACACCGGGGTCGCGACCTTAGTGCCGGGGGCTGCCTCGAAGGCGTCCTTCGGCAGGTTCGTCGCCCAGTCGGGGTTGCCCTCGACCTTCCAGCCCTGCTTGGCGATCCACCCGAGGTGGGTCTCCAGCACCTGACCGAAGTTCATTCGACCGGGGATGCCGAGCGGGTTCAGAACGATGTCGACCGGGGTGCCGTCCGGAAGGAACGGCATGTCCTCGATCGGCAGGATCTTGGCGATGACACCCTTGTTGCCGTGGCGGCCGGCGAGCTTGTCGCCCTCGGTGATCTTGCGCTTCTGGGCGATGTAGACCACGACGCGGCGGTTGACGCCGGAGCCGAGCTCGTCGTCGCCGTCTTCGGCGTTGAACTCCTTGACAGCGATGATCGTGCCCTGCTCACCGTGGGGAACCTTCAGCGAGGTGTCACGGACTTCGCGGCTCTTCTCGTTGAAGATCGCGCGGAGCAGACGCTCCTCGGCCGACAGCTCGGTCTCGCCCTTCGGCGTGACCTTGCCGACGAGGATGTCGCCGGGGCGGACCTCGGCGCCGATGCGGATGATGCCGCGCTCGTCGAGGTCCTTCAGCAGCTCAGGGCTGACGTTGGGGAGGTCACGGGTGATCTCCTCCTTGCCGAGCTTCGTGTCGCGGGAATCGACCTCGTACTCTTCGATGTGAATCGAGGAGAGGGTGTCGTCCTTCACGAGGTCCTGGCTGAGGATGATCGCATCCTCGAAGTTGTAGCCCTCCCAGGTCATGAACGCGACCAGCAGGTTCTTGCCGAGCGCGAGCTCACCGTTCTGAGTGGCGGGGCCATCAGCGATGACCTCGTTGACCTCGACACGCTCACCGGCCGAGACGAGCACCTTCTGGTTGTAAGAGGTGCCCTGGTTGGAGCGGTCGAACTTGCGGAGGTAGTACTCCTTGGTGCCACCCTCATCGAGCTGGAGCACGACGCGGTCTGCGGAGACCTCGGTGACCACACCTGCCTTCTCGGCGCTGATGACGTCGCCGGCGTCGATGGCTGCGTAGCCCTCCATACCGGTTCCGACGAGCGGCGAGTCGCTGCGCAGCAGCGGCACAGCCTGACGCTGCATGTTGGCGCCCATGAGCGCGCGCTGAGCGTCATCGTGCTCGAGGAACGGCACGAGCGAGGTCGCGACCGACACCATCTGGCGCGGCGAGACGTCCATGTAGCCGATCTCCGTCGGCGCGAACAGGTCGACCTCGCCGCCGGGGCGGCGGGCCAGGACGCGCTCTTCGCGGAAGCGACCGTCGGCCTTGAGGGGCGCGTTGGCCTGAGCGACGATGAAGTCGTTCTCCTCGGAGGCAGTCAGGTAGTCGATGTCATCCGTGACCTGACCGTCGACGACGCGACGGTACGGGGTCTCGATGAAACCGAAGGAGTTGATGCGCGCGAACGTGGCGAGCGAGCCGATCAGACCGATGTTCGGGCCTTCAGGGGTCTCGATCGGGCACATGCGGCCGTAGTGCGACGGGTGGACGTCACGAACTTCGACGCCTGCGCGGTCACGGGACAGACCACCGGGGCCCAGAGCCGAGAGGCGACGCTTGTGGGTCAGACCCGCGAGCGGGTTGTTCTGGTCCATGAACTGCGACAACTGCGACGTTCCGAAGAACTCCTTGATCGCGGCGACGACGGGGCGCACGTTGATCAGGGTCTGCGGCGTGATCGCTTCGATGTCCTGCGTGGTCATACGCTCACGGACGACGCGCTCCATACGGCTCAGGCCCGTGCGGACCTGGTTCTGGATGAGCTCGCCGACGGCACGGATGCGACGGTTGCCGAAGTTGTCGATGTCATCGGTCGACATCCGGATCTCGGTCTTCTTGCCGGCGCGGAGACCCTCGAAGGTCTCGTCGCCCCGGTGCAGACGCACGAGGTACTTGATGGTTCCGACGATGTCCTCGACGGTCAGCACCGACGAGTCCAGCGGCTGGTTCAGGCCCAGCTTCTGGTTGATCTTGTAGCGGCCGACCTTCGCGAGGTCGTACCGCTTCGAGTTGAAGTAGAAGTTGTCCAGCAGCGCGCGGGCAGCCTCAGCGGCGACCTGCTCGCCCGGACGGAGCTTGCGGTAGATGTCGCGCAGCGCGTCTTCCTTGGTGAGGATCGTGTCCTTCGCCAGGGTCTCCTCGATGGAGGGGTACCCGGCGAACTCGACGAGGATCTCCTCGCTGGTCATGCCCAGCGCCTTGAGGAACACCGTGACGGACTGCTTGCGCTTGCGGTCGATGCGCACGCCGACCTGGTCGCGCTTGTCGATCTCGAACTCGAGCCATGCACCACGGCTCGGGATGACGCGAGCGGAGACGATGTCCTTGTCGGAGGTCTTGTCGGGGGTCTTGTCGAAGTAGACACCCGGCGAGCGCACCAGCTGCGACACGACGACACGCTCGGTGCCGTTGATGATGAAGGTTCCGCGGCTGGTCTGCAGCGGGAAGTCACCCATGAAGACGGTCTGAGTCTTGATCTCACCGGTCTGGTGGTTCATGAACTCGGCCTCGACGTAGAGCGGAGCGGCGTAGGTCTTGCCGCGCTCCTTGCACTCGTCGATCGAGTACTTCTCAGGCTCGAGGTACGGGTTGGTGAAGCTCAGCTGCATCGTCTCGCTGAGATCTTCGATCGGAGAGATCTCCTCGAAGATCTCCTCCAGACCGCTGAACTCGTTGAGATCCTTGCGACCGGCCTTCTTGCCCTCTGCGACTCGAGCCTTCCAGGCGTCGTTGCCGACGAGCCAGTCGAAGGACTCCGTCTGCAGCGCGAGAAGGTCAGGGACCGTCAGCGTGTCGGAGATCTTGGCGAACGAAAGACGGGAAGCTCCGCGTCCGTTCTTGTTGGTGGTGGATGTGGATGCGTTGCGAGCAGCAGCCAAGGGAATAACCTCCGTGAGCCCCGCAGGGCTTCTCGATTCCTTTGTCGTCAGGTGGAGTGCGCACTCGTATGCTCAACATCTGCCGACCACCATATGAGGGCAGGGAGAACCGAGGCGCAAAGAACAACTATACGTCCGATTTCACGACATGGCAAGTGGAGTCCTTGACCAATTCCGGATGCTGCGGTAAAAGGCCCCGGACGCGCCCTGTTCGGTCCGGTCAGGCGATGTTGAGTTCGTTGCCGGGGATCGACGCCAGCAGGCGGCGCGTGTACGGATCGCGAGGGTTGGTGAAGATCTCCTCCGACGTCGCCGCCTCCACGAGAGACCCGTCCTTCATCACGCAGACGTAGTCGCTGATCAACCGCACGACGGCGAGGTCGTGCGAGATGAACAGATAACTGAGCCCGTACTCGCGCTGCAAGTCGCCGAGCAGACGCAGGATCTGGTCCTGCACCAACACGTCCAGCGCCGAGACCGGCTCGTCGCACACGATCAGGTCAGGAGAGAGCGCCAGCGCCCTGGCGATCGCGACTCGTTGCCGTTGGCCGCCCGACAACTCGGACGGGTACCGCCGCAGCATCGACTGCGGCAACGCGACATCGTCCAGCAGCTGCCGCACCCGCTTCCGCCGATCGGAACCGCTCCCCCGCTTGTAGAACTCCAGCGGCTCGGCGATCAGCCTCTCGATCGTGAACATCGGGTTCAGGCTCGAGTACGGATCCTGGAAGATCGGCTGCACCCGCTGACGGAAGTCACGAGTCTCGGCGCGGCTGAGAGTGGAGACATCCTTTCCCTCGAACTTGATCAGTCCGCTGGTCGGATCGATCACCTTGAGCAGCATCCGTGCCGTGGTGGTCTTCCCTGAACCGGACTCCCCCACGATCGCGACGGTCTCGCCGCGCGGGATCACGAGCGACACATCGTTCACCGCGATGAAGTCCTCACTTCGGCCCCGCACCGGGTAGACCTTCGTGAGGTTCTCGATCTCGACGATATTGTCCGTGGGTGCGGCGTCGTCCACACTGGGAGCCTCCTTCGAGGCGGTGAACGCCTCAGGTCGCAGGCGGGCGATCGCAACCGACGGGGCGGCCTTCACCAGTGACTGCGTGTACGGATGCTGCGGATCTTCGAGGATCTGCTTCGCATCGCCCTGCTCCA
Source organism: Microbacterium murale (assembly GCF_030815955.1). Lineage (NCBI taxonomy): Bacteria > Bacillati > Actinomycetota > Actinomycetes > Micrococcales > Microbacteriaceae > Microbacterium > Microbacterium murale. Next base: position 2,728,584 of record NZ_JAUSXK010000001.1, on the reverse strand, counting down.
CGACCTTGCCGCGATGCATCACGATGACGCGCTCTGCACGCTCTGCGGCGAGACCGAGATCGTGGGTGATCAGCAGCACCGCCGTGCCCGAGCTCGCGGGTCATCGTCCCGATCTGGTCGAGGATCGTCTGCTGCACTGTGACGTCCAGCGCACTGGTCGGCTCATCCGCGATCAGCAGTCGCGGTTTGCACGCGAGCCCGATCGCGATCAACGCACGCTGACGCATACCGCCGGAGAACTCGTGCGGATATTGCTTGGCGCGTTTCGCCGCGTCGGGCAGTCCCGCGGCTTCGAGCGCCTCGACCACCTTCGCCGAGACGTTCTGCCTGTTCGCGAGGCCGTGCGCGAGCAGGGTCTCGGCGACCTGAGTGCCGACCTTGGCGACCGGGTTGAGGTTCGACATCGGGTCCTGCGGCACGAGGCCGATATGGCGTCCGCGGATCGTGCGCATCTCGTGCTCGGGGGCCTTCGATATCTCCCGACCGTCGAGGCGGATGCTGCCGGCGGCGATGCGTCCGCCGCCGGCGAGGAGGCCGATGATGGCCATCGCCGTCGTGGACTTCCCTGAACCGGACTCCCCCACGATCGCGACGGTCTCGCCCTCGGAGATCTCGAGGTCCACGCCCTCGACGGCGTGCACGACGCCATCGGTGGTGTTGAAGTCGACCGCGAGGCGTTCGACCGACAGCAGCGGAGTGCTCATGCCCTGTTCCTCAGATCTCTGTTCCTTGGTCTTGTCAGCGGGGGTCATGTCAGCGCGCCCTCGTCCTCGGGTCCATGGATTCTCGCAACGCCTCACCGAACAACGTGAAGCCGAGTGCGGTGACGGCGATGCAGATGCCGGGGAAGAATGCCAACCAAGGCGCGATCGCCAGCTCGCTCTGCGCGTAGGTCAGCATCCGCCCCCATTCTGCGGTCTCGGGGCGTCCGCCGCCGAGGCCGAGGAAGGAGAGCGCTGCCGCGTCGATCACGGCGGTGGCCAGCGTCAACGTTCCCTGCACGATGACCGGCCCGATCGCGTTCGGCAGCACATGCGACATCGTGATGCGCCCCCGGCCGAGGCCGAGCGTCTGCGCCGAGAGCACGTAGTCGCTCGAGCGCTGCTGCAGCATCGACGCCCGGAGCAGACGAGCGAAGATCGGCACCTGTGACGCACCGATCGCGATCATCACCGCGTACGGAGTCTGGCCGAGGATCGCTGCGATCGAGACCGCGAGCAGCAGGTTCGGCACCGACAGGATGATGTCGACGACGCGCATGATGACCGTGTCGACCCAGCCGCCGAACGTACCGGCGACGAGACCGAGGATCATGCCGCCGACCAGACCCATCGCCGTGGAGATGACACCGACCAGGAGAGACGCCTGGGCGCCCCAGATGAGCTTGGAGAGCACATCCCCGCCGAAGCGGTCGAGCCCGAGGGGGAACTCCGGGAGTTCACCGGGACCAGGAATGTGCGTCGGCGTGATGAACTTCGCCCCGGGCAGCGCTGTCTCGGGGTACGGCGCGAGGATCGGAGCGAACGCCGCGACGAGCAGGAACAGCAGCACGATCACCGCGCCTATCCACGCGGTCGGGCTGTGGCGCAGGCGCCGGAAGACGTCCTGCCAGAAGCCGCCGCCGGAATCCTTCAGTTCAGTCTGGGCGAGCGAGACCGTGTCGATGATCTCGCCACCCTGCGCGGGGGGAAGCGGAATGCTCATTGGACCCTCACTCTCGGGTCGATCAGGCTGTAGGACACGTCCACCGCGAGGTTGATCAGCGCATACGCGATCGCGATGAAGATGATGAAGCCCTGCAGCACGGGGAAGTCACGTGTGAAGATCGCCCTCGCCAGGAACGATCCGATACCGGGATAGGCGAACACGGTCTCGGTCAGCACCGCACCCGAGATCAGCAGACCGGTCTGAAGGCCGATCGTCGTGATCACGGGGAGCATGGAGTTGCGCAGGATGAATCTGCTGCGCAAGGTCGCTTTGGCGACGCCCTTCGCGCGGCCGGTGCGCACATAGTCCGCGTTCTGCACCTCGAGGACGCTCGCCCTCGTGATGCGCACGATGATCGCAAGCGGGATCGTGCCGAGCGCGAGCGCAGGAAGGATCAGATGCAGGATCGCATCCCACGACGCGTCGAACTCTCCCGTGATGATGCCGTCCCACACGTAGAAGCCGGTCGGGTGGGTGGCATCTATTCGCGGGCTCTGCCTGCCGTCGGCCGGGAGCCAGCCGAGCTGCACGGCGAAGATGTACTTCAGGATGAACGCCAGGAAGAACACCGGAATCGTGATGCCGACGAGGCTCAGCACGACGGCGGCGTGATCACTGAACTTGCCGTGCCGGCGCGCGGCCCAGTAGCCGAGCGGCACGCCGACGCCGATCGCGAAGATGAGTGCGGCGATCGACAGCTCGATGGTGGCGGGAAAGCGCCGGAAGAACTCTTCCAGCACCGGTCGATTCGTCTGGATAGACGTGCCGAAGTCGCCCTGGAGCAACCGGCCGATCCAGATGAAGTACTGCTCGATGAGGGGCTTGTCGAATCCGTAGAGTTTGTTGACCCGTTCGATCGCGTCCGGGGTGGCCTTCTCTCCGAGAAGAGCCACGGCAGGCCCGCCCGGAAGAGCTCTGACCCAGGCGAAGAGCAGAATGCTCAGACCGAAGAGAGTGGGGATGAGGAACAGCAGTCGCCTGCCGATGGTGCGCAGCAAGTAGTACTCCCAGCTTTTCAGGTGCGGACCGTCACCCCTCTGACCTTTCGATCAGAGGGGTGACGCCGCGTGAACCCTTACTTGGTGAGGACGATGTCCGTGAAGACCTCGTCGTTCACCGGGCTGGCAGGGTAGCTCTCGACCCGGGAGTCGAAGGCCAGGGTGGGAGCCGGGTGCGCGAGCGGGACGCCGGGGATGAACTCGGCGACCATCTCGTTGATGTCCTGATACAGACCGGTCTGCTCATCGAGGTCGGCGACCCCACGCGCCTCGGTCAGAGCTGCGAATAGCTCGGGGTTGTCGAAGCCCCACTCCGAGCTCTGCGCACCGAAGAACACGCCGACGAAGTTGTCGGTGTCGTTGTAGTCGCCGGTCCAGCCGAGCAGGTGGATGCCGTGGTCGGCGGTGCCGGTGGTGCGGTCGAGGTACTCGACCCACTCCTCCGAGACCGGAGTCGTCTCCACGCCCGCCTCAGCGAGCTGCGAGGAGAGCACCGTGAAGATCTGCTCGGGGTCCGGCATGTAGGGGCGCGAGACGTTGACCGGGTAGTTGAAGGTCAGCTTCAGCGGGTTGGCCTCGTCGTAGCCGGCCTCCGCCAGGAGCGTCTTCGCCTTGTCGACGTCGTACTCGTAGGTCGTGACGTCGTCGTTGTAGCCGTTGACGACCTCGGGGATGAACTGCGTCGCCTTCTGCGTGCCCTCGGGCAGCACCTGGCTGATCAATGCATCCTTATCGATCGCATATGACAGCGCCTCGCGTACCTTCGGGTCCTGAAGCTCAGGGATCTGCTGGTTGAACGCGAGGTAGAGGATCGTGAACGGAGGACGCGACACCATGGTGAAGCCGTCTTCTTCGAGAGCTGCCGTGTCGGCGGGGCCGACCAGGTCGTAGCCGTCGATATCGCCCGCCTCGAGAGACTGGCGACGTGCGGTCGGGTCGTCGATCGTGCGGAAGATGATCTCCTCGATCTGACCCTTCTCGCCCCAGTAGTCGGGGTAGGACTTCAGCGTGACCTGCTCGCCGGGTGCCCACTCGTCGAACTGGAACGGACCGGTGCCGACCGGATGTCCCATGGCGTACTCGGACAGAGCAGGTGCCTCCGCGGAGCCGCCGACCTCGTCGGCGGAGAACTCCTGCATGGCTGCGGGGCTCTGCATGGCGAATGCCGGCAGCGAGAGCGCCGGGATGAATCCGGCGAACGGCTTGTTCAGCTCGATCGTGACGGTGTTGTCGCCGTCGGGCGTGCAGGACTTGTAGACCGCGTCAGCCGGGTTGTCGGCATAGCCGTGGAACAGCTTGTTGTAGTAGTAGCCGAACGCCTCGGAGGCGGCGAGGCCGGTCCAGTTGTACCAGCGGTCGAAGTTGACGCAGACGGCCTCCGCGTTGAACGGGGTGCCGTCGTGGAACGTGACGCCCTCCTTCAACGTGAAGGTGTACGACAGGTTGTCCTCGGACGGCTCCCACGATTCGGCGAGCAGCGGCGCGGGGTCTGCCGTGCCGGGTTCGGTGCCGACGAGGCCCTCGAAGATCTGGCGCGAGACGCGGAAGGTCTCGCCGTCCTGAGCGAACGCCGGGTCGAGGCTGGCCGGGTCGGAGGACGCCGCGAAGACGAACGTGCTGTCGACGTCGCCTTCTGCATCTCCTGAGTCGTCGCCGCGATCGCTGGCGACGCAGCCCGCGAGCAGCATCGCTGCGATCGCGGTGCCGGTGACGGCGATGAGACCTCGCCGACGCATGGATGTGTGGTGCATGCTGTGTACCTTCCCTGTTGGGGCGCTTCATTGCGCGTGCCGGGGCGTCATCGCTCCGCTACACGGTGATGCAATGACGTTACCCAGCACGCTCCTGGAATCCAAACGCATCCGTGTTGCGATCCGGTATCAGCTACGTAACGGCTCCGTGTTAGCGTCGGGCAGGATCGGAGGACAACGAATGAAGAAGCTGCCCGACGCGCTCCGCCGCTCGACCGTCGCTCGGCATGCGACGCTGCCGTCGCCGACACGCACATCGACGGGACTGAAGCTGCTGGGCGCCGCACTCGGCGCTGTGCTGGTCGCCGCGATCGGCGTAGGCACATTCGTCGTCGTCGACCTCGCGACGCGCGCGACAGCAGATTCCGTCGCGCTCGAGGGCGCGCCGGACATCGCCCCGCCTGCGCTCGGCGAGTACCCCGGCGCCTTCGATGTCCTCGTGCTCGGCACCGACGAGTGCGGTCCGATATCGCAGCAGTGGCTCGGCGAGCGATGCGAGGACAGCGATGCGGGCATCCTGAACGACGCGAATCTGCTGGTGCACGTGTCGGAGAACCCACGAAAGGTGACGGTCGTGTCATTCCCTCGCGACCTGATGGTCGAGGTGCCCGAGTGCACGCGCGAGGACGGATCCGAAGCATCCGCGCAGGGAACGCAATCACTCAACAGCGTGTACGCCCACGCCGGATTGTCCTGCGTGGCGCAGACCATCACCGAGCTCACGGGAGTACCCATCGGCTTCGCAGCCAAACTCAGCTTCGACGGCGTGATCCAGATGACCGATGCGATCGGCGGCGTCGAGGTGTGCATCGCAGAACCCGGGATCAGCGACACCGAGACGGGGATCGACTGGCCGGCAGGCACCCGCAATGTGCAGGGCCTCGAGGCGCTGCAGTTCCTGCGCACGCGTCACGGTGTGGGCGATGGGAGCGACCTCGCGCGCATCTCGAACCAGCAGCAGTACATGTCACGCCTCGCGAAGAAGATCCTCAGCGATGAAGTTCTCAGCGACCCGTCGAAGGTGCTGCGCCTGGCGAACACCGTGGCGGACAACATCGTGCCCAGCGACACGCTCTCCAACCCGCTGACTCTGGGCCAACTCGCCCTCGCTGTGAAGGATGTGCCCTTCAACGACTTCGTGTTCGTGCAGTATCCGAGCTACACCGATCCGGATGACCCGAACAAGGTCATTCCCAATTACGACTCCGCTGCGGCGCTATGGGATGCACTCGCCGCGAACCAGTCTCTGGAGCTCACCGGCGGGGCGAGCCCCAACGGAGGCGTCGAGGAGATCATCCCCCCGACAGAGCCCGCACCCGAAGACACCGCAGCCCCCGAGGACACTCCGGTACCCGAAGAGCGGGCGACGCTGCCACCCGAGCTCTCTGGCACGAACGTCGGGCAGGACACCTGTTCAGCCGGCAACCTGAACTGAGCGTCCAGCCGGCCGGTCAGCGTCCGAGCAGGAGGGCCCGGGCGGCCTCGGCGCCGACGCGACTCGCCGCCGCGACCTCGACGACCGGAAGGGGCAGCGGATGCTGCGCCGGCAGCCCCACGTTCACGACGACGGCGTTCGGGTCAAGCTCGGCCGTGATGTCCACGAGCGCCCGCTGCGCGTCGGCGACGTCGGGCCGATCGATCAGCAGGACGAGGCGGCCTTCGGCGGCGATCGCGGCGTTCAGCGCCGTTTCCCGTTCCTCATCAGTCGCGCGGTCGACGTCCAACCGCACGCGGAAGCCGACCTCGGCGAGCCCGTCCGCGACATATGACGCGGCGCTGTCGACCGCGAGAGTCGAACGCCGGCGAGCGTCGACGACGGAAAGAGCGGATGCTGCGGCATCCGTCGCGCCCTTCACGCGCAGAGCACGCCGCACGATCTCCGCAGCGTCGTATGCCGTCCTGTCAGCGGCATCCGCCTGCGCGACCTCGACCGGCGCAGCAGTCGTCTGCGCTCCACGGGCTGCACCAGCGACCTTCGCCGCCAGCATCCGCACCCGATCGCGCGCCTGTTCGACGCGCTCGCGCGGCAGCGTGCCGTCGCGAAGCGCGGCGACGATCGCCTCACGCGCGGTGAGGTAGTCGATCTCGTCCTGGTCGGCCAGTGCCGCGGCGCCCGGGTTAGTCGGATTGCCGATGCACAGCAGATCCGCCCCCGCGGCCAGCGCCTGCACCGCCCCACCACCGATGCCGACCGACTCGCGGATCGCGGCCATGTCGAGCGCGTCGGTGATGATGACGCCGTCGAAACCCATCGCCCGCAGGCGGTTCAGCACGTCAGGGTTCAGCGTCGCCGGCCGCTCGCCCCAGGCGGGGACGACGATATGCGCCGTCATGATCGAATCGACGCCGGCAGCGACTGCGGCGCGGAACGGCGCGAGATGCACTTCCTCGATCTCGGCAGGGTCCAGAGCGATCACGGGCAGTGCATGGTGCGAGTCGAGATGGGTGTCGCCGTGGCCGGGGAAGTGCTTCACGCACGCTGCCACTCCCCCGCCTTGCAGGCCGTCGACAGTCGCGACGACGTGCCGGGAGACGAGCGCGGCATCCGCCCCGAACGAGCGCACACCGATCACCGGATTGCGCGGGTCGGTGTTCACATCGGCGACGGGGCCGAGCACGACGTTGATGCCGGCCGCGTGCGCACGACGGGCGAGCTCAGCGCCGGTGGCCTCGCTCGCAGCGACGTCGTCGACGATTCCCAGCTGCGCGGCTCCGGGCAGGGTCGAACCGGTGCCGACCTCGAGGCGGGTGACGCTGCCGCCCTCCTCGTCGATGCCGATCAGCGCATGCGGATTCGCCACCCGGATCTGAGCGCTGAGCGCCGGCAGCTCAGCGGAGATGTTCTGCCCGAAGTACACGACCCCTGCGAGGTCGTCCTCGAGCGCCGCGGTCAGCCATGCCGGGGCCTCGGTTCCGAAGAACCCCGGCCACAGCACACTGTTGGCGAGACGTGTGAGCTCGTCCGTCATCCCTTCACTGCTCCCGCGACCATGCCGCTGGCGAGCCTGCGCTGCACGATGACGAAGAAGATCATGACGGGGATCGTGATGATCGTCGAGGCGGCCATGATGCTGCCCCAGTCGTTCGAGTGCAGACCGAAGAACGACTTCAGGCCGATGGCGACCGTGTACTGGTCCTCTGCACCGCCGAGCATCGTCATCGCGAAGATGAACTCGTTCCATGCCGTGATGAAGCTGAAGATGCTCGTGGCGACGAGGCCGGGCATGACCAACGGCAGCAGCACCGAGCGGAACATGCGCCACCAGCTCGCGCCATCGATGTACGCGGCCTCTTCGAGCTCGACCGGCACGGCGGCGACGAAGCCGCGCAGCATCCAGATGCCGAACGCGAGTGAGAGCGCGACGTAGACGATCATCAGGCCGATGATGCTGTTGAGCAGCCCCAGGCTCTTCACCTGCAGGAACAGCGGGATGACGAGCGCCTCGAGCGGCACCATCTGCACCACGAGGATCAGCATGAGGATCGTGGTGCGGAACTTGAACTTGAACCGCGCCACCGCGACTGCGGCGAGCAGACAGACGAGCGCGCTCACCAGCACCGTCACAAGAGCGACGATCGCGGAGTTGCGCAGGAAGACGCCGAAGCCGCCCTCGGTGAAGACGAAGGTGAAGTGGTCGAACGTGAGCTCTTCAGGGAAGAACGAGCGACCACCGCTGGAGGCGTTCTTGTCGAAGGCGCTGGAGATCATCCAGTACACCGGGAAGAGCGTGAAGATCAGGACCGCGGCGACACCGACGCCGATACCGACCTTCGACAGGACGGACTTGTTGTTCGGGTTCACAGTTCGTCCTCCTTCATGAGCGAGCGGATGTACACGATCGTGATGCCGATCAGCGCCAGAGTCAGCAGCACCGCGAGTGCGGCACCGAATCCATAGCGGTTCTGGCCGAACGACTCGACGTACGACCAGACGCCGAGGTTGAGCACGGAGCGATTCGATCCGGAACCGCCCGGCATGAGATAGACCTGCGCGAACACCTTGAAGTCCCAGATGGTCGACAGGATGATCACGACCGAGAAGACCGGACGCAGAGTCGGGAAGATGATGCCCCAGAACCGGCGCCACGCGCCGGCACCGTCGAGCGCTGCAGCCTCGAGCATCTCCTTGGAGACGCCCAGGAGACCTGCGAGCACCGTGATGGCGACGAACGGGAAGCCGTGGTGCACGACGTTCAGCAGCACGATCGCATAGAAGGACCACTGGTTCGTGAACCAATTCACCGAGCCGTCGATCAGGCCCAGGCTCTGCAGCATGTCGTTGAAGATGCCGCGGTCGGCATCGAAGATGAAGGTCCAGACGTAGGTGCCGGTGACGGCGGGCATCGCCCACGCGATCATGATGCAGCTGGAGACGATCACTCGCCAGGTCGTACCGAGTCGCTGCAGCAGCAGTGCGACGAGCGTACCGACAGCCACAGTGGCGAACACCGCGACGGCGGCGAAGCCGACGGTGTTGGGGAGGACGACCGTCCACAGCGTGGGGTTGGTGAGTGCCTCGACGTAGTTGTCGAAGCCGATGAAGTTGGTCTCTCCGGTGTTGATCTCTCGCAGTCCGTAGTCCTGCAGCGAGTAGATGAAGACCTGCACCAGCGGCCAGAGCATGAGCACCGCGAGGATGGCGAGCCCGGGGGCGAGGAGCAGCCAAGGGCGAGCCTTGGCGATGGAGAGGACCCGATTGGATCGGCGGCCGCCGGCCACGGAGGCGGGGGTGTTCCCCGCCTCCGTGGGTGTCGGCAGCGGTGCGTGCACCGTCGACATAGAGGGTATTGCCTAACTGGTTGTTACTGGTTGAGCAGCTCGGTCATCTCGGCTGCGGCATCCTTCGTCGCCGTCGCGACGTCCTTCTGCCCGCTGAGGATCGACTGGATCATCGCGTTGGTGGTCTTCTTCGCCTGGACGGCGCCGAAGTTCGGAGTCACCGGCACGGATGCGCCGCCGTCGACCATCTGCTCCGCGAACGGGGCGACCAGCGGGTCGGTCGAGGCAAGGGCCTCTTCCATCGCCGAGGCGACGCCCGGGAAGTAACCGGTCTGCTCAGCCCACTGCTCGGCGTACTCGCCCGTGGTCATGAACTGGACGAACTCCCACGCGAGGTCGGCGTTCTTCGTGGTGTTGAAGATCGACAGGTGCGATCCACCGAGCACGGACGGGGCGATGCCGCCGTCCTGGCCGGGGATGACGGCCGCGCCGAGCTTGCCCTCGAGGTCCGGGTTGGTCTCGATGAGAGCGTTCGGGGTCCACGAGCCGGAGAGCATCATCGCGACGTTGCCCTGCGTGAAAGCATCACGGATGTCGGTCTCCTTCCAGGTGGTGGCACCCGCGGAGGAGAAGCCGTGCTTGGTGGCCAGGTCGGTGTAGAACTGGATGCCGGCCTGCGACTCCTTGCTGTCGAGCTCGCTCGTCCACTCGCCGCCATCTTCAGTGGCGATCTCGCCATCGGCGCCCCAGACCCAGGGGTAGACGAAGAACTCGGAGTCTCCGGCGACGGGGAACGCGAGCATCTCGGGGTGTGCGGCCTTGATGGCCTCACCCGCGGCGACGATGTCATCCCAGGTCTTCGGAGCCTCGAGTCCCAGCTCTTCGAAGATGTCGGCGCGGTAGACGATCGAGCGGACACCGGCGTACCACGGCATGCCGTAGAGCTCTTCTTCGTAGGTGCCTGCGACCTCGAGGCCCTCGACCAGGTCGTCACGGAGTCCGTCTTCGGCGTCGACGTACTCGTCGATCGGCACAAGCGCGCCGGCGTCGGCGAACTCGGCGGTCCAGGTCGTGCCCGTCTCGGCGATGTCGGGGGTGGTGCCACCCGCGATCGAGGTCACGAAGCGGTCGTGGGCGTCCGCCCACTGCACCTCTTCGAACTCGACCGTCGCACCGGTCTCCTCCTTGAACGACGCGGAGACCTCGTCGAGGAAGGCGGTGGCGTCGGGGTTCGTGCCCTGCATGATCCAGACGCTCAGCGTCTGATCCTCACCGTCGGCCGAACCATTGCCCGTGTCGCCGGAACATGCGGCGAGGCCCAGTGCTGCCGTGACGCCCAGCGCCACGATGGGAAGAATGCGCTTCTTCATCTGGTGAATCTCCTCATTGAAAGTGCCTCGGCGCGCAACGGTTGCATGCCGATCAGGAAAAAGTATTCATCACTAACAAAATACCTGCAACTTCTGCGGATGATCGTCATACACCTGTAACACGCGCCCGAAGCATAGGCTCAGGGGCATGGGACGGACGCGCGCGAAAGACACCGAGCATCCGCGCGCGAAGCTGGATCACGGCGGATTCGCGCTGATCACGCCCTCGGAGTTCACCAGCGGCTACGAGTTGATCGTCGATGACACCCCGCAATCGCACGTCGACCTCGAAGACCCGACACATCTGCATTTCGAGTACGTGATGCGCATGGGCGCGGTGATCGATCAGCTCACTTCCGCCGGTGCACCGCTGACCGCTGTGCACCTCGGCGCCGGAGCACTGACCGTCCCCCGGTACATCGAGGCGACGCGCCCCGGCTCCCGGCAGCAGGTGATCGAGTGGGAGGCGCCGCTCGCCGCGCTCGTGCGCGAGCACCTTCCGCTACCGCGCGGAGCGGCGATCCGGATAAGGATCGGAGACGCGCGCGCGGGGGTGCAGAAGCTGCCCCCTGCACTCACCGGCGCGTGCGATCTAGTCGTCTCGGACGTCTACTCCGGCGCCCAGACGCCGGCGCACCTGACCAGCGTGGAGTTCTACCGGGAGTTGTCCGACCTCCTCGCCCCGACCGGGGTGCTGCTCGTCAACGTCGCCGACGGCCCAGGGCTCGCATTCGCGAGACGCCAGGTCGCCACGATCGCCCATGTGCTTCCCGAGGTCGCACTGCTGGCAGACACCCAGGTGCTGAAGGGCCGTCGTTTCGGGAATCTGGTGATCGCGGCATCCACCTCTCCCCTGCCGTCGGAATGGCTGCCACGCATGCTGGCGGCAGGTCCCCACCCCGCGAAGATCGCACAGGGTGCAGAGGTCACCGCGTTCGCGAAAGGCGCGCGCATCGTGACGGATGCGGATGCTGTGGCGTCTCCGAAGCCGGACGCGTCGATCTTCCTGCGCTGAAAGTCCGCCTCCGGGGCGTGCCGCCCGCTCGTCTGCGGATCAGACAGGCAGACTGGAGAGAGGCGCCGCGGAAGGAGAGCACATGGGTTACATCAAGGGTTACGACTCACAGACTCTTCGTGAGCAGGTCGATCAGGTCGAATGCGCGGAACGACTGGTCGAGATCGAATCGCAGCGCAGCCTGCCTGCACTGCTCGAGCGGGTCTGGCTGCTCAAGGTGCTCGACCAGCTCGACGACGCGTTGAAGCTCTCCGACGAATCGGTGCGCGTGGCACGGATGGCCGGCACTCGTAAAGACGTCCTGAGGGCGCGGGTACTGCACGCCACGATCCTGCAGTACCGCGGTGCACACGCCGCCGCCGAGCAGGAGCTGGCGACCTGCGCATCCGAGGCCGAAGGACAGGGATGGACCTCGATCGCGGCGTTCGCGTACCAGCACCACGGCAAGAACGCCTACGACGCCGGCGACTTCGAGGACGCGCGCACAAGCCTCAAGCAGGCGCTTTTCCTGCGACGCGAGGCCGGCGCGGCCGATGCTGAACTCGAGGTCGCGCTACTCGCGATCGAAGCGGCGGAGAAGCGCCGCAGCGGACAGCTCGTCGGAAGTTGACCCGCACGCTCCCCTAATGTCCGCGGGATGATTTAGCCTTGGCGCATGGCGGAACTTGACCGTGTGCGCATCTGGGGCGAGGCGTTGATCCGGTTGCATCTCGACGACTCCTGGTCGTTCGGCTTCGACCACGCGAAGCGTCGCGCGGGGCAATGCGATTTCCGCGCGAAGCGGATCACAGTGTCGCGCTATCTCGCGGCACGGTTCGACGACGATGAGATCCATCAGGTGCTGCTTCACGAGGTCGCGCATGCTCTGGCCGGGCACCGCGCCGCGCACGGAGCGAAATGGAAGATCATCGCCCGCGACCTCGGCTACGTCGGCGGAACGACCCACCACGGAGAGACAGCGGAAGAGCTCGCACCGTGGATCGGAACATGCCCCGCGGGTCACGTGACGTACCGGCACCGGCGTCCGAGCAGGTCCACCTCGTGCGTCAAGTGCTCGCGCACCTTCGACCCGCGCTTCGAGTTCTCCTGGACTCGTCGCGAGATCACCGCCGACGTGCGCCTCGCCGCCCAGATGCCGCGCGAGCAGTAGTCGCGGCTGTCAGGAGAACGCGACGAAGGCCCCGTCGCTGAGCACGGGTACGACATCCGTCGCGTCGACCTCGGCAGCGGCCGCGGTCTCGGTCGGTACGAGACCCGCCGCGCTGATGCGTGCGGTCGCGGCGACGCCGTCGGCGAGTTCCTTGCCTGATCCGGATGCTGTGAGCAGATGCCGCATCGCCCGCCGCAGCCCGCGCGCCGATTCGCAGACGGCCGCCGCCTCAGGGGAGGTGTGGTCGGCGCCCAGGTCACTGAGCGCCGCGATGATCGTGCCCGCGCCGAGCTGATCCTCGACGGCGAAGCGGAGGTCTCCGGCATCCGTCATCTCGCCCGCCGCGATCACGGCGACCGAGGTGCGCTGCTGCCTGCGGGTCTGGAGTTCGAGGACGGTCTTCGCCACCGCCGAGGCGTTGCGCAACGATCCGAGGAGCACCGTCGAATCGCCTGCCGCCGCGGCCACTGCCGCGCCGTTGCGTGACCAGCCTTCGGCGTCCGCCAGTGCGACCGTGCGGCCGGAGGCCACGGCATCCGTCACGGTCGACGAGAAGCGCAGCACGTCCACCACGACGACCACATCGGCCGGTGCGAGCCGGCGGAGGCCGGCGACACCCCACTCGAAGCGGACCTGGTACGCGGACTGATCGAACGGCTGCGGCATTCTTCTAGCCTACGAGACCCCTCCCCTCATCCCCGCCGCCGAGACCCCGCGTTACTGCCGAGACCCCGTCGAAATCGCGCGAACAGCGTGGGGTCTCGGCATCAAGATGGGGTCTCGGCGAAATGGACTCAGTCCACTGCCAGCGCCTCGACCGGAGCCACCCTGGTCGCGAGCCGCGTGGGGGTCGCTGCGGCCACGAGCGTCAGTACCGCGGTGGCGACGACGATCACGACCACCGGGATCCACGGCACGGCCGGCGCGACGAGCCCTGCGGTGTCGAAGTTCGGCGGCATCCGCACCGATCCGAGAAGCGACTGCGCTGCGATCCAGCCGTAGAGCACGCCGAGCGCGAGTCCGGTCACGGTAGCAGCGATCGTGATGTGCAGCGCCTCGAGCAGGATCATCCGCCGCACCTGACCGTTCGACAGGCCGATCGCCCGCAGCAGCCCGAGTTCCCGACGGCGCTGCACCACTCCGATCGTGAGCAGGTTGACAAGTCCGACCGCGGCGATGACCGCCGAGATGCCGACCAGCACCATCATCACTGCCGCGAAACTGTCCATGATGAGCGCGAACTCGGAATCGAGTTCGCCCCCAGCAGCCTTGGCCAGCAGCGCCTTGACCGATTCGAGTGCCACGGCGAACATCGTTACGAGTGTCACACCCATGACGACGCCGATCGTCATCCGGCTGGAGCGCTCCGGGTACCGCAGGGCGTTCTCCGCCGCGAGGCGCGCCGTCGCCGAACGGCCGAAGAGCTTCCCGACCACGCGCAGCACCGGCGGCATCACCAGCACGGCACCGAGCGACAGACCGGTGAATGACAGCAGCCCGCCGAAGAACGCCACGACCACGCCCAGCGGCGTGACCAGGCCGACGATCACCCCGAACACCAGCAGCGCTGCACCGGCGATCAGCAGAAGCAGCGCGCCGACGTGACGCGTGGGGCGCCGAGCCGCATCCTCGTGCGAGCGCTCCACCGAGCCGGAGATCGCCTGCAGAGGCGTCACTGTGAGCACGCGCCTCGATCCGACCCAGGCCGCGACCCACGTCGTCAACGCGACACCGAGCGCCGGGATCAGGACCGTCGGCTGCATCAGTGTGAACCCTGGCACCTGACCCAGCATCCGATCGGCGACCGTGACCCCGGCCCAGGCGACGAGCAATCCCGCAACGAGGCCGATGATCGTGCCCAACGCACCCACGATCAGCCCTTGACGCGCGACCTCGGCGCGCTGGGAGCGCGCGCTGCCGCCGATCAATCGAACCAGGGCGATGTGCCGAGTCCGCCCGGCGATGACGGTCGAGAATGTATTGGCAGTGACGATCGCCGCGACGTAGAGTGCGACGCCGATCAGCAGCACCGACAGCATGGCGACCACGACAGCAAGCGTTCCGCTGTCTCCGATGTACGGGTCCGCCCGCAGCATCGCACCGATGTACACGGTCGCCTCGACGAGCACCACGCCGAACGCCGACGAGAGTGCGGCGACCAGGATGCTGGCGTCCATGCCGCGGTCGCGCAGCCAGGTGAGGCGAGGGCCCGTCGCGGCCGTGTCGGAGACGACGGCGGTCACGGCGCTCATGCGGCCACCTCGGCTGCGAGCATGTAGGCTGCGATCTGCTCGGCGCTCTGACGGGGGTGGTCGGCGACGATGCGGCCGTCGCCCAGGTACAGCACCCGATCGGCGTGGCTGGCGGCGATCGCGTCGTGCGTGACCATGGCGATGGACTGACCGTGCTCACTGCTCGCGGTGGACAGCAGCTGCAGCACCTCGCGCCCGCTGGCGGAGTCGAGATTGCCGGTGGGCTCATCCGCGAAGACGAGGTCGGGGGCTGTGGCGAGCGCGCGTGCGATCGCCACTCGCTGCTGCTGTCCGCCGGAGAGCTCGTGCGGGCGGTGGCGCAGTCGCGCACCGAGACCGAGCGTGTCGACGAGACCGTCGATCCTGGCGCGTTCGATCGCGCTGGGCCGACGACCGTCGAGTTCGAACGGCAGCAGGATGTTGCCGATCGCGTCGAGCGTGGGCACCAGGTTGAACGACTGGAAGATGAACCCGACCCGGCGACGCCGCAGGATCGTGAGATCGAGGTCGCCGAGACCCGTGATCTCGGTGTCGCCGATCCAGGCGCGGCCCTCCGTCGGGGCATCGAGGCCGGCCATGATGTGCATGAGCGTCGACTTGCCTGAGCCGCTCGGCCCCATGATCGCGGTGAACTGTCCGCGACGGATGCCGACACTGATGTCGTCGAGCGCCGTGACGGCGCTCTCTCCGGTGCCGTAGGCCTTCGTGAGGTGCTGCACACGGGCTGCGAGCCCGAGGTCTGTGGTCGTGATCTCCATACCTACGACGTTATGAAGATCGGATGCCGCGCCGCATCGCCCGCCCGGAGCATCCGCCTACATCGCAAGGATGATCCTGCCGCGAGCGATGGGGCTCAGTTCAGCCCGTGCTCGAACGCGAACACCACGAGCTGGACCCTGTCGCGCAGTGCGAGCTTGGTGAGGATGCGGCTGATGTGCGTCTTCACGGTCGCCTCGCTGAGGAACTCCCGCCCTGCGATCTCCGAGTTGGAAAGTCCGCGTGCTGCGAGCGCGAAGATCTCCCTCTCGCGGTCGGTCAGCGAGGTGTACGCGGCGGGCACCGGCTTCGCCGCCTCAGTGAAGTGCGCGAACAGCTCGCGGGTGGCGGATGCTGCGATCACGTTCGACCCGGAATGCACGGTACGGATCGCCGCGAGCAGGAACTCCGGCTCGGCATCCTTCAGCAGGAACCCGCTCGCTCCCTGTCGGATCGCACGCGCCGCGGCTTCGTCGAGGTCGAACGTCGTGAGCATCACGACCTTCGGTGCGTCCGGCGTCTTCAGCAGCTCCGCCGTTGCAGTCAGCCCGTCCATCACCGGCATCCGAATGTCCATCAGCACGACGTCAGGCGCAGCCTGCGCGACCGCGGCGAGCGCTTCCTGACCGTTGCCCGCCTCCGCGACGACGTCCATATCGGGTTGTGATGACACCAGCATCCGAATGCCGGCGCGGAACAGCGCCTGGTCATCGACCAACAGCACGCGGATCATGCATCTCCTCCAGTTGCGACCGGCATCTCCTGCGCGGCTCCGATCGGCAGCGTCGCAGTGACGACGAACTCCTCGCCGTCCCGCCCTGTGGTGAGCGAGCCGCCGACGAGCTGGGCACGCTCTCGCATTCCGACCAGGCCGTGCCCGCCGGATGCACCCAGCACCGGTGCCGGAGCGATCTCGTTGCGCACCTCTACCTCGACCCGATCAGCCAACCATGCCAGGCGGATGTCGACGACCCGGCCCGCACCGTGCCGGATGGCGTTGGTCAGTGCCTCCTGCAGGATGCGGTAAACGGCGAGCTGAATCGCTCCAGGGGGCTCACCCGGCGGCATGGGGTCGACCGTCACCCGGGGCTCGACGCCCGCCTGCCGCACCTGCGCGAACAGCTGCTCGAGGTCGGCGATGGTGGGCTGAGGTCCGTCTCCCTGGCGGTGACGCAGCTGGGTGAGCAGCATCCGCACATCGGAAAGCGCGGAGCGGGCGGTCTGCGAGATCGTGCCCAACGCCTCGGTCGCCACCTGCGGATCGGAGGCCGCGGCGTAGCGCGCCCCATCGGACTGCGCCACGATCACGGCAAGTGAATGCGCGACGACATCATGCATGTCGCGGGCGATGCGCACGCGCTCCTGCTCTTCTGCCGTGGCGATCTCGGCCAGAGCCTGAGCGGCGCGGCTGACACGCCAGCGCAGCACCATCCGCCACCCGAAACCTCCCAGCCACGGCGAGCCGAGGGCGAGGATGCTCATGAACGCGAGCAGCACGAAGGTGGCGACCGTGCTGGGGATTCCGGCCGAGAAGAACTGGCCGTTGGTGAAGCTGATGTACGTCGCGGAGACGATGCCGCCGACGAACGCTGAGACGAGACCGGCCCAGAAGACGCGCGTCGTGCCCCAGGCGGCGGTCGCGTACAGCACGCCGAGAATCGCGACGTTGATCGGAAGAGGACCGAGGCCGGCGGCCATCTGCACGATAGCGCCGAGCCAGGCGACGGCCAGCGCTATGCCCGGCGCGAGCCGCCCGATCGCGACCGCGCCGCACTGCAGCACCGCAGCGACGACGAGCCCGCCGATGCCCACGGCCTCAGGAACCGTGGAACTGAGGTTTCCTGGTGCATAGAACACCACGGATGTCGGTGTGAACACCGCGAACAGCACGAACGCCCCGATGATGTCGAGGATGAGCGAAGTGCGGGACAGCGGACGGATCACCCTCTCACGCTACGCGAGGCGACCGCTCGTGAGCATCCGCCCAGCGATGTATCCGCGGTGTCAGGCGCGCGCCAGTATCTCGCCGTGCGGCACGAGATACCATCCGTCGGCGGCGTCCGACCAGGTGCGCCAGGCTCGGCTGATGCGCTGCAGATCAGCCGTCGTCGCGAAGCCGTCGTCGACGAGCTGGCGCGCGAGCGCCGATTCGACGATGCGGTCCGCCCACATGCCGCCCCACCATGCACGCTCGTCTGGCGTCGCGTAGCACCACGTGGACGCAGTCGTTGCGACATCCTCGAACCCGGCGGCCCGAGCCCACGAGAGCAGTCGGCGTCCGGCATCCGGTTCTCCACCGTTCGCACGCGCTGCGGCTCGGTACAGCTGCAGCCACTCGTCGAGTTCCGGTGCCAGCGGGAACCAGATGAATCCGGCGTAATCCGCATCGCGCGCGGCGACCAGTCCGCCCGGCTTCGTGACCCTCCGCATCTCGCGAAGCGCGAGCACCGGGTCGGCGACGTGCTGCAGCACCTGGTGGGTGTGCACGATGTCGAAGCTGTCGTCTGCGAAGCTCAGCGCGTGCGCATCCTCGACAGAGAAAGCGATGTTCGACACGCCCTGCACTGTCGCGAGCTGCTGGGACAGCGCGAGCTCCGGCTCGCCGATCTCGGTCGCGGTGACGTGGGCGACGTGCTGCGCGAAATCCATCGTGATCGTGCCGGGTCCCGCGCCGACATCGAGCAGTCGCGCATCGGGGTGCAGGTGAGGGCGCAGGTACTCCGCAGAGTTCGCGATGGTGCGGTTGCTGTGCGAGCGCAGCACCGATTCGTGATGCCCGTGTGTGTAGGTGGCCATGGTCTCCCTCTCGTGTGCTCTCAACGCAGCTCGGCGTGTGTGCTCAACGCAGCTCGGCGGCCAGGCGTCGGATCGCCTCGCGGTCGGGCTTTCCTGAGCTCAGCGTCGCGATCTCGTCGACGATGATCATGCGCGCAGGACGGGCGGGCTTGCCCAGTTCTTCCGCGACCACCTCGCGCGCATGTTCGAGCTGCTCGGGCTCACTGCGTCTGAGCACCTCACCTCGCTCGGCGACGATGACGGATGCTTCGCCCCACCGCTCGTCCTCGACACCGACAACGACTGCGCTCGTGAGACCCGGGATGCCGCGGACGATTCGCTCGACCCTGTCGAGTGAGATGTTGACGCCACCGGAGACGATCACGTTGTCGGCGCGGCCGTGCACTCTCACGACGCCGTCTTCGATGATGCCGAGGTCGCCGGTTCGATACCAGCGGATGCCGTGCTCGTCGCGCACGAATGTGGTGTCGGTGAGCACCGGATCCCCGAGGTATCCGTCGGCGAGCATGGGCCCGGCGATGCGCAGCTCGCCGTCCACGGTCTTCACCGCGACCGTCTCGAGCGGCACGCCGTCGTACACGCACCCACCACTCGTCTCGGTCGAGCCGTATGTGCGCACGAGGTGCACGCCGAGCTCTGCGGCGCGTTCCCGCACCGGCTCCGGGAGCGCCTGACCTCCGACGAGGATCGCGGAGTACGCCTGAAGCGCCGCGTGGACGGTCGTGTCCTCGATCGCCGCGTCGAGGAGGGTGGCGACCTGCGCGGGTACGAGCGACGTGAACAGCTGCTCGCCGCGACCTCGCAGCATCGGCAGCGTCGCCTCGGCGAAACTCCGGGCCGAGAACCCTGTCTCCAGCACCACCGGCGTGGTTCCCGAGAGGATCGAGCGAGCGAGCACCTGGAGACCCGCGACGTATCCGGCCGGCAGCGCGAGCAGCCAGTTGCCGGAGCCGATGCGACTGGCCGTGGCTTCGGCTCCCGCCCGCAGCGCCTCTGCGCTCAGCACGACGCGCTTCGGGATGCCACTCGATCCGGAGGTCCCGATCACGACGGCGGTGCCTTCGTCGACGGTCTCCGCCTCGTCGTCGGACATCCCGAGGGCCAGCATCCCGAGCCCCAGCGCCGGGCCGCCGTCAAGCGCCCGAGCGAGATCCTGCTGCAGCTGAGCCGCGTCGTCGGCCGAAGTGGCGATGAGTCGTGTCATCCGTCAGTCCTTCAGAAGTGCCAAGGAAATGACGTCCAGTCGGGGTCGCGTTTCTCGAGGAATGAATCGCGTCCCTCCACGGCCTCATCCGTGCCGTACGCCAGTCGAGTCGCCTCGCCGGCGAACACCTGCTGGCCGACCAGGCCGTCATCCACCGCGTTGAACGCGAACTTGAGCATCCGGATCGCCGTGGGCGACTTCGTCAGCACCGTTCGCGCCATCTGCAGCGCCTCGCGCTCGAGCTCGGCATGCGGCACCACGCGGTTCACCGCACCCATTTCGTAGGCGCGCTGCGCGGAGTACTCCTCCGCGAGGAAGAACACCTCGCGGGCGATCTTCTGCCCGGTCTGCCTGGCCATGTACGCCGAGCCGTAGCCGGCGTCGAAGCTGCCGACGTCGGCATCCGTCTGCTTGAACCTGCCATGCTCTGCACTGGCCACGGTCAGGTCGCACACCACGTGCAGCGAATGCCCGCCGCCTGCCGCCCATCCCGGGACCACAGCGATGACGACCTTGGGCATGAATCGGATCAGTCTTTGCACCTCGAGGATGTGCAGGCGTCCGGCTCGCGCGGGATCCGCGACGGTGGTCTCGTCCTCGGAGTACTTGTAGCCGTCGCGGCCACGGATGCGCTGGTCACCCCCGGAGCAGAACGCCCATCCGCCGTCCTTCGCGCTCGGCCCGTTGCCTGTGAGCAGCACGGCGCCGATCTTCGGATCCTGGCGCGCGATGTCCAGTGCCCGATACAACTCGTCCACGGTGTGCGGCCGGAAGGCGTTGCGCACCTCGGGCCGGTCGAACGCGATCCGGGCGACGCCGCCGTCGTGCGTGACGTGCGCGGTGATGTCGGTGTAATCCTCGGCGCCGGGCGCTGGCACCCATTCGGCGGGATCGAACAGGTCGGAGACGGATGCAGTGGCCACGGCATCCAGCCTATTCCTCGAGGTGCGCACCTCACGCAGGAAGCGCCGCCTCCGCGGAGACGGCGCTTCCTGCATCCGATCCAGCTCAGGCGCGGCTCGCCCGCGCCGTCTTGGTCCAGCCGTCCACAATGTCCCACACCGGGAAGGCGGCGAGGCAGAAGCCGGTGACGACTGTGAGGACCTGCATGGTGTCCCCCTTGACCCCGTTGTCGGTGAACACGAAGCTCAGGAACTCAGGGTTGATCAGTTCGCCGCGAACGAGAAGCGTGAGCGACCAGACGGCGAAGCCCACCGCCAGCAGAGTGTTGATCACGGCTGCGCCGACCGTCCACCGCCGCTTCGCGTAGACGGCGACGGACAACAGCGCCTCGGCGACGATCAGCGCGAAGAAGACCGCGATCCCCCACGGCCACAGCCCCGGGTTCAGCAGCGGGATGTGTTCGCCGCCCGTCGGGAAGAACCCGATGAAGGCGTCCCAGAACACCGCGCCCACACCGATCACCAGGAACACGAGCGACGCGATGGCATCCTGCCGTCCGGCACCGTTCTGCATCGGCTCAGGCAGCTGGTCGACGTCCCACTTCAGCCCGGTGTCGGCGCCCACGCGCTCGAGCACGAAGAAGATCAGAGTCACCCAGAAGCAGATATGGACGATGACCGAGAGCGCGACGGCGATCGAGGCGCCGATGATCTCGCCGACCGATGCCCCATTCACCGCCTGCGCGATCGCCACACCCACCACCGCGCAGACGGGCACGATGATCAGCAGGAGCTTCAGCAGACGCCACCACGCGAGGTAATACCGCGGGCCGATGAGGTGCAGCGGACGGTCGGCGTATCCGGCGGCGAGGATTCCGGGGTCGCCGAGGCCGGTGAGCACCGCGCGCTCGGCGTCTTCCGGAGAATCGCCCTGGTCGAGCCGCGCGTCGATCGCATCCTCGATCGACGCCTCGAGCTCCGCCCGGACGTCCGACTGCGCCTCTGGCCTGAGGCTGCGGATCGTGGCGCTGATGTAGCGCTCGGTGAGCGAGGAGGTCGTGGGCGTTGTCATGTCAGTTGTCCTCTTCTGTGAGCGTGGCGATCGCAGTGGTGAGCGCGAGCCACTCCTGGGTGAGTGTGTCGGCGAGCCGGGTGCCGGCGTCCGAGGTGCGGTAGAACTTGCGAGGACGAGCCTCGTCGGTGTTCCACTCGCTGGTCAGGTACTCCTGCTTCTCCAGACGACGAAGCAGCGGGTACAGCGTGTTCGCGTCGGTGGCGAATCCGCGGCGCTCGAGTTCTTCGAGCAGCGCGTACCCGTATCCCGCCGTGCGCAGCAGTTGCAGACAGGCGAGCACGACCGTGCCGCGCCGCAGCTCCTGCAGGTGCGTGTCGAGGGTTTCGTTCATGACCATCACATTACTGTGCCTCACACACTATTGTCAACGACGCATTGATGGACGAATGATCAGGTTACGTTTGCAGGATGCTCGAACTCATCCAGATCGACCCGTTCGACGGTTCCGCGGTGAATCTGTGGTGGGACATCTACGCCAGCGCCGAGCGCGCAGACCGCGGCGCTGCGACTGCGGTGTGGACGCGCAACGAATCGCAGCATGAACTGCAGCAGGCCACCGAGACGATCGACCGCCGTGCCTACCTGGCTCGAATCGACGGTGAGATCGTCGCGGGCGGTCGACTCGCACTCCCCCTGCGCGACAACACCCGGGTGGCGACGCTCGGCGTGCACGTCGCGCCCGACCTCCGGCGCCAAGGCATCGGCACGGCCGTGCTCACGGCGCTCGAAGCCGAGGCTCGCAGCGCAGGTCGAGACGTCCTCAAGGCGAGCGCATCCTGGCCCTGGAGCGCAGGCGACGACGGCGCGGGCGTTCCAGGTCGCGAGTTCGCGCGGCGCCACGGCTATGCACTGGCACTCGGGGATGTGCAGAGCCGCCTGCGGCTGCCGGTCTCAGCCGCGCATCTCGCCGCACTCAGCGCAGAAGCATCCGCCCATTCAGGGGAATTCACGCTGCGATCCTGGATCGGCAGCGTGCCCCAACAGGTCGTCAGCGGATGGGCCGAGCTCGACGCCGCCGTCGACACCGAGGCGCCTGTCGGCGATCTCGAGATCGAGCAGGCCACGGTCGACGTCGGCGAGATCCGCAGGAGCGAAACGCTGCTCGCGCGGCAGAACCGGCGCAGCTTCGGCACCGTCGCCTGCGACCGCACCGGCCGTGTCGTCGCGTTCACGCAGCTGGTCGTGTCCGGCGACGACGGGAACGCGTACCAATGGGGCACTCTCGTGCGGCGGGAGGCCCGCGGCCATCGACTGGGCATGGCCGTCAAGATCGCCAATCTGCGGACCCTGCAAGAGCACGCCTCCGGCGTACGCGCGGTCTACACGTACAACGCCGGCGTCAACGAGCACATGCTCGCCATCAACCGCAGTCTGGGCTTCGCCCCTTCCGAATTTATGGCCGAGCTGCAGAAGCGACTGGCCTGAACGTTCGCCCGCGCCGTCGGCACACTTGGCGGTTCAGAATCACGGATGGCTGCTGAAACACCTCTTTTCCACAGCCATCCGTACCTTTGGCCAGCCATGTGTACCGCTGCGCGACTGATTCGGCACGGCGGGCGGGCCGCGGCGAGCGCGGAAGGGCATGATGGTGACATGATCCCGTCGCTTGCAGAGCTGCTCGACACGGCCCGTGTGGTCGCCCTTCCCATGACGACCCGCTTCCGAGGCGTCGATGTGCGCGAGGCGCTGCTTTTCGAGGGACCGGAGGGCTGGGCGGAGTTCTCGCCGTTCGTCGAGTACGCGGATGCCGAGGCATCCGTCTGGCTCGCCTCGGCGATCGACTACGCCTGGAGCACGCAGCCCGTTCCGCTGCGGCAGTCCATCGGCGTGAACGCGACAGTGCCGGCCGTCGCCGCTGCCGACGTTTCCCGCGTGCTGGCACGATTCCCTGGATGCCGTACCGCCAAGGTCAAGGTCGCAGAACCCGGCCAGTCGCTGAGCGACGACATCGCGAGGGTGCGCGCAGCACGCGACGCGCTGGGTCCGGAAGGCCGTGTGCGCATCGATGCGAACGGCGCGTGGAACGTCGATGAGGCAGAGCACGCCATCCACGCCCTCGCGGAGTTCGACCTCGAGTACGCCGAGCAGCCCTGCGCGAGCGTCGAGGAGCTCGCCGAGCTGCGTTCACGCGTGAAGTACATGGGCATCCCGATCGCAGCAGACGAGAGCATCCGCAAGGCCGATGATCCCCTCGCAGTCGCCAGGGCAGGCGCCGCCGACCTGATCGTGATCAAGGCGCAGCCACTCGGCGGCCTCACGCGCGCGCTGCAGATCGTCGTCGCCGCTGGGCTCCCGGCCGTAGTCTCCAGCGCGCTCGACACCGCGGTGGGACTGTCGCAGGGCGCGGCTCTCGCCGCCGCGCTCCCCCACCTCGACTACGACTGCGGTCTGGGCACCGGCGCACTGTTCGTCGAGGACGTCGCAGATCTCTCCCCGACAAAGGGCTCCATCCCCGTCGGCCGCGTCACCCCCGACACGGCGCGACTCGACAAGCTCGCGGCATCCGCCGAGCGTCGCGACTGGTGGCTCGAGCGTCTCGAACGCTGCCACACGCTGCTCGCCGCCGAGTAGGCCCTACCCCACACTGCGGTCGCCGCAGCGCCGCCTCAGCCTGCGGCAGGGGCGATGAGCAGTTCGACGAGATGCCCGAGCGCCTCGGCACCGGCACGATGCAGCTTCTCGCCGTCCCAGCCGGACACCGCCGCACGCGCCATGCAGCCCTCCCACTGGACCATGAGCATCTGTGCAGCGGTGGGCACATCGATCCGCAGCGCGAACAGGCCGGAGTCGACGATGCCCTGGATGATCTCCTCGATGCTCGCGGTCATCGCCCGATCCTGCGCGAGATACGCCTTGCCGAAGCCTTCATCGCGCAGCGCGCGGATGCGGATCTCGCTCATCATGAGGACGCTCAGTCGATCGTCCAGCCCGGAATCCATCACCTTCTGCACGAGCTCGATGGGATCGGCATCGCCGTTCAGCACGCCTGCGGCGACGAACTCCTCGATGCGCCCGCGCACTGATGCCAGACGCTGCTCGGCCACCGAGGATGCGAGCTCGAGGAAGAGCTCGTCCTTCGACTCGAAGTTCGAGTAGAACGCCCCGCGCGTGAAGCCGGCGCGGTCGCAGATCGCCTCGACGCTGGCACCTTCGAGCCCGACCTCGGCGAACACCTCTGCCGCGGCATCCAGCAGGCGCGCACGCGTGTTCTCTCGCCGTCTCGTCACGGGAATCGTCATCGAAGCCTCCTCCCTCCACACTTTCACATCCGGCGCACAGATTCGCGCGCACGACCCACCGTAGGATACACATGTGTATCGGATACATCACTGTATCCAGTCTCTCGTCCGCCGTCCCGGAGGAATCTGTGTCCACTCTCCTGTCGTCACTCGGACGCTGGTCGTTCCGCCACCCCTGGCGAGTGCTCGTCGCCTGGCTCATCGTCCTCGGCGTCGCCGGCGGCGGTGCGCTCGCACTCAACCAGGGCACGGACAACTCGTTCAGCATTCCCGGCACCGAGTCGCAGGACGGCCTCGAGCAGCTCTCGCGTTCGTTCCCCCAGGTGAGCGGCACGAACGCGCAGTTCATCGTCGTCGCCGCCGACGGCGACTCGATCACCGACGACGAGTACCGCGAACCGATCGAGGATGCTGTCGACGAACTGAGCGACCTCGATGGCGTACTGGCGGTCACCTCCCCCTACGACGAGACGATCGAGGGGATGGTCAACGAGGGCGAGACCGCGGCGATCGTCCAGTTGCAGTTCGACGGTCAGGCCACCGACGTGTCTGCTGAGACGAAGGACGCGCTGACCGCGGACGTCGATGAGCTCGCGAGTGCGCTGCCCGACGGTTCGCAGACCAAGCTCGGTGGAGATCTGTTTGCCATCTCGATCCCTGGCGTGACCCTCACCGAAGCCGTCGGCCTCATCATCGCGCTGCTGGTGCTGATCGTCACCTTCCGCTCCTTCGTCATCGCCGGCCTTCCGCTTCTCACCGCAATGCTCGGCGTCGGCATCTCGATGGCCGGTATCTTCGCCGCCACCGCGTTCGCGAGCGTCTCCTCGACCACACCGCTGCTCGCCTTGATGCTGGGACTCGCGGTCGGCATCGACTATGCACTGTTCATCATGGCCCGGCATCAGGATCAGGTGCGCGAAGGCGTCGATCCGGAGGAGTCGGCCGCCCGCGCTGTCGGAACCGCCGGGTCCGCGGTGGTGTTCGCCGGTATCACCGTGCTGATCGCACTGATCGGTCTCGGCTTCGCCGGAATCCCGTTCCTGACGACCATGGGAATCGCCGCCTCCGTCGCCGTCGCGTTCGCCGTGGCGATCGCCGTGACGCTCACCCCCGCAGTACTCGGCTTCCTGAAGGGCCGTATCGTCGGCCGCCCGAAGAAGATCAAGGCGCCCAAGAAGGGCAAGGAGGCCAAACCCCGCCTCGGATTCAGCGACCGCTGGGTCGGCGGCGTGACGAAGCATCCGATCCTCACGTCCCTCGCCGTCGTCATCGGCCTCGGCGTCGTCGCCGTCCCCGCTCTCAGCCTGAACCTCGCCCTGCCCAATGCCGGCGTGCTCGCGCCCGACGACGAGGCTCGGCAGAGTTACGACCTCGTCGCGGAGGAGTTCGGTGCCGGATTCAACGGCCCTCTCATCCTCACCGGCACGATCGTCACGTCGACCGATCCCCTCACCCTGATGGAAGACCTCGGGGATGCCGTCGCCGAGATCGACGGCGTGAAAGAGGTCGCACTCGCCACCCCGAACGAGACCGCGGACACCGGCATCGTGCAGGTGATCCCCGAGACCGCACCGGATGACCCCGCCACGAGTGATCTCGTGCGCGAACTGCGCTCGCACCACGACGAGTGGCTCGACGACTTCGGCATCGACGCTGAAGGTCACAGGCTTCACCGCGGTCGCGATCGACATCTCCGACCAGCTCGGAAACGCGCTGCTGCCCTTCGGTGTCTTCGTGATCGGTCTGTCACTGATCCTGCTGACGATCGTGTTCCGCTCGCTCTGGGTGCCCATCACTGCGGCCCTCGGTTACCTGCTCTCGATCGTCGCGGCATTCGGTGTCGTCGGAGCAGTTTTCGAGTGGGGCTGGTTCGCGGATCTGCTGCACGTCGCCAAGGTCGGTCCGATCATCAGCTTCATGCCGATCATCCTCATGGGCGTGCTGTTCGGTCTCGCGATGGACTATCAGGTGTTCCTGGTCTCCCGGATGCGCGAAGACTTCGTGCACGACCCCGACGGCCGCTCACCCGACCGGAGCGTGCGCCGCGCGGCCGCGCTCCGTGCAGTGCGCAGTGGATTCACCGGATCCGCGAAGGTCGTCACCGCGGCGGGACTCATCATGTTCGCGGTGTTCGTCGCATTCGTCCCCGAGGGCGACTCCTCGCTCAAGCCGATCGCCCTCGGTCTCGCCGCCGGCATCGCGATCGATGCATTCCTGGTGCGCATGACGCTGATCCCGGCACTCATGGCGATCCTCGGCGAGCGCGCCTGGCAGATCCCCGCGTGGCTGGAGAAGATCCTGCCGAGCGTCGACATCGAGGGCGAAGCCGTCGAACGTGAACGACACCTCGAGGCGTGGCCTGGCGACGGCTCGGTCGTCGCGGCGGACGAACTCGTGCTGAGTGCGGATGCACCGATCCTCGAGGACGTCACGCTGCGGGTCGCCCCCGGCACGGCGCTCATCGCCACCGGACACGACGGCCGCGTACGCCGTGCCCTCGCGCTGGCCGTTGCCGGCAGGCTGACGCCGGATGCAGGCAAACTGCGGGTCGCCGGGCATCTGCTGCCCGGCCGGGCGGCCTGGGTACGCAGTCACGTCGGCTGCGTGCTGGTCGACGATGCGGATGCTGCACTCGCAGACCTTCGCGAAGCTCTGCGTGGGGCGCCCACTCTCGTCGTCATCGACGGCATCGACCGTTTCACCGGCGGGCAGCGCGATCAGGCGACCGCGATGCTGCAGGATGCTGCGGCGGCAGCGTCCGCACGGGCTGCCGCGGGGACCTCGAGTCCGCTCGCGGTGTTCGCGACAGCATCCGACGCGGGCCTCGCCCGCACGATCCTCGCGGAGGCCGCGTGGACGGATGCCGAGCTGCTCGACCTCGCGATGCCAACGCCTTCCGCGCACCTGACCACCTCCGACACCGACTCCCATGAGGTGAACGCATGACCCTCTCGATCGAGCGCGCCCGCTCGCGCAAGCCCATCACCTGGCTGACGATTCTCGGCATCCTGCTGCTGCCGGCAGCGGTCGGCGGCGTCCTTGTCGCTGCTCTGCAGAACCCGACTGAGCGGCTGGACACCATGACGGCCGCCATCGTGAACCTCGATGAGCCCGTCACGATCGACGACCAGTACACGCCGCTCGGGCGGCAGCTGGCGTCGGGACTCGTCGAGGGTTCGGACGACCTGGACTCCAACCTCACATGGGTCATCTCGAATAAGGACGACGCCGCTGAGGGGCTCGCCGACGGCAGCTACCAGGCGGTCATCACGATTCCGGCGGAGTTCTCCGCAGCAGCCACCTCTTCAGGCCAGGCGATCTCCGACGGCGGCGGCACCGCCGAACAGGCGACGATCAAGGTCACCACACCGGATGACGGACTCGTCGCCGATGACCTCATCACGGGCCAGATCGCGTCGGTCGCGGCATCCACCATGGGCACCATGCTGTCTGAGGCGACCATGGAGAACGTATTGGTCGGCTTCACGACGATCGGCGACCAGATCGGCGAAGCCTCCTCGGGCGCCCTCGAACTCGCGACCGGTGCGCGAACCGCCGCGGACGGCGCTGCTGCGCTTCCGGACGGGGCGACGAAGCTCGCGGACGGCGCCGCGCAGCTGGGAACCGGCGCGTCAGAACTCGCCGGCGGACTCGGCACCATCGGCTCGGGCACGAGGGATGCGGCGAACGGTGCGAGTGCGTTGGGCGCGGGGTTGACCTCCGGTGCGACTGCGCTGGAGGCTCCGGACAGCGATCTGAACAAGCTGGCCGGTGCGGCTTCGACCGGCGCCGGATATGCACAGACGGCGGCGGACAGCACTGTCGCGGTTGCGCAGTCGCTCGGCGGCAACGCACAGAGCCTCGGCACGAACGCAGGTGCGCTCGGCGCTCTCGTCACCGAGTGCTACACCTCGAACCCCGACACGGCGTTCTGCGACCAACTCGCCGAGGTCGCCCAGAGCGTCGGTACGGATGCCGAGAACATCGGTGCCGACGCTCAGTCCGCCGGCTCCGCTGCTGAAGCTGCCGGCTACGCGAACGGGTACGCCGGGAACGTCTCGACCGGCGTGAGTGCGCTGCCGAGCGCGCTCGCAGGTCAGCTGCGCACCGCCGGTGACGGCGCTCTCTCCCTCGCCGACGGTCTGTATCAGCTTACGAGCGGCGTCGACCAGTCCGCGACGGGCGCGACCGCCCTGAGCACGGGTGCGGTCGCTCTGAGTGATGGCGCGACGCAGCTTTCGGATGGCGCAGCCGAGCTGGCCACCGGCGTCGACAAGCTCGCGACCGGGACCGGCGATCTCGCGGGCGGGTTGAAGACGGCGTCCGAGTCACTCCCCTCGTTCGACGATCAGGAATCGTCGTCACTCGCATCCGTCATCGCCGACCCTGTGTCGTCGAACTCGTCCGACTCGTCGATGAACACGATCTTCGGACCGACCGCCATCCCGCTGCTCGCGGCCGTGGTGCTGTGGTTCGGTGGCCTGGCATCATTCATCGTCATGCGCGCGCACACCGCGCGCACGCTGACATCGCGCCGTTCATCGGCGGGGCTCACACTGCGCGCCTTCGCACCCGCAGCCGCGATCGGAGCCGGACAGGGCGTTCTCGTCGCACTGATCGTCCAGTTCGTGGCGTCGTACGACGCCGCAGCGTGTGTGGGCCTTCGCCGGCACAGCAGTCGTGGCCGGTGTCGCGTTCGCCGCGGTGAACCAGGCGCTCGTGGCTCTGTTCGGCGGCATCGGACGCTGGATCAGCGCTCTCATCGGCGTCGTGGCCGTGGCCACCGGACTCATCTCGACGGTTCCCGATTGGCTCGCATCGATAGGCGGTGCGCTTCCGACGGCGCCGGCCTTCACGGGACTGATCGCTGCGAACGGCAGCGCCCTCGCGGGCCTCGTGGTGTGGGGCGTGCTGTCGCTCATCGCCACGACACTGATCGTCGCCGTGCGCCGGACGACTTCAGCGAAGGCCGTGCTCGCCACCGCGTGACGTCTCGGCGCCCTTCGAAGGAGGAAAGTGTCGGTCAAACTCGAGTTTGACCGACACTTTTCTCCTTTCGACGCGGCATCGTGAGGCGGTGGGGCGTAATCAACGACGACCGGGACCGTAGGCTCGATCCATGCGCCGGCCGTTCATGAACCACCCCGATCAACTCGCGTCCCTGGAGGGTCAGCAGTACCTGGTGCTGCGACCGACCGGAGCAGTGGCCGACGATTACCGGGAGGTTCAGGATGCTGTCCTCCGGGCCCTGCCCGTCGCCGTGAAGCACCCTCACACCGCGCATGTCACGCTTCGCGGGTTCTACGAGCCCGACCGCCTGGACGACGTACGCGCACTCGTTCGCGCATGGGGCGCGGCCCAGCATCCGATCGAGATCACGACCGAAGCGATCGACACGTTTCCTGCACCGTGGCAGATCGTCATCGCGCGGCTCGCGCGCACGGCATCCGTCATCACCGCGTACGCGTCGCTCACCGACGCCCTCGCCGACACCGACTTCCGCCGCCTGGATGAGCGAGCGCTCGACGACTGGACGTTCCATATGTCGGTCATCTACGGCAAGACTCTCGACGCGGACGAGTGGCGCGCGATCGCGGAATCGGTGACGAACGAATACGACGAGCACCCCACCGAGGTCGTCAACGAGGCGGAGCTGGTCTGGTACTCCGGCGGAGCCGAGCACCACGAGGTCATTCCGCTGGGGTGAACGCCTCAGCTCAACTCAACTCAGGCCGGAGTACGCGTGCAGGCCTTTGAAGAAGACGTTGACGATCGTGAAATTGAAGATCACGGCACTGAAGCCGATGATGGCCAGCCATGCCGAACGGCTGCCACGCCAACCCCGGGTCGCTCGCGCGTGGATGTACCCGGCGAACAGCACCCAGATGATGAAGGTCCAGGTCTCCTTGACGTCGAAGCCCCAATAGCGACCCCAGGCGTCCTGCGCCCAGATCGATCCCGCGATGAGCGTGAACGTCCAGAGGATGAAGCCGACGATCGCGAAGCGGAACGACAGCCCCTCCAGTCGCTCAGAGCCCGGGAGCGTCGCGAGGAAGGACGGACCGGTCTTGTCCGCGTTCTCAGCGATGCGGCGTTCGCGACGGTGCTGCATCAACTGCAGCACCGACAACGCCGCCGTCAAAGCGAAGAAGGCGGTGCCGAGCGACGCCACGAACACGTGGATCACGAGCCAGATGCTCTTGAGCGGGTCCATCAGCGGCACGACGCCGACGTAGAAGCTGAGCGCGGCCGAGCCCATCAGCACGACGATGAGGCCGGTGATGAAGGTGCCGAGGAAGCGCAGATCGATACGCGTGAGCACCAGCAGATAGACGAAGACGACCAGAAGCGTGCCGATCATCGCGAATTCGTAGAGGTTCGCCCACGGCACACGCTCGGCGGCGATCCCTCGCAGCACCGTCGCGGCCAGGTGGAACACGAAAGCGAGCCAGGTGAGCGTGGTGCCGATGCGCGCCATCACATAACGGGGCTTCGCAGGCTCAGCGGATGCCGCGTCCTCGGATGCTGCATCCCCGGTTGCCACGGCAGAGCCGGCACCGGCACCGACCAGTGCGGCCTCGCGCTCGAGCCGGGCGTCGGCGGTGACCTCTGATCGACGCGCGAGATCGAACGTGTAGGCGACGAAGGCCGCGGCGTAGATCGCGATCGCCGTCCAGATGAACAGGATCGAGAGGGAATCGAGGTCGGGCATGGTCCCAGTCTACTTTCGGGGCTTCGCAGGAGTGGAGGAGGTGGAACGGCGGGGGTCATCGAGCAGACGTGCGTGACCTGCCACCAGGTCGTCGACGGCCGCCGCGAGCGTCGGATCTTCGCCGCGCGCGAGCCCCGCGTATTCGAGGGTGACCGTGTCGTCGGAGGTCGTCGCCTTCACCCACATGCGACGACGCGGCACGAACAGCGCGAGCATGAGGCCACCGAGGGCGAGCAGGGCGAACACGAGCACCCAGACGGCCGAATCGTCGTGATGGATCTGCAGGGACACGAATCGCTTCACCGACTGCGTGTAGTCGGTCGCACCGGCGGGCGATTCATCCTCGAACGTGACCGTTCCGAGCCCATTGGGCAGATCGGCGGTCTCGCCCGGCTGCAGCTCGATCGAGTCGACGTCGGTCGTGCGCCCGGTGAGCTTCGTGAGCTCCTCGGTGTCGAGCACGTACACCGAGCGCGGGGTTCCCTCGTTGATGCCGAGGTCTCCCTCGTAGACGTCGAGAGTGAGCAGCGGGGCCAGCAGATCTCCGTGCGCCGACGCGAACGCACCGGTGTCGAGTCTGGCAGCGCTCGGATAGAAGAAGGCGGCGATGCCGAGCTGCTCCGGCATCCCATCGGTCACCTTGACGACGCCGAGCGAGGTCAGGTTGTTGTCCTGCGGAAGGAACGGCACGGAGTTGCTGTAGACGACGTCGCCGTCGGCGTTGCGCACAGTGAGGGTGGGTGCGTAACCGTTGCCGAGCAGGTAGATCTTGTCGCCGGCGACGCCCAGCGGGTGGTTCACGCGCACGGACTCCTTGCGCGTCTCACCGTTCTCGCGCACCGAGACGTTCGCCGAGAAGTCGCCTGCCTGACCGGAGGCGGCGGAGCCGTATTCCTGATACGTGACGTCGAACGAGTCGAGCGTCATCGCGTAGGGCGTGAGCGCGTCGTCGCTGACGAAGCGTCCGCGGTTCATCGACTCGTAGTCGAGCAGCGTGTTGACGAACGTCTGCCCCTCGACGACCACGCGCTGCCCCGTGTACGCGAAACTGCCGCCGATGCCGACCACGAGGAGCACGCCGACGAGCGCGAGATGGAAGACGAGGTTGCCCGTCTCCCGCCAGTACCCCCGTTCGGCGGACACCGAGTACGTGCGGCCCTTGTCGTATCGCTCTACGCGGTATCCGAGTGCCTTGAGCTGCTTCTGGGCGATGTCGATCGATCGCGCTGCTTCTGCTCCGGCATCCGTCGCGTCGCGTGTCACTTCACGGTGATCCTCGAGCCGGCCCAGCCGTGCCGGCGTGCGGGGCGGGCGTGCGCGCAGCGCCTTGAGATGATGCTTGATCCGCGGGATGACGCATCCGACGAGAGAGATGAACAGCAGCAGGTAGATCGCGGAGAACCACGGCGACAGGTACACGTCGAACATGTTCATGGCGTCGAGCACCGGGAACAGATCGGGATTGTCGGTCTGCCACTGCGTGACGCCGTTGGGGTCGGCCATCCGCTGCGGGAAGATCGAGCCGGGGATCGCCGCGATAGCGAGCACCAGCAGCAGGATGATCGCCGTGCGCATCGATGTGAGCTGGCGCCACCCCCATCGCAGCCAGCCGACGAAGCCGAGTCGCGGCTGAGTGATCGCGGAGTCGTCGCCGTCGATGTGGTCGGACGGACGAAGCGGATCGGAAGACGTCACGGCATCCTTCTGGTCGGTTCGGGGATCAGAGCGGGAGGATGACACTGCCCATCACCGCCGTCAGCTGCGACATGATGTCCGTCCAGATCCCGGTGACCATGAGCACGCCGAGCAGGATCAGCAGCACTCCCCCGATGATGTTCACGACGCGGATGTGGCGGCGCAGGAACCCGATCGCCCGTGTCGCCCAGCCGAACCCGAGAGCCACGAGCAGGAACGGGATGCCGAGGCCGAGGCTGTACGCCAGCCCGAGGAAGGAGGCGCGCCACGGGTCGCCGACGTTCCAGGACAGAGACACGATGGTGGTGAGCGTCGGGCCCATGCACGGGGCCCAGCCGATTCCGAGAGCGAGCCCGAGCAACGGAGCACCGATGATTCCGGCCTTCGAGTCGACCTGGAAGCGGAATTCCCGCTGCGCGAACCCGAACAAGCCGAGGAAGACGAGTCCCATGAGGATGATCACGACGCCCAGGATGCGGGTGATCAGTTCGCCCCACTGCACGAAGAAGTGTCCGGTCACTCCGCCGAGCACCGTCCAGGCGACGAAGACCACGGTGAAGCCGAGGATGAAAAGCAGAACGCCCAGAACGAGGCGTCCTCGGCCGGCTTGTGCGGCCGATCCGTTCGACGAGCGAGGCGCCACCGCTCCCCCGAGGAACCCGAGATAGCCGGGCACGAGCGGAAGCACACAGGGCGAAAGGAAGGACACGAGCCCCGCGAGCATCGCAACCGGGATCGCGAGCCAGAGAGCGCCGGAGCCGATCAGTTCCTGAGTGTTCACGCGCTCTCCGCGAGCGCGTCCTTGACGAGCGTGGAGAGGATCGAGGGGCCGTCAAGGGGGCCGACGATGCGGGCCGCGACGCGCCCCTGCTTGTCGAGCACGAGCGTGGACGGCGTTCCCTGCAGCGGTGCGTCGCTGGCGAAGGCGAGTTTCGCTTCACCGCTGTCGACGTCGATGAGACTCGGGTAGGTCACGCCGTACGTCTCTGCGAACGCCTTCGCGGTGTCCGCCTGGTCGTAGATGTTGACGCCGACGAAGGAGACGTCCTCATCTTCATTCGCCTGCCAGACCGATTCGAGATCCTTCGCCTCGACGCGGCACGGAGCGCAGCCCGCGTACCAGAAGTTCACGACAGTGACATCGCCGGCGATGTCCGCGCTGCTGAACTCTTCACCGTCCTCAGTCACTCCACCGAAGACGATCGGCTCGCCGCGATCTTCCGGTGCGATCTCCACGACGGCGCCGTCCGCCGAGATGTAACCCTTGTCGTCGCCGGAGAGATACTGCTCGGCGACCGGATCCGGCGCGCAGGCGGTCAGAGCGACGGCGAACAGCGCGGCGAGCGCGGCTCCGACCACACGACCGGAACGTCGAGTACGGGAGGAGCGGCCGCTGCGAATCGGTCGAATCGTCGAGGCGAGTGGCACATTCCCAGTCTAGACGCGGGAATCTATGCGGCCCCTGTACTCTGTGCGCGCGGACTCCGTGCGCGCGAAGCGTCGGGTTCCGGCGCCTCGGTAGAGATCCTCATATCGACGGACGATCGTCGTGGCGTCGTGCTGAACGGCCCGCTGCACGGCATGCGCGCTCATCGTCAGGTAATCGTTCTCGGGGAGGGTCAGGATCTTGACGATCTGCCTGGCGAACTCCTCGGCGCTGTAGGTCGGGACGAGGTATCCCTCGACACCGTTGTGAACGAGGTGCGGGAGAGCCATCGCGTCGGCCAGGACGACAGGAGTCCCTGATGCCAGCGCCTCAAGGGTCGCAATGCTCTGCAGCTCGGCGGGCGAAGGCATCACGAAGACGGTCGCCTCATGATGCAGCGCCACAAGCTGCTCGTCCGTCACCCGTCCGTGGAATCGCACGCGAGTCGACACTCCGAGCTGTTCGGCGAGTTGCTCCAAGACAGCACGCTCGGAGCCACCGCCGACGATGTCGAGGTGCGCGTCGACGTCGTGGTCGAGTAAAGCGATGGCTCGCAGCAGCGTCGGAAGGTTCTTCTCGGGATCCAGACGCCCGACGAAGAGGATGCTGCGCTGTCCGGGCTTCGCCTGCTTCGGCGTGAAGCGGTGCAGATCGACGCCGCACGAGATCGGAGTGACGGATGCGAGACCGATGCTGCGCTCCAGGTAGTCGGCCGCTATCGGAGTCGGGCTTGTGACGATGTCCGCACGGGAGTACACGGCGGCAGCCAGATTCCAGCCGCGTCGCGTCACTGCGGGGACGATGCGCCCCGGAAGCCCGCCGACAGAGGCGAGGTTGTCCGGCATCACATGATTCGTCGCCACGATCGGGATGCTGCGGAGGTGTGCTTCGTACGCGACCCCTCGACCGATACCGATGAACGATTGCACGTGCACGACATCGGGGCGGACCTCGTCGAGGATACGACCGACACGTCGGCGTACCTCCCACGGCGGAGCGATCCGCAGCCATTCATGCGCCGGCCATTTCACGCTGCGCAGTCGATGCGTCCGGATCAGTTGGTCGTCGATCATCGTCACCCCGGAGTGTCCGGAGAAGGTGGGCGAGGGCGCGATCACATGAACGTCGTGCCCGCGGCGGGAGAGGCGCACGGCGTGATCTCTGGCGAACCTGGCCGCGCCGTTGATGTCCGGGGGGAACGTGTCTGTCGCGATGAGGACCCGCAGCGGTTCCGTCGGATGCTCGGGTGACGCCGTACCGGTCATCGTCCACGTCCTTTTCATAGTGTTCAACTTCTTGACTCGACATTAGGACGACCACCGGCTCCTGCGCGTCCATCGGAGGTGCCGTTTCCTCGCGGTTTCGGAGGTACTGGGGATGCAGACGTCATGTCCGCCGATATTGCACGACCGCCGGGCATTCGAACGGGTCCCTGGCGGCGAGACCTACGCGATTGAGGTACGCGATCACGATCCCGTACGAGCGCCGCAGCGTCGTCTCGGTGTACGGAACGTCGTTGGCCGCACAGTACTCCCGGACGATCTCGCGTGCCGCAGCGAGGTGCGGACGAGGCATGGAGGGGAAGAGATGATGCTCGATCTGGTAGTTCAGACCACCCATCAGCCAGGTCGCCCGCCAGCCTCCTGAGATGTTCCGCGAGGTGCGCACCTGCTTGGTGAAGAAGTCGAGTCTCGCTTCCGGCGCCACCACCGGCATGCCCTTGTGGTTCGGTGCGAATGATGCCCCCATGTAGAGGCCGAAGACGGCCAACTGCACGCCGATGAATGCGAACGCCACACCGACAGGCAGCATCCAGAACACGGCACCGAGCACGATCGCGTGTCGGACCAGGAGGAATGCGAGCTCCGGTGCGCGATTCTTGACGGGCCCGCGTGAGACGAGGTGCCGCAGGCTGAGGTAATGCAGGTTGATGCCCTCGAGCGTCAGCAAGGGGAAGAACAGCCATCCTTGCCTGCGGGTGATCCAGCGACGCAGGCCACGCGCCTCTGCGGCATCGGTGTCGAGGAACGAGATCGTGTCGACCTCGATGTCAGGATCACGACCGACACGGTTCGGGTTGGCATGGTGGCGGCTGTGCTTGGAATCCCACCAGGAATAGCTCAACCCGACGAGCCCGGCGAGGACGCGTGCGAGCCGATCGTTTGCGGGACCTGTCTCCAGGATCGTGCGATGCGCAGCCTCGTGCGCAAGGAACGCGACCTGGGTGGCGACGATGCCCATCGCGGCCGCGATCAGCAATTGGAACCAGCTGTCGCCGAGCAGAAGAGACCCGGCGACGAGCCCTGCGAACGCGAACGCCAGGCTGGCGCCTACCAGCAGGTAGAACCGCGGAGTGCGGCGCAGCAGTCCGGCGTCGCGCACGCGTTGCGAGATCTGCGTATAAGCGCGGGCGACGGGCGGGAACTCGTCACTGCGCGCATAGGTCTGCCGGACAGGACCGAGCCGGGAATCGGCGACGATGGTCATGAGAATCTCCTCTGGCCGGATACGCAGGCGGCCTGCGCTTCCGGCCGTGTCAGGAGACTACGAGCACCATTCGGGGTTCCACATCACACGTGGGTATCGAGTCGAGTGCCTCCCTGGTAGGGGGCGCCTAGCCGTGACGCCTTATCCATGGGACGATCTGTTGCATGAGCACGCCGATTCTCGCCATCTTCTGCGCTCTCGGGATCATCGTGCCGCTGGTCCTCGAGTTCCTGCCGAGCCAGCGCAAGCGGCGCGCCGCCGCCGCTGATCCCGCACCGACTCGCCTGCCCTAAACGATCGTTTTCGGCGCGGTCAAGCTGCACGCTTGCCAGGTACCGCCGCAAAGGCTCCCCAGAACAGCCTTCCGGCAAACAGTTTCGGTGCCCGTACTGGGAATCCCCGAAACCGACAGAGCGATTAGGCCAGGTCTCTCGGGTGCGGGTCGTGGTCGTGCGATGGGTCAGCGATGAAGGCTCGCTCATAGATGTCGTACACGACGGCTGCTTTCAGATCGTTGTAGCGCGCAGTTCCGTCAGCTGTTGACGCGGCGGCCTTCGCAGCGTTGTATCGCTCCCGGTCGCGTGAGTTCGTCCTGAGCCAGTCCGTGAAGACCAGGTGCCGTTGCGGCTCGATTGCGCCCGGGCTCCAGACGTGAAGGTTGGTATTGGGTATCGCGAACGTGAGTTGTCGGTGAGGGTCGCCGCTCATCACATCACGGAAGATGAGGCGAAACCCTGCGGCCTCTAACTGCGGCATGTAGCTGTGTTCTAACTCGACGTCTCGGACGGTCAAGTCGACATCGATGACAGGTTTCGCCGCGAGGCCAGGCACCGCCGTCGAGCCGACATGGCGGATCGACAGAGCGAGATCTCCGATTGACTCCGTGAGCACACGGTTGATCTCCTCGAACCGCTCGCGCCAGCTTTCGTCGTGCGCCCGCACGGCACCGGGCGTTGTCTGACGTGATGCAACTCGCTCTCCCTGCCGGGCGGCATTCGCGCCAGGGTTGAAGGGTCGCCACAGAGGGTGCGTCGTCATGTCGCAACCATCGCACAAGCAGTGAGGGTGCCGGCAATCCCGCCACTAACGATCGTTCCAGCGAGGGCCAGGTATGGGCTGGGAACGGCTGCCGCAAACGATCGTCGTAACTGGCAGAAAGCGGAGGATCGCGGCCGGGTCGCGGATCCACGTGGCTAAATCGTGAGGATTGCTCCTACGGCCTCAGCGACGCTCGTTTGACGAATATCGAACCGTGCGCTTCCGGCTGGGACGGGCGCGTTGAGTGGAGCGATCCAGGCTGTTTGCAGCCCAGCTGCCATCCCACCCATGACGTCATGCTCGAGGCTGTCGCCGACCATCCAGCCGTCGAGCGCACAACAGAGGCGCTGTGCCAAGACGCCGAAGATCCGCGGGTCCGGCTTACGGATTCCTACTTCTCCCGAAATGACCCATCCATCGATCAGTTCTGCGAGTCCGGTTGCGCGAATCTTGCCCTCTTGATTGTCGGGCATTCCGTTGGTTGCGATGCCCACGCTCCAGCCAGCAGCTCGAAGCTCGGTAAGCGCCTCCTTGTCTTCGGAGGCGCATTGCACGAGCTGCGGCATACGGGTCCTATACGCTGCCCAAATCTCCGCCCCGGATAACGGAAGCGACCACTCTTCGACGATGCGGTCGAAGACCAGTTGCTTCGAAACACGCTCAGTCAGTGCGGCGGCGACGAGGTCCGAGGCTTTGACTGGCAGACCCCACCGCGCGACAAATTCACCGGCCCACGACCGTGCCGCGCTCGCCTGATCGACGAGCGTTCCGTCCAGGTCAAAGACAGCAAGGGGCACGCGGCGAGCTTAGTCAACTGTGTACCGCGCACTACCCCGGTGATGTGAGTCACCGGAAACGATCGTTATAGGCAGCTCAACGATTTCGACTCGAGGCCCGTCCGACACGCGAGTAGGTGGCTGCCGAACACCCCACCGGAGCCTAACGCGCCGGTACTGGCCGTGCGACGTGTCCGGCAGACAAGTCGAGCGAGAAGGAACAGTGCTCAGACGGCCCCGACGTCGACCGCATCTCCGGTCGCTGCCGGCTCCGCGTAGTCGACCTCGCGCCAGACGTCACCGACATGCTCGAACGACGTCACGCTCGACAACGCGCAGCGGCGCGTGCGAGGGTCATGCCGAAGCGGCAGGCCCGCGACGCGCAGGTGCGCGATCCAGATCGGCGCCTGATGCGACACGATTACGGCATCGCCGTCGTCGGCCTCACGCCAGGCGCTGTTCATGGCCTCTTCCATTCGAGCGGCGATCGATGCGTATGGCTCGCCCCAGCTCGGCACGGATGGGCGGCGCAGATGCCACCAGTTGCGCGGATCGCGCAGCGACCGGCTCATGCGCGTGCCCTCGAACACGTTCGTGGGTTCGATCACCCGTTCGTCGATGATCGGATCCAGCCCGAAGATCGCGGCGAACGGCTCAGCCGACTCCCTGGCGCGCTGCAGCGGAGAACAGTGCAACGAGGTCACCGTGCGGCCGAGCCCGGCGACGTACTCGGCGGCATCCTGCGCCATGCGCCGTCCGTCATCGCTCAGCCGATAGTGCGGCAGCCGGCCGTAGAGCACCCGTTGGGGGTTGTGCACTTCGCCGTGGCGGACCAGATGGAGACGTTCGGCGGGCATGCCCACAGTCTAGGGAAGCCGGCCGCGAGCGTCCGCGAGCACCCACGTAGAATGGCGGAGTTCCCTTTTCTGAACTGGAGGAATCTTCCGTGCTTCGCACTCACACGACCGGCTCTTTGCGAGCCGAGAACATCGGTCAGACCGTCACCCTCACGGGTTGGGTCGATCGTCGTCGTGATCACGGAGGCGTCGCGTTCATCGATCTCCGCGATGCGTCAGGCATCGCCCAGGTGGTCATCCGCGACGAGGAGACTGCGCACCCGCTGCGCAGCGAGTTCGTATTGAAGGTGACGGGTACGGTTTCCGCCCGACCGACCGGCAACGAGAACCCGAACCTGCCCACCGGCGACATCGAGGTCATCGCGACCGAGGTCGAGGTGCTCAACGAGTCCGCTCCCCTCCCCTTCCAGGTGTCCACCGGTCTCGGCGACAGCGACACGATCGGTGAGGATGTGCGATTCAAGCACCGTTACCTCGACCTGCGGCGTCCGTCCTCGGCATCCGCTCTTCGCCTGCGTTCCGACGTGAACAAGGCGATCCGCGATGTGCTGCACACGCGTGACTTCCTCGAAGTCGAGACGCCGACGCTGACGCGCTCCACTCCGGAGGGCGCCCGCGACTTCGTCGTGCCTGCACGCCTGCACCCCGGCAGCTGGTACGCCCTTTCCGCAGAGCCCGCAGCTGTTCAAGCAGCTACTCATGGTCGGCGGCGTGGAGAAGTACTACCAGATGGCCCGCTGCTACCGCGATGAGGACTTCCGGGCCGACCGGCAGCCGGAGTTCACGCAGCTCGACATCGAGATGAGCTTCGTCGACCAGGAAGACGTCATCGAGCTGATGGAAGCGCTCATCCCGGCGATGTGGGCGACCATCGGCGTCGAGGTGCAGACTCCGCTGCCCCGCATCACCTACGCCGACGCGATGGCGAAGTACGGCTCGGACAAGCCCGATCTGCGCTTCGGTCTCGAGCTCGTCGAGGCGACAGACTACTTCAAGGACACCACGTTCCGCGTGTTCCAGTCCGACTACGTCGGTGCTGTACTCATGCCCGGCGGTGCATCGCAGCCGCGCAAGCAGCTCGACGCCTGGCAGGACTGGGCGAAGCAGCGCGGTGCTCGCGGTCTCGCGTACGTGCTCTTCAACGAGGACGGCTCGCTCGGCGGCCCCGTCGCCAAGAACCTGTCGGATGCCGAGAAGGCCGGCCTCGCCGACCTCGTGGGCGCTGCCGCGGGCGACTGCGTGTTCTTCGCCGCCGGATCCGCAAAGGACGGCCGCGCCCTGCTGGGAGCTGCCCGCGTGGAGATCGGACGCCGGCTCGGCCTGCTCGACCCTGACGTCTTCGCATTCACCTGGGTGGTCGACGCCCCGATGTTCGAGCCTGCGGCGGATGCCGTGGCATCCGGAGACGTCGCTGTCGGAGCCGGTGCGTGGACGGCTGTGCACCACGCCTTCACCGGCCCGAAGCCGGAGTTCGCCGACACGTTCGACACCGACCCAGGCTCGGCGCTCGCCTACGCGTACGACATCGTCTGCAACGGCTCGGAGCTCGGTGGCGGGTCGATCCGCATCCACCGCGAAGACGTGCAGAAGCGCGTGTTCGAGGTAATGGGCATCAGCGACGAGGTCGCTGATGAGCAGTTCGGCTTCCTGCTCGACGCGTTCAAGTTCGGCGCCCCGCCGCACGGCGGAATCGCACTGGGCATGGATCGCGTGCTGCAGCACCTCACCAAGACCGAGTCGATCCGCGAGGTCATCGCATTCCCGAAGACCGGCAACGGCTTCGACCCGCTGACCTCGGCCCCCGCGCCGATCACCGATGCGCAGCGCGCAGAGGCCGGCGTCGACTTCGTCCCGGAGGACGACGAAGCCTGACGTCCGCTCGGATCGTCGAGACCCCGCCTTATCGCCGAGACCCCCTGCTGTTCACGTCTACAGCAGGGGGTCTCGGTGCTACCCAGGGGTCTCAGCGACCGGTCAGGTGACCTTGTTGTACTGCGCCGATCCGAAGCCGATGATGAGGTGCCCGATGAACGGGAACAGCCAGAGCAGGAAGAACGAGAACACGCCGCCCTTGCCGAAGTTCCGCCCCTCCTTGATCGCGACGACGATCGCGAAGATGATGTTCACGATCGGGATCAGGTAGAGCAGCGCGAACCATCCCGACATGCCCGCGATCTTCACCAGGAACACCCAGTTCACGATCGGGATCAGCGCGAGGATGCCGGGGTAGCCCGCCTTGACGAACACCTTCCACATCGTGACCGCGTAGATGACGTAGTAGATGATGCTGAGAACGACGGAACTCGTCGAGAAGATCTGCTCAGACAGAAGATTCGAATCCATGACACTCACCATGGCCGTGGGGTCAGGAGCTTGTCAACACCGCTATATCCGCAACCTGACAAAATGGACGCATGCTCGCCGCACTGCCCCTGCCCCACCCGTTCGC
Source organism: Microbacterium murale (assembly GCF_030815955.1). NCBI lineage: Bacteria > Bacillati > Actinomycetota > Actinomycetes > Micrococcales > Microbacteriaceae > Microbacterium > Microbacterium murale. The sequence goes on along the minus strand of NZ_JAUSXK010000001.1, from coordinate 2,686,210 downwards.
CTCCCGCGCTGGTCTCGCGCTTCTGCGCAGGGCGACACCGGCGGACACCGACGCGTTGATCGCGCTGCTCGCGGATGACCCGATCAGCGCAGCACGAGGTGACGTGGCATCCGAAGCAGACCGCCCGTCCTATGCCGTGGCGCTGGCCGAGATCCTCTCCGAGCCATCGAATGATCTGCTCGTCGCCGAGCTCGATGGCACGGTCGTCGGCACGCTGCAGCTCACTTCGATCCCGGGGATGGCACGCCGCGGCTCGCGGCGACTACTGGTCGAGGCCGTCCGAGTGCGCAGCGACCTGCGCTCGTCCGGAATCGGATCGGCGGTGATGCACTGGGTGGCAGAGGTCGCAGCACCGGCGCTGAGCGCGTCGATGATCCAACTCACCTCGGACGCCGCCCGCACCGACGCGCACCGCTTCTACGAGCGCCTCGGATACACCGCCTCGCACGTCGGCTTCAAGTACAAGGTCTGACCCGGGGCTCGACGGCTGACGGAAGCCTGCCACGGCCCGGTCACCTCTCGTTCACCGGAGCCGCGCCGGTACGTCATCCGCGCCCAATACGTTCTTCTCGCAACCCGATTCCGGCCGTTCCCGTGGCCGGGCACCGAGAGGATACCCATGGCCACCATTCCCCGCCGCACGCGACTCGTCGCCGGCATCGCCCTTGCCGCGACCGCGGCGCTTGCTCTCACTTCGTGCGCCGCCGACACCGCCACCGGAGACGGCTCGGGCGACGGATCCGACACCGGTGCGGATGCCGCGACCGCGACGTCGGTCGAGGATTTCGGCTCGTTCGAGGATCTCGAGGCGGCGGCCAAGGCCGAAGGCCAGCTGAACGTCATCGCCCTCCCCCGTGACTGGGCGAACTACGGCGAGATCCTCGACCTTTTCGCCGAGACGTATCCCGAGATCACGATCAACGAGCAATCGCCCGACATCTCCAGCGCCGAGGAGATCACCGCCGCTGAGACGAACGAAGGCCTCGACACCGCCCCGGACGTCTTCGACCTCGGCCTCGCGGTCGCGCTCTCCAGCACCGACCAGTTCGCGCCCTACCAGGTGCAGACCTGGGACGAGATCCCCGACGCACTCAAGGAATCGACCGGACTGTTCGTCGGCGACTACGGCGGATACATGTCGATCGGCTACGACTCCTCGAAGTTCGACGAGCCCGGCTCGCTCGATGACCTGCTCGGCGCCGACTACAAGGGTGCCGTAGCGATCAACGGCGACCCGACGCAGGCCGGCGCTGCGTTCGCTGCGGTCGGTCTCGCGGCCGTGCAGTCCGATGGAACGCTCGACGACTTCCAGCCAGGCATCGACTTCTTCGGTGAGCTGCAGAAGGCAGGCAACTTCCTCAAGGTCGACGTCACGCCCGCGACCATCACCAGTGGCGAAACCCCTGTCGTCTTCGACTGGGACTACCTGAACGCGGCGGCCGGCGCTGACAACCCCGACTGGAAGGTCGCCGTGCTCGATGGTGTCGGCTATGCCGGCTACTACAACCAGGCCATCAACAAGGATGCCCCGAACCCGGCGGCGGCCCGTCTGTGGCAGGAGTTCCTCTACAGCGACGACGTGCAGAACCTGTGGCTCAAGGGCGGCGCGCGTCCGGCCCGCATGGAGGCCATGACCGAGGCCGGCACGATCGACGCCGACCTCGCGGCAGCCCTGCCCGAGGTTCCTGAGGAGACTGTCGTCCCGACCGAGGAGCAGTCGACGAACGCCGGCACGCTGCTCGGCGAGAAGTGGGCAGCGGCGGTCCAGTGACCACCGTCCTTCTGGGGGCGGATGCTGCGGCATCCGCCCCCACGATCGCCGGGCCGTCTCGCACGGTCCGGCGATCGGGCATGTCCGTGGCGTGGCTGGGGCTCGTACCGTTCGCCGCGTACGTGCTGCTGTTCCTCGCCGTGCCGACCGTTCTCGCCATCGGCTCCGGTTTCTTCACCGACGACGGCGCGTTCACCTGGGCCAATGTCGCCGCCCTCGCCGACCCGGTCGTGCTGAACACCTTCGCGAACTCCGCAGGGCTCTCGCTGCTCACTGCCGTCGTCGGCGCAATCGTCGGAGCGCTCGCCTGTTATGCCCTGCTCGGCATGGATCCGCAGGGTGCAGTGCGCTCGAGCGTGGATGCGGCAGCCGGCGTGCTCGCCCAGTTCGGCGGTGTCATGCTCGCGTTCGCATTCATCGCCACGGTCGGCGCGCAGGGCGTCATGACACTGTTCATGAAGGACGCTCTCGGCATCAACATCTACGAGGGCGGCATGTGGCTCTACGAGGTGCCCGGCCTGATCATGCCCTACATCTACTTCCAGGTGCCGCTCATGGTGATCACATTCATGCCGGCTCTCGCCGCGCTGAAGCCGCAGTGGTCGGAGGCGAACCTGACCCTCGGCGGCACCCGCGCGAGTTTCTGGCTGCGCATCGGCATCCCGGTGCTCGCTCCATCGTTCTTCGCCAGCCTGTTGCTGCTGTTCGCGAACGCGTTCTCGTCGTACGCCACCGCCGCTGCCCTCGCCAGCCAGGGTTCGCAGATCGTTCCGCTGCAGATCCGCGCTGCACTCACCAGCGAGACCGTGCTCGGGCGAGAGAACCTCGCCGGGGCTCTGGCCCTGGGGATGATCGTCGTGGTCGGCGTCGTGATGGCGCTGTACTCGCTCGTGCAGCGCCGAGCAGCGAGGTGGCAGTCATGAATCGACTCGGCCCCTCGGTCGCAACCCGCTGGATCATCGGCGTCCTCGTCGGCGCGTTCTTCGCCATTCCACTGATCTCGACGCTGCTCTACACGCTGCGCGGCACAGACGGCGGCCTGTCGCTCGAGCGCTGGGCCGCACTGTTCGATCCCGCAGCATCCGCGGCGATCAAGCCGATCTGGACGGGCCTCGGCAACTCGCTCGTGCTCGCCGTCATCACCGTGCTGATCGTGCTCCTGCTGCTCGCGCCGACCATGATCCTGGTGAATCTGCGGTTCCCGAAGCTGAAGCCGTTCTTCGAGTTCGCCGTGCTGCTGCCGATCTCGATCCCGGCGATCGTGCTCGTCGTCGGGCTCGCGCCGATCTACCTGCAGATCGGACGCACGCTGGGGACAGGCACTTGGACGCTGGCCTTCGCCTACGGCGTCACGGTTCTGCCGTTCGCGTTCCGCTCGATCCAGGCATCGATCGACGCCGCCGACCTTCGCACCCTGTCGGAGGCTGCCCGCTCCCTCGGCGCGAGCTGGCCCGTCGTGGTCATGAAGGTGCTCGCCCCGAACATCCGTCAGGGTCTGCTCGCCGCATCCCTCATCTCCATCGCCGTCGTGCTCGGCGAGTTCACCATCGCGTCGCTGCTCAACCGGCAGGTGTTCCAGACCGCGATGGTCGTGGTCCAGAAGCAGGACGCCTACGCACCGGCGATCTTCACGCTGCTCGCGCTGCTGTTCTGCTTCCTGCTGCTGCTCATCATCGGCCGCGCCGCACGCGGCAATCGAAAGGCCCGTTCATGACCGCTCTTCCCGCCACCGCCGACAATGTGCTGCTCGCCGAGGCCGGTGAGGGCACCCGCGTGCAGTTCCAGGGCATCGAGAAGAGCTACGGCGCCAACCGTGTGCTGCACGGTGTCGACCTCGACATCGCACCTGGCGAGTTCGTCTCACTGCTAGGGCCGTCCGGATGCGGCAAGACCACTGCGCTGCGGGTGCTGGCCGGCCTCGAGAACGCTGACGGCGGCGTCGTGCTGCTCGGCGGGAAGGACGTCTCGCGCATTCCCACCAACAAGCGCGACATCGGCATGGTGTTCCAGTCGTACTCGCTGTTCCCGCACCTGGGTGTGGCCGACAACACGGCGTTCGGGTTGCGCCGTCGGGGCGTCGGCAAGGCTGCCGCGGGCCGACGTGCTCTCGACGCCCTGGCTCTGGTCGGACTCGAGGGGTTGGCCGATCGGTTCCCTCACCAGCTCTCGGGCGGCCAGCAGCAGCGCGTCGCCCTGGCCCGCGCACTGGTCACCGAGCCGCGCGTGCTGCTGCTCGACGAGCCGCTGTCGGCGCTCGACGCCAAGGTGCGCGTGCAACTTCGCGACGAGATCCGCCGCATCCAGCTCCGCCTCGGCATCACGACGGTGTTCGTCACGCACGATCAGGAGGAGGCGCTGGCCGTCTCCGATCGGATCGCGGTGATGGATGCTGGACGCATCGACCAGATCGACACTCCGGAGGAGCTCTACCTGCGGCCGGCGACAGCACACGTCGCCGCCTTCGTGGGGCTCTCCAGCGTCGTCCCGGGTGACGCCGTGGGCGATCACGTCATGGTCTGGGGTCAGAGGCTGCCGCTCCGTTCGCCCGCCGACGGCCCCGTAGATGTCTACCTGCGGCCGGAAAACGTGTTCTTCGCCTCCGAGGCGGATGCGGCCACGGAGGCACTCGTCCAGGAGAGCACGTTCCTCGGCAGCGTGCGGCGCACGCTCGTGCGCACCGAGTCGGGCGAGCTCGTGCGGGTGCAGCACTCTCCGCGCTTCCACCCCGCCTTCGGCGATCGGGTACGCATCGCGGTGACCCCGGAGCCGGTGGCGGTGCGCACGCGCGGTTGAGGCCGGTCACCGGGTTCGTCCGCTCGCGACACATCCGCCGTGATCGTTCACGGAACCTCTTGCCTGGTTCGTCGCTGAGGACTATCGTGGCAGTTTCGTGAACGTTCACGGATCTGGCTCGAAAGGACGATGGTGACCCCTCAGCTCGCAGTCGAAGAGACACACACCCGCACCGGCGGATGGGCCGTGCTCGGCCCTGGGAACATCGCGCGCAGATTCCTCGCAGGCCTCGCCTCGAGCACGGGAGAGCTGGTCGCGGTCGGCAGCTCGGATGCTGCGCGGGCCCAGTCGTTCGCCGACGAGGCCAGGCAGCAGGGCGCCGCCGACGTGACGGCGGGAGATTATGCGCACGCGCTGGCCGACCCTCGGGTCGATGCGGTCTATGTGTCCAGCGTGCACACGGCCCACCCCGCTCTCACGATCGCCGCGCTCGAAGCAGGAAAGGCCGTCCTCTGCGAGAAGCCCCTCGCGGTCAACCACGGCACGGCGATGGCTCTGGTCGACGCCGCCCGGCAGGCGGGCGTGCCGCTCGTCGAGGCGTACATGTACCGCTTCCACCCGCAGACCCGCGCCGTGCTCGATCTCGTCCGCGACGGGGCCATCGGCCGGGTTCTCCACATCGATGCCTCCTTCGCCTTCCGCGTCGGCACACGGCAGGGGCGCCTGTTCGACTCCGCTGTCGCGGGTGGCGGCATCCTCGATGTCGGAGGGTACACCGTCACGATGGCATCGGCCGTCGTCGACGCGGCTGACGGCGTGCACGCATCCGAGCCGGTGGATCTGACCGCAAGCGGTGTCATCGGCCCGACCGGCGTCGATGAGTGGACGGTCGCCAGAGCGACGTACCGCAGCGGCATCACCGCGACGCTGACGACCGGCGTCATGGCGCCGGCAGCCAACACCGTGTCCATCCTCGGCGAGAGGGGCAGCATCCGCGTGGCGGAACCCTGGGTTCCCACCGGCGATGCCGAGATCGAGCTCGCCACCATCGACGGCGTGCGGACGATCGTGATCGACGCCACCGATGCCTATGCGCTCGAGGCGGACGCCACGATCGCCGCGCTGCGCGAGGGCCGTTCCGATGCTCCGGATATGACCTCGGCGGAGACGCTCGCGACTGCACGCACCCTCGATCGCTGGCGCGCGGCCATCGGACTCCGCTACCCGTTCGAGACCGAGGAATCGGACATCCCGCCGGTGCGCGGCGCTTTCGGAGGTGTCGGAACCGGCGGCGGCATGCCGTACGGCGATATCCCGGGCGTCGGCAAGCGCGTCTCCCGCCTCGTGATGGGCGTCGACAACCAGCCCGACCTGGCGCACGCGTCCGCGATCTTCGATGTCTACGCCGAGCAGGGCGGCAATGTCTTCGACACTGCGTACATCTACGCCGACGGCGACCTGGAGAAGCGGCTGGGCCGCTGGATCGCGAACCGCGGCGTCCGCGAGGAGGTCGTGGTCATCACGAAGGGCGGACACACCCCGCACTGCGATCCGGAGTCTGTTTCTCGCCAGCTCCTCGAGAGTCTCGAGCGCCAGGGAACCGACTATGCGGACATCTATATGCTCCATCGCGACAACCCCGAGGTCCCTGTGGGCGAGTTCATCGATGTTCTCGACGAGCACGCGCGCGCAGGGCGCATCCGGGTGTTCGGCGGATCGAACTGGACACCGGAGCGCATCGACGAGGCCAACGCCTATGCGCTGGCCAACGGGCGGCAGGGTTTCGGCGTCGTGAGCGATCATTTCGGGCTCGCTGAGGCGTACGACGTGCCATGGGAGGGCTGCGTGCAATTGACCGACGCCGCTTCCAAGCGCTGGCTCGAGGAGCGGCAGATTCCGCTCCTGCCGTGGTCGTCTCAGGCACGGGGGTTCTTCGCAGGTCGCGCCCGCCCGGACGACCGCAGCGATCCTGAACTCGTGCGCTGCTATTACAGCGACGAGAACTTCGAGCGACTGCGTCGCGCCGAGGTCATGGGCGCCGAACGCGGCGTACCGGCGACCGGGATCGCGCTCGCCTATGTGCTCGCTCAGCCCTTCCCGACATTCCCTCTCTTCGGACCGCGTACGATCGAGGAGACCCGCTCATCGATGCGGGGCCTCACTGTCGATCTCACATCCGAAGAGGTGGCGTGGCTGGATCTTCGCGACTGACCGGCGCTGGCGACCCCGAAGCGACGGGGTCGCCAGCCACGCGGCGGCGTGCGACCATCCTCGATGTCGCCGCCGCTGCCGGTGTCTCACGCCAGACGGTCACTCGCGCGATCAATGACATGCCAGGGATCAGCGTCGAGACCAAGCGTCGCGTCCTCGACGCTGCGAGCACGCTCGCGTACCGCCCGTCTCGTTTCGGCCGGGGGCTCGTGACCGGCGGCGACAGCCAACTCGGCCTCGTCGTCAGCGACCTGACCAATCCATACTCTCCCGAGTTGGCCGCAGCGGTCGTCCGCCGTGCGGCCGCCGAGGGGTGGAGCGTCTCCCTCGTCGACATCGGGCTCGCAGGCTCTGCTGATCGACTTCTGCATTCGTTGCACGCGCAGGTGGACGTCATCGTCGGCTACCTCGGAGAGTGGGCGCTGGGGTGGGAGAGCCGGTTCGGCGCGACGCCCCTCATCCTGCTCGATGCCGGTGCGGATTCCCCGCACGCCGGAATCAATCTGAACCCGGCCGCGGCGATCGAGGATCTCGCGGCTCACTTCGTCGCGGTCGGCACGCGCCGGCCGGTCGTGCTGGATGCGTCCGAGCCGCATGCGACGAGCGGTCGCGGGAGCGCCATGATGGGGGCACTGGAGCGGAGAGGTCTCTCGCCCGAACTCGTGCACGCGTCCGCTTCGACACCGGAGCACGCGTCCGCGGTCACGGCACAGGTCATCCGCCGGGCCACTCCCCCGGATGCCATCTTCGCGTTCAACGATCTGATGGCTCTCGGAGTGCTCTCGGCATGCCGTCATGCCGGTCTCGATGTGCCCCGCGACATCCGAGTGGCAGGGGTCGACGGTCTCACGATCGGCGGTCTCGTCGCCCCGACGCTCACCACTCTCGCTGTGGACTTCGACGAGGTTGCGCGCCACACTCTCGAACTGGCCGTCGCTCTAGGCGACCGGCGTCCCGACATCGACCTGCATCGCGTCGTGAGTCACCGGCTCGTGCTGCGCGAATCGGCGTAGAGCTTCCCCTCGACTACAGCACCCGCGAGAGGAAGTCCTGCGTGCGTGGATGCTGCGGGTTCGCGAGCACTTCGCGGGGGTCGCCCTCTTCGACGATCACGCCGCCGTCCATGAAGATCAGTCGCGAGCCGACTTCGCGCGCGAAGCCCATCTCGTGCGTGACGACGAGCATCGTCATCCCCTCGTCGGCGAGCGTGCGCATCACCTGCAGCACCTCACCGACCAGCTCGGGGTCGAGGGCAGAAGTCGGCTCATCGAAGAGCATCATGTCGGGGTTCATGCACAACGCCCTGGCGATGGCCACGCGCTGCTGCTGGCCGCCGGACAGGTGTCCTGGGTAGGCACCGGCCTTCTCGCTCAGGCCCACTCGCTCCAGCATCGCGTGCGCGACCTTGTCAGCTTCGGTCTTCGAGCGCTTCAGCACGCGGCGCTGCGCGATGGTGAGGTTCGCGAGCACATCGAGGTGCGGGAAGAGGTTGAAGCTCTGGAACACCATGCCGATGCGCGTACGCACGCGGTCGATGTCGATATCGGGGTCGGTGACGTCGATCCCCTCGATGAAGACGCTGCCCCCAGTGGGCTCCTCGAGCAGGTTTACCGAACGCAGCAGCGTCGACTTTCCCGAACCGGACGGTCCGATCACGCAGACCACTTCGCCGGGGGTGACCGTGAGGTCGATCCCCTTGAGGACTTCGTTGTCGCCGAAGCTCTTGACCAGACCACGAATCTCGATCGCGGGGGCATGGGTGTCGATCAGGTCGGTGCTCATCGCTGCTTCGCCATCTTTCGCTCGAGCCATGCGACCGCCCGCGTGAGCGGAATGGTCACCACCAGATAAAGCAGGGCCGCCATGATCAGCGGCGTGGAGTTCGCGTCGACAGACTGCGCATCACGGGCGAAGGTGGTGAGCTCCTTCGTCGCCAGGGTCGATCCGACGACGAACAGCAGCGAGGTGTCCTTCAGCAGGAGCACGAACTCATTCGTCATCGGAGGGATGATGATGCGGAACCCCTGCGGGAGCACCACCCAGAACATGGTCTTCATCGGAGACATACCGAGCGACCGCGAAGCCTCGGTCTGCCCCTTGGGCACGGCCTGGATGCCGGAACGAACGACCTCCGCGATGTACGCGGATGACACCAGGATGAGGCCGAGGAGTCCCGAGACGATCGGGCCGCCCGGCATCTTGAACCCCAGGCCGATAGGAAGGCCGTACGCGATGATGAACAACGTCAGGATCGCAGGCATGCCGCGGAACAGCTCGATCCATGCCGTGGCGAACCACCGGTACGGTCCGACGCTCGACAGCTTCATGACGGCGAACAGCACCCCGAGGATCGCACCGCCGACGAACGCGATCAGCGTGAACAGCACCGTATTGCGCAACGCGATGACGATGATGTTGGGGAACTGCTTTATCGCGACCTCTACGTTGAAGAAGACCGAGCCGATCTTCACCCAGTCAGTGGCCAGCACCACCCACACGACGACGGCGATGAAGATCGCGTACATCGTGACCCGATAGAGCCTGGTGCGGGTCGTGCGCCTCATCGCCATCGTCTGCAGCCGGCTCGGCTTACTCGGCCGCGAAGTAGGAGTCGTAGATCGTCTGGTAGGTGCCGTCGTCGCGCAGTTCCTGCAGCGCGGTGTTGATCGCTTCGATCAGCGCGTCGCGCTCGCCCTTCGCGAAGGCCCACCCATAGGACTCATCAGTGTCGTACTCTTCGACGATCTTGTAGGCCGAGTCCGCCTTCTCGTGCTCGATGTTCACCGGCTGGTCCTGCAGGATCGCATCGATGTTGCCTGCCTGAAGTGCCGGCCAGAGTTCACCGTCAGAGGGGAACGTGATGATCTCGGCGCCGTCGGCGTTCTCATTCGCGTACGCCTCGCCCGTCGTGCCCTGCTGAACACCGACGGTGACGCCGTCGAGATCGTCGATGGACTTGATGCCGGAGTCCGTACGCACGAGCAGCGACTGCAGCGAGTCGTAGTAGGGGTCGGAGAAGTCGAGGTTCGCCTCGCGCTCTTCGGTGATGGTCATCGCCGACGCGCCGATATCGCACTGGTCGGCCGCGAGAGTGGTCCCGGACTGCAGTGCATCGAAGCCGACATCCTGCACCGCGAGCTTGAGATCGAGCTTCTCTGCGACGGCGCTGAGCAGATCGATGTCGAAGCCTGAGTATCCGGTCTCCGTGCTGGGATCCTCGAACTCGAAGGGCGCGTAGGGGATGTCGGAGCAGACCGTGAGCGTACCCGCTTCGATCAGACCGTAGTCATCGCCGGCGGGGGCTTCGTCGCCACCCGCATCGTTTCCGCCGCTGGCGCAGCCGGAGAGAGCGAGGACGGCGGTCGCGGCGAGCGCGATGCTGAAGGTGAGATTACGACGACGGGGCATGACCGCTCCAGGATGACTGGGGCGAGAACGCCCACGGACGGGTATGCAGATCATCTAAACACGGCGCGACACAATGGCCCCGATCAGGAACATTACGTTTGCGTTTCGAGTCCGCTCAGACTTCGAAGTCGACGGCGACCCGCGAGGCGACGACGGACCGGATATACACCGCGGCCTCCTCATGAGCGGGGTGGATCACATACTGCTCCAGAGCCTCGATCGAATCGAAGTCGGCGATCAGCGTCACATCCCAATTGGCCTCCGGGTACACGGAGTTGGCGCCTGCTGAGATCGAGCGCAGCTGGGGCACGACGCCGTCCAGGGCGTTCAGGCGACGCGCGACTTCTGCAGCCTGCTCCTCGCGTTCGACAGCATCCTCGCTCGCGAGCTTCCAGGTGACCACGTGCCGAATCGTCATGATTCCTCCAGCCTCTGGCGCAGCCGGTCGGGTGATACCCGCCAGTGCGCGTGCAGTTCATCGTCGATGAGCACGACGGGGATCTTCTCCCACCACAGTTCGTACAGGGCGGGGTCGTCTTCTATCGAGCGCTCGACGATCTCGATGCCGTCCCCGATCTCGTCCGGCAGATCGGCGACGACCGTCTCGACGATCGCGAGCGCGGTGGGGCACAGATGGCACCCCGCCTTGCCGATGACCGTGATGGTCGTCACGCCGAGGGCACCTCGACCGGGTGGCCGGCGGCGATCCATTCGCCTGTGCCACCCTCGACGTTCGTGGCATCGTGACCCTGCGCTTCCAACGCCTGCACCACCCGTGCCGAGCGGCCGCCTGCCTGGCAGATGACGTCGAACGCCTCAGTGGGGAGCTCTTCGAGCCGGTTCCCCAGTTCAGACATCGGGATGTTGACGGCGCCGGGCACATGTCCCCCGGCGAACTCATCCTTCTCGCGAACATCGATGAGCGGCGTGCTCTCGCGGGATGCAAGATCTGCGATGGTGATCGACTTCATGAACTCTCCCCTGGTGCGGAATCTCGAGGTGTTATTGAGCTCGAGGCCTGGAGCGGAACTCGGGCCCACAGACACAAAGCGCCCGTCCGAAGACAGGCGCTCGTGTCTAGGCCGCTTACTTCTTGTTGCGGCGCTGGTGGCGAGTCTTGCGAAGCAGCTTGCGATGCTTCTTCTTCGCCATGCGCTTGCGGCGCTTCTTGATGACAGAACCCACGGAAACCTCACTAAGTCAGTGGCTGGGCGTCGCACTAAGGCGGACGCCCGGGTACGGGCATGGAAAAAATGCCTCGGATCAGTCTAGCAAACCAGCGGGCACTCGCTGATCACCGAGGCGAACGGGGTCAACCGACGTCAGCGATGGGTCGCTGCAGCGCATCGGTCACTGCCGATTCGGGCACGCGGTAACTGCGCCCGAAGCGAATGGCGGGCAGCTCTCCCGCGTGCACGAGGCGATAGACGGTCATCTTCGACACGCGCATGATCTCGGCGACTTCGGCAACCGTAAGGAACCGGACGTCTGGAACTTCGGGCATCCCCTGTACCCCTTTCTGCTGAGCACACTCTATGGCGAACGTGCGACGAGTGTAAACCCGTGTGGCCAATGTGAACTGTGGGGTCACTGTGCATCCTCGATGCGCGCAGGAACCTTCAGTCGCGTTTCCGAGCCCTGCCGACGCGCTCGTGAGCGTCTCGCAGCGCGACGCGCTCGATCTTCCGAGCATCCCGGAGGGCCTTCTCCGCTGCACGGACCTCCTTGCGCGCTTCCCTGAGCTTCTTGTCCCCAGCGACCTCGGCGGGCTCGACCCCGATCCACTCGACGTCGGAGACGTGCGCCTCGCCGCGATCCAACCCGGCGATGTAGGCCTCGACGCCGTCGAAGATCCGCTCCATCGCGAACCGGAACGGGTCGTCTTCCGCCGTGAACACTCCCGCATCGATCGCGTGGCGCAGCGCCGGGTACTCGTCGGCCGAGATGACCCGATCGAAGAGCGCAGCCTCTTGCGCCGAGACCTCTGCCGCAGTCAGCCCGCTCGAACGCGACTGCTCGGTGTAGCCGGCCGATACCAGGCCGTACCAGCGGGCCTCCCCTGTCACGGAGAGCGCGACGGCTACGCGTTCCGCGTCGGTCAGAGGCGTCTCGCCGAGGGAGGCCAACCCCGCATCGAGCCACGCCGAGCTGTTCGGCGTGATCGGCGACCCTGAGATCGGAAGCGACAGCATCCAGGGGTGGCTGAGGTAGACGACCACCTGGGCCTCGAACAGGGTGCGCAGCTTCGCCCGCCAACCATCCTCGACGCGGTACTCGTCCGGGGGCAGCCCCGTCGCCTGTTCCTGCATGAGCAGAAGGAGATCATCCTTCGCCGTGACGTAGCGGTACAGCGACATCGGCGTGAATCCGAGCTTGGCCGCCACAGCAGCCATCGACACCGCGCCGATTCCCTCAGCATCCGCCAGCTCCACAGCGGCGTCGACGATCTTCTCGACGCTCATCTCGCGCTTGGGGCCGCGCTGCGGGTTCGCCGCCACGCCCCATGCGAGCGCAATTCCTCGCGGCAGTTCAGGTGGTTCGACGTCGCTCATGTCGCCATCCTACTTCTGTTTATTAAATAAACAGTGTGTTATGGTCATACGCAGTAGTATCTCACGTACACAGTTTTCGCCTTACACAGAAAGGATCACTCATGACGACAGCAGCAATCGAAGTGCGTGGCCTGCGCAAGAGCTTCGGGAAGCAGGCAGTGCTCGAGGACCTCGACATCACCGTCGCGGCCGGCGAGGTTTTCGCTCTCCTCGGCCCGAACGGCGCAGGCAAGACGACGATCATCAACATCCTCACCACACTCGTGCACGCCGACGCCGGAACAGCCACCGTCAGCGGCTTCGATGTGGCGACCCACCCGGTGCAGGTGCAGCGACGGATCAGCCTCACCGGACAGTCCGCCGCGGTCGACGATGCCCTGAACGCGACCGAGAACGTCGTGATGTTCGCCAGATTGGCGGGACTCGGACGCTCGGCGGCGCGCCGTCGGGCATCCGAACTCATCGCGCAGTTCGGCCTGGCGGATGCCGCTTCCCGGTTGGTCCGCACATTCTCCGGAGGCATGCGGCGTCGTCTCGATCTGGCGTTGAGTTTCGTCGTCACCCCGGAGGTACTCTTCCTCGACGAGCCGACCACCGGTCTCGACACCCGCAGCCGCCGAGATCTCTGGGACATGATCCGCACGCTCGCGAACGCGGGGACCACGGTGTTCCTCACGACGCAGTATCTCGAGGAGGCGGACCAATTGGCCGATCGCATCGCCGTCCTGCACGACGGACGCATCGCCGCACTCGGTACAGCCGCCGAGCTGAAAGCACGCGTCGGAGGTGACACCGTCGAGCTCCATGACGAACGCGGCGATCTGCTCCGAGAGATTCCCACAGACGGGACCGTCACCGATCTGCGGCGCGCGCTGGACGCATTGGACGAGCAAGGGGCGGATGGCGTCGTGACGCTGCGGCGCCCGACGCTCGACGATGTCTTCCTCGCCCTCACCTCGACCGACTCACGCCCCGTGAAGGAGAACGCATGACCACCGCACTCGCCGCCGTCGCGGCATCCGCTCCTCCGTCCGTGCGACCGCGTCTGCGTGGATTCACGGCGGAGGCCGTGTTCGTCGAACGGAGCCTCCGTCAATCGATGCGCGACGGCGAATCGCTGCTCATGGCGGTCATGCTTCCCGTGATGCTCATGCTGATGTTCACCTGGGTCTTCGGCGGGGCCATCGACCCCAGCGGCGCATACGTCGACTACGTCGTTCCGGGAATCATCCTCACCTGCGCGGGCTTCGGTGCCTCGTCGACCGCCGTGTACGTCGCCAACGACATGCGCACCGGGATCATCGACCGGTTCCGCACGATGCCCCTTCGCGCGGGCGCCATCCTCACCGGACACGTCGTCGCCAGCCTGATGCGCAATCTCGTCGCCACCGGGATCGTCATCGGCGTCGGGGTGCTCCTCGGATTCCGCCCTACTGCGAATCTCGCCGAGTGGATCGCGATGGCCGCGGTGATCGCGCTCTACATCCTGGCGATCACGTATCTCTTCGCCGCGATCGGCCTCGCCGCCGGCTCACCTGAAGGGGCGAACGGCTACGGCTTCATCCTGCTGTTCCTGCCGTACCTCTCCAGCGCGTTCGTGCCGATCGCGAGCATGCCCGGCTGGCTGCAACCCGTGGCCGCGAACCTGCCGATCACGCCGATAGTGGAGACGATCCGCGGTCTGCTGATGGGTACACCGCTCCAGGCGGAACCGTGCTGGGCGATCGGCTGGTGCCTCGTCATCCTCGCCCTCGCCGCCATGTGGGGCGCGTGGTTGTTCCGGCGCAAGGCCGGACGTCGGTGAAGCCGCGCTGACCGGGGATAGCCCCGGGTTCAGGCGCCCAGCCGCTTGATCGCCGTGGCGACCACGTGCTTCGCGGATGCCGCGGCGCGGCCGAACACCTCGGCCGCGTGCGCGGCTCCGTCGGGCAGGGGCGCGAACGACAGGTCGATGTCGGGCGCGTCGTCGCCGAACGCGTCGACCAGGAACGGCACGAGCCAGTCGTCCACGACTTCGAGCGGCTCCACCTCGATGCTGTACAGCCGGCGCTGACCGTCTTCGCGAACGCTGACAAGCTCGGACTCGCGCAGCACCTTCAAGTGCTTCGAGACCGTCGGCTGACTGATGCCGAGCTCGCTGACTATCTGCGAGACGCTGGTGCCGGCATCCCCGTCTGCCGCTCGTCGCAGGAGGAGCTGGAGGATGTCTCGCCTCGTGCCGTCTGCGATCACGTCGAAGATGTCGGTCATGAGATCAGGGTAGTCGTCCCACGCGCGGAGTACCATGACGAAGGCTCGCCGGAATGTCGCCGGCGGGAGATCATGGAACGGAATCAGGAGGACGTCGATGTCGAGCATCGGGTCATCGGCATCCCCCCGCACGCGCGCCCGCGATTTCTGGCGTTTCGCACGCCACCTCATCTCCTCATCGCCCTCGCGCTTCGCGATCCTCATCTTCTCGGCGCTGATCATCCTCTTCACCGCTTTGCTGGCACTGCCGATCGCTTCGGCGAGCGGCACCGTGACACCGATCAGCGACGCTCTCTTCACCGCGGTCTCCACGATCTGCGTCACGGGCCTCGCGACAGTCGACATGGCGGCGCACTGGTCACCATTCGGGCATGTGGTCATCTTCCTCGGAGTGAACATCGGCGGCATGGGCGTGCTGACCCTGGCCTCCGTGCTCGGACTCGTCATCTCGAAGAAGCTCGGCTTGCGCGCCAAGCTGCTCGCCGCAGGAGACAGCAACCCGCTGCGTGCGCACGGCGGTGTGGTGAATGAGGGGCAGACCGTGAGGCTCGGCGAGGTCGGGCAGCTGCTGAAGACCGTCGCGCTGTCCCTGCTGCTCATCGAGCTCATCGTCGCCCTGCTGCTGTACCCGGGGCTCCTGATGGCCGGTATCCCCCCGCTCGCGGCCCTGTGGGAAGCCCCGTATTACGCGGCCATGTCCTTCACGAACACCGGATTCGCCCCGAACGCGAACGGGGTGGCCGAGTTCGCCGATGACTACTTCGTGCTGACGGTCCTCATGATCAGCGTGTTCCTCGGCAGCATCGGATTTCCGGTGATCTACACCCTCGCCAAGCATTATTGGCATGTGAAGCGGTGGTCGCTGCACAGCAAGCTCACGCTCATCACCACCGCGATCCTGTTCGTCCTCGGCGCTGCGGTGTTCCTCATCCTCGAGTACAACAACCCGCTGACCTTCGGATCGATGGATGCCGGCGATACAACCTTCCAGGCGTTCTTCCTCTCCGCCATGACGCGCTCAGGCGGATTCAGCGTCATCGAGATCTCCGATCTCAACGGCTCCTCGATGCTCGCCGCGTCCATGCTGATGTTCGTCGGTGGCGGATCGGCGTCCACCGCAGGCGGCATCAAGGTCACGACCCTCGCCGTGCTCGCCATCGCCGTATGGTCAGAGGCCAGAGGTCGGCAGTCCGTGGAGGCGTTCGGACGTCGCATTCCCAGCGACGTGCAACGTGTCGCGCTCTCGGTCGTCGCCTGGGGCGCGACGATCGTCGCACTGTCGACGATCGTCATCGCGCAGATCACCAAGGCGCCCATCAGCGACGTGCTCTTCGACGTCATCTCGGCATTCGGCACTGTCGGTCTCTCCTCCGGCCTCACTGCCGAGCTGCCCGATTCGGCGGTGTACGTGATGGCGGCCACCATCTTCATGGGGCGAATTGGTACAGTGACTCTCGCCGCGGCGGTCGCCGCGACATCGCGTTCGCAGCTCTACTCGCTGCCCGTGGAAAGGCCGATCGTTGGTTGAAGTCCTCCGGGGCGACGCCCCCGTACTCGTGATCGGGCTCGGTCGCTTCGGCGCCGCATGCGCAGGAGAGCTCGACCGACTCGATCGCGAAGTGCTCGCGATGGACGAGAACCTCGAGCTCGTGCAGAAGTGGTCGGATCGCGTCACGCACACAGTGCAGGGCGACGCCCGCAACATCGATGCGCTCAAGCAGATCGGCGCGCAGGATTTCCAGGTCGCCGTCGTCGCTGTCGGCTCGCTCATCGAAGCATCCGTGCTGATCACGGCCAACCTGGTCGATCTGAAGGTGCCGCAGATCTGGGCGAAGGCCGTCTCTCAGTCGCACGGCAAGATCCTCGCCCGCGTCGGCGCGAACCACGTCATCTACCCGGAGCGCGAGGCCGGCGAGCGTGTCGCCCACCTCGTGAGCGGACGGATGCTGGACTTCATCCGCTTCGACGACGACTTCGTGCTGGCCAAGATGTACCCGCCGAAGTTCATCCGCGGCGTGGGACTGAACGAGTCCGGTGTGCGGTCGAAGTACAAGGTCACGGTCGTCGGAGTGAAGAGCCCAGGCAAACCGTTCCGCTACGCCGAGGCGAACACCGTCGTGACCAACCACGACCTCATCATCGTGTCCGGCACCAACAGTGACATCGAGCGGTTCGCCAGCCTCGACCGCTGACCTGTCGGCCGTTCCGTCGGCTGACGGGCACTCACGCTCCGGCGGCGAGCTCCCTCGAGCGTGCCAGCGCCGCATCCGTCGCCTCGGTGAAGACGTTGTCGAGGTGCGCATCCTGCAACACGGCGATCGCGCGCTCGGTGGTGCCCTTCGGACTCGTCACCCTACGACGCAGTTCGGCGGGGTTCTCACCGGACGCATCGAGCAGCGCCGTCGCGCCGATGAAGGTCTGCTCGGCCATCAGACGCGCGTCCGCCTCGTCGAATCCCTTGCCGATCGCGGCCTTGGTCAGCTCCTCGATCAGGAGGAAGACGTACGCGGGACCGGAACCCGAGATCGTCCCGAGCGCATCGATCATGTCTTCTGGTACCTCGACCACGGAGCCGACGAGCTCGAAAAGGCGACGGACCACCGCGACATCGTCGGCGGAGGCGGCTGCGCCGGCCGCGAGCCCGGTGACGGCCTTCCCCACCGTCGCCGGGGTGTTCGGCATGGCACGGATGACGCGGGCCTCCGCGCCCAGCCCTTCGGCGAATGTCGCGAGCGTGACGCCGGCGGCGACGCTGACAACGATGGCATCCGTCCGCAGATCGGGAGCGATTTCGCGGAGCAGATCCGGGACCATCGCCGGCTTCACGCCGACGATGATGATGCGGGCCGAAGCCGCAGCATCCTTGTTTCCCGCCGGCTGTTCCTCGAGCGCCACCGAGGTGACGCCTTCAAGCCCGACGAGAGCCGATGCCTTCTCTGCTGTGCGATTGGTGGCCGTGATGCCGCCCTCGACATCGATACCTGAGGCGATGACGCCCTGAAGGATCGCGCCTCCCATAGAACCGGCACCGAGGAACGCGAGGGACGGGAGTGAATCAGCCATGTCGCCATCCTATTCGCGGCATCCGACAGCGCCGAGGGCGCTCATCCGTATCGCGGACGACGGAACTAGAATCGCGACATGAGTGCATCCGGTGGCAGCAAGGCGATCGTCGCGGCGTTCCTGGCGAACCTGGGGATCGCGATCGCGAAGTTCGTGGCGTGGGCCCTGTCGGGTTCCGCATCGATGCTCGCTGAGGCCATCCACTCCGTCGCGGATTCCGGCAACCAGCTGCTGCTCATGCTCGGCGGGCGCAAGGCCAAGCGCTCCGCTGACCGAGAGCATCCGTTCGGATACGGGCGTGAACGCTACGTCTATGCATTCGTCGTGTCGATCATCCTCTTCTCCGTCGGTGGCCTGTTCGCGATCTATGAAGGCATCGACAAGCTGACCCACCCGCACGCGCTCGACCCGGTGTGGTGGTGGCTCCCGCTCGTGGTGCTGGTCATCGCGATCGGTCTGGAGTCGTTCTCGCTGCGTACTGCAGTCAAGGAGAGCAACCTCGTGCGGACGAAGGGTCAGTCGTGGGTGTCATTCGTGCGCCGCGCGAAGGCCCCAGAGCTCCCGGTCGTGCTGCTGGAAGACATCGGCGCGCTGACGGGTCTCACCTTCGCGCTGCTCGGCGTCGGCCTGACGATCATCACCGGCAACAGCGTGTTCGATGCGATCGGAACGCTCGCGATCGGCATACTCCTCGTACTGATCGCCGTGATCCTCGGCATCGAGACGAAGAGAGCCTGCTCGTCGGCGAAGGCGCGAACCAGGCCGATCTCGACCTGATCATGGATGCCATCACCTCCGGTCCCGACGTGGAGAAGCTCATCCACCTGAAGACGCTCTACCTCGGACCCGACGAGCTGCTCGTCGCGGCGAAGATCGCGCTGACGTCGGACAAGACCGTGCGCGAGGCTGCCGCCGACATCGACGAGATCGAGAAGCGGATTCGGGATGCCGTGCCCATCGCCCGTGCGATCTACATCGAGCCCGACATCTACCGCCCGGCGATCGACCCGACGCCGCCGACGGATGTGTTCGTGCTGAAGTCCTCGGACTGAGTGTCCGCGACCTGACTCAGCGGCGTCGTTCGAAGAAGTCGCGGAGCAGCACTGTCGCGGCGTCTTCCGCCACGCCGCCGATGACCTCGGCTCGGTAGGGCAGCCGCCGATCGCGCAGGACGTCGTACATCGAGCCCGCCGCTCCCGCCTTGTCGTCCCAGGCGCCGAAGACCACTCGACCGATCCGCGATTGCAGAATCGCCCCGGCGCACATCACGCATGGCTCGAGAGTGACGACCAGCGTGTGGCCCTCGAGATTCCAGGAACCGACGGTTGCCGCGGCCCGCCGCAGCGCGACGATCTCCGCGTGCCCGGTGGGGTCATGCGTCTGCTCGCGGGTGTTGCGCCCCTCCGCGAGGACGTGCCCAGCGCTGTCGAGCACGACGGCACCGACGGGAACTTCGCCTGCGGCAGCCGCCTCCGCGGCGAGCGCGAGGGCGCGTCGCATCCCGTCATCGTCCGCCTCACGCATGATCTGAGCCTATTCCGGCATCGGCGACTTCGGTGCTACGACCTCATCCGCCACGCGCACCTGATCATCCACATCGTTCAGACGACGTTCAGCGCATTACTCTGTAGTCATGCGTGTTCACGTCGCCGACCACCCTCTCGTCACCCACAAGCTCTCGGTGCTGCGCGATGTGCGCACCCCGTCGCCGGTCTTCCGCCAACTGACGGAGGAGCTCGTGACGCTGCTCGCCTACGAGGCGACGCGCAATGTCAAGGTGACCCCCGTCGAGATCACGACACCGGTCACGACCACCATGGGTGTGAAGATCTCCGAGCCGCGCCCGATCGTCGTCCCGATCCTGCGCGCGGGGCTCGGCATGCTGGAAGGCATGGTCAAGCTCCTGCCCACGGCCGAGGTCGGATTCCTCGGCATGGTGCGCGATGAGACGACGTTCGAGCCGACGACTTACGCCGAGCGTCTGCCCGACGATCTCAGCGACCGTCAGTGCTTCGCGATCGACCCGATGCTCGCCACGGGCGGATCTCTCGGCGCGGCGATCGAGTTCCTCTTCAAGCGCGGCGCGCAGGATGTCACCGCCATCTGCCTCCTCGGCACGCCGGAGGGCGTCGAGGCGATCGAGAAGATGGTCGGCGACCGGGATGTGACGCTCGTGCTGGGCGCCCTTGATGAGCGACTGAACGAGAAGGGCTACATCGTTCCCGGCCTCGGCGACGCCGGCGACCGGTTGTACGGCACGGTCTGAGGCGGACGCTCTCCGTTACTGCGACGCCCACACCCCGAGCTCGTTTCCGCTGGGGTCGGAGAAGTGCAGTCGACGCCCGCCGGGGAAGGCGTACGCCTCCTGCACGATCGTGCCACCGGCGCTGACGATCCCGCTCGCGGTCGTGTCGAGGTCAGCCGAGTAGAGCAGCACGAATGGCCCTCCGTTCGGACGGGCCTGAAGCGCGAGCAGAAGACCACCGACCTCTTGGCCTTCATCAGTCGCCGAAACGATGCCGGCATACTCAGGGCCGTAGTCGACGAATCGCCAGCCGAAAGCATCTGCGTAGAACGCCTTGGCCGCGGCGAGGTCGGTGACGGTCAGCTCGACGTAATTGAGCGAGTGGTGAGTCGGTTCGGATGTCATGGCGACAACGTAACAGCAGGCGGGGACATCGCAGCCGGTCTGACTGGCCGCCTTCATCCACTACCCGGCGCCGACCAGGCGTGCGAAGGCGCTGAGCCGAGCGACGCCCTCGGGGGTGCGGGGCAGGTCATCGAGCAGCGCAGGCGAGTACACCAGGTATGCCGCCACTTGGGCCCGCGAGATCGCGACATTGAGGCGGTTCTGCAGCAGCAGGAACTCGGGTCCGCGCGGGGCATCCCGCCCGCTGGAAGCAGCGAGCGTCGTGATCGATACGACTGATTCCTTGCCCTGGAAGTTGTCGACCGTGCCGACTGGTACTCCGGCGAGTCCCGCGGCGGCAAGGGCATCGATCACGAGCTGCTTCTGCGCGTTGTAAGGCGCGACGACGATGAAGTCCGACTCTGTCAGAGGCCGAGGAGATGCGCCCGGTTCGATGAGCTCGCGGCCGAGCAGATCGCGCACGATCCGCACGACCTCAGCCGCCTCCTCCGGTGACTGCGTCGCATTGCGACGGTGACGCAGCGAGACGACGTGCAATCCGGGTTCGACACCCGCGACCGCTCGCTGATCGGTGCCGGGTGCTGAGGCCAGTTGGCCGGCATACGAAAGGCGTGAGACCGGTGCGGCGACGGCAGGATGCATCCGCCAGCTGCGGTCGAGGAAGTACCCGTACTCGGGGCTGATGACGGCATCGCCGTCCATGACCCAGCCGAGCGCCGATGTGTCCACCGGCTCCGGGTGTGCGCCCTGGCTCACCTGCGGCAGCTGCTGGGGGTCGCCGAGCAGCAGCAGGCTCTTCGCTCCCGCCGCGACGGCGATCGTGGAGGCGAGCGAGAACTGCCCGGCCTCGTCGATCACGAGCAGGTCGAGCCCCTGCCGTTCCACGCGGCCCGTGTTGCTGAAGTCCCACGCTGTGCCTCCGACGACGACACCCTGGCCGGAACGCTCGGCGAGGAACGCCGCCATCCCGCTCTTCGGAATCGCCGTGTACGCGGGGTCGCTGTCTTTGTCCTTCGGGGCCTTCGCGACCTGCCCTGGGGGCACGCCGTCCGCGACAACGCGCTCGAGCAGCGTCTCGATGATCGCGTGCGACTGCGCCACGACGCCGATGCGGAAACCGTGCTCGTTCACGAGCCGAGCGATGACCCGCGAACCTGTGTAGGTCTTGCCCGTGCCGGGAGGGCCCTGCACCGCGAGATAACTGCGGTCGAGGTCGAGCACGCCCTTCACGATCGCGCCGATCGTGCGTTCCCCCCATGCAGCACCGGCGCCTGCCGCGGGCAGCCCCCCTCGCGACCGAGTACGGGGTGGGATGCGGCGCAGGATGTCGGTCGCCGCATCTGCAGGAAAAGCCGGCGCCGCCTCGTGCACGGCATCAGCCCACTCATCGATCGCCCCTTGGAGCGACACGACGCGCGGCGGTGCTGCCGGGGTCAGCGCGAGCGGGAACTCGTCCCACGTCTGGCCGCCGACGGCGGTCTCGGTGATGACGTAGCCATCGTCGAGTACCTCGACCACCGTGACCGCGCGAGGTACGTGCACTGCGCGAGACGGCGCCTCGGCGTCGAAAGGTGCAGGGAACGGATACAGCGCGAACGGGTTGGCCCCCAGCCCCAGCGTGGTGCCCGGTGAGACCTCGCCTCGGATCTCGATGTCACGCGAGGAGACACGACGGCCCTCTTCGACACCCCAGTCGCGCCTGAGCGTGCTCTGCGCGGCGTCCACCTTCACGACGTCGCGCGTCTGATCCCACATCGACACCGGCTCGCGCAGTCGCTGGAAATGCGACACCCAGAAGCTCTTGGCCTCTCGCGGGTAGTAATCGATCGCCGCGGCCGCAACGCGGTGCACCTCGCCGTCGCCACCGGCCTCGACGTCGCGCTCGGCATCGGCGAGCAGTGCGACCGAGCGGTGCGAAGGCTCGTACACGAGCTCTTCGGCCTCGTCTGGCGGTGCAGGGCTCACGCCCTTCTCCTTGGCGATCTCGATCAGCCAATTGCGCAGTCGTCGGGTGGAGACGCAGTCGTAGCGGTTGTAGTCGGCGAGATCGTCGAGAACCGATTCTGCCTCGGCGCTCTCCCCTGCCTCCGCGAGAGCACGCGCGGCCACGTACTGCACGATCGAGTCATCGCCCTTCTGCACGTCGCTGGTGCGCACCTCTTCGCCCATGTACAGCGGTTCGAGCTTCTTGATCGAGTACGAGCGGGACCCGACCCGCACAGTGCGCAGCACGAGCGGGTACAGGTCGACGAACACGCCCTCGCGCAGCAGCCTGTCGACGTCGGACTCGCGGATGCCGTAGCGCGCGGCCATCGCGACGAGATGCGAGGTCTCGTACGGTGCGTAGTGGTAGATGTGCATGTCGGGATGGGCGGCGCGGCGGACGTCGACGAAGTCGAGGAACTGCCCGAGCGCGACCTTCTCGTCCGCGAACGTGTGGGCCCACAGGGGCGTGTACTGATCGTCGTTGTCGACCCAGCCGAACAGATAGTCGATCCCCCACTGTGCGTGGCCGTCGGCTGCATGCTCGGTGTAGAGCGGGTCGCCTTCGAAGTCGAAGAAGATGTCTCCCCGGCTCGGCCGGGGCAGCGTGTGGATGGCGCCGGGGTGGTAGACGTCGAATGTCGGCGCGTCGTCGGCGTCGGCACGCAACTGCAGTCGTGCCTGCGCGCGGAGCGACTCGAAGGTGTCGACGTTCATCCCGTCGGGGGCGGACGCCGCAGCTGCGAGGTCGTCGATCGTCTCGATGCCGGCGGCTCGCAGGCGGGCACGCTGCACAGGACGCATCCGCGCGACCATGAGCAGATCACGATGAGCATCCACCTGCTCGGTGCAGGTCGCGCAGCGTCCGCAGGCGACGATCTCGAGGTCGCCGCGGTCATCGCCCCACGCGAGCGGCTCCCCTGCGGCCCCGGTCTCGACCCGCCGGTCGGCGATCAGGGCTCGCAGGCGTGCGCGGCGCACGTGGAAAAGCGGCAGCAGGTCGTCGACGGCGTGAGTGCTGATGGTTCCGTCGCCCAGGATGAGATCCACCAGGTCGGAGCGCGGGATGCCGAGACCATCGAGCTGATCGACATATGCCGCCAGCTGCATGAGAGCGGTGACCCGCGCCGTTCGGGCGAGCTTGGAGTCCTGGACGCGCCAGGATCCGTCGTCTTCTCGCAGCAGGAAATCGGCGAAGCCGACGAACTCATCGGTCGAGAACGCCGCCTGGAACAGCACCTTCGCGTCGGACCGCAGAGCCGCGCCGGTCTCGGCGACAACGGCGGCGAGAGATGACGCGTCAGCGGACGACGCCTTGGCGACTTCGTGCACGGCATCCGCGCCGAAGCGCTCCCGGTATGCCTCGAGGACCTTCACCTCGTGCAGGTCACCGAGCTTCGCCGCACGCGCGAGCGTGGCATCCTCAGGCTCGACGACGGCGGGGACCCGACCCAGCTTCGCGTCGATCGCGCGAGACCACGCGAACTCGCACTCGGCGGCCGCCTTCAGATCGCTGGCACTGAAGATGACGCGCTGTGCCTGTGTGTCGATCCGCATGCTTCGAGCGTAGCCGGGGCGTCAGACAGCGCCTGCGAGACGGTAGGCGGCCCAGCGCCGAGCACTACCCGGGGAGGCAGACCGCTCTCAGCGCCACCAGTCGTCGTCCGGGCCTACCGGGAGGTGGCGCTTGTGCTGGCTGGCGAGGTACTTCCCCTCCAGGCGTGCGGCGGCCTCAGCATCCACCGGCTTGCCCTCGAGGTAGTCGTCGATCTGCTCGTACGTGAGACCGAGCTCGTCCTCGTCGGCGCGCCCTGGTTGGTCGTCGAGCAGGTCGGCGGTGGGAACCTTCATCCAGAGCCTCTCCGGAGCGTCGAGCGTGCGCAGCAGCGCCTTGCCCTGACGCTTGGTGAGTCCGGAAAGCGGGAGGATGTCGGCGGCTCCGTCGCCGAACTTCGTGAAGAAGCCCGTGATCGCCTCGGCGGCGTGGTCGGTGCCGATGACGAGACGGCCGTCGTGCCCGGCGAGCGCATACTGGGTGACCATGCGGATGCGGGCCTTGATGTTGCCGCGGTTGAAGTCGGAGATATCGGCGCCTGCGGCCTGCTCGATGTCCTTCTCGACGCCGTCGACGCCGTTCTGGATGTTCACCTCGACCATGCGATCCGGTGCGATGAAGGCGAGTGCGGCCGTCGCGTCGTCCGCATCGTGCTGCACCTTGTACGGCAGCCGCACGGCGATGAAGGTCGCCTCGCCACCGTCGGAGCGCACGCGCTCGACCGCGAGCTGCGCGAGTCGACCGGCGAGCGTCGAGTCCTGCCCGCCCGAGATTCCGAGCACGTAGCCCTTCGCGCCGGCTGTGATCAGATAGTCGACGAGGAACTGCACGCGTCGTTCGATCTCGGCGGCTGGGTCGATCTCTGCGTGGACTCCGAGTGTCTGAGCGATCTCCTGCTGAAGCGTCATGCGTCCAGTATCCCCCTTGACTGTTACGTCGTTGTGACACGGATGGAATATGTCCGGCGCGCATCGACTTGACTGGGTAAGACGACAGAAAGCGGGCAACAATGACTCTTCTCGGCAACAGCGATCTCGAGGTGCTCCCCCTCGCTCTCGGCGGCAATGTGTTCGGCTGGACCGCCGACCGCGATGCGTCGTTCGAGATCCTCGATGCGTTCACCGCCGGAGGTGGGGACTTCATCGACACCGCCGACGGATACAGCGCCTGGGTCCCTGGCAACCGCGGTGGCGAGAGCGAGACGATCATCGGCGAGTGGATCGCCTCGCGCAAGCCGACCGGACTCACGATCGCGACGAAGGTCAGCTCCCACCCTGAGTTCAAGGGTCTGTCTGCGAAGAACATCCGCGCGGCGGCAGAGGCATCCCTCAAGCGGCTCGGCGTCGAGACGATCGACCTGTACTACGCGCACTTCGATGACGCGGAGACGCCGCTCGAGGAGACGGTCGACGCGTTCGGGCAGCTGGTCACCGACGGGCTGGTGCGCCACACTGCGGTCTCGAACTACTCCCCTGACAGGATCCGCTCCTGGATCTCACTCGCGCAGGATGCCGGCACGGCCCTCCCGGTGGCCGTGCAGCCGCACTACAGCCTCGTGCATCGCAACGACGTCGAGGAGGGCCTCATCCCCGTCGCTGAGGAGTTCGGGCTGAGCCTCGTGCCGTACTACGCGCTGGCGAGCGGCTTCCTCACCGGGAAGTACCGTTCGACGGATGCCTCCGCAGTGGTATCAGCCAGGGCCGGTGGCGCCGCGAAGTACGCAACACCGCACGGACTCGCGATCATCGATGAGCTGGAGCGAATCGCCGCAGTGCATGGAGCATCGATCACATCGGTGTCGCTTGCCTGGCTGCGCTCGCAGCCGACCGTCGCCGCGCCCATCGCGAGCGCGTCGCGGGTTGAGCAGGTGGCTGATCTGCTCGCCAGCGCGACGTTGGAATTGTCGGCGGAAGATTTGCGTGCGCTCGACGACGTCTCGGCGTGGAGCCCGGCGAACGCCTGAATCTCCCCGCTCAGGTGCGGATGCGGCTCGGGCCGTTCTCGGTCTGCTCGACCACGAGCTGCGCCGGGATCTGCTCCTGCATCGACTCGACGTGGCTGATGATACCGACGGTTCGTCCGCCGGAGCGCAGCTCGTCGAGCGTGCGCATCGCGATGTCGAGGGTGTCGGCGTCGAGCGATCCGAACCCTTCGTCGATGAAGAGGGTGTCGAGTTGGATGCCGCCGGCCCGCGCCGTCACCACTTCGGCGAGGCCGAGTGCGAGTGCCAGCGAGCTGAGGAACGTCTCCCCGCCTGACAGCGACTGCGCCGGCCTGGTCTGGCCGGTGAAGGCGTCGAAGACGACGATGCCGAGACCGGATGCCGCGCCCCGGGCCGCGAGCGCATCGGAGTGCTGCAACTGGTATCGACCTGTTGACATATCGCTGAGACGACGGTTCGCGGCGTGGACGATCTCTTCGAGCTCAGCGGCGAGCACGAACGTCTCGAGAGTCATCTTGTGGGTGTTGCCGGCACGGCCGGCGATCGTGTCGGCGAGCCCCCGGATGATCTCGTACTCTGCCTGCTGATCGGCGCTGCGCGCATGCTCGGATGCTGCGGACTCGATGAGTCCGGCCAACCGCTCGGCCGTGCTCTGCGCGCGATTCGCGATGTCGACAGCCGCCTTCCACGCCGCACGGGCTTCAGCTGCTGACTGCTCAGCCGGCGTCAGGTCGATGGCGTCTTCGGGAAGCGTGCGCAACTCGAGCTCGAGAAGCGTGGCGCGCTCCTTCGCCCGCTGCACGGAGTGCGCCGTGATGCGTTCGTCGAGCGCGGCTTGCTCTGCCGACGAGCGCAGCGCCTGCTGCACGGCGGTGGCATCGTCGAAGTCCGACGCGGCGAGGGCGGAACGCTGCTCCGCCGTCGCTTCGTTGAGCGCGGCTGCACGTCGGGCGTGCTCAGCGAGCGCACTCGCGAGTGCCAGCGCCGCCGCGATCTGCGCCGCCATGGAAGCCAATCGCTCCGCGACGGTCTCGAATGATCCGCGGGCATCGGAGATAGCCGCCTGGACGTCGCTGCTGCGCTGCTGGATCAGTGCGAGCGCTTCGCGTGCGGCGGCGAGGGCGGCCTCAGATTCGGTGCGCTCCTTGTCGAGTTGCGCGGTGCGCGCGTTCGCCGCTGAAAGCTGAGATTCGAGGGCGGCGAGCGCGTCGGCGGCCGCGACAGCTTCGGCGTGAGCGGCTGCTGTCGCGGCGACCTCGGCCTCGGCGGCCTCTGTCGAGCTCTCCTCCGCCCTGGCTCTCGCTGCGGCGAGCGCGGTGCGCACCGCGGCGACGAGTTCGCCGGCTTCATGTTCTGCCAGGGCCGCGGCATCCCTGACCGCCTCGGCGGCCTCGACGTCGTCTGCCGAAACCGCGTCGGTGTGCGATGCGGGCGCGGGGTGCGACGTCGATCCGCAGACCGCGCACGGTTCGCCGTCGATGAGCGCCGTCGCGAGTTCACCCGCAATGCCGTCGAGACGCCGCTTGCGCAGCACGGCGAGCTCGTTCTGCGCAGCGGCCAGCACTGTGGTGGCATCGGAGAGCCGGCGGTCTGCGGTGTCGAGTTCTCCTCGGAGCCGATCGCCCTCGACCGCGGCATCCCGCTTCGCCTTCGCCGCGTGGTGCGCACGCGCGAATTCGTCGGCACGATCAGCGTTGCGCCGGGTGTCATCGCGCTGCGCGGTCAGTTCGGCGATCAGGGCGGGCAGCGCCGCACGCTCCGTCTCTCCGACGTCTACGCGCTCGGATGCCGCGACCACCTGCGTCTGCGCTGCGGCGAGTTCGGCGGCCAGGGCCGGAGCCGCGGCCTCCTGTTCGGCGGCGCGTGCCCAGGCACCGCTCTCCCGCGTGCGCTCGGCAGCCCACGCCTCCAGCGCGGCGACGCTCCCTGACACGTCGGCACCCGATGCGACAGCATCAACAGCAAGGTCGGCAGCGGTGGCGAGCCACGCCGAACGTGCCGTCTCCTCTGCGACAGCAGCGTTCGCGAGCGCCTCTTCCGCTCTTGACGTGGCGGTGATCGTGGTTCGCAGTGCCTCAGCGGCACGCGCGCGCGCAAGTGCGCGTCGCGCCTCGACGATCTGCGCTTCCTCTGCGTCAAGAGCGTCGAGCGCTGCACGTGCGCGGTCGCGCTCCTGCTGGGCCTTCTGCTCTTCGCGTGCGGCGACCAGCGCGGCATCCACCGCAGCGAGCGTCTTCTCGGCGTCTTCCTGCTCCGCCACTCGACGCTCGGCCTGGTACTCAGCGCGTCTGAGGGCCAGACGCAGTGCCTCCAGTCGCGCGTCGATCGTGCCTGCTCCGGGCTCCGGCGATGCGGATTCCTCGTCGGCGGCGCGGTCACCCCACAGCGCCGCCGACGTGGCGACGCGCTCCGCTTCTTCGACCCGCGCCGTCACCGTCGCGAGACGACCCGCGAGCGCGTTCTCGGTGGCGCGGCGACGATCGTCGAATCGTGACTGCACATCGTCGAATCGCTCGGTGCCGAACAACCGTCGCAGGAGCGCCTGCCGTTCCTTGCTGTCGGCGAGCAGGAACCGCGCGAAGCGGTTCTGCGCGAGCAGGATCACCTGCAGGAACTGCTCTTTACTCAATTGGAGGATCTCATCGAGTTCGTTGCCGACATCGACCGCACGCGCCGCGCGGCCGATCCAGGCGTCGTCGATCCACTCGTCGAGTGAGACCGCAGAGGCCTGTTTCGTGAGCCCACCGCCCCGCTTCGCCGGACGCTGGTACTCCGGCGAACGGGTCACGCGGAAGCGGCCGGCCGTGGTGCTGAACTCGACGACGACCTCGCTGAGATCTTCAGGAGCGCAGTAGTCGCTGCGAAGCCGCTTGTCACCGCTCTCGTACCGTGGCACTCCGCCGTACAAGCCGAAGCACACCGCATCCAGAATGCTCGATTTTCCGGCTCCGGTACGACCGGCGATCAGAAAGATCCCGTCATCTGCGAAGCCATCGAAATCGACGACCTGGCGATCGAGGAACGGTCCGAAGCCCTCGATCTCGAGACGGTGGAGGCGCACTAGACGAAGGCCTCAGCGGCCACGCGCTCGTCGAGCACTTCGCGGATGAGTTCACTCTCGCGCGCACTCGCCCCTTGCCCCGCGCGCACGTGCTCGAGGAACGCGTCGATGCGCTCGATGTCGGTGACCGCAGACTTCAGGCGCTCGGCATAAGAGTGCTCTGCGCGCTCGGCGCCACCGATCGGAGTGTGCTGCACCATCGCGCAGTGCGGGAAGCTCTCTTTCAGCCGACGCATCGGCTCGGTCTGCGGAAGCACGTCGGTGTAGATCGCGCACACCCAGTCGTCGGCGTGCGCCTCGACGTTCGCAGCCGAGAGGATCTCGTCGAGCGTGCCGGTCAGAGTGACGAGCCGGCGCGGGACAGGCAGCGCCAGCCATTCCACGCAGGCGAGACCGGACGCATCGAGATCGATCAGCCAGGAGCCGCGCTCTTTGTGCTGCTCGCCGAAGCTGTAGTGCAGCGGTGCCCCGGCGTAGCGGACTCGGTCGCTGAGCTGCTGCCGCCCGTGGATGTGTCCCAGCGCCACGTAGTCAGGACCGTCGAACACGGCGAGCGGCACGACGTCGAGCCCTCCTTGACGCACCTCGCGCTCAAGTCCGGCCGTCGCATCGACGCCCGCCGCGAAGCAGTGGGCGATCGCGACCGAACGGCCACCGTGCGCGGTCATTCCGGCACGGACGAGGTCCATCGCGTGCGCCATGGTCTGCGCCTGCGTGCGTAGACCAGCGTCTGGCCAGTGCTGGCGCACGAGCGCAGGCTCAAGATACGGGATGCCGTAGAAATGCACCGGGCCATCCGAGTCGTCGATCGTGACCGGGGTGCCGACCGCACGGGGATCGGTGACCACGTGGATGCCGTCGCGCAGCAATCTCGCCTGGAACCCCAGCCGTGCGGCGGAATCATGATTGCCGCTCGTGACGATGACCTTGGCGCCCGTGTCATGCAGGGCGGCGAGCGTGTCGCCGAGCAGCGTGTACGCGGGCCCGGCGGGAGTCGCGGAGTCGAAAACGTCACCCGCAACGATCACGACATCCACCGCGTCGTCCCGAACCTGCTGCACAAGCGCGCCCAGCACCTCGGCCAGCGCATCCATGGTCGAGGTGCCATGGAAGGTGCGGCCGATATGCCAGTCGGAGGTGTGCAGGATTCGCATATTCATACCGTACGGAGGGCCCCAGACATTCTCGCTGAGGCCCGCCGTGGCATCCGATCAGTGCACGAGAACCGGAGTGTTCTCCGACTCCACTCCGCCTTGCGGAAGCAGATCCTCCTTGCGTCCGCGCACCATCGCGAGGGCGATTACCGATGCCATGACCATGCCGACCGCCGCTGCGATGAAGACTCCGCTGTAGCCGCCCGTGAGCGTGCCGAGCCCGACCTCGCCCTGTGCGTCACCGCCGACGACCACCGCATACACCGCGGTGAACACCGACAGTCCGATCGATCCGCCGATCTGCATGGCGGAGTTCGTGACCGCCGAGGCGACGCCGGCGTCATGCGGTGCGACTCCCGTCAGTGCGACGTTCTGCAGCGGGATGAAGACGAACGCCATGCCCATCCCCATGACCAGCAGGGCCGGGGCGACCTGAACGAAGTAATCGCCGCCCGGTGTGATGAACGAAAGGTAGATCAGCGCGGCGGCGACCACGAGCGGCCCGCCGATGAGCATCGGGCGCGGACCGATCCTGCCGAGCATCTTGGTCGCGATCCCCGCGAGCACCATCGTGCCCAGCGGCAGCGGCAGACTCGCGAGACCAGCTTCCATCGCGCCCATGCCGAGCACGATCTGCAGGTGGAAGGTGAGGTACAGCGTCGCGCCGATCATGACGCTGCCCGCGACCGCCTGGATGAGGAACGCGCCACCACGCACCCTGTGTGTGACCACGCGCAGCGGCAGCAGCGGGTTGCTCACCTTCATCTCGACCCACACGAATGCGGCGAGCAGAACGACGCCGAGGGCGATGAACGTGATGGTGAGCGGGTTGCCCCAACCGGTCTCGGCGAGGCTGAAGCCGTACACGAGCACCCCCAGACCCGAGGTCACGAGAAGTGCACCCCACAGGTCGTAACGGTTGTCGCCCTCGGCCTTGCTCTCGGTGAGGAACAGCGCACCGCCGATGAGACCGACCGCCACGAAGAACAGGTTGACGAGCAGGCACCAGCGCCAGTCGAGGAACTCGGTGAGGAATCCTCCGAGCACCATGCCGACCGCGGCGCCCGCCCCGGCGACCGTGCCGAACACGGCGAAGGCCGTGTTGCGCTCTTTCCCCGAGGGGAACAGCGTGGTGAGCAGCGCGAGAGCCGCGGGAGCGAGCATCGCCGCGAATACGCCCTGAAGAGCGCGTCCCAGGATGAGTTCCCACCCCGCCATCGCGAGACCGGCGTACAGCGAGGCCAGACCGAAGCCGATCATGCCGACCATGAAGGTGCGCTTACGACCCCAGTAGTCGGCGATGCGCCCGCCGAGGAGCAGCAGCGCGCCGAACGAGAGCGCGTACGCGGTGACGACCCATTGGCGCAGGTGGTCGTCCATCTGCAGCGCGATCTGCGCCTGTGGCAGAGCGATGTTGACGATCGTGCCGTCGAGGACGACGACGAGCTGCGTCAGAGAGATGACGAACAGAGCCCACCATCTTGCTGTGGGGTGAGCGCGCAGGGGTGAAGACATGGAAAAACCTCCGGTGTCTGGTGAGGATGCCGGAGGTTTCAAGCCTCGGACCAGCGTCCGTTCTCGGCGCTGACCGCCTCAGCGAACGGTGCTGAGCAGAGTTCCATCGTATCGGATGAGAACCTGTGGATTCGAGCCGGAAGGTCCCCTGACCCACCCTCACCACGACGATCGACACGCGGTCATGCAGTGTGCGAGATGCACTTTCACCTGTGCGGCGTGCAGGGCTGCGCGATGCGAGATCTGGGCTGCCCTCCGCCCTGCAGGGCCGGATTTGACCCTCCGGCAGGGCTTGTGTCCGCCTCGTCTTGGCTACCGACTTCCGCTCTACTCCTCCAGGTCGTACGTCCAGTTCGCCTGCTGGATCCTGTTGTCCAGCTCGCGCAGCTCCTGTGCGATGCCGTCGGCAGCCGCGCGCAGTTCTGCGACCGGCAACGCGGCGATCTGCCGAAGCTCGGATCGCATCTGCCGCATCCCCGTGTTGGTTCCGGATGCTGCGGCTGCAGCATCCGCCAACAGAGAATGCTGCAGCCGCAGCACATCGCGCGCGGCGAGCGCATCGGTCATGGTCCCGTCCGCGCCGAGAACGAGACGGGAGTTGGTCGCGTTGATCCGGCGGATGAGATCGCGCAGTTGACCGAGGGAAGCCTCGGCCTCACCCAACAGGGCTGCGGCGTCTTCTGCCGGCTCCTCGCCCTCCTGATAACGGGCATTCGCGGTGATGCGGGCGCGCAACTGTTCGATGCGGCGCTGCAGGTCTGCTCTGGCGGTCAGCGCCTCAGCGAGTTTCATGTCCTCATCCTTGCAGGACGCTGTACCTGACGTAACAGTGCGTCACACTTCGTGGCATCAGCGACGACGCAGCAGCCCGGCGTGTTCAGGGTTCGCGTCGAACCATTCTGCGACGTACCAGCACACGGGGTCGACCTTGCGATCACCACGACTCTCGATGTCGGACACTGCGCCGTGAACTACTCGCGCCGCATGCCCGCTTCCGCGGAAAGTCGGGATCGTGAAAGCCCTGGTCAGGGCGATCGTGCTGCCGTCGTCGCGATAGTCGAGAACACTCACCAGCACCCCGTCACGAGTGAGGGTGTATCGCGACGCATCCTTCTCATCGGTGAGTATGAAGCCGTCGACGATGTGAGAACCAGTCATCATTCCACGGTAAGCCCACCCGGTCGCACAAGGTTACGTTTTGACACAGCACGACTTTCTCAGTAATAATCCCCCCATGACCACCAACGCGCGCCCCTCGTCCGCCCAGGAGGCGAACAGGACTGCCGGGATGATGATGCCCGGCTGCGTTGGCATGTGTTGCCGAATGTGTAGCTGACCCCAGCCGCCCCGCGCCCGCTCTGCTTATTCGCGATCTGCGAAGACGGAGCCCCGAGCACCCACCTGCGTGCTCGCTCCCGGCCCTCCCGGTCATTCATGCAACACATCAGAGCCGTATCGGCTCACCCTTCGCAAGGAACCCATCATCATGTCGAACATCGCAACCCTTGAGCGTTCTGCCACCCGTGCCCCTCATCTGCGTGCTGTTCCGCCGCTCGTCGAGCAGGCACCCGCCGTTGCCGCCGACCTCCCCGCGACCCGCTCCCCGCGTGGCTTCGCCCTCTACGTCGGCCTCGACGAGATCAAGGCCGCCGAAGCCGGTGTGAGCCTGCCGCTGCTCGTCGACGCGCTCCGCCGCACGCTCGCTGAACTCGCACCTGGCGCTGAGACCCACGCGACCGTGGCCCTCGCCCCACATGGTTCGGGCGGCCGCGACCTCGACGTCGTACGCCTGGCCCTGCAGGAGCCGGGTGCGATCGCCCGCACCAAGGCCGCCGAAGACGAAGAGCAGGACGAGGACTACGGCGTCACGGTCGACATCTCCCGCAAGCGCGTGCTGATCGACGGAGACTCCGCGGCGTTCACCTATAAGGAGTTCGAGCTGCTGCAGTACCTCGTGCTCCGCGAGGGACGCACGATCGAGCGCACCGAGCTGGTCGGCGCGCTGTGGCAGTCGCCGGATGACGAGACTCCCGGTGAGCGCACGATCGACGTGCACGTGCGTCGACTGCGCGCCAAGCTCGGACGTTACGAAGACATCGTGCGCACGGTGCGCGGCGTCGGGTACCGCTTCGACCGGCACGCAGACGTCGTGATCCGCTACGGCCACGGCACGCCTTCACCCGACCGCTTCTGAGAATCTCGGGCTCGCTTCGATGCGGACCGGTGTCAGCGGCGCGACGTAGTGTGTTCGCATGACGAAGACAGCGGATGCCACGACCGCGGCAGCCGCGACGGAACCGCCGCGCAGCACGACATACCGACCGGCGCACCCGCTGCATCTCTACCGCACGGTCGGGGTGCTCATGCGCGGGCCCAAGGACCCGACCATGCTGGTCGACGGCACGACGCTGTGGCGCGCGAGCCGCACGCCGGAAGGTGTCGCGACGCTGGCGCTGAGGCAGAGCAGCGACGGGATCCACGCAACTGCGTGGGGCCCCGGGGCGGACTGGGCTCTCACCCAGTTGCCCGCCCTCTGCGGTGCAGACGACGATGCGAACGGTTTCGATGCGTCGACTCTCATAGATGCGGGGCATCCGTTCCTTGCCGACGTCGCTCGCCGCACGGTCGGCACACGCCTGACCCGCACCGATCTGGTCTTCGACTCGCTCGCGAGCGCCGTGATCGAGCAGAAGGTCACCTCGTTCCAGGCGTTCGGGGCGTGGCGCGCCCTCATCACCCGCTTCGGTGAACGCGCGCCCGGGCCGACTCCGCGACCGATGTTCGCTCCGCCGACGATCGAGGGTTGGCGTCTGATCCCCTCGTGGGCCTGGCACCGCGCCGGCGTCGAGCCCCCTCAGTCCCGCGCGATCGTGCGCGCCGC
Organism: Microbacterium murale; assembly: GCF_030815955.1. Lineage (NCBI taxonomy): Bacteria > Bacillati > Actinomycetota > Actinomycetes > Micrococcales > Microbacteriaceae > Microbacterium > Microbacterium murale. Next base: position 2,651,481 of record NZ_JAUSXK010000001.1, on the reverse strand, counting down.
CGAGCGGGGCCAGCGGATCAGCGACGTCGTGCTCGCGGCGCGCACCGGCGCAGAGCGGGACCGCATCCTCACCAGCCTTCCCGGCATCGGCGCGTGGACATCCTCGGAGACCCGCATCCGCGCGCTCGGGGACCCGGATGCCGTGAGCGTCGGCGACTACCATCTCGCACACGAGGTCGGCTTCGCGCTTACCGGCTCACGCGTCGACGACGACGGGATGCTGGCACTCCTCGCGCCCTGGGCCGGCCACCGGCACCGCGTCATCCGCCTCATCCTGGCCAGCGGCGTACGCGAGGATCGCCGGGGTCCACGACTGGCGCCGGAAGATCATCGCCGACGTTGACGAGCAGCACCGACGGACATCGACCTATGCTGGGGCCATGGCGGCATCGAAGAAGCAGCGCTGGAGTTGGCTCGGCGGCACGGTCGTGCTCGTCGTACTCGGGGTGGTGATCGGACTCGTCCTGCAGAATGTATGGCTCGGGCTGCTGCTCGCTGCGATCGTCTCGCTGGTCTGGCTGTTCGCCGTCGAATCCCGCAAGGGCGACAACGCCGGCGTCAACGACGAGTCCAACGGGATCGAACTCTGACGGCGCCGCGCCCCAGACGTTTCGATGTCCGCGGCGACGGCTAGGGTCATGGTCATGTCGTCGTCCGGCACACTCTCATCGCCCGTAGGCCAGCTCACCGTGATCAGCGACGGTCAGTCGATCACAGGCGTGGCCTGGCGATCCGCACCCCCGCCGCCTGCGCAGGATGACCCGCTGCTCACCGAGGCGCTGCGGCAACTACGTGCCTACTTCGACGGCCGGCTGACCCGCTTCGACCTTCCCTTCGACCTCGGAGCTCAGACCGAGGTCACGCACGCGGTTCTGACCGCCTTGGCGGAGACCGTCGATCACGGGCAGTCGATCACCTACGGTGAGCTTGCGGCGAGGAGCGGCACGAGCATCCCCGCCCGTGGCGTCGGTGCCGTCATGGGCGCGAACCCGATCCCGATCATCGTCCCGTGTCATCGTGTCGTCGCGAGCGACGGGCTTGGCGGCTACTCAGGCGGCGACAGCGGACAGGGCCTGCTGACGAAACGCTGGTTGCTCGAGTTCGAGGGCGCACTTCCGACCGCGTTGTTCTGAGCGCACACTCGACGATCTCGGAGGCATGGGCAAGACTGGCAGGATGCCTCTTCTCGATCATCTGGGTATCACCGTCGAAGACCTGCCTCACGCGATCTCGCAGTTCCATCCTGTGATGGACGCCCTTGGCTTCACCCGCGACGACGCCGAGAACTCGGTCGCCTGGCAGCGCGACGGTGAGACGGAGCTGATCATCTTCCCCGCCCGCGAAGCGGGCACCGGTCCGCACCGGCATGGCGAGGTGGGATGGCAGCACCTCGCCTTCGCCGTCGAATCACGCGCGGAGGTCGACCGCCTCCATGCGATCGCACTCGACGCGGGCTGGACCGCCGTCCGCGACCCCAAGCTCTATCCGCGATTCAACGACCGGTACTACGCGTCGTTCGTCGAGGATGACAGCGGCATCCGGATCGAGTTCATGCACAACCCGCCGCGTGTGAACCCGGCAGGCTGAGCTCACGGTAGAACGGGCAGCTCTTCCGCCGCATCCACTGCGTGATCGGTGAACGAGTTCTTCGGCACGAACAGCAACAGCACTGCCGCGGCGAGCGCGGTCGCGCCGCAGACGATCCACACGATCATGTAGCCCTCGAGCGAACCCGCCGTTCCTTCCGCCCCGGACGCCGTCGCGGCGAACCCGTGCAGGAGCGCGATGCCGAAGATGCACGAGGCGATCGCCCCGCCGACGGTCTTGACGGAGTTGGTGAGTCCGGTTGCGACACCGGTCTGGGTTGCGGGCGCAGCGGATGCTGCAGCCGCGGGCAGCGCGGCGACGAGTGCACCGGACCCGAGACCGACGATCACCATGTTCGTGATCACCTGCGCATACGAGTCGTGGAAGGGCAGGAACATCGAGAATCCGATGCCGACCAGAAGTGCGGCGCCGATCAGCGTGAGTCGCGGCGTGGTGAGTCGCGCGATCTTCGAGTACAGCAGCGCGCCCGTGATCATGCCGATCAGGTAGATGCCGATGATGAGCGATGTCGCGAAGCCGGTGGTTCCGAGCCCATAGCCGTACACAGACGGATCGGTGCGGGCGAAGGTCGACAGCGGAGCCTGGGCACCGAGCACGCTCACCCCGAACAGACCTGCGGTGACGAACACCGGCCAGAGCGCGGGTGAGCGGAACATCCGCACGTCGATGAGCGGGTCATCGTGCCGAAGCTCCCACAGTGCGAACGGCACGACGAGCAGCAGCCCGAGGGCGACGACGATCCACGACCATGGATTCACGAGGCCCCCGTCTAGACGCAGCATGCTCAGCCCGCCGGTGAAGCAGATGAGCGCGATCGAGATGAGCACGAGGCCGACCATGTCGAGCACACCGCCCGTCGAGTCCGGCGACTCCTTCACCCCGAACAGGATGACGAAGAAGCAGACGATCACGAGCAGCGCAGGGATCAGCAGCACGATGGTCAGCGGCAGCACGTCGATGAGCGCACCCCCGATCAGCGCACCGCCGATGGCTCCGGCCTCGAGCGCCGCGACGAGCAGACCCGCCGCCCGTGCGGTCAGGATCGAGCGGCCCTCCATCTTCCGCGATCGCGACCAGATCAGCGCGATCTCCAGCGGCAGCCAGACGACGTAGAAGCCCATCAGCGTCCACGCCACGAGGAACACCCAGAACGAGTCCGTGAAGGGCAGCGCAAGAGCGGCCACCGCTGTCAGTGCGGTGGAGATCAGCAGCATCCGCTTGTGGCCGACCATGTCGCCGAGCTTCGCGAAGGCCGGAACGACCAGCGCCGAGAGCATGAGCTGCGTGCCCTCGAACCAGTTCACGTCGGCGTCGTGGATCTGCAGATGCCGCGCGATGTCGGAGAGCATCGGCGTGTAGTAGCCCTGCAGCACGCCGCTGGTGAACTCCACGAAGGCGAGGAAACCGACGACCGCGGCGAGCGCGCTCAGGCTGACAGAACGGGGCACCATTGCTCCTTCTTGAGATTTCGGGTGAGGTCACTCTACGGCACACCGGGTACCGCGGATGCCGGTACTCAGGTTCAACGGAGACGTTCGAGCAGCGCCCGGTGGAACGCCTCGCCCCGTTCGAGCGTGGCGATCTCCACACTCTCGTCGACCCCATGGATCGACGCGCGCTGCGCGTTCGACATCTCCAGAGGAGCGAACCGGTACACCGCCGGCGCGTAGCGATGGAAGTGGCGCGAGTCAGTGGCTGCCATCATCACGTACGGGACGGGGCGGACGCCGGGGAACGACTCGTCCAATGCTTCGCCGAGAAGCGCGAACTGCGCGTTGTCGGTCGGTGACTCCGGCGAGGGCTCGCTGCCTTCGAGTACTTCGATCTCGACGAGCGGGTCGCGAACTCGACGGCGTACGCGCACGACAGCGCTGTCGACGCTCTCCCCGAGCGCGATGCGCAGGTTCACCGTCGCGGATGCCTGCGAGGGGATGACATTCGCCGCTGTACCGCCTGTCTGCATGGTGGCGGCGACCGTGGTGCGCACCATGGCGGCTGGTTCCCCGCCCAGCGCCGCGAACACGCGCGCCGTGAGGAACGGCACGCGTGCGAGCATCTTGAGCAGCAGTCGGGAGGGCCCGCTGGCCTGCTCGGAGAACTGTGACAGCATCCGGGAGATCGCCTTCGGCGTCCGAGGGCGGAATGTGGACGGCGCGAGTCGGTTCACGGCGCGGGCGATGCGTCGCACGGCGGTGAGCGTCGGTGGCGCGGACGCGTGCCCGCCCTCGCCGCGCGCACTGAGCTTCAGCGTCAGCACGCCCTTCTCTCCGACGCCGATCATCGCGGCACGGCCCTGAACGAAGGACAGCGGCGCATCGACGACCGCGCCGCCCTCGTCGAGCACGAGCCAGGGGACGATCCCGCGCTCCTTCATGACGCGCGCGATCTCCACGGCAGCCGCACCGAAGGTCTCTTCGTTGCCGCCGAACGAGAGGTACACGTCGCGTGCGGGCACGAAGCCGTTCGCCAGCAGGTTCTCGACCGCCTCGAGCACGACGATGAGTGGGCCCTTGTCATCCAGGGCGCCGCGTCCGTGGACCCGGCCGTCGGCGATCGTGCCCGCGAACGGCGGATACGTCCAGTCATCGCTCTCGCCGACGGGCACGACGTCGTAGTGCGCCATCAGAACCAGCGGGTCGGCACTCGATGCCCCATCCCAGTGGAAGAGCAGCCCGAACTCGGTGTGACGCTCGAGCGACAACCGTTCATGGGTGAGCGGGTACAGCTCGGCGATGAGCGCCACGAACTTCTCGAACGGCTCGTGCCCGCGTACTTCGAGCTCAGCCGACACCGTCGGCAGCTGAATCATCCTCGAAAGCCGCTCGGCGATGCCGGGGCGGGCGGTCACTGTGGTCACGACGTCATCGTACCGATGAGAGATCAGGGACGATCCCTCTGAGGGAGATCACCGCCAGAGTGTGAGTTTGTCGGGATTGCGGACGATGTAGACGTCCGTGATGCGCTCGCCCGCCACATCCACCGAGATGACCGAATCCGTACGACCATCGATCGTGACGAGGAACGCGAGCCCCTCGGGACCGAGCCGCGGTTCGATCCTGGCGGTCGGCTCAAGATGAGGGAGCCCGAGCAGGAATCGCGCCACACGATCGGCGCCGACCACGGGCCGACGAGCCGCAGAGACCTTCCCCCCGCCGTCCGAGCGCAGCACCACGTCGGGGTCCAGCAGCGAGATCAGCGTCGAGAGTTGTCCGGTCGCCGTCGCCTCGGCAAAGGCACGAGCGACCGCGTCATGCTGTTCCCTGGAAGCGGCACCGGCGCGGCGCTCCCGAACACGTCGTCGTGCCTGGGAGGCGAGCCGCCTGGTGGCGTCCGGCGTTCGTCCGACCGTCTCGGCGATCTCAGCGAACGGCACGGCGAAGATGTCGTGCAGCACGAAGGCGACCCGCCCGGCGGGGGTGAGCGATTCCAGCACGACCATAAGCGCGAGGCTCACGGACTCGTCGAGGGTGACACGGTCGAGCGGATCGACTGGCACGGCCGCAGCTATCGCAGACTCCCCCGGAAGCGGCTCGGGTAACCACTCGCCGACGTAGCGCTCGCGACGAGCGCGGGCAGAGCCCAGCATGTCGAGGCAGATCCGGCTCGCGACCCTGGTGAGCCAGGCGGCGGGGTTCTCGATCCGCGCGCGTTCGACATCCGGCAGCCGATACCACCGCACGTAGGTCTCCTGCACGGCATCCTCGGCGTCGGCGACCGTGCCGAGCATTCGATACGCGAGCGCGAGCAGCGTCCGTCGCTCCCTCTGGAGCTCGTCGATCTGGTCCATCCCATCTCACCCTTCCTCAATGTCGACGATGCAGCGCTGGGAAATGTGAGCCACGTCCTCACATTGTCGATGGCTATGTCGTCGAATGAGTATGAGCATGACTGTACGACGCGTGCTCATGCTTCCCGGACCGCGCGCGGAACGGCCGAGTCCAGAGAAAACCGACAAGACGAAGGAGAACATCTGATGAGGATCGCGATCGCAGGAGGAACAGGCGTCGTCGGAGGTCCCACGGTCGAGGCCGTGCGCAATGCCGGGCATGAGGCTGTCGTCCTCAGCCGCTCGCAGGGCGTGGACCTCGTCAGGGGAAACGGGCTGGCGGCGGCGCTCGTCGGCGTCGACGCCGTGATCGACACCGCGAACGTGTCGACGCTGAAGGCCGCAGCGGCCATCGAGTTCTTCACCGCGGCGACTGGGAATCTCATCGATGCCGCGGCAGATGCGGGCGTCGGGCACATCGTGCTGCTGTCGATCGTCGGGATCGATCGGATGCCGTACGACTACTACGCGGGCAAGGTCGCACAGGAGAAGATCGTCGAGGCTTCGCCGGTGCCGTGGACGATTCAGCGTGCGACACAGTTCCACGAGTTCGCCGGTCAGATGTTCGCGCAGGCGAAGGTCGGCCCGCTGCACCTCGCGCCTCGAGCGCGCACGCAGCCGATCGCCGCTCGTGACGTCGGCGAGCGTCTCGTCACCCTTGCCGTCGGCGACGCCCGAGGTCGGGCGCAGGACATCGCCGGCCCGCGCGAGGAAGCACTCGATGAGATGGTCAGGGCGTACGCTCGAGCGACAGGGCATCGCGGGTGGACCCCCTCCATCAGCATTCCCACCAGGCAGATGAAGGGAATGCGCGCTGGTCTCGCGCTGCCGGACCCGGATGCTCTGCTCACCGACCAGACGTTCGCCGAGTGGCTCGCGGCACGCTGAGTCGGCCCGTAGACTGTCGGCCATGGGTTCGATAATAAAGAGCGCGCAGTTCGACGCGCGTTGCTTCACGTTCCGCGACCGCCGCGCCTGACGGCGCGTTGATGGTCGCATAACGCCACTGCGCGTCGTTCCGGATGTCCTGCACCCGGAGGCGCGTTCGCTGTGCCCTCGCACGCCCGCAGCCGGGTGCTCCTTTCCTCATGACTGGAGCGCATCTTGCGACCTCGATCCCATACCGGTGGCCGACACGAACTCGGCCAGAACTTTCTCATCCACCGCCCGACGCTGCAGCGCATCACGACGCTGACCGCAGCCACCGACGGTCCGATCCTCGAGATCGGTGCCGGCGACGGTGCTCTCACGCGGCACCTCGCCCGATTGGGGCGGGACCTCCGCGCCATCGACATCGATGTGCGACGTGTGGACCGGCTGCGCAGCCGCGTCCACGGGGCCAGCATCCATCACGCCGATGCCATGCACGAGCCGCTGACCCGACCGGTGATCGTCGGGAACATCCCGTTCCACCTGACGACACCGCTGCTGCGCAGGTTGATGGACGCGGAGGGATGGCAGCACGCGATCCTCCTCACCCAGTGGGAGGTCGCACGCAAGCGCGCCGGCGTCGGAGGTGCGACCATGATGACAGCTCAGGCCGGCCCCTGGTACACCTTCCGTCTGCACGACCGCGTTCCGGCGCGCCACTTCCGCCCGATGCCGGCGGTGGACGGCGGCATACTCTCGATCGAGCGCCGCGCATCTCCACTCATCGACCATCGTGAGCGGCGCCGTTTCGAACGATTCGTCGGCGCCGTCTTCCGAAGTCCTGGCAACGGCATCCGGCAGATCCTCCGCGGGATCGGACATCCGCCGCAGGGCATAGTTCGGGCGCTCGGTGAAGCCGGTGTCGCACGAGCGGCACTGCCGAGAGATCTCTCGCCCGCACAGTGGGCATGTCTGTGGCGACTCCTCGACGAGGGCGTCCGGAGGAAGGGAGGACAATAGTTCTGTGAGTCTCTTCGCCTTCGGCCCGTCGCCCGGTCCTCGTTGGCAGCTGGGACTTCAGGCGGCGCTCGGGCTCGCCGTGCCGATCACGGTCATGACGCTGGTCGGGCTGCCGGTCCTCGGCTTCATCGCCGCTTCCGGCGCCTTCACGGTGCTGTTCGCGGGGTTCTCACCCGTTGTCGAGCGCGCGAAGGTACTGCCGTTCGTCGGTGCGGGGCTGATCGCCAGCGCTGTGCTCGGCGTTCTCGTGGCGGGCGATCCGTGGCTCGTGAGCGTCGGCGTCGTGGTCGTCGCGATCGTCAGTGCAGCTCTGGCGTTCGGGTTCAGGCTGGGTCCGCCGGGACCGCTGTTCTTCGTGCTGGTGTTCGGGTTGTCCGCCCATGTGATCGCCGGCTCGAAGATCTCACCGCTTGCATACATCGCGGCGTTCGCAGCCGGTTGCGTGTTCTCGTACCTCGTGACTCTGACACCTCTGCTGCTGCCGACGGTGCGGGCGAAACGGGCGCGTCCGCTGCGCGACCTGCTGCCGGGTCCGGCGCTGGATGCGGGCGCTCGCACTCTGCTGGTTCGCGTCGCCATCGTCTCCGTGCTCGGAGTGCTTCTCGGCCTGATCGTCGACCCGGGCCGGAGTTACTGGATCGTCGGCGCGGCCGTCGCAGTGATCGGTGTGGCCGCGGCCCGCAGAGCGGCATTCCAACGCGGTCTGCACCGGATGCTGGGCACAGTGGTCGGCGTCGGCGCATACGCTCTGCTCTCGCTGCTGCATCCGTCCGGGCTGTGGCTTGCGCTCCTGCTCGGCACGCTGCAATTCACGATCGAGCTCGTCGTCATCCGCAACTACGCCCTCGCGCTGGTGTTCATCACGCCGCTCGTGCTGCTGCTCACCGGAGCGGCGACCGGGGAGATCGGGTCGATGGAGGTCGCGTGGGAGCGGATCGTGGACACTCTCGTCGGAGCGGCGCTCGGCGCAGCATCCGGTGTTCTGCATCCGCGGGCGTCGAAGCAGAACTGACTTGAGTCTACGTCAGCCGATGGCGAGCTTGACCAGCAGCGCTTCGAGCTGAGCGCGTTCAGTCGCGTCCAGCGGCGCGAGCAACGCCTCTTCGGTCGCCAGGTGGATGGGATACATCTCGTCGATCAAGGCACGTCCACGCCCCGTCAATGTCACGACACGACCACGTCCGTCGACGGCGAGCGGCTGCCGTGAGACCAGGCCGCCGGCCATCAGGCGGTCCACCCGCTTCGATGTCGCCCCTGCGGTCACCATGGTGTGCTCCGCGATCTCACCCTGCGGCAGGGCGAACGGGTCGCCCGCGCGACGCAGCGCGCACAGCACGTCGAACTCCCCCTCGCCGATCCCGAACCGGCGATAGTTCTCGATGAGCGAGGCGGTGAAGTCATCCGAGACCCGCCGCATCCGTCCGATGATCGCCATCGGGCTCGGATCGAGATCGGGACGCTGCTCGCGCCATTGCTCGACGAAACGCGCGACTCGATCGATCTCAAGCATGGGATCGATCTTACTTTCCGCGGAACGTATACTTGTTTCCATGGAAACTAATTCGCGTCGACTGCTCCACCTCTGGAGTGCGGCACGGTGGCCGCTCATCGCCGCGATCGGACCGATCGTCTTCGGTTCCACCTATTGGGTCACACGTGAGTTCCTGCCGGCCGACTCGCCGCTCTGGGGGTCGGCCATTCGCGCACTGCCGGCCGGGCTCGTCCTGCTGCTCGTCGTCAGGCGACTCCCCCGCGGTGCCTGGTGGTGGCGATCCATCGTGCTCGGCACGTTGAACATGGGGCTGTTCTTCTGCCTGGTCTACGTGGCCGCTCAGCTGCTTCCCTCCAGCGTCGCGGCCTCCATCACCTCGGTGGCGCCACTGATGATCGCGGCGTTCGCCTGGCTGATCCTGCATGAGCGTCCGAGCCCGCGTGTCCTGATCGGCGCCGGCGTCGGCGCCGCAGGCGTGCTGCTCATCGTCGGCACCGCCACAGGACGGCTCGACATCTGGGGCATCGCAGCGTCGTTCGCGTCCATGGCGATGTCGGCCCTCGGGGCGATCCTCATGAAGCGTTGGAACGACGGCACGCCCGTCCTCACCGTCACGGCGTGGCAGCTGCTCGTCGGCGGCATCGAACTGACGATCGTCGCCGCACTGTTCGAGGGACCGCCGCCAGCCGTCTCCCCCAGTGAGCTCACTGCGTTCGCATACGTCAGCCTGATCGCGACCGCTCTCGGCTTCTTCTGCTGGTTCAGCGGCTTCCGGCATCTGCCCGCCGGTGTCGTCGGCGTGATCGGGCTGCTCAACCCCGTGACGGGTGTCGCACTCGGTGTGCTGATCAGCGGCGAGACGCTCAGCGCACTGCAGATGCTGGGCATCGGCCTCGTACTGGGCAGCATCGCGCTGGTCAATGCCAGGCGCAGCCGAACGACGCCGGCGGCGACGGCGACCGATGCTCGGAACGCGCGAGTGTGACCATTCAGCGGAGAATCGTCCTGTTCCCGGGCTCGAGGAGCCAGGCGCCGTCCGGAATGTCCAGCCACCCTCGAGATGCCGCGAGCTCCGCTGCGGCTTCGCGCAACGCACGAACACCCTCGTGCTCCACGTCGGCACGCCACGTCATCGTCCACGGGTAGAGCGGGATCGGATCGACGATCGGACGCAGCACCGCATCGGCCACCGGCGGTTGCGACATCAGGGCGAGAATCGGAGCCTGCCTGACCCGCAGATGCTGGGCGAGTTCGTCGCCGCCGGGAACCGGCGGGTGCCCGATCGTCGGATCGATGCCGAACGGCGCGAGAAGCTGACTCGTCGCCTCCACCCATCCCGCCGTCACATGGTCTCCCGCTCTCGAGCACACCCGCGTGTCCCGCAGCATCTCGAGGGGGACCTCGTCGAGCGCGGCAAGGCCATGGGTCTCGGGGATCAGCACTGCGAGACGCTCGTATCTGACCGACTGCGACCGCAGGTCCGATCCGGGGCGTCGCAACCACCCGAATGACACATCGGCACGACGCGCATCGGGGATCACGTCTGCGAGGCTGTTGGCACTGCCGTACAGCGCGAAGAACTCGAGTTCAGGTGCCCGCCGCCGTGCTGCGTCCAGGACTCGGGCCGGCGCGAAGACGGAATTCACGACGTCGACGACCAGCGGAACCTCTTCCCGAAGCTCCCGCATGGCAAGGTCGTGCAACCCGAGAAGCTCCTTGGCTCGCGGCAGCAGACGGCGTCCTGCCTGCGTCAACGCCACGCGTCGGGTCGACCGGTCGAACAGCGGCGTTCCCACCCGCTCCTCAAGACGCCGGATGTCGCGGCTGAGTGCCTGCTGCGCGATGAAGAGTCGCTCGGCGGCGCGGCTGAAGTGCAGTTCCTCCGCCACGACGATGAAGTGCCGCAGCAGCCGCAGCTCCAGTTCATCCGACATCTCGGCCCCTTGATTCACAACAGATGTGGGTGAATCCTACGCCGATGGGTGTTGGAGTTCGACCGCCGCTCCAGACGAGTGTGGACGTATGGACAGCATCAGGACTGAGCGGACGATGGTGACGGCACTTCACGGGTTCACCGGTCTGCTGACCGCGTTGTGGGGCGCCGGCCTCCCCTCGCTCGACGCGCGACTGAGTCTCGGTCCGGGCGGACTCGCGATCGTCCTGCTGGTGCTGGCCGCCGGTGCATCCGTTGCGATGCCGGTCGCTGGGCGGCTGGCCGGCCGGGTGACACACGTCACCATCGTGCGTTCGGCGTTTCCCGCGGCCGCGGTCTCGCTCGGCGCTGCCGGTGCCATGCCTTCCTTCGGGGCGTTGATCGCCGCGACAGCTCTGTTCGGAGTCGCCAGCGGAACACTGAACGTAGGGCTCAGCGCATCGGCGATGTCTGTCGAACGAGCCGCGGGGCGACCGGTGATCGCGCGCATGCACGGATACTGGACCCTTGGCGCCGCAGGCGGTGGCCTCGTCGTCTCAGGACTCCTGCACATCGGGCTCGATGCTCGCGTGGTGACGGCGGCGGGTGCGGTGGCGATCGCGGCCGTCGCTTCGTTGCTCGGGCGCGCTCTGGCGAGCACGCACGACCTGACCTCGCCGGCGCAGGTCGCAACGGTCCCTCAGACTCGGATGCGACGCGAGATGTGGGGATGGACCGCCGCTCTCGGAGCGCTCGGCACGGCCGCCTTCATCGCAGAGGGCGCGGCCGTGGACTGGGCGGGCGTGCATGCGACGCACGAGCTGGGAGCGACCCCCGCGACCGGCTCCCTGATGTACGCACTGTTCTTCGGCGCGATGACGATCATGCGGTTCACCGGCGATCGTCTCCGTTCGACGCTCGGGGCGCGACGCACGTTGCGTCTGACCGGGGTCATCGGCGCCTGCGGGTATTTTCTCGTCATACTCTCCCCGTCACTGCCATCGGGCGGGTCGACACTCTGCGCTGCCACCGGATGGTTCCTCACCGGCGCAGGAGCAGCACTGGTCTGGCCGATCACCATAGGCACTCTCGCCGCTGCAGGCGTCACACCTGGCGTGCTCTCGATCGTCGCGACGATCAGCTATGGCGGCGGGCTCATCGGCCCCGCCCTGATCGGCGTCGTCGCCGAGTTCAGCTCCCTGACCGCCGCGCTGGCCATCCCCCTGGCGCTCGCACTCGCCGTGTCGGCGTGCGCGCCCGCGATCATCGACCGCTTCCAATCGAACGCACGCCCGATCCCGTCCCCTGCATCATCCACCCAACAAGGAGAATCACAATGAAGATCACGACAGCCACCCTCGACGTCGCCGACGCGCGACTCCACTACGAGGTCCGCGGCGATGGGCCGCTCATCGCGCTGATCGGCGCCCCGATGGACGCCGAGCCCTTCAACGGCCTCGCGGACGCCCTGGCCTCCGATCACACCGTTCTGACAGCCGATCCGCGCGGGATTCGCCGGAGCACCCTCCTCGACAGCACCGCTGATTCGACGGCGGAGCAACGTGCGAATGACCTCGCGGCCCTGGTCCGTCATGTCGACGCCGGCGCCGCGATCGTGCTGGGGTCGAGTGGCGGAGCAGTCACCGCGCTCGCCTTCGCCCAGGACCACCCCGAACTCACGGCAACCGTCATCGCCCACGAGCCACCGCTCATCACGCTGCTCGACGATGCTGCAGGTCAGCGGAGGATGACGGAGGAGATGATCGCGGTGTACGGATCCGGCGATGTCGTCGGTGCCTGGGAACGGTTCTTCCGCCAGGCGACGATCGACGTTCCTCCTGGCATGCTCCAGGAGATCTTCGGCGGCGACCGTGATCCGCAGACCGTCGCCGATGAGGCGTACTGGTTCTTCCACGAGTACCGCGCGAGCGTGTACTGGGCGCCTCGCGTCGATCTGCTGCGGGCCGGCGCTCCGATCATCGTCGGCATCGGAGCGGAATCTGCGGGTCAACTGTGCGAGCGGACGGCGACGGCCTTGGCTGATCTCCTCGACATCGCGCCCGAGCGATTCCCCGGCGACCACACCGGCTTCGTCGAGCATCCCGCCGAGTTCGCTGAACGGCTTCGCCGCGTCACGGCCTGACGGCGGCAGCCACCAGTGCCATCGTGTCCGGGTCGCGCTCGACGAGCTCGCGGGCCGTGCGCACGATCACGCGGCGCATGGCCGCAGCGGCTCGCGTCGGATTGACGTCGGAGCGGTGGGCGAGACCGATGGTGCGGGCGAGACGCGGATCGACGAGGCGCACCGACCGGAGCTCCGGACGATCGAGCAGAACCATGGCGGGTACGACCGCGACGCCCAGGCCGCGCTCGACGAAGCGCAGCACAGCATCCATCTCCGCCCCCTCCACCACCGGCGTCGGAGCGAGACCGGCTGCACGGAATGCAGCATCCGTCGTGGCGCGCAGGTCATAGGTGTTCGCGAAGAACACGAGCGGCAGCCGAGCGAGCTCGTCGAGGTCGATGCCCACGCCGGTCGTCACGGGGGGCTGCGCCGCCGATGAGACGACCACGAGCTCCTCGGTCAGCAACGGCGTGCGCACCAGGGCCGACCCAGTGACGGGCAACCGGTCGGACAACGTGATGAGCGCCATGTCGAGCGCGCCGGCAGAGAGCTGCTCGATGAGCACGTGCGAGCCGGCCTCTGTGAGCAGCAGCTCCACTCCTGGATGCGCCGCATGGAACACCCCCATCGCCTCGGCGACCAGACTGATGCAGAGCGTCGGGCTGGCGCCGAGGCGCACGCGCCCGCGCTGGAGCCCGGCGAGCTCCGCCATCTCGGAGCGGATGGCGTCGGCATCCGCGAGCATCCGCCGTGCGCGTGGCAGGAGGGTCTCCCCCGCTGACGTGAGCGAGATGTTACCGCGCGCGCGATGGAACAATTCGGCGCCCAGTTCCTGCTCGAGCGAGGAGATCTGGCGACTCAGCGACGGTTGCGCCAGATGCAGGCTCTCGGCGGCACGCGTGAAATGCCCGAGATCCGCCACTTCGACGAAACCACGCAACTGCTCCAGGTTCATGTGTTTACGCTATCAGGACCAGTGAAACTATGCATTGGAGTTATCGCAGAGATGTTCTTAGCGTTGGAGCATGAGCACACGCGAACGACAGATCTCCACCACCGTCCTGGTCATCGGCACCGGAGGGTCGGGCCTGCGCGCTGCGATCGAAGTCGCCGAGCGCGGCGTGGATGTGCTGGCTGTCGGCAAGCGCCCTCGTAACGACGCACACACTTCTCTCGCAGCCGGCGGCATCAATGCCGCCCTCGGCACGATGGATGCCGACGACAGCTGGCAGCAGCACGCTGCCGACACCATCAAGGAGAGCTATCTGCTCGCCAACCCGCATACGGTCGAGGTCGTGACGCAGGGGGCCGAGCGAGGCATCCGCGATCTCGAACGCTGGGGCATGGACTTCGCGCGCGAGGACGACGGGCGCATTTCGCAGCGCTTCTTCGGCGCGCACACCTTCCGCCGCACCGCGTTCGCCGGTGACTACACCGGGCTGGAGATCCAGCGCACACTGGTACGCCGAGCCGAGCAGCTCGACGTACCGATCCTCGACAACGTCTACATCACTCGCATCCTCGTGCGCGACAACGTCGTGTTCGGTGCGTACGGATTCGATCAGAATGACGGCACCCGCTATCTCATCCATGCGGATTCCGTGATCCTCGCGGCCGGCGGCCACACCCGCATCTGGCGCCGCACGTCGTCGCGCCGCGACGAGAACACCGGCGACTCGTTCCGTCTGGCCGTAGATGCGGGCGCGCGCCTGCGGGACCCCGAACTCGTGCAGTTCCATCCGTCCGGCATCATCGAACCGGAGAGCGCGGCGGGCACCCTGATCTCCGAAGCCGCGCGCGGGGAGGGCGGGATCCTGCGCAACGCACTCGGCGAGCGCTTCATGGAGAAGTACGACCCGGAGCGGATGGAGCTCTCCACCCGCGACCGCGTCGCCCTGGCCGCTTACACCGAGATCAAAGAGGGCCGCGGCACAGAGAACGGTGGCGTCTGGCTCGACGTATCGCAGCTGCCTCGCGAGACGATCATGACCCGTCTCCCCCGCGTCTACCAGACCATGATGGAACTGCAGATGCTCGACATCACCACGGACCCGATCGAGATCGCGCCGACCGCCCACTACTCGATGGGCGGCGTATGGGTGCGCCCAGAGGACCACGGCACAGACGTCGACGGCCTCTACGCGATCGGCGAGGCGTCCAGTGGGCTGCACGGCGCGAACCGCCTCGGCGGCAACTCGCTGATCGAACTTCTCGTCTACGGCCGGATCGTCGGTCAGGCGGCGATAGAGCACGCCGCGGCACTCGATGCACAGCGCCGATCTCCCGAGGCGATCGCGCAGGCGCGCGCCGAGATCGACGATCTTCTCTCTGCAGACGGTCGGGAGAACGTCCGCGGCCTTCAGCGCGCTATCCGCAACACGTTGACCGATCACGCCGGCGTCGTGCGGTCAGAAGTAGGGCTGCGCACGGGTCTCGCCGAGCTCGATCAGATCGAGGCACGGATGAACGACATCGGCATCCATCCCGACATCGCCGGTTATCAGGATCTCGCACACGCCTTCGATCTGAAGGCGTCGGCGCTGGCTGCGCGCGCGACCCTCGAAGCCGCTCTCGAGCGTCGCGAGACCCGCGGATGCCACAACCGCAGCGACTTCCCTGATGAGGACCCGGCCCTGCGCGTCAACCTGGTGTGGTCACCGACCACTGGCGCGACTCGCGAGGAGATCCCACCCGTGCCCGACGAGATCCAGGCGCTCATGCGGGAGGTGTCGTCCGAGGGCAAGCTCGTGGAATGAGCGATCGCTGAACACCGTTGAGTATCGCCAGCGCACGGCGCACACTGGTTGCATCCGCACCCAGACGAAGGAGCGATCATGCCGAACCTCAACCCGTACCTGTCTTTCCGTGACACCGCCCGCGAGGCGATGGAGTTCTACCAGGGCGTCCTCGGCGGAGACCTCGCCGTCAGCGCCTTCGGCGATATGCCCGGTAGCGGGTCTGCCGAGGGCGAGGAGAACCTCGTGATGCACGCGCAACTGAACGCTCCCGGCGGGCTCGTGCTCATGGCATCCGACACTCCCGCCGGCATGGAGTACGAGAAGCCTCAGGGAATTTCAGTATCGCTGAGCGGAGGCTCCGTCGATACCGACTACCTGCACGGCGCCTGGGACGGCCTCGTCGATGGCGGAACGGCCATCGTGCCCCTGGGCGAAGCGCCCTGGGGCGGCGAGTTCGGCATGCTCGTCGACCGTTTCGGCATCTCCTGGATGGTCGCGATCGAGGATTCGTTCTCGTCGCAGTCCGATTGAGGCGATCAGCTATGGGCGGCGTCAGCTCGACAGGACGGAGAGGATGTTGCCTGCCGGGTCCTTGAACCACGCGATGTCGGGACCGCGGTCGGCGGCCTTGCCGCGCATGATCCCCTTCTCGTCCTGACCCATGCCCTCGTACCGCTCCATGGTCACGCCTTTGGCGGCGAGTTCGTCGACGACAGCGTCGATGTCTTCGACGGGGAAGTTGAGGATGGTGAACGTCGCAGGCTGGTGATCTTCCTTCGGATAGATCAGCACGGCGCCGCCCTTCGGGAGCTGGACGGAGATCAGCCCACCCATACCCTCCTCAACCGTGAGGCCGAGCACGCCTTCGTAGAAGCTGCGCGAGGCCGCGATGTCGCCTGACGACATGCCGCTGAATGCATCGGAATTCTCGAACATCTCTGCTCCCTCTCTGTTCCCGCTGTGTTCCCGCGTACGAGGTCCAGATTTCCACTGCGCAGTCTCACTGTCCATAGGTTCTCCTGACAGTCGCGGGTCCGGTCAGACTCGCTCTGCCCGTGACACCGCCCGTCGCCGCCGCTCCGCGGCGACGATCGAGACGGCGAGCAGACCCGGTGCGATGACGATCAGAGGCGGCAGCATCCACACCACTGTCACGCTCACGAGGATCCCGAGAAGCACGAAGAAACTGCCGATCGGATCATCGATCGCGAGCGTCCGGCCCGATCTCCACAGGTCCGCCCAACGTCGGCCAGGAGACCAGAGTGACGCGACCCGACAGACCACCACAGCGACGACGACGGCGAGCACTCCGCTGACGACGGCGAGAGCAGCACCACCGGGTACCAGCCCCTGCAATCCGAGAGCGACGTTGATGAGCAGCAGGGCGAGCACCGCGAGGGATGCCAGCCCGAACAGCCACCCGGCGCGGATCGCCTGCCAGCCCAGCCGGAACAGGTCACGTAGCGAATCGCCCCGATGCTCGAGATGCTCATCGAGATGACGCGTCCCCGCGGCGAGCGCCGGAACCAGGGTGACGAGCGGCAGCGCAAGCGCTGTGATCCCGAGTCCGATCACGAGCATCTCCGCAAAAGCGGAGATGCCACCGCCCCCGAACCTCCGCATCGTCTCGGGCGAATGGCGCTCGCGGCTCATCCCTTCAGTCCCTCGGTCGCGACCCCCGAGACGAGATAGCGCTGGAACGCCATGAAGAACAGCACCACCGGCAGCAGCGCGAGGATCGCCATCGCCATCTGTGCACCGTAGTCGCTCGTCGAGGTCTGATCGACGTACAGTCGCAACGCCAGCGGCATCGTGTACATGCCTGGGTCTTTGAGATACAACAGCGGCCCGAAGAAGTCGTTCCACGACCAGATGAACGCGAAGATCGAGCTCGTGACGAGAGCGGGCTTCATGAGCGGCAGGATCACTGCGGAGAAGATCCGCACGTGCCCTGCACCGTCGATGCGCGCAGCCTCGTCCAGCTCCCTCGGGAGTCCACGGATGAACTGGATCATCAGGAAGACGAAGAAGGCGTCCGCCGCCAGGAACTTACCCAGCAGCAGCGGCCAGTACGTATTGATCATGCCGAGCTGGTTGAACACGATGTACTGCGGGATGATCACGACGTGGAACGGCAGCAGCATCGTGGCGATCATGCATACGAAGAAGATCCGACTGCCGCGGAAGTTGATCCGCGCGAACGCGTAGGCCGTGATCGAGCATGAGAGGAGGATGCCGACCACGGAGCCCACGGCCAGGATCAGCGAGTTGACCACGAAGGTCCAGAACGAGACCCCTCCGATGCCATTCAACGCTTTGGCGTAGTTGTCGAAGCTGCCGTTCTCGGGGATCAGACTCACGGACCCGATGATCTCGTTGCCCGGCTTGAACGACGACATCAGCATCCACACCGCGGGGTACAGGATGACGACGAGGACGGCGATGGCGAACACGTGGAAGACCAGTGTCTTTCCGCCGGAACGCCAGCGGGTTCCGGCAGATCTGCGTCGCGGCCCTCCTGGACCGGCCGTGATCAGTTCGGTCTCTGTGGTGACGGTCATCGCTCATCTCCCGCGTAGTGAACCCATGCTTTCGATGTGCGAAAGAGCATGAAGGTGACGATTCCGACGACGATCACGAGCACCCACGCCATCGCCGAGGCGTACCCCATCTGGAAATCGCGGAAGCCGCGCAGATACAGGTACAGCGTGTAGAACAGCGTGGATCCGGCTGGGCCTCCGCTGCCGTTGGAGATGATGTACGCCGAGTTGAAGACCTGGAAGGCGTGGATCGTCTCAAGCAGCAGGTTGAAGAAGAGCACCGGTGAGAGCATCGGGATCGTGATCGAGAAGAATCGACGCACGGCGCCGGCGCCATCGACGGACGCGGCCTCGTAGAGCTCCGCAGGGACCTGCTTGAGCCCCGCGAGGAAGATCACCATGGGAGCACCGAACTGCCACACCGTGAGCAGGATGAGCAGCGGCAGCGTGCGCGCAGGATCGCCGACCCAGCCCGCCTCGGAAGCCGGTGGTCCACCGAAGAACGAAGTGATCTGCGCCACTATCCCGTCGTCGATGAACATGGCCTTCCACACGATCGCGATGGAAACGCTGCCGCCGATCAACGAGGGCAGATAGAACGCCGAGCGGTAGAAGCCCTGGCCGCGGCGAGGCGCGTTGAGGAGCATGGCGACGGCGAGCGCCGCGAGAAGCTTCAGCGGAGTGCCGACGAGAACGTAGATCCCGGTGACCTTGACCGCCTGCAGGAAGTTCGGGTCGTTGAACATGCGCGTGTAGTTGTCGAAACCGATGAACTCGGGAGCCGCGAAGAGGTTGTAGTCGGTGAACGACAGGAACAGCGAGGCGAGCATCGGCCCTGCCGTCAAGACGAAGAATCCGATGAGCCATGGACTCAGAAACGCGTATCCGGCGCGGGTCTCCTGTCTCGCCCGCGCGCTGCCGCCGCGCACCCGCGGTCGGACGATGGTTGCCGTCGCAGTCATATGTGCATCCTTTCCTCCTGCTGCCGGGCGTCTCAGCCCGGCAGCAGGTATGCGTATGAGGTCAGGAACCGAGGACCATGGAGATCTCGGAGAAGAGCTCCGTCGCGAACTGTTCGGTGGTGATGTCGCCGTAACGCAGCTGCTCGTGCAGCTCGCCCCACTTCGCCTCGATGGTGCCGTAGCCGGCCGGAAGGATCGGGTAGCTCGCGGTCAGCTCTTCCTCGGCCGAAGTGAGGTAGTCGAGATTGACGACGTCTGCCGGCGTCTGTTCGATAGCTGCTCGCCCTTCCTCGGTGGGAGGGGTGCCGAGGGTCGTGCCGAAGATCTCGGCCACCCCTGGATTCGTCGTGAGGAAGTTCACGAATGCCGCGGCGGCCTGCTGCTGGTCGGAGTTCGCCGCAATGCTCAGCAGCATGCTGGGCTTCGGAGCGAGAACGTGCGCGTCCTGACCCTTATCAAGCGGCGGCTGCACCATCCCGATGTTCTCGGTGCCGGCGTCACTCATCGCCTGCTGCACGGTGGTCGAGAAGTTGAACCAGATCGCCGTCTCGCCCGCGAGGAATCCGCCGGCGGGCTCGAGGGCCACGCTGCGCTCCACCGGGTAGAACTCGGCATCCTCGCGCAGATCGGCGACGCTGTCGAGATAGTCGATCACGTCATCTTCGTCGAACGCCGGAGTGCCGTCTTCGTTGAAGACCGGGTTCTCGTCCTGCATCAGGTCGTAGATGAAGTTGGGGAAGCCGGCGGTGTAGTCCTCGGCGCCGTAGATGCGCGGATCGATGGAACCGCCCGCTTCATTGACCTCGAGGATGAGGTCGTTCAGCTCGTCCCAGGTCATATCGTCGGTCGGGTAGTCGATGCCGTACTCGTCGAGGATGTCCTTGTTGTACATCATCGACCAGGCGTTGGTACCGAGCGGAACGCTGAGCAGTTTGTCATCCACGGTTCCTGAGCCGAGGACGGTGTCGGGTATGCCGTCCAGAGGAAGCAGGTTGTCGCGGTAGGGCGAAAGGTCCTGCAGCAGCTGCTTGTCGGCGTATTCGCCAAGGTATCCGGCATCCATCATCACGACGTCCGGGA
Organism: Microbacterium murale; assembly: GCF_030815955.1. Classification (NCBI taxonomy): domain Bacteria; kingdom Bacillati; phylum Actinomycetota; class Actinomycetes; order Micrococcales; family Microbacteriaceae; genus Microbacterium; species Microbacterium murale. The sequence goes on along the minus strand of NZ_JAUSXK010000001.1, from coordinate 2,631,308 downwards.
GCGCTTTGCCCGCGGCCTCGGTGTTCCTGGCGGTCCAGTAGTCGCCCCACGCGTTGAAGTTGCGCTTGACGTCGACGTTCGGATACTCCTCGTTGAACAACGCGATGGCCTGCTCAAAGCGAGCAGCCCGATCCTCGTTGCCCCACCATGAGAAGCTGATCTCAGCCGAGGTGTCGTTGTCGAATGTCACGTCGACGGACTCGGGCGTTCCTCCCCCACCGCCGCTGCATCCGGCGAGGATGAGTGCAGCTGCGCCACCGAGCGCGATGACCGCTGGAATTCTTCTGGACATGTGATTCTCCTCTTTGAGTCGGGCGGCATCGCCCGGTGCCAGGCGAGAGCAGGACGTTCTCGCGATGATGGTGCTAGGTCAGTGGGTCGACGGTCCCTCGATGAGCGCGCGCAGCTGCGCGATCGGGAGCTTCGGTTCGCGGTTCTCCGTCAGCAACCCGTTGCGTTCCTGCAGCGTGTCGGTGAGCTGCGTCCAGCACCAGCCGGACATCCCATCGGCACGCCCGCGGTGACCTCGGGTGCCCGACCGAACCGCGTCGAGAATCGTGCCGACGCGCTGTGCGAAGTCCTCTGCCCCATCGGCTTCGGAGTAGCCCCAGGAATCCGCAGGACTCTCGTCCACCGACCACTTCACGCCGCCGAATTCGGTGAGCATGATCGGCTCGCCGTTGTCGGTCGTTCCAGGCAGGCGAATCTGCCGGCCGGCCGGGCCGATGCCCGCGATATACCGACGCAGTTGCGCCTCATCGACGTCGTAGCGCCGGCTGAGCACCTCGTCGTCCGAGTCGTAGTCATGCAGAGTCCACAGATCGGACGTTCCGAGCTCCCAGCCGTCGTTGGAGATGACCGGCCTGGTCGGGTCGATGGCCTTCGTCAACTGGTACATCGCCTCGGCGAATGCCCGCTGATCGGCGCGCTCTGCGATGTGCTGCACTCCCCAGCTCTCGTTCAACGGCACCCACGTGATGATGGAAGGATGGCTCCGGTCGCGGACGACCGCCTCGATCCACTCAGCGGTGGTGCGCTGTACGGAACGACGCGTGAACGAGTATGTGGCAGGCATCTCGCCCCACACCATCAACCCGAGGCGGTCCGCCCAGTAGAGGAAGCGGTCATCCTCGATCTTCTGATGCACGCGAACGGCGTTGAAGCCGAGTTCGAGCGTCAGCTCGGCCTCGCGGCGCAACGCGTCTGCCGACGGTGCGGCGAGGTGAGACTCCGGCCAATAGCCCTGGCTGAGCACAGAGCGCAGCACGATCGGACGGCCGTTCATCAGCAACGCACCATCGGAGGTTCGCACCGAACGCAGTCCGAGATAGCTGGCGACGACGTCCTGCTCCTCGCCATCGACATCGACGTGCACCCACGCATCCAGCAGAGTCGGTGCCTCTGGGCGCCACAGCAGGTGCTCATACACCTGACCGTTGTCCTGCCCCTCGAGCGACAGCGTCAGCGTCGCACTCGTGCCGCTCGTCGTGGCGTACGCGGTGCCGACCGTGCGGTCAGCGTGAGCAACGACGACGCGGATGCCGCTCTCCACTCGCCTGCTCAACTCGACCTCGACGGTGACAGTGCCGTGCGCCAGGTCGCTCGTCCACGTGAGACCGACCACGTGCTGCGGACGCACCGACTCGAGCCACACCGGCTGCCAGATACCGGTCGTTCGGTGGTACCAGATCGCGTGCGGATGCTCTTCCCAATCCTGCTTGCCCCTGGGCTGAGCGACGTCGTGCGGGTCGTCTTCCGCGCGCACCACGAGCACATGCGTCGCGGTGTCTGCGAGCGCGTCGGTCACGTCGAGCACGAAAGGAGTGTGTCCGCCTTCGTGCTCACCGACGACGTGGCCGTCGAGCCAGACGCGTGCACGGTAGTCGACGGCACCGAAGTGCACCAGCAATCGCTGACCCTGCACGTGCCCGACCTGCTCCAGGTCGGCCGCCGTGAGCTCTCGTCGGTACCAGACCACGGGGTGATATCCGGTGTCTGCTATTCCGGATGCCTTCGACTCAGGGGGGAAAGGAACGCGGATGCTGCGCGGCAGCGCCCGCCCGTCGAACCATACTTCGGAGACTCCCGCATTCTGGTCATCGTGGGCGAAGCCCCACTCGCCGTCGATCTCGAGGAAGGAGGAACGAACGAGCTGCGGCCTGGGTCGAGCAGTCTCGAGACCACTGGCCCGCAGAGCGGAGGTTCCTGATTCGGCGGCCATCCGTGACACCTGTGTGACTCCTTCATCCGGCGAGCTGCGCGCCGAGTATTCATCGTTGAACGGGGGATTCCGGGCACCACTGGAGAACCGGATGGGGAGCAGACTCGAAGGGTCTAGTTCCACGTTGAACTACACCATAGTTCCACGATGAACTAGAGTCAACTGAAACGACCCCGCGCCTCGCAATCAGCACCGCGGCCACCGGAATGAGGAGGGCCAGATGGCGCGAGTAACGCTCGCCGATGTGGCCGCACGCGTCGGCGTGAGCGCGAAGTCCGTGTCAAATGTCGTCAACGGCACCGGATGGGTGAGCAATGAAGTCCGGGACCGGATCCTCGAGGCGATAGACGACCTCGGTTATCGACCGAACCTCGCTGCGCGGCAGCTTCGCAATGGCCGCAGCGGACTGATCGCACTGGTCATTCCCGATCTGCGAGAACCCTACTTCGCGGAGTTCGCCGCGCGCTTCGTCACGACGGCTCAGCATCGCTCGCTGACGGTACTCGTGGCGCAGACCGGCGGAGATCGGGCAGCCGAACTCGCGATGATGGCAGGAGAGGGGTTCCCCGCACTCGACGGGATCGTGATGAGTCCGCTTCGCCTCACCCCCGACGACCTGACCGGACGGAGCACCACGCCACCCCTCATCGTCATCGGCGAGCAGGCCGAGGCGCTCATAGGGCCGAGCGTGCACCACGTCGGAATCGACAACGTCTCCGCCGCAGCTGCAGCCACCGAACATCTCATAGGTCAGGGTTGCCGGCGTATCGCGGTCGTCGGCCTGCAGGACTCCGGCCCTTCGGCGACCTCGCAACTGCGCTTCGACGGATACCGACAGGCGTTGACGAATGCCGGGATCGAGATCGACACAACGTTGCTCGCCTCCGTCGGGCATTTCAATCGAGCCGAAGGATCTGTCGCTGTCCAGCGTCTGCTCGATGCGGGCGTTGATTTCGACGGACTGCTCTGCTTCAGCGACAGTCTCGCGCTCGGCGCCCTCTATACGCTCGGCAGTGCGCGCATTCCGGTGCCCGCATCGGTCAGGGTCATGGGCTTCGACGGGATCGAAGAGGGCCGATTCCACATCCCGACCTTCTCCACCGTCGACCACGGTGTCGAACAGGCCTCTGACACGATCCTGGACATCCTGGCCGCGCCGAACCCCTCACCGGGAACCCAGCACAGAGTTCCCTATCGGATTCTGGCGCGCTGATCTTCGCGCCGATCGCGTACGCGATTCGTAACCAGCGCACCGAAAGGGCAGTTCGGTGCAGTCGTCGGAATCCGACGGCCGCACCGAACTGCCCTTTCGGCTCTCGCCGTGAACGATCAGCTGATCTTCTTGCGGTAGATGGCGATCGCGAAGCCATAGGCAACCACCAGGATGCCGACGAGCCATGCGAGTGCGACCCAGATCTCCGAGCCCACAGGCTGCTCGGCGAACAGCGAGCGGATGCTGTTGACGATCGAGGTCACCGGCTGGTGCTCGGCGAACCAGGCAACCGGGCCGGGCATCGAGGTGGTCGGCACGAACGCCGAGCTGATGAACGGGAGGAAGATCAGCGGGTAGCTGAATGCACTCGCTCCATCGACGGTCTTCGCCGAGAGACCTGCGATCACCGCAAGCCAGGTGAGGGCGAGGGTGAACAGGATCAGGATGCCGACGACAGCAAGCCAGGCACCGAAGGATGCTCCGGTGCGGAACCCCATGAGCAACGCCACCCCGATGACGATCGCGACCGAGATCATGTTCGACACCAACGAGGTGAGCACGTGCGCCCAGAGCACGCTCGACCGAGCGATCGGCATGGACTGGAAGCGCTCGAAGATGCCGCCCTGCATATCCAGGAACAGCCGGTAGGCGGTGTATGCGATGCCGGATGCGATCGTGATCAGCAGAATGCCGGGGAGCATGTAGTTGATGTATGACTCGTCGGAACCGGTGTTGATCGCGCCGCCCAGAACGTAGACGAACAGCAGCATCAGCGCGATCGGTGTGACCGCCGTGGTGATGATGGTGTCCGGGCTGCGGAGGATGTGGGTCAGCGACCGGCCCGTGAGGACGCGGGTGTCGCTGAGAACGTGGGAAGTCATGTCAGAGGTCCTTTCCTGTGGGTGCCGCGGTTTCGGTCTCGCCCGTCTCGCCGACGAGGGCGAGGAAGACGTCCTCGAGTGACGGCTGCTTCTCGACGTACTCGACCTTCGCCGATGGGAGAAGCGCCTTGAGCTCGGCGAGCGTGCCGTTCTGGATGATGGTGCCCTTGTGCAGGATCGCGATCCGGTCGGCAAGCTGCTCCGCCTCATCGAGGTACTGCGTGGTGAGAAGCACGGTGGTGCCGTTCTTCGCCAGTTCCTTGATGGTCTGCCAGACCTCGATCCGCGCCTGCGGGTCAAGACCCGTGGTGGGCTCGTCGAGGAAGATCACCGGCGGATTGCCGATCAGGCTCATCGCGATGTCGAGCCGGCGACGCATCCCACCCGAGTACGTCGCCGCCCTGCGGGCGCCGGCATCCGTGAGCGAGAAGCGAGCGAGCAATTCGTCCGCGATCTCACCCGGGTTCTTCAGATGACGCAGCTTCGCGACGAGGATGAGGTTCTCCCGTCCTGAGAGCACCTCGTCCACTGCGGCGAACTGACCGGTCAGACTGATCGACTGGCGCACTTCGTTCGGCGCCTTCGCAACGTCGAAGCCCTGAACGGTGGCATTGCCGCCGTCGGCCTTGAGCAGTGTCGACAGGATCCGCACGACCGTGGTCTTGCCTGCGCCGTTCGAGCCGAGAAGCGCGAAGATGCTCCCTGCCTGAACGTCGAAGTCGACGCCGCGCAGCACCTCGAGGTCCTTGAACGATTTCCGGATGCCGCGCACCTGGATGGCTGCGGTGGTCATGAGCGGGTCTCCTTTCCGATTGCACCGTCGATCGCCTTGGTGAGGCGGGCGCGTTCCTTGTCGATCCATTCCTTGCCCTGGTAGGACTTTGCGAACGTCTCGGTGAAGTCCACCGGGTCGTCGCCGACGATGTCCCGCACCGGGGTGCCGTCGACGGCTGCCCTCTCCCACAGGTCGACAAGATCCGTGAACATCTGGGTGATGGTGTCGCCGTTGGTGATGCCGCCGTAGTACATGAAGTACCGGTGCATCGCTGTTGCGACGGTGCGGTAAGGCTCGGAGAGAGCCTCCATGCGGGCCTTGTCATGCTTGTACTGCTTCTTCTGCTCGAGCGATCCGGTGACCGCTTCGATCCACTTGCTTGCCATGCTCAGTTCCCTTCGGTGGTCGTGCTGTCGGTGATGTTGTCGGTGTGTCGTAGGTGTTCGATGCGTTCCACGAGGAAACTCCACGTCCCCCAGAACTCGACGAGCTGTTCCCGTCCCTGCGGGTTGATGGAGTAGACCTTGCGCGGCGGCCCCTTCTCGGACGGGACTTTCTCCACGTCCACGAGGCCTCTCTGCTCGATTCTGACGAGCAGTGCGTACACGGTGCCCTCAGCGATCTCGGCGAAGCCCTCGTCGCGCAGCCGCGCCGTGATCTCGTACCCGTACGCCGGCTGGACGGACAGGATCGCGAGAACGATGCCCTCGAGCGTGCCCTTGAGCATCTCGGTCATCTGGTTGCCCATCGGATCACTTCCTTCATCTACTCAGTGTTGTTGACTACCAGTAGACGGTAACACTAAGTACCGGTAGTTAGCAACAGTGAGTACTGATTTTTTTCGCACGCCTCCGGGTACGCTCGTCTCCATGCCTTCGGAACCCCGCCAGCACCGCACCAAGCCGGTCTCGAACACCAAGGCGGTCTCCACGCGCAACGCGACGTTCCAGTACTGGGAGACCCTTCTCGGCAATCGCACGAAACGCAATCGCGCCGGCGAGATGATCGTGCAGGGCGTACGCCCCATCAACCTCGTCCTGGAGTCCGACCTCGAGGTACGGGCAGTGCTGATCACGCACGTGAACGGTCGCTCTCGGTGGGCTTCCGAGACCATCGCAACCGTGGAGTCCGCCGGTGCGACCTCATGGCTCGTCGCACCGGACCTCATGGCTGAGCTCGGTGAGAAAGACGAGGAGGAGGCACCGGAGCTGCTGCTGATCGTGGCGATTCCCGCAGACGACCTCTCCCGGATCCCGACACCGGCCGATGCACTCTACGTCGCCCTCGATCGCCCCGCTTCTCCCGGCAACATCGGTTCGATCGTGCGTTCGGTCGATGCTCTCGGCGGACACGGCGTCATCGTGACCGGGCACGCCGCCGACCCCTACGACCCGAGGGCGCTGCGCGCCTCGACGGGCTCGGCGATCATGACGCCGACGGTTCGACTGCCCAGCATCCGCCCCGCTCTCGAATGGATCGAGCAGTTGCGCGCCGACGGCGTCGACATTCAGATCGTGGGAACGGATGAGGACGGTACGCACGACGTGTGGGATGTCGACCTCACGAAGCCGACGCTGCTTGTGACCGGCAACGAGCACTCCGGCATGTCGGCGGCATGGAAGGACGCATGCGACGTGCTGACCCGCATCCCGATGACGGGTCACGCGACCTCATTGAACGCCGCGAACGCGACCGCCGCGATCCTCTACGAGGCGACGAGGCAGCGGCGAACTGCAGGTCGGAACGCAGCCGCGACCCGCTGACACCGGCCAGGGCTCACACCTGGCATTCAGGCTACGCGGAGGTTCCGCACAGAAGTAGTGATGCACAATCGTTACTTTGCGTGCCTGACCCGAGGTGCGCGCGCTGTCCCGAAACGGCGCAGATACCCTAAGGACCGTTACGTTCGTCATGCTCAAGAACCAGTTGCACTCCCCTGCCCGTCGACGCAAAGTCGGTATCACGCTCGCCATCGGTGTTCTCGTCGCCACCGGAATCGCGGTGGCCGCCCCGGCCGTCGCGGCCATGACCGCACAGTCGTCCGTCGTCGATGCAAAGGCGTCGGCCATCGAGGCGGCCGCAGCATCCGAGGCCGTCGTCGCCGGGCGCACGGCGCTGACGGACGCCGCATCTGCTGTCTCCGCGGCGGAGAGCAGCGGCCTCGACCTCGGCGAGGCGAGTACCGCGGTCGACACATCCGGCCTCCTCGAGGCCATGGCTGATCTCGATGACGTCGACTCCCTCACCTCATTGGAGCTGCCCATCGTGCGAGTCAAGGCAGGCGCCGAGATCGCTTCCGTCACCACACAGACGGCTGCCCTGCGCGAACGTCAGGCAGCGGCAGCAGCCGCAGCCGAAGCTGCCCAGCAGGCTGCGGCTGCGGAAGCCGCAGCTGCTGCCCTCGCGAACGCGAACACTCCCGACGGCGCCAAGGCGACCGCCGCAGCCATCGCCGCTGACCAGTACGGCTGGGGCAGCGGTGAATTCGAATGCCTCAACTCGCTGTGGGAGAAGGAATCGGGCTGGAACTACGAGGCCTACAACGAGGACGGCGGTGCCACCGGCATCCCTCAGTCACTCCCTGGAGACAAGATGGCCAGTTTCGGCGCCGACTGGGCGACCAACGCGACCACGCAGATCCGTTGGGGCCTGGACTACATCCAGCGCGCGTACGGCAGCCCCTGCTCGGCGTGGGGTCACTCGCAGGCGATGAACTGGTACTGACCTGCGACAGCACTTCTCGGGTGGCCGCCGACTCGGCGGTCACCAGGGGAGGTCAAGAGCGAGGTACGCCTCGAACTCTGCGTCCTTCGGGAACTCGGTGAACTCCGCGAACTCGGCCTGAGAATCGGCCGACACAGCCTCCAGGTAGCAACCGGACGTGAAGCCCGCATTCGAGGGGATGTCGGGCATGTCGGAACAGACCCCGAACAGCTTGCCGTCGACGTAGCCCGCGATGTAGACATCCGGGTACTCGGGCACCTGACTCAACGTCGAGACGAGTGTGGCTTCCACGTAGCCTTCCCCGCCGAGCATCTTGTCGGTCGTGACCTCTCCCGTCATGATCGGCTCCGCGAACTCGCCCATGGTCTGCTCGACCCTTATCGAGACCGCATCGGTGATGTCGGAGGAGAACACACCCTGGAACATCGACACCTGACCGGGCAGGATGTACACACTCGTCGGCCCTCGGTCCAGGATGCTGCCATCTTCCGCATAGGCCGTGACGTCGAAGTAGAGCTCAGCGGCCCGCTCCGGATCCTCGTTGGTCACGGTCGCGTAGAGGCCGACGTAGTCATCCGGCGTGATCTTCGACATCGCGAAGGATCCGAATACGAGGTCGGACACCGTGGAGACCTCGATGCCCTGCACGATCTGCGGCTCGTCGGCGGCGGTTGCCGAGGTGGACGTGGGAGTGGGGGGCGGCTGCGGCGCGGCGACGGCCGATCGATCGAACCAGAGCCATGCGGCGACTCCACCGAAGCCGATGGTGGTGATCAGAAGCACCGCGCACACGATGGCGAGGGCCAGCACCAGGCCGTTGCGCGAGTCACGAGGGGCGACGGCGATCGATGGCGCGTCGGCGACCGGTGGCGCAGGAATGCGCGGATCGACCCAGGCGTCGTCGGAGGGCTGGGGCAGCGTCATCGTCCTCCTCCTCCGCGGAACCCGCGCACAGTGGCACGGGTTCCTGTCGATGCTACACAGACGCACTCGATGGGCGAATGGGCACATCTCTCCGTCAGCGCACGGAACTCGGCGCCAGCACTGCGAGCAGCCTCAGCTTCTCGTAGCTGTCCGTCCCAGGGGACGCCGTGTAGACCAGCAGAGCGTGGGAACTCGCCGGATCGATCAGGTTCTGGCAGGCGAGGTCGAGCGGGCCCACTTCCGGATGGATGAAGCGCTTCGTCTCCTTGGGGCGCACGCCGATCTCCTGCCGATCCCAGACCGATCGGAACTCTTCGCTGCTCTCGAGGAGGAGGCCTGCGAGATGCGCCGCGCGCGATTCGGGACCGCGCACCGACGCGACCTGGCGCAGACCCGATGCCCACAGGCGCGCGAGGAACTCGTGCTCGGCCGGATCGTAGAGCTCCCGCGACCGAGGGTCGGTGAACCACCGGAATCCGATGCTGCGCTGAGGCCCGGACAGGTGGGCCAGGTCTCCGGTGAGCGCGACGCCGAGAGGCGTCTGGCGCAGCGTCTCACCCAGCTCGGTCACGATCTCGGCAGGGGTGTCCTGCAGCCGGTCGAAGATCCGCAGCATGCCGGGGCTGATGTGATCGCTCGACGCGCCACGCGACGGCGGTCGATGGCCGGCGAGGCGGAAGAGGTGGTCGCGTTCGTCGGTCGAGAGATGCAGGCCCTGCGCGATCGAGGCGATCATCTGCTCCGACGGCAGCGGTCCGGTGCCCCGTTCGAGCCGCGCGTAGTAATCGGAGGACATATGGCACAGCGCAGCCACTTCCTCTCTTCGTAGCCCGTCGGTGCGTCTTCGCTGTCCACGCGGAAGACCGACGTCCTCCGGCTGCAGCACGTCACGACGTCGACGCAGGAACTCAGCCAGACCGGCTCTGTCTATCACGTGCATGTCCTCCGTTGATCTTCAACGATCCTGACACTCATGCGACTCCGCATCCACTGATCGATGAGTCCTGGATGCGGATCCGCGTGCCACTGAGAGTGGAAGCACGACGAAGGAGCATTCCACATGGCACGCAGAAACATCGACATCACCATCTCCCCACTCGCCGGAAGCCGCGCGGTCGTCACGGGCGGGAGCGACGGCATCGGGTTGCGGATCGTCACCCGCCTCGCACTGGCCGGGGCCGAACTCGTCCTCCCGGTGCGCAACACGCGCAAGGCGGAGGCAGCGGTCACCGGCATCCTCGAGAAGGCGCCCGACGCGCAGATCACGATCCTGCCGCTGGATCTCTCATCGCTCGAATCCGTCGCACGCTTCGGCGAAGACATGGCGCGCGACGGACGCCCGGTCCATCTGCTCATCAACAACGCCGGTGTCATGACCCCGCCGACGCGGCAGACGACGCGTGACGGCTTCGAACTGCAGTTCGGCACCAATCACCTCGGGCATTTCGCGCTCGCTTCCCACCTTCTGCCGCTTCTGCGGGCCGGACGAGCGCGCGTGACGTCGCAGATCAGCATCGCCGCGAACCAGGGCGCGATCAACTGGGCCGACGTCAACTGGGAGCGCTCGTACGACGGCATGCGCGCGTACAGTCAGTCCAAGATCGCCTTCGGACTCTTCGGACTCGAACTCGAACGCCGCAGCCAGGCACACGGGTGGGGCATCACGAGCAACCTGTCGCATCCTGGCATCGCTCCCACAAGTCTGCTCTCGGCCCGCGACGAGATCGGACGCACCGAGGACACCCTCGGTGTGCGTGTGATCCGCTGGGCCTCGAAACGGGGGATCGTCGCCGGCACGCCGGAGACGGCCGCGCTCCCCGCCCTCTACGCATCGACCTCTCCGGATGCCGTCGCCGGTCGTCTGTACGGACCGCGGGGTATCGGCCACCTCGGTGGAGGCCCTGCCGAGCAGAAACTCTACTCGCGTCTGCGCAGCGAACAGGATGCAGAGCGGATGTGGCAGGTGTCGGAGAAGCTGACAGGAGTGTCGTTCCCGTAAGGGTCCGCTCAGATCCGCCCTCGGACCGGCGTCCGTTCAACCGCGTCGCCGGTCTCAGGCATCGCCATCTCGGCCCTGACACCCAGCAGTCTCACCTCGCGATCGGCATCGAGCGTGGCTGCAAGCGCCGCGGCGGCAGCCATAACCGCCTCCCGATCCGTCGCCGGCTCCGGGAGCTTGCGTCCGAACGTCTTCGTCTCGAACGGGGCGTATCGCACCTTCAGATGCACGCGGATGACCGGTCGCCCCTCAGCCGCACAATCGTCGAAGGCATGACCGGCGAGTTCCCGCACAGCCGCTTCCACCTCGGACGGCGTCGTGAGGTTCTGCTGGTAGGTCGTCTCCCGGCTATGGCTGCGCGCAACCCAGGGCGTGTCATCGACGACACTGGGCCCGAGACCGGAGCCTAGACCGTGATACCAGACGCCCATCTTCGGGCCGAACTCGCGGATGAGCTCCTCGGCATCGGAGTCGGCCAACTCACGCACCGTGCCGATCCCGTGCGCAGCCAGGCGCTTGTGCACCTTCGGCCCGACACCCCACAGGTCGCGAGTGGACTTCTCCCCCATCACCTCGAACCAGTTCGCCTCGGTGAGCCGGAAGATCCCACGAGGCTTGCCGAACTCCGTCGCGATCTTGGCACGGATCTTGTTGTCCCCGATGCCGACTGAGCAGTGCAGGTCCGTGGCCGAGAGAACGGCCGCCTGAGCTTCACGGGCAGTGGCCTCCGGATCGTCGGTCTCGATGCCGAGGAAGCACTCGTCCCAGCCAATGACCTCCAGCACGACGCCGGGAAGCGCACGCAGGGCCGTCATGACGTCCTCGGATGCCTGCTCGTACGCCGCGTGGTCGACCGGGAGGAACACGGCATCCGGCGGTGCCTTGCGCGCGGCGATCTTCAACGGCATCCCTGATCCGATGCCGAACGCGCGTGCCTCATAGGATGCCGTCGACACCACCGCGCGCTCCGTCGGGTCGCCTCGCCCGCCGACGATCACCGGCAGACCGGCGAGTTCCGGACGACGCAGTACCTCCACCGCGGCGATGAACTGATCCATATCGACGTGCAGCACCCATGCAGCCATCACACGAGTCTGACGCGCGCAGGTCCAGATGTCATCCATCCGGCAGAACCCTTATGCGAGAGTCAGTGGCCGATGCGATGGATGCCGAGGTCTGTGCGACCGGGCGCGAACTCCTCCCGAAGAGCTCGACCGGGCCGGTAGTCGCCGCTCGACATCGTTCGGTACGGAGTCGGCGTCTCCTCCGCCAGACCGGCGATGCGATCGGTGAATCGCCTGATCTCGCGATCGACTTCGGCAGTACCGAGGTCGTCGGCGTCTGCGATCACGTGGAGTGGTAGCGGTTCGATCCCGGCGTAGAACAACGTGCCGTGAGTGACACCGAAGAGCAGGGAATCGAGATCGCCCGAGATCCCTCGCGGCGCGATCGACCTCATGCCCTCACCCAGCGACACCGAGATCAGCGCTCGCTTGCCGACGAGCACGCCATCGCCGTACTTGCGCGGCAATCCGGTCACGGGATCGATCACGTCGAACCCGAACCCGGATGCGAAGACACGATCGAACCAGCCCTTGAGCATCGCCGGCACCGAATACCACCAGAGCGGAAACTGGAAGACCACGAGGTCCGCATCCAGGAGTTTCTGCTGTTCCATGCGGACATCCGCCGGAAGCTGGCCTTCGGCGTAGGCGCGCGACCAGCGTGTCAGGAATGGATCCTCCGCTGGCGCAAAGTCACCGAGGTCGGCACGGGTCAGCGCAGGGTTGAACCCCATGCCGTAGAGGTCGCTCGTGACGACGTCGTGTGTGCGTTCGAGTGCCGCCCGGCCGGCGTCGAACAGTTGCCGATTGAACGACCGCTCATCGGGATGGACAAAGACGTACAGCGCTTGTGGCCTTCTCGTGGACATGCGACGATCGAATCACGTACTCCAAGCTTTGTGAAGTATGCACTTTGCTGTCCTATACCGACTGATTGGATAGTGTCACGATGAGAGCAGCTACTGAGCATGCCGCTTCCGTGTGCCCCGTCGAGGTGACGGTGAGCATCGTCGGAGGATCCTGGAAACTGACGATTGTGCAGAAGCTGCTCGCCGGCACGCGCAGGTTCGGAGAACTCCGGCGAGACGTGGGCGGCGTCACTGACCGCGTGCTGACACGTCAGCTGCGCGAGTTGGAGTCTGACGGCCTCGTGCACCGCGAAGTGTTCGCGCAGGTGCCACCTCGTGTCGAGTACTCCCTCACCGCTGAAGGCGAGTCATTGCGGCCGCTCGTCGAGATGATGGACGAGTGGGGGCGACAGTGGACTTCCGAACATGTCGGCGGCGTCCCGGCCTGATGCCGACTATGAGATCCGCGCCTAGGGCTTGGGATCAGACCGCTTGCGACTAGCGATCTCGTCAGGCGGGGGTTGCTGTTGACCTCCCGCCAGTCGACGAGAACACCCAACGCAAGCACGCCCGTACGCAGCTCCGCATTGCGCTTCAGGGCATCACCGCTCATGTGCGGGTTCGGGGCGACTCCGTGGCGTCGGCTCGCCGGTAGGTGCCGTTCTCACCTCGCGCGCACGATGTAACTGAGATGGGTCGTGCTCGGCGAAGGCTCTGCGCTGACCAGGTCGAGAGCCACCCGGCCGGCGCCCACTCCATCGAACAAGCGCACTCCGGTACCGAAGAGCACGGGAGAGACCGCGACATGGAACTCATCGACCAAGCCCGCATTGAGATACTGCACGATCGTGTCTGCACCGCCAGCGATGCGGATGTCTCGCTCGCCGGCAGCCTCGCGCGCCTGTTCGAGCGCTGACTCGATGCCGTCGTTCACGAACGTGAAGGTGGTGCCACCCGGCCTCTCCCAGGGGTCGCGCTTCTCGTGCGTCACGACGAAGACCGGCGTGTGGAACGGCGCCTCCTCCGGCCACATCTGTTCACCGGCGTCGAACATGCGTTTGCCCATGACGCTCGCGCCGGTGCGCTCGAACGTCTCTCGCACGATGTCGTTGTCACGCCCCTCATCGCCGCCCTTTCCGAGCTTGAGGTTCTCGCGGAAGTGCCGCTGCCTGAAGACCCAGCGCTGCAGTTCCATCCACTGCTGCCCCATCAACTCCTCCGAGGATTCGGGGGCGATGAACCCGTCCAGCGACATCGAAACGCTGAAGAACACCTTCCCGGCCATCAGCGCCCCGCCCCCTTCCGAACCAATCCCGCGACGTATTCAGCCAGGTTGCCCAGCGTCTGCTGACCCCCCTCGAGCGCACCGAACTTCTCGACCGCCTCGTCACGCAGTTCTTTGGTGGGGAACACCGTGAGCATCTCGATTCGCGTCGCCTCTCCGGCGGATGCGAACGTGAGGACCGATTCGAACGAGTTCGGGTCGTCGCGGTACTCGCCATGGAGCATCGCGATCCGCTCCGGCGGAACGATCTCGGTCCACGTGATCCATTCCTGATAGTCCGTTCCGTCCGGCCCACGCATCACGAAGTCCCATGACCCGCCGACGTGGAACTCGAATGCCCGCGTGGTCGTGGTGAACCCGTTCGGCCCCCACCACTGCGACAGGTGGCGCACCTCGGTGAATGCTTCGAATACCAGCTCCCGTGGGGCGTCGATCACTCGCGTGATCACGATCTCGCGGTCGGCCGTCGTCGACTGCACCGGCGCTTCTCGTCCACTCATGTTCATCAGCTACTCCTTTTGCCTCTCCTGCTTGAGTTCTTGCACATATGCATCCAGTCGGTCGAAGCTCTCGTTCCAGAACTGCTCGAACCCGCCGGTCCACTCGTGGACGTGCTGCAGCCCGCGGGCGTCAAGAGCGTAAAGTCGCTGCTTGCCCGCTCGATGGTCTTGCACCAAGCCGACTTCGCGGAGCACTCGCAGATGCTTGGATGCCCCCGGCTGCGTCATTCCCAGTGCTTCGGCGACCTCCGTGACCGGTCGCTCCCCTGCCCGCAGCAGTGTCAGAATGCTGCGGCGCTGCGGCTCGGCGATGGCGTTGAATACGTCGGAGGTCGTCGCTGCTCGTGCCATGAGAGTTAACATATACCCATATCGGCAAGTGTTTCAAGCCTCTTGAGTCACGCGTGCCTCACCGGTCGGCGGCGTCCGATCCACAGCAACGGGACAAGCGCAGTTCCGCACGCGGCCGTCGCTGCCGCGACCCAGGCGACACCCGCGCCACCCGACATCGCATATGCCGCACCGGCACCGATCGGACCGAGGAACGCACCCACGTTGAGTGCCGCCGTGGCGTACGAGCCACCGAGAAGCGGCGCGCCATGCGCCTCCCGCACGATGCGCGAGATGAGCGCGGACCCGACGGCGAAGGAGAGCGCGCCGACGAGAAACGACAGCACGAACAGCATGGGAGCAAAACCGGCGCACAACGCCATGAGCGCCCACCCCACGCTGGCCAAGGCCCCATCCATTCCGATCCAACGTTTTTCCCGGCCGGCGGCCCACCGCCCGGTTGCCGCGACCCCGAGGAAGGAGCCGATCCCGAATGCGGCGAGCAGCAATGGAATGAGAGCATCCGGAATGCCGGCGTCGACCCCGAGCAGCCCGAGGAAGGTGAATACGCCGAACGTGCCGGCGTTGAACAGCGCAGCGAGCAGCACCGAGCCGATCACCGGCCAGCGACGCAGCTCGTTCAGTTCTGAGCGAATGCCGGAACGCGGACCGTTTCCCCGCGTCATCGGCGAGCGGTTGAAGAACAGGATCACCAGTGCGGGCAAGGTGAGCACGCAGACCGCCCAGAAAGTCCCTCGCCAGCCGCCGAGTTGCGCGAGCGCAGCACCGGCGGGTACTCCCACGATGGTGGCGAGGGTGGTTCCGGCGAGCAGCACGGCGATCGCGCGGTTGATTCGATCCTCCGGAACCAGGCTCCTGGTTGCGGACAACGCCACCGCGAGGAACCCGGCGTAGGCGAATGCCGCGACGACACGTGTCACGAGCAGCGTGGGGAACGACTCGGTCAACGCCCCGAGCACGTGGGCGGCGAGGAAGACCAGCAGGAAGCCGATCAACGAGATCCTCGCCGGCAACCGTGCGACGAGCACGGCCATCGTCGGCGCACCGACGACCATCCCGGCCGCGAAGGCAGAAGTCAGCGTGCCGACTGTTTCGGCGGAGACGGAGAAATCGTGGGCGATGTCAGTGAGCAGGCCCGCGAGCATGAACTCGCTGGTGCCTTGGGCGAAGATCGCGACAGTGAGGACATAGATGAGCAAAGGCATGGTTGCATCCAGATGAGCGCGCAGCGACTGCTGGCATGGCAGCAGTCACAGCAAAGTGAAAATGAGGTCACCAAGAGACGCGGGGAGCTTCGGCTCAACCCGCGGCGTCATCTAGATGCTTCAGGACTCACGACGAACACTATAGACCGATTTCACGCCCAGCCGATCGGCGCGATCTGCCAGCCTGGCATCATGAGGATTCAACGCAATGAGTTCATCGATGTCGCCGGCCGCCGACGCAGTTACGTCCATGTCGCCCCTTCCTCGCCCCGGCCCGACGCTCCCCTGCTGATCGCGCTGCACGGCTCGTCGCAGCAGGGCCGGACGATGCAGCGTTTCAGCGGGCGCACGCTCGATGCTCTGGCCGAGCGCATCGGCGCCGACCTCGTCTATCTGAACGGCCACGGCCGAGCCTGGAACGACGCCCGTCTGCAGAAGTTGTCGCGGGCGCAGAAAGACGGCGTCGACGACGTCGGGTTCGTGAGCGCCGTCGTCGGGCGCTTCCACCGCCCCACGATCGCGGTCGGATACTCGAACGGAGGGCAGCTCCTGCACCGCATCCTGCGAGAACAACCCACTCTCCTCGCCGGCGCGACGATCATCGCGGCCGGCGTACCCGTGGACGACGATTTCATGCTCGTCGGCGTCGAACCAGGCGCTGTCCCCGTGCTCCTCGTGCATGGAACCGCCGACCCGATCATGCCGTTCGACGGTGGGTCACCCAAGATGCTCGGCCGTGCCACCCGCGGAATGGTGAAGTCCGCCGAGGCAACCGCCCGCGGCTATGCGCCGACCGGTGAACCCGAGATCCGGCGCGATGGTGACGTCGAGCGGGCAGATTGGGACGGCGTGCGGCTGCTCACGCAGATCGGGACCGGGCATGTGATCCCGAATCGCACGACCTCGCCCGGCCCGCTGGTCGTCGGCCCGTCACACCACGACATCGATATGGGCGAGGAGATCGAGAACTTCTTCGGCCTCACCTCGTAGCGGCGAGATGCGAGTGGGAGATCGGCGGGCAACGGATCCCCGATGCGGTTCTGGCGCAAGTCGCTGCAGTCGATGCTTGAGGCTTTCGCATCAGCCGGGTTCCGTGTCGCCGGCATCACTGAGCCTCAGCCCCTGCCAGACGCGCGCGGTTCACCCGGAGGGCTTCGCGCGTTTGTCGACGGCGCCTGGTTTCCTCTTCTTTTCGCTCGAAGCAGCCTAGGCGCCGCGTGACCGGCCGGCGGGCCTCGCAGTCGGAGTCGCGGGTCAGACGGTATCGAGCAGCCGCATGACTTCGGCGGGATAAACGGGGAGTTGCTCTCTCGCGTCATCGAACGGACGCCAGACGACGGGCACGACAGTCCCGTCGCTCTCGATGAGTGTCGCGCCCGTGGCCGCCGGCTCGGGGTCGAGGCGCCCCGTGTACACGAAGACGATCTCGTGGCCGACCTCACCATCGATCCGGAAGATGTTCTCCACCACGCCGAGATAGCGCAGATCGCGGATCGTCGCCGCCAGCTCTTCGCTCACCTCACGTTCGACCGCGGCACTGTGAGTCTCGCCGACCTCGACACCGCCACCGATCAGCCGGTGATATCCATTCGGATTCTCCGCAGTCGGAGCGTTGAGACTGACCGCATGCGCAGTTCCCGCTGCGTTCGGCGCGACGAGCATGGCCTTGACGCGGATGCGGCTTCGATCGATCGACACCAGATCACGCTATCGCGCGAGTTTCGGACGTTGGCACGAGCAGCGGCATGGACCGCGCTGCACAGGACAAGAGCGACTTCACCCAACGCGGACTCGAACTCGAACTCGAGGGCAGGGCTGTACGAGCGTGGCGCAGGCCCATCCGGTTGGATCAGCCTTTCACTGCACCGGCCATGACGCCTGCCACCAGCTGCTTGCCAAGGAAGACGAATGCGACCAGTAGCGGCAGCGCGATGAGGAACACTCCGGACATGATCAGGGCGTGATCCGCGGTGAACGCTCCGCTCAGCTGCGGGATCACCAATGGAAGCGTCTTCTGGCTGCGCAGCACCACCGACGGCCAGAAGAACTCGTTCCACGAGCCGACGAACGTGAACAGCGCCAGCGTGGCCGCCGCGGGCCTCGCCGCGGGAAGCGCGATCGACCAGAAGGTGCGCAGCACGCTCGCGCCGTCGACGCGTGCGGCCTCGATCAGCTCGTAGGGCAGCGCCTCTTTAAGGTACTGCGTCATCCAGAACACACCGAAGGCGCCGACGAGGCTGGGCACGATGAGGGCGGCGAGCGAGTCGATCCAGCCGAACTCGTTCATCATGATGAACATCGGCACGGTGCCCAATTGCATGGGGATCACCAGGGTCGCGATCACGAAGACGTACAAGCCGTTCTTGCCCCGGAATCCGAGCTTGGCGAACGAGAAGCCTGCGAGCGTCGAGAAGAACACGGTCGCAGCGGAAACCACGACTGCGACGATTATGGAGTTCAGCGCCGACATCCAGAAGTCGATCTGGTGGTTCGAGACGATCGCGATGATGTTGTCCAGCAGGTTGGGCCCTGGGAAGAGTCGGGGCAGCGCGCTCTGCGCAATCTCGGTCCGGGTGGACGAGCCGAGGATCGCCGTGTAGTACAACGGGAACACCGATGCGATGAGGACGATCGACAGCAGAGCGTAGGTCACCCATCCAGGACGAGGACCGACCGAGTCCTCACGTGGCTTGAACCTGATCGGCTTGCCCTTGGCAGCCCTTCGCTGCGCGTACTTCTTCGCAGCAGGTCCGGAGATGTTCTCGATCAGCGGAGTGCTCATCGCGTGCGGCCTTTCTCGCTGAGGCGCTTCGCGGCGAGGCGGGAGGCGCGGGTCGGCTTGGACGTGCTGGTGGATATCGCTCGCGTGACGAAGAAGTTCAGAAGTGTGAAGAAGATGATCACTGCTGCGAAGAGCCAGGCGACGGCTGCGGCCTGACCCATGCGGTCCTGCCAGTCGCCGAAGCCGAGATTGAACAGGTAGAGCACAGTGGTCAGCCACTGATTGTCGGCGCCGCCCTGGCCAGTCCCTCCGGTTCCTGCACCGTCGAAGACCCTTGCCTCGTCGAACACCTGCAGACCGCCGATCGTCATCGTGAGCACGACGAAGATCATGGTCGGACGAATGCTGGGGATCGTGATGGAGAAGAACTGACGCGCCCGTCCCGCCCCATCGATCGTCGCAGCCTCGTACATGTCGCGAGGGACCGTCTGCATGGCGGCGAGGAAGATCAGGGCGTTGTAGCCGGTCCACCGGAAGATGATCATCGTCGCGATCGCGACGTGCGAGAGGAACCGGTTGTGGAAGAACGGAGAATCGACGTCACTGAACCAGCCGAGCTCGTGCATGAGCGGCGTGACCAGACCGAATTGGCCGAACACCTGCGAGAAGATCATCGCCGAGGCGACGGGCATGACGACGAAAGGCACCAGCACGCCCATTCGCCAGAACGTCTTGGTCCTCAGGTTCTGATCGAGGATCGCCGCGATGATCAGCGCGAGAATGAGCTGCGGCACGAGTGACAGCACGAAGATCGAGAAGGTGTTCTGCAGCGCCGTCCAGAACGCCGGCTGGTTCAACACCCACGTGAAGTTGTCGAGCCCGACGAAGTCGCCCTGACCGAGACGGCGGTCCCAGTCGTGCAGCGCCACCCAGATGTTGAACACGATCGGGAACAGCCCGAAGATCGCGAAGCTCAGGAAGAACGGCGAGATGTAGAGGTACGGCGAGACTTTGATGTCCCACCTGGAAAGGTTTCTGGAGAACCCGATCCGGCGCGTAGCAGCGGTCTGCGATGTCATGTCTCTGCCTGTTTCACCTTCGTTGTGAACGCGTGTGCGCCGTGGCCCGTCCCGGACTGAACGGGCCACGGCACTGCATGCTCAGTCGATCAGTCGGTCAGTCCGAGCGCGTCGAACTCGGCGACCGATGAGGCCCATGCCGCCGCGGCATCCTCGCTTCCCGATTCGATGCGTCGGATGCCGTCCATCACGAGCGTCTGGATCCCGGCGAAGTTCACGCCGCGGTATCCGCCGGCGGCTTTGTCGCCGGCGGACTCGGCCAGGCCCGCGTAGATGGCTCCGGTCTCCTGGCCGCCGAAGAACTCGTTCGCGGTCTCCGAAACGGCAGGATCCTGCATCGCGTCGAGCTGCGACGGGAACTGACCGTTCAGCAGGAACATCGACACGGCAGCTTCCGGTGAAGTGAGGAAGTCCGCGAGCTCGACGGCTGCGTCGGTGTGCTCGCCCGCGGCCGGAACGGCGAAGAACGAGCCGCCCCAGTTTCCGCCGCCGTCAGGGAAGGCATTCGCGATCCGCCATCCCTCGAGACCCGCGGCGTTCTCTGCAATGATGCCTGTCGCCCATGCCGGTGTGATGACGGTCGCCCACCGGCGCGCCTGGAATCCGGCGCCCCAGTCGGCATGACCGATTCCCACTCCTGCGGAGACGCCTTCCTCGGCCGCATCTCCGAACATGGTGAACAACTCTTCCACATCGTCGTTCTCCGCCAGCGGAAGCGCATCGCCGGTGTCCGGATCCTCGAATGCGGCGGGAAGCTGGTTGATCGCCGCCTGGATCGCGGTGCTGGTCGAGTCGATCCACGCGGCATCCGATGCCTCGCTGAACTGCCGGCCGGCGTCGAGGAACGACTCCCATGTGGCGTCCTCGCCGCCGATGAACTCGGTGAATCCCTCCGGGTCTGAGGGGAGGCCGGCGGCTTCCATCAGCGTGGAGTCGTAGGCGATCGCGAGCGGGCCGATATCCATGCCGTAGCCCTTGATCTCGTCACCGACGGATCCCTGAGTGACCTTCCAGTCGACCCATCGGTCCTCGACGGCGGGCAGGGTGACCCAGTCTTCGGGCAACGCCATCATCTCGGTCCACCAGTCGAGCTCGACGAGGTGAAGGTCCGACAACCCAGCGCCGTCGGAGGCGAGCCCGTTGCGCAGCACCGTCTGCGCGGACGCACCGTCGGCGAAGGAATTGACCTCGACCTTGATGCCGGTCTCATCGGTGAACTGTTCGAGCAGCTCCGGCGGGATGTCCACCCAAGTCGCGACCGTGAGCGTTTCCGGCGTCTCGCCTCCACCGCCCTCAGCGCCGCCTCCGCTGCAGCCGGAGAGAATGAGTGCGGTCGATGCGGCGATGGCCGTGAACGCGATGGCTTTCCTCTTGGTCCTCATCTTCGAGTCCTTTCGTGTGTGGGTTCGTGTATCTAGTGGGTCTGTGGAGCGATCGAGGCGACCGCCCACGCGGAGAGTGCGAAGTCGATGTGCAGTGCGCCGTCGTCACTGACGGTGAGAGTCCTCCGGTCCAGGCGGTCCGCGGTCTCGCGGAGTTCCGCAGTCTGCTCGCGGCTGAGATTGAGTGGGGACCCCATCCGATGCCATGCCTCGGCGACGTTTCCGTGCTCCCAATCGAGGATCTCAAGAGTGAACATGGCCCCCGGAGTCAGCCCCTCGAGCGTGTGCCGAATACCGCGCGGTGAACCGATGAGTGCCAGCTCACGGGTACTGCGATAGTTGGAACGCGACTCCAGGCCCGCGCCACCCATCTCATCCGGATAGTTGTAGAAGATCGCCGAGATGTCCCCAGTTCCCGAGGACCGCGTGATCGCACCGTAAGGCAGATCGTGGACGATCCGATCACCCAGCCTGTTGAGCATCGCCATGGCGTGGAAGGTCGGCTTGTGCAGTCCCTGCTCGTTCACGAACCCGAAGCCGCCATGGAAGGGGCCGATGCCGCCGCCGCCCTCTTCGAAGACGTCGGTGAAGGTCCAGTACGAGATCGATTCGGCCATGGATTCGCTTTTGAGGAACGCGCGCACGATGTACGGCGCCGCGAACAGCGTGTCATGAATCGCGTCGCGACTGGACGGTGAAGTCGACCATTCGGTGATGTGCAGTTCAACGTCCGGGTACGGGCTGTCCTCGATGATCGCCCGCATGAGCTCGAGGTCCTGACGGGTCGCATCCGCGTGGCGGGTGATCGCCTTGCCCCGTCCCGTCGAATCAGCGGCGTAATCGGTCGGGTACAGGTGCGTGGAGAGGAAATCGAGGGGCACGTCGCGCTCGGCGCAGTAGGCGAGGAACTCATGGATCCACACCGGCTGCCATTCCAGGCTGTCGGGGTCGGCTGTCTCGGCGGTCTCGACTTCCAGAGCCGGGTCGTGATACTCGCCGGCGTATCGCGCGTCGGGGACGAAGACGCTCGTGGACGGACCGCCCACTCTGATACCGGGGTCGATCGCCTTGACCGCCCTCGCGCTGGCCTCGTAGAGCTCGAAGTACTCCGTACGTGTGCCGGTCCAGAAGTGCGGTACGAGATTCGGCTCGTTCCACACTTCGAACGGCCACTGCCTGACCTCATCGATGCCGTAGCGGTCGATCCAGTGCCGGATCGTGGTCGTGACGAGTTCGACCCAGCGATTCATGTCGTTGGGAGGGCTGCAGTGCGCCTTCCACCAGAACAGAGTCTCGGTCTGCGTAGCCAGTGCACGCGGCATGAATCCGAGTTCGACGAACGGTCGCGCCCCCGCATCGAGGATCCCGTCGAACACCTTGTCGACGTAGGCGAAGGTGTACACCGGCTCGGGCAGCGGGGAGTACGGACCGAAACCGCCGCCGTTCTCGGTGCGATACACGAACATGTCATCGTGGAAGAGCCCGTGGAAGCGTACGTGCCTGACGCCCAGCACGTCGACGGCTTCGCGGAAGTGCGCCTGCCAGTCTGCCCGAAGCGCCTCATTGGCCCTGCCTGCGCCGACGCATTCGTTCCAGACGTGCCGCAGCACCCGCTCGGTCGCGGGTTCCCTGTCTGCCAGTACGGTAGACACCGACACATCAAGAACCATCGAGAATCTCCTTTGATCGAGCAAACAGCCTGAAATTACGAAACTGTTTCGCTAGGATTGAGTGCAGGTTCACGGTAGCGTGACCAGCCATTCAGTGTCGAGTTGGCAATATCACGGTTTGATAACGGCATAAGTTTACCGAAACAGTTTCGGAAGGATGAAGATGAGTTCCAGCTCGGCCATGCCGCGCAAGGCGACACTCTCCGATGTGGCCACCGCATCAGGAGTGTCGAAGGCGACGGTGTCCAAGGCGCTCAACGGTCGCGACGATGTGTCGGCGGAGACCAGGGAGCGCGTGCTCGCTGCAGTGGCCGAACTCGACTACCGGCCCACGACGTCACCGGCCGCCGACGGGCGGCGCGCGATCGCCGTCGCCTTCGACATCCCCGCATCGCCGTACATCCTGAACGTCCTCCAGGGTGTTCTCGCCTCGGCCACAGACAATCGTCTCGACCTGTTGACCCGACTGGCCCCCGATCGCACGGTGCGCACCCAGCGGGCTGTCGCGCACGCGTGGATCGCCGACCAGCGTGCCGCCGGCGTCATCGGCGTCGTCGGGTTGACCCTGTCCAGGCCTGATGCGCTGCTCGACGCCGCCGCCGAGGCGAAATTGCCCTTCGTGATGGTCGACCCTGTCGACACTGCGCATCGACGGCTGGTGAGCATCGCGTCCAGCAACTGGGCGGGCGCAAGGGCGGCGGTCGACTACCTGATCTCACTCGGTCACCGCCGGATCGCGTGGATCGGCGGCCCTGAGTCATCGGTCGCCGCCCGAGATCGTCTGTACGGCTACCGCGCCGCGCTCGATGCTGCGGACCTGGAAGCCGATCCCACCATGGCCGTGTCCGATCAGTTCGACGTGGCTGCCGGCGCGCGGCACGCCCGTGAGATGCTGACGACATCACGCCCCCCGACGGCGATCATGGCTGCAGACGACGAGATCGCCGTCGGTGTGCTCGCGACCGCGCGCGAGCTCGGAGTACGGGTGCCGGAAGACCTCAGTGTCATCGGGTTCGACGACACGCCGCAAGCTCCCTGGACGACGCCGCCGCTGACCACCGTGCGGCAGCACCTCGAAGATATGGGCCGCATGGCAGTGCAGACCGTCGAGTCTCTCGCAGCAGGGCAGCCGCCGGTCTCACGTCATGTCGAGTTGGCGACGACCCTCACGATCCGCGAGACGGTGGCGCCTCCGGCGGAGTGAGCGGCTTCGCTACCCGTTGAGGGAGAGCGTCGAACGACTTGGAGCGGTCGGACTCGGATCGTGGGGAGTGACCGTCGGGGATGACGCGACTGCGGTCGAGAAGCGCATGCGAGCCGATCCCCGAGACGTGTGCGGCCAGGACCTCGCCACATGGCAGCATCGATCTTGCCGCAAGCTACCCGCGCGGTACGGTGAACCTGTGCCTCCTGGTCGAAAGTTTCCTGCCGCTACGAGGTCGACTGCGGCTCGCGCAAGGTATGCCAAGCGTAGAAAGCAGCGACTGGCACGCGTGGACAACGACCTCACACCCGCGCAATGGGCGGATGTCCGCGAGGCGTGGGGCGGTTGCGCGTACTGCCAGGCGGTGGATGCTGCCGTGCAGCGGGATTGCATCATGCCAATTTCGCGGGGTGGCCGCTACACCTTGGAGAACGTGGTTCCGGCCTGCGCGTCATGCAACGCGAGCAAACACAACGGCGAGGTCACCGCGTGGCTTCGCCGAAAGAAGCTGGACGAGCGAACCTTCCTCATCCGCCACGCAACGATCCTGAACGAACTCCTCTCCAGGCACGACCAGGACGGCGCGTGAACACGCCAACCTGTCGGCTGGGTGTGCAGTAGTACCAAGACGTCAGCGCGACGGCATCGGGGACGAGTTACCGTGCGCGTCGCATATAGAAGGCGCGACGAACACGGTGGAGCTGGGGCATGACGGCGTAGATGACGATGGGCACCGCGATCGTGACGAGAATCAGCGTGCGCCAGACCATCGGGATACCGCCGAGCAGTTCGCCGAGAAAGAGATTGAGGATGGTGAGAGTGGGGAAGACCGCGATCCAGATCATGAGCGCGAGCTGGTGCTTCGACGGAGGCGGAATCGGTACCGGAGCAGTGGGGATCTGGCCGGCAGCGGGCGGGGTGTCGAACTTGTTCATGGGATGAGACTCTCGCCTCTATACCTCTAATGGCAATTTAAGTTGCCGAAACTGGGAAACTCCGTTCATACTTGGGTCGTGGACGGGACCGGGATACACGCGGCGCTGGACGCCGTCGGGCCCCGATTGAAGTGGTTGCGGGTGCAGCGAGGGATGACGTTGACCGCGCTCGCGGATGCGACGGGAATCTCCAAGAGCACGCTCTCCCGCTTGGAGACCGGGCAGCGCAAGCCGAACCTGGAACTGCTGCTTCCCCTGGCGCAGACGTACCGGGTGCCACTGGACGAACTTGTCGGAGCGCCCGAGGTGGGTGATCCGCGGGTCCGGTTGAAGCCGCGCCGTGTCCACGGCCGCGTGGTCATCCCGCTGACGCCGCAGCCGGGTTCGGTACAGGCGTGGAAGATCCTGATACCGGGCAGCCAGGTCGAACCCCGACCGCGTACGCACGAGGGATACGAATGGCTCTACGTGCTGAGCGGAACGATGCGCCTCCTCCTCGGCAGCCATGACCTGAGGTTGAGCGCGGGCGAGGTAGCCGAATTCGACACCCATGTGCCCCACTGGTTCGGAAGCGCCGACGATAGACCAGCTGAGGTGCTCAGCCTATTCGGACGTCAAGGCGAACGCGCACACGTTCGCACTGGCACCGAACACGACTAGTCCGATTGCAGCGAATGTCCGAGTCGCGGTCGGGGACGTTGAGGTTCCAGATCGAGTACCGCCCCTACGGGAATACTGTCGGCGTGAATCGAAGCACGTTCGTTTCCCGCGGCACGAACCCAACGGATTCATACAGTCGCAGCGCAGACTCGCGCGACGGCCTCGACGTGAGATCGAGGGTGCGGAGTCCGCGATCGGCTGCAAGCTCCGTCATCCGCACGAGCAGCGCTCGTGCAATGCCCCTCCCCCGCATCGCCTCATCGACGACTACGTCGTCCACGTGGCCTCGCCATCCCGACGGGAGCGGGAATGTGACGAGCGTTGCCGCACCGACTATTCGGCCGGCGTCCCGCACCACAAGCACCTCAGTTGCATCATGGGTGATGATCGTCGCGAGGCGGGATCGATCGAATGTCGCCGTCGTCGACAGCTGCCCGAGCAGATGCTCGATGTCGGTCGCGTCGGCATCGGTCATGGACGAAAGGACCTCGACATTGGGCAGCACGCTCATCTCGACAACATAGCGACACAGCTCCTGTCCGATCTCACGAAAGTTGTCAGCCACTGAGACATGACATTCCCGAAATGCCGCGTGACTGATGCGCTGCCGGGAGTCCAGGTTGTCTCACGAAAGCTGTCGCTAATCGCGTTTCATTCAGACCTGCCTGAACGTTGAGCGGTTTCGACGTAGCGGGTTGGAGCACGGGGGTCGGAATACGCGCGGTCGGCGCGTTGCGAGGTCAGCTGGCAACATCAGCACTTTTCTTGCGAGCGGCAAGGGGAAGCCCGCGATGTCGGACATATGAGGGATCGTGGTGACTATGAGCTGATCAGGATCGCGAGGGAATGCTATGACCGGTAACGACGAGCCCGAAGGGCATTCGTCCTCCGATGGCGTTCCTACTCTCAGCGCGTGGGCAACGGATCAGGCCTGGCTTGCGGAGGCGGACCGCGATCGCGCCGAGGAACGATTCGACCGGCTCGCTGGAGACCGCGACCTCGCGACCGCACTTCAGGCCAGCGGATACCGTGGCCGGAACTATGAGTTATTCGCGAACGAGATCGCAAAGTACGGGTGGGCTGTCATCCGCGGATGGATCTACAAAGGGCAGATTCGTGGCGAGGTGAAGCGGAAAGGTTTTGGCGCACTGGAGCCAGAGCCCCGCCCGGGTTCGATGATCGAAGAGGCCGAGAGCCTGGCGGATGAGACGATCGTTCTTGCCCTCACCGCGTTTCGAGACAGGGTGCTCGTTCCGGGTAATTGGGACCCCGCCAAGGGTGCTTCCTTGCGTACGTTCTTCGTGGGCCAGTGCCTGCTGCAGTTCAGCAACGTCTACAAGCGTTGGCGTCGGGAAGAGCTGCGTTCGTATACGGAGCCGCAGGCTCCGCCGCCCGCGACGGCCTGGGCTGACGACTTCGAGGAGGGGCCGTCGACGCCTGCGGCTCCCGATGCGAGCGAGGCGGCGCACATCAAGGACGAGCTGCGTCGTGCATTCGGAAGCATCAAGGACGAGCGTGCCCGCTCAGCGTTTTATCTGAACGTGACGCACGGTTTCACGCACGCCGAGATCGGCGAGAAGCTCGGCATGACCGCGAAAGCGGTGGAGTCTGCGATCGCGCGCGCACGTCAGCAAGTACGAGAGAACCGGGAGTCCGCATGAGCAATGAATTTCGGGGCAAGATTGAACGCTCGTCGTTCGGGACGCAGAGCGCGAAGGCGGCACGCCGAACCGTTCCCGCCAGTAAGGCGCAGTCGCTCGTCTCGCGATCGATGACGGGCAAAATTCAATCGAGGCAGTTGAAGGGCCGCGAGGGGAAGTGACCAGCGGCGGACATATACCGAAACGTCGGGATCACAACTGAAAAGAGCCGCCCCGCGGCAACGGGACGGCTCACAAGCCCTGAGAAGGTCAGGTCTCATCCAGAGCACTGACTTTACAGGAGTTGGCAGCCGCAGACTAGCGGCGCTCCATCTCATGGCACCCCGGCACCAATCAGTGAAGGAGTTCCCATGGGAACTGTTCGTCGCTCTGCATCCACCGGTCGTTTCGTCTCCAAGGCCGCTGCGGCCCGCTGGCCCGGAAAGACCACCACCGAACGTGTCGGTTCCGGCACGAGCAACTCGACGACGGTGCACCGTTCCGCGTCGTCGGGCCGGTTTGTCACCGAATCGACTGCCAACCGAAACCCGAGCGGCACGATCAGCCAGCGCGTCTGATCGAATTTGAGGGCCTGCACGTGTTCACACGTGCAGGCCCTCGTCGTCTTGGTCGACGGGTCGTAGCGGGTAGCTCACGGCCGTCATCGAACGCGCGTCGTGCTCCCATGCCTGGGTTGCCATCTGCGCGGCGTCCCACGGGAACCGAGCGGAGGCGTACGACAGGTCACGGTCACTCATCGCAGCGACGTCATGCGGTGATGCACAGAGGTCGGGTAGGTGTCGACGCGCTTGGAGATCTCTGCGCCGCGGGTGCCGACGAGTTGCGCGCCGAGCAAACCGCCGCCCTGGGTGTCGCCTGTGACCTGGATGCTGATGGGCGTCGCGCCTGGGTAGTAGCGCTTGTGGTCGTCCGCGATCGCCGTGTGGCTGTGCGGTGTGAAGCCAGCCGCAGCAGCTTCATGATCGAGGAGGCCTGTTCGAGCTGCCACGACGTCGAATACCTTGACCACCTGTGTGCCGAGGCTTCCGGCGGACTGCGCGTCGCTGCCGATCGCGTTCTCTCCGGCGACGCGGCCCTGCTTGTGGGCTGTGGTGCCGAGCGGGAGGTAGGTGACCCCCAGGAGGCGGTGATGGGTGACAACCCCGTCGCCGGCCGCCCAGACGTGCGGCAAACCGGTGCGCATCCGCTCGTCCACGACCACAGCGCCACCCGCGCCCGTGGACGCGCCGGCCGCGGAGAGAAGACTGGTGTTGGGGCGCACGCCGACGACGACGAGCACCACGTCAGCGGTGCGAGAGAACGCTTCACCATCGCGGGTATCCACAGCAGCGATTCGTCCTGCGTCGCGTGCGACGGCTTCGACTCGACGTGATGTCAGACGTCGGACGCGTCGGGCTGCGGGATCCACGAGCGCAGCTGCACGAGCACATCGGTGGCGGTGGGCAGCGTGCGAATCTCTCTCTGCAGTTCACGGGCGCTCGAGCGGTAGCGATCGTCGGCGAGCACCGAACGCACCGCGTTCTCTGCATCGCGCACCTCGTCGATGGTGACGGCGACCCCGCGCTCCTGGAGGCGTCGGGCGTTCCAGGGCTGATCGGCGAGGAGCGGATGGATGACGACGGGCACTCCCGCCGAGAGCGCGGCGAGCACGGTGCCGGTACCGCCGGCACTGATGATCGCGTCCACGTGCGGCAGGAGCTCGCTCAGCGGCGCGAAGCCCACCCATCTCTCGTGCGCACGGTCTCCCGCGGGGGTGGGGACATCGCGCGGCGTCGTGACTATCGCCTCGGCTCCGGCTCGCACGGCGGCGCCGGCGAGCGGTCGGATGACATCGAGATCGGTGACGACCGTCCCCATGCTCACGAGCACGCGCGGACGCCCCTCCGCTCTGGGCGAGAAGAGTGAGGCTTCGCTCTGCTCCGCGTGGACGGCGGGCCGAATCGGCAATCGATCGGCCGCATCCGATCGTTCGGCGTCGGCGAGGAGCGTCTCGGGGTAGGGGTCGACGAGTGCCGTGCGCGGTGCGCGCACGGCACCGGCGCAGGCGATGACGACATCCGCCCTGGCCGCAATCGCTGCCAGCATCTCCGGCGGCACCGGCCCCGTCAGCGCGTGGGCGACGTGCGGCACCCCGAGCACGCTCGCGATGAACGGGCCCACCTCGTCGAATGCCTCGGCCACGATGAGATCCGGCGCGAAGGAACGGGCCGCGTCGAGGGCACCGTCCGCTGCGGCACCCTCGACACGGATGCCCCCGAAGAGTTCGATCGTCGCCGCGCCGGGCTGCGTGCCGTCCTCCCCCGGGAACTTCTCCGCCGCCTGGGCGAGAGCTTCCGCCATCGATGGGCCGTGCTCCAACACGGTCCATCCGGGCACGAAGGCGGCTCCGCCGCGTCCGGTGAGGATGGCCACGTCGTCCCCGGCGTCCACGGCGGCGTCGGCCAGGGGGAGTATCGGAAACAGATGACCGCCAGCGGGTGCGGCACAGAACAGGATACGCATTCGGACAGTCCACATCGTGTTGTCGGAACAAGGTCAAGTGCGACCGCGGGCGCGCCGCTCCCGCGGTCGCTGACGGGCGCCTCAGCTGCTGCAGACAAAGCGTCTGGGTTCATGCTGCGGCGACCACCGCTACTGAAGGACAGGCTTCCCAAGACTCCGGTCCGAGCGACCCGTGCACCCGAGAGGGGAGCCGCTACTCGAGCTGGAGCGACCTCTGGAGGTCGTCGCGCATACTGTTCCTCACCGATCATCGTGATGAGATCGCCACAGCGCTCGGCGCCTGCTGCCACGGCATGGCGACTCCTTGACAGGTCAGCGGGGACGACGTTCTGCGATGCCGTGCAAGCTCTGCCAGTCGTCGGGCCGCCAGTCCGCGGGTGGGGTCGTGATCGGTCCGGTGCGCCGGGTCCGGAACCACACCACGATGGTGGCTGCGATGAAGATGAGGGCCGGAAGAATAAAGCTGACGGCGATCATCGAGTTGCTCCCCGAGCGGTCGCTGGCGCCGCTCAGGTCGCCGCTCGTGCCGACGGCGAAGACGTAGTTGAGGGTGTTGAAAGCCACGTGGAGCACGATGGCGATCTCGATACCCCCCGAGCGCCAGGTGATCAGGCACGTCGTGATTGCGAGCAGGAAGTACCATACCCACAGCCACGGGTCCATCGCCAGATGAAGCGCGGCGAAGGCGAAGCCCGTGACGGCGATGCCGAGAACGAGCGACGTGCGCGGTCCACGCCCCCAGCTGCTCGCTACTCGGAACACGAGCCCTCGCAGCCCGAACTCCTCGGCCGTGGCCTGTAACGGCACCAGGAGCAGCGTTCCGGCGAGCATCCAGAGCGCCTCGCTCTGGACCCACACCACCGACTCGGTTGGAAGCAGGAAGCTGCCGACCACGTTCATGACGATAAAGACCGGCACGACGATGAAGAGAGCGCGGGTGAAGAGGCTGAATCGGAAGCGTGAGAAGACGGAGTAGAAGGACGCGAAGGGCACGCCGTAGAGCCAGCGCTGGATGAGCGCGCTCAACGGAATCAGCAGGGCGTTCGCGAACATGCCCAGGATGTGCATCGACGGGGTGAGTCCCCCTCGGCCCTCAGCCGTCGGGGGGATGCCCACAGCCTGGTCGAACATTCGCGCCAGGAGAACGGATCCGAGGATGCCCGCCCACATGCCGCCGAGGAGCAGCACAATCGCGAGGATCCCCCGGCCGACGCGGCGCTTCTCGCCGGCCAAGGTGCGGTGATACTCGACGCCAGGCGGGACGGCCCGTCCGCGTTGAGAGGTCTTATCTGGACGGAAAAGCCTGCCCCTGTCGATGACAGGATGCGGGTTGTCTCGATGCATAAACCCAGCCTCGGCAGCCGCGCGCCGCGACAGTAGTGTCAGATGTCATCAGACCATCCGGCACGCGCGAGCGGATCGGTCGCCGAAGTCAGAGCCAGCCACGATCGGCGGCGAGGTGAGCCGCACGGTAGCGCGTCGAAGTGCCCGTCTTCTGCATCGCGCTCGACAGGTAGTTCCGGACCGTTCCCGGCGCGAGATGCAGGGTGCGCGCGATCTCTTTGACCGAATAGCCGCCGTAAGCGGCGCGCAGGACGTCCGTCTCGCGATCGGTGAGGGGCGAATCGTCTACGACAGAGACCTCTAGCACGTCACGACCGATCCAACGCCCGCCCGCTGATATCTCGCGGATCACGACAGCGATCTCCTCCGGCTCGGTGTTCTTGCTGAGGAAGCCGCGCACGCCGAGTCCGAGCGCCCGCCGAAGCACCCCCGGGCGGGCATGCCGCGTGAGCATCAGAACAGGTTGGTCGGGTATGTGCTCTTTGATCCGTGCGACAGCCTCGAGCCCGTCCATCTCCGGCATCTCCAGGTCGATGACGACGACGTCGGGGGTGAATCGAAGCGTGGCCGCCACGGCTGCGGCGCCGTCCGCAGCCTCGGCGACAATTTCGATCGTTCCGTCCGACGGGAGCAAGATCGCGAGAGCCGAGCGCAACAGGTGCTCGTCGTCGACGAGCACCACCCGGATGACATCATCGGCCGTCATGACCTCACCTCGTCGAGACGGTCGGGGGAGAAATCTGCACGAACGACGAACAGGTTCGGCTCGCGCGTCACTGTCATCCTGCCCCCCGCGGCCCCCACTCGCTCTCGCAGTCGCGCGAGTCCATGCTCCGGACCAGTTGAAGCCTCGGCAACGCCGTCGTTCGCCACTTCCACTATCAGCGCGGATGCTGTGATGGTAACCATGGTGGGTTGCGCATGGCGCAGCAGGTTGGTCGTCGCCTCGCGCAGCACATGAGCGAGAATCGGCGGGGCTGAGGCCCCCTCGGCCAAATCGACGTGTGTGTCCACGGCGATGCCGGCCGACTGGCAGAGGCGCTTCGCGTTCTCGAGTTCCACAGCGAGGTTGAGCTCGTATCGGTTGACGGTCATGGCGCGCGTCTCCGAGATGGTTTCGCGAGCCAGGCGCTGGATCTCGAGCATCTCGGATTCTGCGCGCTCCGGATCGTCACGCACCATCTGGCGCGCAACCGCGGATTTCAGTTTGATCACGTGAAGAGACTGCCCCTGAATGTCGTGCAGATCGTTGACGAACCTGGCCCGCTCCCGTGCGACCGCCAGCTGGGTCTCCATCTCTCTCATGCGCTCGAATCGTTGCGCGATCGACCAGGCCCGTTCGCTAATGACGATCACCGCGGCGACGAAGAGAACACCGAGAGACGGCAGCAGAAGATAGGTCGCCGCCCGCTGTGTGGTGAACGGGTGGAAGACGAACGCCGCCGTGCCCATCGAGGCCACTGCAAGCGCGAAGAGCCCGATCCACAGGAATCGTCGGCGAACGCGCGCGAGCATCAGAGCGCCGACGAGGGCGAGCGGGAAGAACCCCAACGGGCTCGTCGTTAACGCAGCGCCGGCGACCCACGCCATGGCTGTCACGACAACCGCGAACACCGATCGGGGCGGGTAACCATCGAGATTCCACTCGCGCAGCACACCGAGCACAAGCAAGAGGCACAGGGCGGTAACGAGACCTTCCCCCCAGCTTCTGGTCGTCAGAGCCACTCCGAGCAAGGTCAGCGGCGCGATGGTTAGTACGGCAGTGACCATCGCATGCCGTCGCATTCGCGACGCCATCGGATCCTCGCTGGAGATCGACTCCTCGATCATCACGTCTCGCTTCGCACCCGTCTCCTCATCGCACCCCGGACCGCGATCTTCCCGATCACGGCTGCGACCAGAACCGCCAGCACCACCCACTGGATCACGCCGTTATCCAGGAAGAAGTCCCCCACTCCCCCGGGAAGCGAAGCGAACAGCCCGATCCCGTAATAGTAAAAGGCGACGTAGGAAGAGAACACCACAATCGCCAACACCATGACCACGTTCAACAAGACATCCAGTATTTTCACCATTCCAGCCTCGCGGGCCGGCCGCTCACGCGACAGTGGCAAGCATCATCACTTCTTGTGACAAGCGTCACTACCACTCTGCCCGTGCCCGTCCGACGCTCTCCGGATCGACGTCGCCTCAGATGTGCTCGACCCGTCAAGACGTCGGAAGGACCGGAGGCTCCGCTTGACCCTGTTGCGAGAACAGGGTGTGGTCTGGACGTCATGAAGAAACATTCCCCTCGGCGACCGCTCCAGCGTCGCCTGTACGCAGCACTCGCCGCGGCGGTATCCGTCGTCTTCGCCGCCACGGCGTGCACCCCCGCAACCTCGACGCCTGAAGCCTCGTCAGATGCAGAGCTTGGGCGATTCTACGAGCAGCAGCTGACTCTGGAACCATGCGAGCTGCCGGGCTTCCTCCCTGAGAAGGTCATCGCGGGGGAATGCGGACATGTGCAGGTACCACTGGACTATGAGGATGCTGACGGGGAGTCGGCGCAGATCGCGGTGTTCCGGGTGCCGGCGCGCGACGACGAACCGATCGGCTCCCTCATAGTCAACCCGGGAGGACCGGGGTTCCCCGGGGTTGGATACGCGGCACAACTCGCCGATATCTGGGGAGACAATGCCCTGACCGAGCAGTTCGACATCGTCGGCTTCGATCCGCGCGGCACGGGAGCCACCGTGCCCGCGATCGATTGCTATAGCGACGCGGAACGTGACGCGGGGGCCGGAAGTGCGAGCCAGCTGTCGTACACGGGAGTGCGCCCTCTTGTGGAGGCGTGTGCCGAGAGCGTCGGGGGTGAACACGCGCTGGCCCACCTCGGTACCCGCGATGTGGCGCGCGACATGGACGTCATCCGCGCGGTGCTCGGCGATTCCGCCCTCTCATTCGCAGGCTCGAGTTACGGCACGCGACTGGGCGCCGTTTACGCGGAGATGTTCCCCGACAATGTGCGAGCTCTCGTTCTGGACGGTGCGATGGATCCGCACGCGACCACTTTCGAGCGTCGCGAGCAGCAGTGGGCAGGCTTCCAGGCGGCCTTCGAACAGTTCGCTACCTTCTGCGCCCAGCAAGAAGAGTGCGCGATCGGCGACGATCCGGCCGTGGCCACCGCGGAGTACCAGCGACTGACTCGCCCGCTCGTCGACTCGCCGATCATGACCGCCTCCGGACGCGAACTCACCTTCGCCGATGTGAGCGACGCGATGGTGACGGGGTTCTACAGCTCCGAGACCTGGCCCGTGATGACCCAGGGCCTCTCCGCACTCGCGCAGGGAGACGGAACCATCATGCTCGGCATGCGGGACTTCTACCTCGGTCGCACCCCAGAAGGCACGTACGACAACGGCACCGAAGCGACCCTGGCGATCAACTGCCTGGACGAGGACCGCTTCACCCCGGCCGACCTCGCTGAGTTGGAGCGAACGGCGCTCGATGCGGCACCGTTCCTCGACCCCGGAACCCCCGTCCGCGGAACAACAGACCTCTGCGAGGGATGGCCCGTCGAGCCGACGCTGGGCTTCCCATACGCCGATAGCATCCAGGGGCTGCCGCCGACCCTCACGGTGTCGGTGACCGGCGACCCTGCAACACCGCACGCTGGCGGCATCCGACTCGCGGAGACTCTCGGAGGATCGCTGCTGACGGTCGTGGGAGACCAGCACGGCGCGCTGCTGTCCGGCAACGACTGTGTCGAAGAGGCGGTCGCGACCTATCTGATCGACCTCGAGGTGCCGGCCCGCGATGCCGAATGCGCACTGGCACCTGTAGGCGGATGAGCGGGATCGCGCCCCGCGGGCGAGGCACCCGCGATAATCGGGTCATGCCTTGGAGCACGAGCGAACTCGCCGCGCTCGCGGGGACGACCGTCAACGCCATCCGCCACTACCACCGCGTAGGGCTGCTAGATCAACCCGAGCGTCGCTCCAACGGTTACAAGAGCTACGGAGCGACGCATCTGCTGCGACTGCTGCAGATTCGTCGGCTGCGCGAGATCGGCGTACCCCTCGACCGGATCGAAGAGGTGGCGTCGTCTGAGCGACCGCAGGAACCCCTCAGAGCGATCGACGCAGAGCTCGACATCGAGATCAAACGATTGAAGCAAATGCGCGCTGATATCGGCGCAATCCTCGACGGTGGCTTCTCGGCGTGGCTCCCCGTCGAGTTCAAAGACGTCGCCGACCGACTCTCTTCGGCCGAGAAGGCGGCGCTCCTCCTGTCGACGCGGCTGTATGACGATCGGGCCTTGGCGGATATGCGCCAGATGCTGCTCGATGAGGCAGGCCGGTCGGATGAGGCCGCCCAGGAGTTCGACGCCCTCCCGCCGGATGCAGGCGAGGACGTCCGCGGCCGCCTTGCCCAACGCTTCGCCCCCGAGCTGGCCCTGGTGTTCAGCAGATACCCGTGGCTCACGGATCCTTCTGGGCACATGAGCGTGCCACGCGGCGCCGCACAGGCTGCGTTGGCCGAGACGATGAGCACGCTGTACAACCCCGCGCAGCGCGATGTCATGGCGCGGGCGATCGAGCTCGCGCGGGCCGAAGGCGGCGCGAACGCGCAGGCCTGAGGCCCGTGCCAGACGCCTGCCCGAACAGTTGAGGCCTTGCGAATAAATCTGTGCCCGTCCATGTTAGATGTGTACTGAACGGTCCTGAAGTCTGAAGACAGATGGGAATCGGCCTCACTTGCGGGCGTCCGCGAGCGAGCACGCCGCAGCGGAAGTGCCGCCGGCTTCGCAATGAAGGAGAAGGATAATCATGAAAGCTGCTGTCATCACCTCGTTCGGGAATCCCTCGGTACTCCGGGTCTCGGATGCTCCGCGACCAGATCCCGGTCGAGGTCAGGTACTGGCTCGGGTTCACGCTGCCGGGGTGAACCCCGCGGAGATCCTCGCGCGTGCCGGCGCCTTCCACCTTCAGGCACCTGCCATCATCGGATTCGAGTTCGCCGGCGTCGTCGAGGCGGTCGGCCCAGGCGTCGACGAGGACCTGGTCGGCAAACGCGTTGCTGGGTGGCCGGATTCCGCTACCCAAGGCTCCTACGCCGAATACACGGTCAGCAGCAACTACACGACGATCCCCGACGGCGTTTCCTTCGAGGACGCCGCAGCCACCGTCATCGGCGCCGACAATGCGGCACGAGCACTGGGGCTCCTACATCTGCGCGCGGGTGAGACGCTCGTGGTCACCGGCGCAAGCGGCGCATTGGGCAGTGCCGCCGTACAGTTCGCGCGACATCAGGATGTGACGGTGATCGGCGTCGCGAGCGAGGCCAACGCCGACTTCGTCAGGAGCATCGGTGCCACCCCCGTCGCCCACGGTCCTGGCCTGGTCGGTCGCATCCGCGCCGCAGCGCCCAGCGGGGTCGACGCCGCACTCGACACCGCGGGCAAAGGTCTGCTTCCCGACCTCGTCGAGGTCCTCGGCAGTCCCGACCGGATGGTGACGCTCGCCGACCGCGACGCGGCCCGACACGGCGTTGAGTTCAGCGCGGGACACAGTGGCAACCGGGACCACCGCCCCGTCCGAAAGGCCCTCGAACTGATCGCCGCGGGCGAATGGACCACGCGCATCGGCCGAAGCTTCCCGCTCGCCGACGCCGCGGAAGCCCATCGCCTCGTCGCCACCGGCCACACCGGCGGCAAAGTCATCCTCATTCCCTGACTCTTCACGCCATCAGGGTCCGCCGAGCCACACCCGCGTGTGGGGGCAGGGTCCCCCACACGGCAACACCGGGACGCCTCAACAGCGACCCCGCAACATCCGAGCGCTAGTGCCTTCCCAACAACAATCGAAATGGAGAATCCGAAATGCCTGCAGTTCTCGTCCACGGTGTACCCGATACCCACCGGCTTTGGGACACCGTTCGTTCTCATCTTCACCGCGAAGATATTGTGACGATCGATCTCCCGGGGTTCGGAACGCCCCTGCCAGCGGGATTCACGTCGACGAAAGAGGAGTATCTCGACTGGCTCATTCAGCGCATCGCAGAGATCGGCGAACCCGTGGACCTCGTCGGTCATGACTGGGGATCTCTGCTCACGGGCCGTCTCGCGTCTGTCCGACCGGACCTGGTGCGAACCTGGACGGGCATCAGCGGGCCCATCGATCCGGAGTATCCGTGGCACTACCTCGCCAAGATCTGGCAGACGCCAGGCGAGGGCGAGCAATGGATGGCGGACCTCGACCTCGACGAGTTCGCAGCAAGCCTCATCGAGGCGCAGATGCCGCGCGACGCGGCACACGAATCAGTGCACCATCTCGATGCCACCATGCGAGCAAGCATCCTCGCCCTCTACCGCTCCGCGATCGAGGTCGGGGCGGAATGGAAGCCGGGCTTGAGCAACGTCACCGCGCCAGCGCTCGTGATCTGGGGCCTGGACGACCCCTTCCTTCCCCACCGCTTCGCCGACGAACTCGGCAATGCCACACGGGCACGTGCAGTCTTCAAGCTGCGCAGCTCACACTGGCCGATGATCGAGCGTCCGGCCGACGTCGCGCGCGAACTCGAGGCCCACTGGGCTCACGCGTAACACCTGCGCCACTCGGGCTCATCCGCTCGCGGCCGCTACGCGAACGACATCGATTGCTCGCTCGCGATGGTGAGCCCGAGTGGCCGCGCAGGTGCCTGTACAGCGAACCGTCCGTGACGCAACAGGGCAACCTTGCCCCGCCACACAAGGCAGGAGAGAACACACATGACAGATTCAGAGAACGGGCGGATCGGCGTCGGCATCATTGGCGCGAGCGCCGATGGGGGCTGGGGCGGAATCGCTCACGTCCCGGCGCTGCGGGCGCTCGATGCGTTCCAGATCCGCGCCGTCAGCACTACTCGTATGGAGAGCGCGAACGAGACCGCTCGCCGGGTCGGCGCCGACCTCGCCTTCGACACACATCAGGCTCTGGTCGCGCGGCCGGAGGTCGATCTGGTGGTCGTCGCAGTCAAGGTGCCCGATCACAAGCAGATCGTCACCGACGCGCTGACCGCAGGCAAGATGGTCTATTCCGAATGGCCGCTCGCACGAGACCTGGCGGAAGCCGAAGAGCTGGAGGGGTTGGCCCGCGAGCGAGGGCTGCGGACGGTTGTCGGGCTGCAGGGCGGCCTGCACCCGCCGATCCGCTTCCTCCGCGACATCATCGCGCAAGGCGTCATCGGCACACCGCTCAGCACAAGCATCCGAGCGCACCTGACCGACGACATGTGGGTGGGGCGATATGACACATCGGTTGAGTACATGGCTCGCGCCGAGAACGGCGCCACCCTGCTGAGCATCATTCTCGGCCACTCGCTCGAACCGCTCGCCCACGTGCTCGGCACCTTCCAGAGCGTGTCCGCCGTCGTCGCTAATCAACGCGGCGACGGCATCCGCCTCACCGACGGCGCGCCGCTGCCGAAAGACTCCCCCGACGAGATCGTCGTCGCCGGCGTTCTTGAAGGCGGGATCATCGCTTCACTGCACTACAGCGCCGGGCAGCCCGCCGGCGCGACGACGGTATGGGAGATACAGGGCACCGAAGGCAGCCTGCACATCGAGTCAGCATCGGGCTACATCCACTTCACCGACTTCACCATCGCACTGCGCCGCGGAAGCGAGCCGGTCGAAGCGCTACAGGTTCCCTCCGCCTATGCAGTGCCGGACCTGCACCTCGACGCACCCGCGGCAGGGGTCGCCCGCGTCTACGCCCAACTCGCCGCCGATCTCCGCAACGGAACCGACGGTGCGCCGGACTTCACCGTCGCGCTCGAGCGCCACCGAGTGCTCGACGCGATCACACGAGCCGCTGAAACGGGTCAACGCCAGCACCTGTCCCGCCCTCCATTGCAGTGAACTCCGCTCTCGGCAACCTCAGGAGTGGTCTGGCTAGACGACCTCGAGCGATACCCGCCGTGTCGCCGCCCCTCAGTCGGGACGCAGCCATGCCTCGATCGGATCGACAATGCGGCCAGGGTCGCGGCGAGCCCACAAGAAGTGGTCCGAGGCGCCGCCGACGACGTGCATCCTCGTCGTCGTGGTCGGTGGTAAGCGGTGGGCTAGAGCGTCGACAGCCTGGGCGGGGATCATGCGGTCGCCGTGTATCGACACGAGTGCGGTACGCGATCCCAGGGCGGGTAGGAGCGACTCGTAATCCGTCGGGTCGCCATGCAGGAGGTATCGCCCGGTCCGCGCTTCGTGCGCCCAATCGCGCATGAGAAAGCCCGGCTGACGGCCCGCGAAGCCGAACCGATCTCCCGGCCAATATCCGAACGACCGTGTGGCGAAGAGAACGAATGCCGCCTGGGCTGCGCGCTGCCACCGAGCGAGACGGGGCCCGTTCCGGTGAGCGGCACTCGAACCGCTCGCGATGGTCACGATAGCCCGAGGAGTTACGTGTCCCGCCGCCGTGGCAAGAACAGCGATCTGCCCGCCGAGCGAATGGCCCACGACGATCGGGGGTCCGTAGGAGTTCGCGAGTGCGAATACGGCGGGGAGGTCGTGGCGGATGAGAGTGCTGTACCCGAATGCAGATTCACGAAGCGTCCGTGCCGCGGCGTTCGGCGTTCCGCGCCATTCGAGGGCGAAGATCCGGCGAGAGCGCGACCAGGTCGACAGCAGCGGCTGATAGTAGGCGAGGGGGACGCCGAGGGCTGGTAGAAAGACGAGAGGAGCTCCACTTTCAGTTGCGTCGCCATATTCCTCCACCGTGAGCTGCTCACCGCCCATGGACAGGATGACGTGATGTCGCGGCACCAGGACCCTTCGAGAATGGGGCTCGTATATCGTCTGGCACCGGGGCGCGGAGCCTGCCGAAAGGTGTCGATCCCGACAAGCGTTGACCCGCCGCGGGGGTGCGCATGAGCAGACACTCAACAAACGACAGAGGCCGCTGTTGAGCGGTTCGCATCCGCGGGGATCGACGACGAACCGGTACCTCTCAGTTGTCGGACCAGTCCACGCCGTCCAGTGCCTGATCGGCGACGCGAAGGAGTTCTGCCTCTTCCTTGCCTGTCGCCGCCTGCACCGCGATACCGTACGCGACCGTCATGATATACGTCGCCAGCACGCGTGGATCCACGCTCTCCGGCAGGTCGCCCTCGGCGCTCGCGCGCAAGAAACGCGACTCGAGACGCACGCCGGCATCCTTTCGCCAGTCGACGAGCACCTGCCGCGCGGTGAGCGCGCCGTCGCCGACGGACAGAGCGCCTTGCACGCCGAGGCAACCGTGGGGCGTCTCGGGGCGTGTGCTCGCCACAGCCGCACCGCGAAGGATCGACTCGGCCACTCCGCGCGCGGTCGGCTCCGACAACGCGCGGAAGCCGTAGGAAGCGGGGCCCTCGGTATAGCGATCGACGACCTTGCGGAACAGGTCTTCCTTGCTCCCGAATGCCGCGTACATGCTGCTGCGCGTGATCCCCATCGCGTCCGTCAGGTCTGTCAGCGACGCGCCCTCGTACCCCTTGGCCCAGAACACGCGCATCGCCCGCTCCAGCGCAAGGTCCACATCGAACTCACGGGGTCGGCCGAGCTTGGCCTGTGATGTTGACATGCCACGATTATCCTCCTCTCCAGACCGACCGGTCCAAATATCGCCTGCGGGTCGGCGGGCCGCGCCGTTATTGGCGGCGACCGCTCCGAGCGGCCCCGTCGACACGCGCTACAAGCCGGCTGTTATGCAGCGCGTGCTCGAAGCCCGGCGTGAGGAACGTGTTCTGGTCGATGTCTCGCGCGAGACTGGCATACACCTCCCCCACATTGATCGACGCTCCCTCCCAGAACTCTGCGGCGGTCGGCCCGACCCCGGAGGCCACCGGCGCGTCGGGCGCGTCGAAGTCGACACTCGCTGTCAACGCGAGGTCGCCCACCTGAACACCGCCGGGGTGATCGCCCTCGAGCGTAAGCCACCCCTCCGCGCCGCGCACCTCCAACGCGAACCGAGAGTCCTCGATCGGTACGCCGGCGAGAATCTGCACCGACACGGGAGCACCCGAGCTCGTCTTGGCGATCAGATCGATGTGGTCGTCGATCTCCCGTTCTGACATCTCGCCGGAATCCGTGAGCGTGACCTGCGGCCAGAGCCTCTCCGCACGCGCGTCGACCTCGGTGATCCGTCCCAGCACGGTTTCGATCACGTCGAGGACGTGCGCCGTTGTGATCGTGAGGAAACTCGCCCCCGCGTCCTGTTTGTTGAAGTAGTCGTACGCCGTTATCGACTCCGGGCCGTACCCGAACGTCGTCGCGTGCACGCGCGCCGAGAGAACACGTCCGATGCGTCCCTCACTGATGATCTGGGCGGCGCGGCGCACGGAGGGGTTCATGCTTCCCTGCAGACCGATCGCGGTGTGCAGAGAAGCTGCCGTGGAGGCCATCTCCTCGGTCTGGGCAAGGTTGGCGCCCAGGGGGGACTCGGAGTACACCGCCTTCCCAGCAGCGAGCGCCGCCATCACGAGATCCCGATGCGCCGGGACCCTCACCGCGACCGTGACGAGGTCGACATCTGGGTCGGAGATGAGCGCGTAAGGGTCGGCGAACCACCGCCGCGCCCCGAACACCTCTGCGGCCCGCTTGGCCGATTCCTCGCGGCGGGTCGCCACAGCCTCCAACACGAACCGGGGCTGGGCCGCGAGTGCGGGAATGTGGGACGCCCCGGCCCAGCTCGCGGCGGTATCTGCGCCGATGATTCCGACACGAATGGGGGTGTCGCTCATAGTCATCCAATCGTTGAGTGGTCTTTAAGAGAGGGATCGTTCAGTGGGAAGGAGGGAGGAGAAGTCGGAGATCGTCTGAGGCCCAGATGCCAGCACTGGACTCAGTGCTCGATCGCCGCCATGTCGGCCGGCGCATGACGTTCGCCCGAGGGTCGCGGCAGTGCATCGAGTCGAGCCAGCTGACCGGTGGTGAGCTCGAGAGCATCGGCGGCGAGATTCTCTTCAAGTCGGGCGATTCGGGTGGTTCCCGGGATCGGCGCGATCATGCGCCCGCGGGCGAGCAGCCACGCCAGCGCCACCTGGGCCGCAGTTGCATCCGACTCACGTGCGACGTCTCGCACTTCATCGACGATCGCGAGATTCCTCTGCAGGTTGTCACCGACGAAGCGGGGATTGCTTCTGCGCCAATCGTCCGCTGCGAGACCGTCGAGCGTGCGGATACCGCCCGTGAGAAAGCCATGCCCCAACGGCGAATACGGCACGAGCCCGATACCCAGTTCGGTCAGGGTAGGCAGCAGCAGATCCTCCGGCTCCCTCGACCACAGCGAGTACTCGGTCTGCACGGCGGTCACCGGGTGGACGGTGTGGGCACGTCGGATCGTGGCCGGGCTGGCCTCCGAGAGACCGGCATAGCGCACTTTGCCTTCAGCCACGAGTTCCGCCAGAGCGCCGAACGTCTCCTCGATCGGGGTTCGCGGGTCGACCCGATGCTGGTAATACAGGTCGATGACATCGGTTCCCAGGCGCCGCAGCGAGCCCTCCACAGCGATGCGTATGTTCCTCGGAGAGCTGTCAGGCCCCGGGCGCCCGGTATGAGATATCAATCCGAATTTGGTCGCGACAACGGCGCGGTCGCGGCGCCCTCGCAGAGCCTTTCCGATGAGCTCCTCGTTGAGGTAAGGCCCATACACCTCGGCGGTGTCGAACATCAACACGCCCAGCTCCAACGCCCGGTGAATCGTCCGCACATGCTCGGCGTCGGACCTTCCGGCGCCGGTGTAGAAACCCGACATCCCCATGACTCCGAAACCCAACCTAGGGATCTCGAGCGAGCCGAGGTGTGCTGACTTCATCTGTTCGTCCGTTCATCGCCGCGGCCCAAAG
The DNA here is from genome assembly GCF_030815955.1 of Microbacterium murale. NCBI lineage: Bacteria > Bacillati > Actinomycetota > Actinomycetes > Micrococcales > Microbacteriaceae > Microbacterium > Microbacterium murale. The sequence goes on along the minus strand of NZ_JAUSXK010000001.1, from coordinate 2,588,318 downwards.
CCGACCTTCTTGTATATTATAGATCGAATGGTACACAATTCCGCCGAACTCGACCCGTCTCTTCCCCACAAGACGGACCGAGGGTTGCGACGTCACGGCTGGCGCCGGGAATCCCCCCGTAGTGGACGATGTCCGGCGATGGGTGACACGCTGTCACTACCGGGTGGAGGGATGGGCCCGGAAGCTCGATGAATGAAAGCTCTCGACCTAGTGCTCAACGCAATCATCATCCTGTCCGCGACCGTGTTCCTCGCGTACCTCGGCCTGCTCTACGACTTCGGACTCTTCACCACGCTTCCGCAACCAATCACGCGCCCCTTCCTGGACCACCCGATCTTGCAATACGTCGCCCTGGCCGTATTCGTCGGCGCGATGGTCGCGAAAATCCTTGTCAGACGCGCGATCCGGCGACAGCATCCCCGGGAGGAGCCCTGATGATCGGAAGCGCAAAAGCGCCCGACACGCACGCGATCCCCCGTATGCGCCGCATGGTGGTCGGTTCCGCCATCCTGGCAATCGCGCCGCTGTCCATCATCGGCGTCGTGCTCACCAGCACGACGTGGGGAGAGGCGCTGTTCGTCGCGCTCACCCTGGCGTTCGCGACGACACTCCTGAACGAGTGGCGTCTCGATGGCTACCATCCGCGCGCCGTCTTTCTGTTCGCCTTCACCGGAGTGGGCTATCTCTACGGCGCGTTCATGGCAAACAGCCCCATCAGCTTCATGCCCTTCGCTCTGGTGGGCGCTCTGCTCGTCATGAAGTTCAGAACTCGCCGCGCGCTCGCGTCGCTCGCCCTGACGATCGTCGTGATGGGATTCGGTGCGGTCACCCTCCTCACGCATGCGCCGACACCCAACCTGGTCCTCCACTTCGTCGTCGTACCCGCCGCGGGAACGCTCTACATCATCGCCGTCGTCTTCGTCGGTGAACTCGCCTGGCAGCTCGTGCGCGAGGTCGAGCGCGCCCGAGAGGTCGAGTCGGCACTCGCCGTCGCGGAGGAACGGGTGCGCTTCGCGGGCGACCTGCACGACATCCAGGGCCAGTCCCTGCACGTCATCAAGCTCAAGGCCACGCTCGCCCGCCGACTCCTGGAGGACGATCCGCAACGCGCGACAGGAGAGCTCGACGACATCCGCCGGCTGATCGACGACACGGTCGCGAAGACCCGCGAACTCACCTACGCGCGGTACGAGATCGACCTCGTCGCCGAGCTCGAGAACACTCGAGCACTCGCCGAGGCATCCGGCATGACGGTGACGATCCACACGGAACTGGACGGGCACGCCGCTCCGCATCCCCTCCTGGCACACACCCTCCGCGAGGCCACGACCAACCTGCTGCGTCACGCCGAACCGTCATGGGTGACCATCACGGCCAGCGCCATCGACGTCGAGATCTCGAACGACGGCGCTCACTCCTCCGGCGAGATCCAACCCCGCGGACTCGCCCGACTCGAAGGGCGGATCGAAGCTGCCGGCGGCGTGCTCGAGGTCGCGCGACGCGGGGACGTCTTCACCGTCCACGCACGGATCCCCGCGCACGACAGCGCCGCATCGGACGCACCGGCGAAGCAGGGCAGCGAGAGACGATGATTCACGCCGACAGCATCCGTATCGTCCTCGCCGACGACGAGCAACTCCTGCGCTACACCCTTGGGGCCCTTCTTACGCTCGACGGGGCGATCATCATCGTCGGCCAGGCATCGGACGGTGCGGAAGCAGTGACGGTCGCCCTACAAGAGAAGCCGGACGTGCTGGTGATCGATCTCGAGATGCCCGGAACGGACGGTCTGCACGCCGTCGAGTCGATCCTGCGCCAGATGCCCGACCAGAAGATCCTCATGCTGACACGGCACGCGCGCCCCGGCGTCCTCCGACGAGCACTGAAAGCAGGGGTGCGCGGATTCATGAGCAAATCCGCCGATCCTGAGCTCATCAGCAACGTCATCCGCCGAGTGCACGAGGGGGGCCGGTGGATCGATCACGACATCCTCGAGGCATCCGTGATCGATGACCCGCCCCTCACCGACCGGGAGCTCGATGTGCTACGGGAGACACAGGACGGGTTGTCGGTGAAGGAGATCGCCACGCGGCTGTATCTGGCTCCCGGCACCGTGCGGAACTACCTATCCAGCGCTATGCAGAAGACCCACACGACATCGCGGCAGGACGCTGCACGTCACGCCCGGTCGCGCGGCTGGCTCTGAAGCTGATGTAGCGTCCGGCGCGGAGCTCTGAATCACAAGTCGCCGGGTTCCCCACACCCAGGACCCTCGAAGACTTCGGCTGGAACGCCTAACCGACAACTTGTCACATGATTGCCCTCGAGTCCGGCGGGTTCCTCTGGAAGCGCAAGACGTCCTGCTCGGCCCACCAGGAACCTGGAAGACACGGCCCGCTACCGCTCTCTGCTTACCCGTCCTCGACTCCGGGTACATCGTGACCCACCTGACCGCCGCCGCTCGGTGGAAGGACCACGCACGTCGTCGTGCGCTTCGCCACGCTCGGCCCGGAGGCTCCGAGCGTCACGTCCCAGGACGAGGCCGGTGTCGTGACGTGACCTCGACGCACACGCGGCAGTGACGCCGTGTCACATTCTTCGGTGACACGCACGCACTACGCACGCCGCGCGCGAACCGCTGCAATGGAGGCATGACAAACCACGACAACACCGCGCTGCCCGGCACCCTCCCCGAGCGACCGTTCGGTGTGCACTTCCGGATGCCGCGCTGGAAGTCGCTCATCGTCCTAATCGCGATCCCCGTGACCCTTCTGCTCGTGCAGCTCATCGTCTTCCAGGGCGTTGTCGCGATCGAGGGCCCCGCCGACCCGAACAACCCCGTGCTCACACCGCTGACGGTCGCCGCAACAGGCATCAGCACCGCCCTCACCGCACTGCTGATGACGATGCTCGTCGCCGGGATGGCGAAGGTGTCCTGGCGCGCCGTCTTCCGCCACACCCGCCGCTTCGACTGGCGTCGCGTGGGCATCTACCTACTCGGATCCGCGGTGCTCGTGGGCTTCAGTGTCGGCGCGACCGCGATCATCGCACCGGGCTCGACCGGCTGGGGAGCGTTCGGCATCGGGACAACCACCGTGATCGCCATCCTCGTGTCGCTCGTGGCGACTCCGCTGCAGTCCGCGGGTGAGGAGATCACCTTCCGCGGCGTGCTCATCCCGGCCGCGGGCTCCTGGTTCCGCAACGTCCGCCTCGCTCTCGGGTTCGGAATCATCCTCTCCGGACTGCTGTTCGCGGTCGCACACGTGTCGTTCGCCCCGTGGTTCATCGCCTACATGCTCGTGTTCTCCGCGTGCACCACGCTCATGGGAGTAATCAGCGGCGGGCTCGAAGCGGCCATGGCCTTCCACGTCGCCAATAACCTGCTCGTCGGAATCGCCAACGCCCTGTTCGCCGGGGACAGCTCCACCGCGCTGGACCGCGGCGCCGGCTCGGGCCCCGGTGCAAGCCTGATCATCCTGATGGTGATGAACATCGCCGTCACGGTCATGGTCTGGCTCATCGAACGCGCCAAGCGCACGCGAGCCCTGACCCGCTCCGCCGCCGCGGCCTGAGAACCCACGCAACGGGCTCGTGCGCTCCGCCTGCGGGCGGGGGCGCCGAGCCAATTAGCAACGGCGAACGTCGGCATTCATGCTGGGGAGGCCGAGACGATGGATCCATGGGGTCGCAGCGCCAGGAGAACGGCATCCCCGACCCCGGTCACGGAGAGACAATCTGGCATGACGGCAAGAAACTGTTGACCCTCGAGGGCCTCCACCGAATCTGCCAGCACGTCGTACGCCAGTATGTCGAGCGGGCTCCAAGGGGTGTAGATCTGGAGTTCAAGTCCTTCTACCGCAGCGCCATTCCGGGCATCGTGCGTGTGCGCATGGGGCCGGAGTATTGGATCACCGAGTTCGACAACTTCGGCCCGTCTGAGGCACCGCAAGTCTTTTCTGTGCTGGTGGAATCACTACGGAGCACGGGCGCGGGAGAATCCGCGGGCGTCATCGACATGCGAATCCCTATACGCCGGCTTGGAGAGCTTCATGTCGAAGCTCGTCGAGAGCGACTTCGACCTCACTTCCGTCCTCATCTCGGAGCATCGCCGAATCCTTCTCAATGAACAAGACCGAGAACTTGCGTTTACGCCACGTGAGCGACCCGCCAACTACAACGCGCATCACACACTCCTTTGCCACACGATCGTTCTGATGTTGAGGGCTTGATCGACATCTGCCTCGAGCGCCCCTGACCAGAGGTGCGCGTAGCAGTGTGCGAAGCCCTCGGATCCGACGCCGAGCAGCGCAGCTACCTCAGCCAGGGGCAGCCCATCTTCTGGGAGCATTGGCAGTTCTTCGCTGCTCGCCCAGTCTCGGAACGGGCCCAGGAATCGGAGGTTGGCCTCGCGGACTACCGATTCCGCGTCATAGACGACGTACCGCCAGCCGCGCTCAGCGGCGAACACCGCTGTCATGTCGAACTGTCTTCTGACGTCGTCCTTCATCTGAGTCGCCGGCTTGACGTCCATCAGCACGGCGTGCCCGTCGTCCAGACGCACGAAGTAGTCCGGGCAGTGCTCGCGCGGGCCGTCGGGCGTGGTCCATCGGATCCACATGGGCTGGCTGGCGATCGCAACCACGCCCGGGGTGCGGTCCAATTCGATGAGGCAGCCCCGCTCCGTCAGCGACTCGAATCCGACAGACGCGCCAAGCGCTCCCATCCAGTGGTAGCCGTCGTAATGCCGCTTGAGCCGCCAACTGGGAAAGTTCCGAACGGGATCGCCTCGTTCGAAGGGCACGCTGTCGCAGTCGACGGCGTCAAGCTCTAGTTGCACGCCATCGAGACGGTACTCAACGCGAGCTCGCGTCCGGTTCGCTTCAGTGGTAGGAGGAACAGGCCACTGCTGAGTCAGGTCCATAGGGATCCAATCGACATCGACGGATACTTCCTATTCGGCAGTCAGCCTCTCTCCTGGGGAGCGGTACTGGTTTATGTCCTGAGCCCTGACAAAGATGCCCCGACTGGGGATCTGCTCACCGGCAGACTATGTCCGGCACCCAACGAGGCTGGTCGACACGCCGCCTTCCGACACGTCTAGTGAGACTCCGACACTTTCGTGAGACTCTCCGACAGCCTTCGTGAGACTCCGACACTTTTCGTGAGATCGGACAGCTCCACCCGCGATCTGAAATTTCCGTGACCAAACCGTTGCATTCGTTACCGCCCCGTTATACAGTGATCACACGGTGAATGTTTGCTGTGGCATCCACCGCATGTGATTGCAGGACACTCTTGGTGCAAGGGACAAGGGCCGGTCGGGAGCCTCTCCGACCGGCCCTTCACTGTTCCTACTAATCTGGATTCATGACGGATCGCAAGCTCGCGCTCGAGACATGGGAGAGCCTGTTTCGCGCCCAGCATGAGCTCTTCGCGGCGATGGCCGCTGACTTCGATGGCACCGCGATCACCCAGGCGGAGTACGACGTCCTGCTCACCGTCGTCCGCTCCCCCGAGATGACTGCTCGGCTTCGTGACGTGACGACGAACATGCTCATCAGCCAGCCGAGTGTCTCTCGACTCGTCGACCGGATGGTCGCACGTGGTCTGATTCAGAAGTGCCCCGATCCGGACGATGGCCGCGGTGCGCTGATCCGGGCGACCGACGACGGCGCCCGAGCCTTCCGCGCACTCGCCACGGTTCACGGTCGATCGATCGCGGAGCGGATGTCAACGCTCGACGACGACGAGCTGCGTGCATTGCTCGAGCTCACTCAGAAGCTCCGCGGAGCCTGACGGGCACTCCTCCCCATCGGCCACGCGCCGATCTCTGGCATAGTCGATTGCGTGCAGTCTCCGCGGATGCGGGGGCAGGGAGGGTACATTCATGGAGATCGCCGGAATCGCCGGAATTCTGATTCTCGTCGGCATCGGCGTCGTCGTCCTGATCGTGGTCGCGTTGATCGTGCTGCTGTTCGCGCGCAGCTGGATCAAGGTCGCCCGCGCGGATGAGGCGCTCGTCATCTCGGGTCGCAAGCAGAAGATTCAGCGCGCCATCCTCGCCGCTGACGGCACGAGCAGCTCCGAGAGCGTCGACTCGCCCGTCACCGTGATCGTGAACGGCAAGTCGCTCGTCAACCCCATCACGCAGCGCCACGAGATCATCTCGCTGCGCTCGCGCCAGGTATCGCTGAACGCCGAAGCCCAGTCGCTGGACAGCGTGACCCTGAATGTCGACGGCGTCGCGATCGTGAAGATCGGCTCCGATCCGCTCTATGTGCGTCGCGCCGCTGAGCGATTCGCATCGCAGGACGCTGCGATCGAGCAATTCACCACCGAGCAGCTCGAAGGTGCGCTCCGCGGTATCGTCGCGACCCTTTCAGTCGTCGAGCTGATGCGCGAGCGGAAGAAGTTCTCCGACCAGATCGCCGTCGAAGTCTCGCAGGAGCTCGCCGAGCAGGGCCTGATCCTCGACTCCTTCCAGATCAAGGGCATCACCGACAAGGTCGGCTACATCCAGTCGCTCGGCGCCCCCGAGATCCAGGCCAAGCGTCAGTCCGCCGAGATCTCGCAGACGAACGCCGACCGCGCGATCAACCAGAAGAACATCGCCAACCAGGAAGCCAACCTGATCGAGCAGACCGCGCTCGACACGAACACGGCGAACTCGAACGCCGGCATCGGCCGCGCCCGCGCAGAGGCGGAGCAAGCCGAGAACCTCGCCCGCGAACAGGCCCAGCAGGCCGTGCTGCAGCAGCAGGCCGAGAACCGCCAGGCGCAGCTGGATGCCGACGTCAAGCGTGTCGCCGACGCCCAGCGCTACGAGGCCGAGACACGCGCGCAGGCCGAGCTCTACACACGTGAACGCGCCGCAGAAGCCGGTGCCATCGAGCAGGTCAAGCAGGCAGAGGCTCGCACCCGCATCGCCGAGCAGCAGGCCGAGGCCGACAAGGCCCGCGCGGCTGGTGAAGCCACGGCCGCCGAGGCGAAGGCGACCGGTGAGGCAAATGCGCTCCGCGCCCTCGCGGAGGCAGAGTCCGAAGCACGCCGTCTCCGCGCCAACGCAGAAGCCGACGCCATCCGTGCCGAAGGTGAAGCACGCGCGGCCGCTCTCGAGGCCGAGGCGAAGGCCATCGCCTCGAACCAGGAGGCATTCCTGTCACAGCGCGTGCTCGACGTACTGCCGACGATCATGGCGGAGTTCTCGAAGGGCTACGCGACGATCGGCAACGTGTCGATCATCGGCAGCTCCGGCGAGGACGGCGCCTCTGGTGTCGTCGGCGCCGACAGTGCCAAGGCGCTGAAGTCGGTGTTCGACAGTGTGAGTTCTGCCACCGGCCTCGACCTCGCCGCGATCATCCAGGGCCAGGCCGTCGGCCGCGGCATCGGAGAGAGCATCGCGAATGCTCAGACGCCCGCTCCGGCGACGTCAAAGCCGAAGGCCGCCGAGTCGGCTGCCGCTCCTCCGCCCCCACCCGCGTCGGCCGAGTAGGCCGCCCGAAGACGCATGGCGACCGGATGACCTGTTCAATCCGGTCGCCTACGTCGGCGCCTGACCGAATGGCGCGATGCGCAGGGCGCCGACTGCACTACCGCTGCCAGTGGAAGGCGCGATCCGTGCGGAGAGTTCGAAACGCGAGGCGGGGTAGGTCGACGTCGTCCACTCGACCACCTCGCCCCCGAACACCGACGTGCGCACCAGCTCGAGAACGGGATCGCCCGCCGTCAGCTGCAGCGCCTGAGCATCGACATCGTTGAGCAGTCCCGCGCGGATCACCTGCTCGCCGGCTTCGAAGCGGATGCCGAAATCGTCGACGAGCACCTGATACAGCGACTCGGTCGAGAAGTCGTGTTCGAGAAGCCGCGGCACACTGCTCTCTCGCAGATGCGTACGCTCGATCGCGAGCGGAATCTCGTCGGCGAAACGCAGCCGACGCAATACGACCATCGGTTCGCCGATATCGACCCCGAAGATATCGGCGAGGCGGGCATCCGCAGAGACGCGCTCCTGCTGCAGCACCCGACTGGACGGAACATGCCCACGTGCGCGCATGTCATCACTGAAGCTGGTGAGTTGCAGGGGAACGGTGACCGCCGGCCGGGCCACGAAGGTGCCACGGCCCACCTCGCGTACGAGCATCCCCTCGCGTACGAGTTCATCGATCGCCCGACGAGCGGTCATGCGCGAGACCCCGGACTCTTCGGCGAGCTGACGTTCGCTGGACACCGATGCGCCGACAGGCAGGGCAGCGATCTTCGATCGCAGAGATCCGGCGAGCGAGGCGTACTTCGGTGAATCCACGTCTCGTATCCTTCCACCCCGTAGCCCGCATCCGATCATCGCACTCGCTACATAGTTGCATAAATTGGGCTATACCATCATGATGGGCTATACCACTTCTCCAATGAACTCGTAAAGGAGCGTCCATGGACGTGCTGTTGAACGTGATCGAGCTGATCACCAACAACCTGTTCAGCCAGGTCGCCGTTCTCATCGGCGTGATCGCGATCGTCGGCCTCGCGCTGCAACGCAAACCCTTCGAAGAAGTCGTCGCCGGCGGCATCCGTGCCACGATCGGCGTCGTCGTACTCAACATCGGCGTCGAGATCTTCACTGGCGGGCTGTCGACGTTCCAAGCGATCGTCTCCAGCGCGATGGGGCTGGAGGCCCCCGCCGCAGAGTCATCGCTCTCCGAGTTCACCGCCGGCATCGGCTCGGTCGTGCCGCTCATCATCGCGGGTGGCTTCATCGTTCACCTCATCCTCGTGCGCATATTCCCGGCCGCGCGCTACGTGTACCTCACCGGACACCTGATGTACTGGATGAGCGTGGTGCTCGCCGCGTGCCTCGTCGAAGTCTTCACCGACATCAACCGCTGGCTGCTGGCATTGGTCGGTTCCCTCATCGCGGGTTCGTACTGGGTGCTGCAGCCCCTGTGGATCGGGCCGCTCATGCGCAAGGTGATGAAAGATGACACCGTCGGTCTCGCCCACACCGATTCCACGATCGCTCTCGCCGCAGGCTACGGCGCCAAGGCGCTGCGCCTGGGAGACCCGGAGAAGCACGACTCCGAGCAGCTGAAGCTGCCGCGCGCGATCTCGTTCTTCAAGGACATCAACGTCTCCACCGCCTTCATCACCGGCACGATCCTGCTGATCGCCGTACTGTTCGCCTCCTCCGACGTCGTCGAAGAGCAGATGGCCGGAGCCACCGTCCTGCCATGGGTCTGGGCACTGCTGCAGGCGCTGCGCTTCGCCGCAGGCATCGCGATCCTGCTGTTCGGCGTACGAATGTTCCTCGCTGAGATCGTGCCCGCCTTCCAGGGCCTCTCCGACCGCGCCCTGCCCGGCACCAAGCCCGCACTCGACCTCCCGGTGACGTTCACGAAGTCGCCCACCTCGGTCATGATCGGCTTCATCTCCTCGATGGTGGTGTTCCTGCTCCTGATGGCGCTCTTCGCGGCTCTTGGCTGGTTCGTGCTGGTTCCACCGATGATCATGCTGTTCTTCGGTGGCGCTGCCGGCGGTGTCTTCGGCAACGCCGTCGCCGGCTGGCGGGGCGCTGTCTTCGGCGGTGTGCTCAACGGTGTCGTCCTCGCCTTCGGGCAGTGGATCGGCTGGGGCCTGTGGTCGGACACGGCCCCAGAGCTGGCAACGCTCGCTGATTCCGACTGGTTCGTCGTCGGCTGGATCGTGATGGGCGCGAGTACGCTGCTGTCTCCGCTGGGCGAGTGGGGAGCGCTGGTACTCGGCGTTGTGATCGTCGCCGTCACCGCCGTCATCCTGGGGGTGCTGAGTAGGCGTATGCGCCGCAAGGGCATCGACGTACGAACGGATGCCGCCGCCGACGAGCCGACCACGCTCACTGGCGTTGTGCCCGCGACTGCGCCGGCCGCAAGCGCGGACGCCACTGCCCCGACCCCGGCCCCGGCCCCGGCGGTAGTCACGACGTCCACTGCGCATCTCTCGCGTCCCGAGACTCTTGACGTGCTCGCTGTGTGCGGCGCCGGCATGGGAACGAGCCTCATGCTCAGCACGACGGCACGCAAGGCACTGGCGCAACTGGGCGTTCCCGCGGAGGTGAGCTACGCCGATCTCGGTTCTGCGCGAAGCCGCACTCCCGATGTTGTGATCGCCCAGCAGACCTATCTGGACGAGGTCGGCGGGATCGCTCCGCTCGCGGTGCGGATCGACCGTTTCGTCGATGTCGAGCACGTCCGCACGCAGCTGCGTGAAGGACTCGAGTCGAAGGGATGGTTGTGATGACGCACGACCTCGCGGAGTACGTTCGCAGCACGATCGAACTCAACACCGAAAGCTGCGAGGCGGCAGCCGCCGCCATCGTTTCAACCGCAAGATCAGGCGGTCTCGTACGCCCGGCCGGCGCAGGACATTCGCTCGCCGCGGTGCTGGAGACATTCTTCCGCGCCGGTGGCCTCGCCTTCGTCGATCCGCTGTGGAGCACTGAGATTCTGCCGTTCGCCGGAGCCCGCAGGGCGACGGCTGCGGAGCGGAGGCCCGGCCTCGGCCGTGAGATCGCCGAGGCGGCTGGTATCACTGCCGATGACACGATCGCGGTGTTCTCGAACAGCGGGGTGAACCCGTACCCGGTCGAGATCGCCGAGGTAGCCAAAGCCCGGGGTGCGACGGTCATCGGATTCACGTCACTCGCCTCGAACGCCGCGGCCCCCCGTCGTTCGGACGCGTCGCTCGCCGAGCTCAGCGACATCGTGATCGACACGGCTGTTCCTCCGGGGGACGCGACCTGGCCACCAGAGGCTCCGGTCACCTGTCCGGTGTCGAGCCTGGCGACGACCGCACTATGGGCGACCGTGCTGCGTCGGGTGTACGACCTCGAACCAGACCTGCCCCGTTGGCGCAGCGCCAACATGCCGGGCAACGACGGCCACAACGACGAGGTACTCGCGCAGTTCGACACGCGCATCTCCGCGCTCTGAACGACGCCGGCCGCAGCGGTGGACGACCAGAGGCTCAGGCTGCCCGGATAAGCAGCGTCGACTCACGCGGTCCGACGACGCAGCGTGAGGGAGGCCAGCACGAGCGCACCCACCATGAACGCGACGACGATCAGCAGCGGACCGAACACGTCCCACCCCTCTTCACCGGCGGAGACGGCGTTGATCGTGTCGATCGCGTAGCTCAGCGGCAACCAGTCCGAGATCGCGTGCAGCACCTCGGGCATCTGATCCCGTGGCATGAACAGTCCGCCGAGGATGATCTGCGGGAAAACGAGCAACGGCATGAATTGCACGGCCTGGAACTCGGTCTGCGCGAATGCGCTGGCCAGCAGACCGAGCGCCGTGCCCAGCAAAGCGTCGACGATGGCCACGAGTCCGAGCTGCCAGAGCGGCCCTTCGGTCTCCAGCCCGCAGACCCACACCGCGAACGAGACGGTGATCACGGCCTGCAGCAGCGCCATCAATCCGAACGCCACCGCATACCCGAGGATGAAGTCCGCCTTCGCGAGCGGCGTGGTCATCAACCGTTCCAGCGTTCCCGACTTCCGCTCGCGCAGCGTCGTGATCGAGGTGATGAGGAACATCACGATGAACGGGAACAGCGCGAGGATCGGTCCCCCGAACCGGTCGAACACGCCGTCCTGGTCGCTGAACAGCCAGGCGAACAGCCCGACCAGAAGACTCGGCGCGATGAGCATGAGTGCAATCGACCGCGGGTCGTGACGCAGCTGGCTGAGCACGCGACCTGCGGTGGCGAAGAGGCGACGACCGTTCATTCGCCCGTCTCCCCTCGTCGGGTTCTGCGAGAGAGCGGATGCTGTTGCTGATCCCGTTCTATGAGGGCGAGGAACGCGGCATCCGGATCATCCGCTTCAGTGTCGGCCAGGAGTCCATCCGGCGTCGTATCGGCGATGATGCGACCGGCGCGCATGAGCAGAAGCCGGTCGCACCGCAGAGCCTCGTCCATGACGTGGCTCGACACCAGCAGGGTCACGCCGCCTTCGGCCAGGCCCCGGAACTGAGCCCATAACTCGGCGCGCAGCACGGGGTCGAGGCCGACCGTCGGCTCGTCCAGTACGACGAGTTCCGGGGAGCCGACCAGCGCCAGGGCCAGGGAGACCCGGCTGCCTTCGCCGCCGCTGAGGGAGCCGACCAACTGATCGGCCTGTGGGGTGAGCCCGACGTCGGCGATCACACGATCGACGGCGTCGCGGGGTGCGCCGAGCAGCGTCGCGACGTAGCGCAGATTCTGCCTGATGGTCAGGTCGTCGTACGCGGATGCGTCCTGTGTGCCGTAGGCCACGCGGTGGCGCAGTGCACGCGAGCCCGCCGGTTCGCCCAGGACTGTCACGACGCCGGAATCCACACGCTGCACGCCGACTATCGAGCGCATCAGCGTGGTCTTGCCGCAACCCGACGGACCGAGCAGCCCGGTGATCTGCCCGCGCGGGATCGACACGTCGACGCCGTCGAAGACCTGCGTCTTCCCGCGTCGCACCCGCAGTTGCGACACCTCCACGCTCGGGTTATTCATCATGTGATGAATTGTGCGCCTCGGATGCTGCGGCGTCAAGCCCTGCGCGGTGGAAACCCCGCGCGGTCCAGCCCTGCGGGTGCGATCAGTCGAACAGGTAACGCTGCACGGTCGGGCCGATCCGTGCGACGAGATCGTCGATTCCGGTGTCCGCGATCGGCGCCAGCTTGAGCACGTAGCGCGCCATGAGCAGCCCCGCGATCTGGGAAGCAGCGAGCGTGGCGCGCAACGGTGCGTCATCCGCGTCGATCCCGCGTGCGATGCGGCCGAGAAGCTCACGTGACAGGAACCCCGCCAGGACAGGAGTGGTGAGCTTGCTGCCGACCGCCGCGCGCATGAGAGCGACACCGCGGCGGCGGACCTCCGGCTGTTCGAACGCCTCGAGCACGAAGCGCACGATCCGCTCCCCGACCTCCCCACGGGGCCCAGCCAGAATCTCGGGGATGGCGATGTCCGGCCGTATCGGCATGCCCATCGCGGCTGCGAACAGGTCGGCTTTCGTGCCGAAATAATGGTGCACCAGTGCGCTGTCCACCCCGGCCCTGGTCGCGATCGCGCGGATCGTCGCACCGTCGTAGCCGTGTTCGCCGAATTCGTCGACAGCCGCGGAGATGATCCGTTCGCGGGAATCCGTCTCTCCGCGCGGACGCCCGCGTCGTCTCACCGTGGCCATGCCGCTCAGCCTACGCGCCGGTTCGCAGGCCGGGTGCTCGCCCGCTGCACATCGCACGCTCCGAACGCGAGAGACTGAGGGGGTGATGCGCACGCCGTTCGACCTGTCGATGATCGGTCGCGAGCTCGCGTTCGCGTCGGCGGTCGACGATCTGGGGGCGGCGCTCGACCGAAGCGCCTCCGTCGTCGTCAGCGCCCCGCCGGGAACCGGCAAGACGACGCTGGTCCCGCCGCTCATCGCGAACCGCGTTCCCGGCCGCGTGATCGTGACGCAACCACGCCGGGTCGCCGCCCGAGCGGCCGCGCGACGACTCGCGCAGTTGGACGAGTCGCTCCTCGGCTCCCGGGTCGGGTTCACGGTCCGCGGCGAGCGCCAGGTCGAGCGCTCCGCTGTGATCGAGTTCGTCACCGCAGGGGTGCTGCTGCGTCGCCTGCTCGATGACCCTGGTCTCGAGGGGATCGACGCGGTCGTCATCGACGAAGTGCACGAACGCGCACTGGAGACGGATCTGCTGATCGGCCTGCTCGGCGAGGTGCGCGAACTGCGCGACGACCTCGTCGTGGTCGCCATGTCCGCCACTCTCGACGCAGAGAGGTTCGCGACCGTTCTCGGCACTGATGCCGATCCTGCCCCGATCGTGACCCAGACGGTTCCGGCGCATCCGCTCGAGGTGCGCTGGTTGCCGAGTCCCACACCCCGCCTCGACGAACGAGGTGTGACGTGGGCGTTTCTCGACCATGTCGCGAGCACGGCGGTCGACGCTCACCGCGGCCTGGTGCACACCGATCCGACCGCTGACGCTCTCGTCTTCGCGCCTGGCGCGCGCGAGGTCTCCGAGATCGCGGGGCGCATCCGCGGTCTCGGCACGGAGTTCGACGTCCGCGAGCTGCACGGCCAGATCCCCGCGGCAGAGCAGGATGCCGTGATCAGCGGACGGAGTCCGAATCAGCCCGCGCGCATCATCGTCACGACTTCTCTCGCCGAGTCATCGCTGACCGTTCCGGGCGTGCGCCTCGTCGTCGACACGTGCCTGTCGCGTGCACCGCAGCGGGATGCTGCACGGGGCATGAGCGGTCTTGTCACGGGTCCGACATCCCGTGCTTCTGCGATCCAGCGCGCCGGTCGCGCGACGAGACAGGGACCGGGCATCGTCGTCCGTTGCGTCGACGAGCGGACCTTCGCTGCGGCCCCCGCGCGTCCTGCCCCCGAGATCGCGACCACGGATCTCACCGACGCCGCCCTGCTTCTCGCCTGTTGGGGAGCGCCGGGCGGCGCGGGGCTCCGACTGGTCGATCCGCTCCCCTCCGACAGCGTGCGAGATGCCCTGGCTGTGCTGCACGGACTCGGTGCGATCGATGCCGATGGACGAGCGACCGCCGAAGGCCGACAGCTTGCCCGGATCCCGACCGATCCTCGCCTCGCTCGCGCACTTCGCGACGGAAGCGCCCTGGTCGGCGCGCGCACGGCCGCCGAGGTGGTCGCTCTGATCGGCGGCGAGATCCGTGTCGCTGATGGGGATGCTGCGGCCACGCTCACCGCATTGCGCACTGGGCGAAGCCGTGACGCCCGTCGCTGGGAGCAGGAGGTCCGGCGGCTCGCACGCTTCGCCTCCCCTGCCGATGGGGCCCGCACGACGAGTGCAGAGCGCGGGGGCACCGATCAGGTCGGGCTCGTCATCGCCCTCGCATTCCCCGAGCGGATCGCCCGCCGCGTCGATCACTCGCCGAACGGAGCGGCCTTCCTCCTCGCCTCCGGCACCCGCGCCGGCATCACCGGTCCGCTCGCAAGTGCCGAGTGGTTGGCGGTGGCGGACGTCACCAGGGCGCAGGGACGAGCGGCCGCAGGAACCGGGGCGATCATCCGCTCTGCCGCCGTCATCTCCGAGGCCGACGCAGAGCAGGCGGCGACGCACCTGACCACCGACCGCGTCGAGGCGCAGTTCGTGAACGGGCGCGTCGTCGCGCGCCGCGAACGTCGAATCGGAGCGATCGTCCGCTCATCCGTCCCCGTGCGCGTCCACGCCGATGACGGCGGGCGAGATGCCGCACGCCGCGCGGTCGAGGAGCAGGGCCTCGGGGTGTTCACCTGGTCGGAGGCTGCGGACGGTCTGCGCCGTCGCCTCGCGCTGCTGCATCACGAACTCGGATCCCCCTGGCCCGACGTCTCGGACGCCGCGCTCCTGGACACCCTCGATTCCTGGTTGGGTCCTGAGCTGCCGAACCTCGCCACGGGCATGCCGGCCGCGCGCATCGATCTGGCGACGGCACTCCGGCGGATCCTGCCGTGGCCGGCCGCGGTCGACCTCGATGCGCTGGTTCCGGAACGACTCGAGGTGCCCAGCGGATCACATGTCCGCATCACCTATCCGCCCGTCGATGATCCGACGGCCCGCCCCGTCGTGGCCGTGAAGCTGCAGGAGTGCTTCGGGTGGGCAGAGACTCCGCGTCTCGTCGGAGGCCGGGTTCGGGTGCTGTTCCACCTGCTCTCCCCCGCACGTCAACCTCTCGCCGTGACCGACGACCTCGCGTCGTTCTGGGCAGGTCCGTACTCGCAAGTGCGCGCAGAGATGCGCGGCCGGTATCCGAAGCATCCGTGGCCCGAGGACCCCTGGTCGACAGCTCCCACCCGGCACACGACCCGCCGCGCCGCCCAGAAGTAGGGGGATCCCGTCGACGCGAGCCGTCCGGCCGCGAGCACAACTTCGGACGTGGCAGCGGACGCGCCGCGGATCTCGCGGCACGTGCGGCGTGTTGCATCAGTGGTCCGAAGTTGTGCACGCGTTCTGGAGTCATGAACGCCGACAGGGTCTCAGCACTCGATGACGTTGACCGCGAGGCCGCCCTCGCTCGTCTCCTTGTACTTCGTCGACATGTCGAGCCCGGTCTGCCGCATCGTCTCGACGACGGCATCCAGCGAGACATAGTGCTGTCCGTCGCCGCGCAGTGCGAGTCGTGCGGCCGTGACCGCGGTGGACGCCGCGATCGCGTTGCGTTCGATGCACGGGATCTGCACGAGCCCGCCGATCGGGTCGCACGTGAGGCCGAGGTGGTGCTCCATGGCGATCTCGGCGGCGTTCTCGATCTGCCGATTGGTGCCGCCCATCACGGCGGTCAGCCCGCCGGCTGCCATGGCGCAGGCGGATCCGACTTCGGCCTGGCATCCGCCTTCGGCTCCGGAGATCGACGCGTTCGCCTTGAACAGCGACCCGAGAGCCGTCGCTGTGAGCAGGAAACGGCGGATGCCGCGGCGACGGTTCGCCTCGGTGAGAGCGGTGTCGTCAGCGTCCGCGATGCTCGTGGGTTCTCCACCGAAGCCCAGCAGGGCACTGCCGACGAGTTCGCCGTAGGGCGTGACGGCGTTGCCCGAACCCAACCCGGAGTCGGCGAGGAACCGCCACCAGTACATCGCCACGGCGGGAAGGATGCCGGCGGCGCCGTTGGTCGGAGCAGTGACGACCCGCCCGCCCGCGGCGTTCTCCTCGTTGACTGCGAGCGCGAAGGCACCGAGCCACTCCCCCGGGATCTCGCGCCCACCCTCGGCTTCCACGCTCTCCAGTTGCGTACGGATCGCGCCTGCGCGGCGTTTCACCTTGAGGATGCCGGGGAGCACGCCGTTCGCGTGCAAGCCGGCATCCACGCATTCGGCCATCGCATCCCAGATGGCGTCGAGGCCGGCGGCGACCTCCTCCTCCGAGCGCATCGCCATCTCGTTGTGCCGCGCGACATCGGCTATCGACAGGCCGTGCTCATCGCAGAGCGCGAGCAGCGAGGCCGCGTCGGAGTATGCGAACGGCAGGGATCCGGTGCTGACCTTTGCGTCCTCGCCTTCGCGCCGGATGAATCCGCCGCCGACGGAGTAATAGGTCTCCTCGGCGATCGCGGCGCCGTCTGCGCCGAGCGCGACGATCGCCATGGCGTTCGGATGCCCCGGCAACCGGGTGCGCGGCGCGAACTGGATGTCGTTCTTCTCGAACGAGACCGCGTGTGCTCCGTCGACAAGCAGCGTCTCCCCGGCGCGGAAGTCGGTCCATGCGGAGCGCACCTCGGCCGGATCGCAGGTCTCGGGCGCGAGTCCGCGGAGTCCCGAGACCACGGCATCCGGGGTGCCGTGCCCGATGCCGGTTGCGCCGAGCGAGCCGTAGAGCGTGCACGTCACTCGGGTCACCTGGGTGAGCGTGCCGGTCGCCCTCAACCGTCGGGCGAAGTCCAGCGCGGCGCGCATCGGACCCACGGTATGGGAGCTGGAAGGACCCACTCCGATGGAGAAGAAGTCGAAAGCCGAGACGTACGCTGTCACACCTCAAGGCTACGCGTGTGGAGCGTCCCGACGCCGCGACTGCGCCAGACTGATGACATGACCTCCGACGCGCCGCTGTACCGCCGCGTCGCCGAGCGGATCGCACGACGGATCGCCGATGGGGAGTTCCCGGTCGGCACTCTGCTACCAGGAGAACAGACGCTCGCCACGGAGCATGGTGTCGCGCGCGGTACCGTGCGCAGCGCATTGGCGCTGCTCGCACGTCGCGGAGTCGTCGCGCCGCGATCCGGCGCCGGGTGGATCGTGCAGTCGTCGTCGCACACGCAGGCACTCGCCGCGTTCGGATCGTTCGCCCAGTGGGCGCACAATCGCGGCCTCACACCCGGCGGCCACGTCATCCGGGAGACGGAAGGCGCGGCGACGGCCGATGAGGCCCGCCTGCTGCGGATCGCACAGGACTCCCCCGTGCTGCGGTTCACACGCCTGCGCAGTCTCGACGCGCACGTGGTGATGGTCGAACGCGCCGTGTACCCGGGGTGGCTCGCGCACGTGCTCCGAGGGCTGCCCGTCGACACGCCGTCGCACGCCGCGGTGCTCGACGCGGCCGGGTACGGCGAGTCGTTCGGATCGCACCGGATCGACGCGGTGGCCGCGTCCAGCGAGGATGCACGACTTCTCGGCATCCGACGATCGAGCCCTCTGCTGCGGGTGCGGCGGCAGGCCTTCGCTCGCGACGGGCGCCCGATCGATCTCACCGAGGACCGCTACCTGCCCGACTCCGTGTCCTTCGAGGCGTCATCGACCTCCGACGCGCGACCCGGAGGGTGGACCCGCGCCCTCTCCTGACGGTGGGAGTTGGACAGCTGTGCACAGTCGTCCCTGTTATCCGGGCGTTCGGGCGCCCGGTTCGCGCCCCGTTGGCGGCGTGTTCATCGCGCGTTCGAAAACGGTGCCGAGACTCGAGCCAGCGTCAACCCGGCGCACACCGAAAGGATCACGATGTCTTCCCTTCACCGTTCCCGCCCCCGCCTGCGGCGCGCGATCATCGCGGCCGCGACAGTCGGCCTCATCGCCATTCCCTCCGCCCCCGCGATCGCATCCGACAGCTTCGGCCTCACCGTCGCGCCGGCAGCCACGGCTCAGGCCGGATCGACCCTGACCACCGAGAGCCCTGACCTCGTCGAAGGCGACGCCGTAGAACTGGCGTGGACCACCGACGCACCCCACGCCACGAACTGGGTCGGCGTCTACCCGCAGGGCGTCACGCCCGGATCGACCGCCTCGACGCAGTGGGCGTACACCGCGGCAGAATCGGGCACCGTCAGCTTCTCCGGTCTCAACGCCGGGGTGTGGGATGTCTACCTGCTCGCGCAGGACGGATACGACGTGCTGTCCGGGCCCGTCACCGTCACCATCGCGAGCGACCCCGACCGGCCGCAGCCCGGCGACCCTGACGCGGCCGTCGAGATCGACCCGATCGTGACGAGCAACGACACCGACGAGATCATCGCCCGCGAGGCCTTCGGCGCCGAGGGCGCCGAAGGATGGTCGGTGAGCTTCGACGACTCGATGACCGGCGAAGGGTCCGACGCCTACCGCGGCTGGCAGTTCACCACCCGCGACGAATGGACCGGCGAGGTCGACGAGATGCGCAAGCGCTTCGGCCGCTCGCAGGACACGATCGTCGTGGCCGACGCCCAGCAGTTCGGTGATCAGCCGTTCGACTCGACGCTCACCGGATCCGCCGTGCCCGTGGAGGGACTCGGCGCAGTGCGCCTCACGTTCGACAGCCACTACCGCGGCGCTGCAGGCCAGGCTGGCACGGTCGCCGTGAGCTTCGACGGCGGGGAACCGACGGAGATCCTGCGCCTCGACTCGGAGTCCGTCGCCGACGACTACGACGCCCGGCAGATGAACTACGCGCAGGATGTCACGATCGAAGTTCCCGCCGGAGCCGAGAACGCGGTCTTCAGCTGGAACCTCTCCGGCGATGCCGATGCCCGGTACTGGGCGATCGACTCGGTCACCGTGCACGAGTCGCTCGCCGCTCCAACCGGCGACGCCACCCGCGCGTGGGTCATGAGCGACATCCAGGGCCACCCGCAGGATCTCCAGCACGCCCTCAACGACTATGCAGAGCTCCTCCCCGGTGCGGACGGCATGCTGATGGTCGGCGACATCGTCAACAGCGGTTCGGACGCGGAATGGACCGAGATCTACGATGTGATGGACGCCACAGCCGACATCCGTCCGCGTCAGACCATCGCGTCGATGGGCAACCATGAGCGCTACGCCGCCGGCGGCTTCGACTCCAACCGCGACCGATTCCTCGCCTTCGCCGACCGCGACAGGGTGTGGGACGAGTACGTCATCGAAGGCCCGGCCGGCGACCTGCCGGTGATCGTCCTCGGCCAGGAGTTCGCCGGTCCGACCGACGTGGCTATGAGCGATGCGCAGGTCGAGTTCCTCGAGGAGCGGCTCGCACACTGGACCGCGCTCGACAAGCAGGTCGCCGTGATGACGCACTTCCCGCTCGGCGACACGGTCTCCGCGTCGTGGATCCCCGGATACCACGGCCACCACCAGATGAACGATCGGCTGACGAGCATACTGGGCAACTACCCCAACGCGATCGTGTTCTCGGGCCACACGCACTACCCCGCCGAGCTCGGCGACTGGGCGGTCCAGCGCCGCACGGCCGACGGCCACCCGGACGGCTTCTGGGCGGTCAACACGGTCGCGATGCACGTGGAGTGGGACGCGCGCGGAGAGAACACCGCCGGCATCAGTGAGATCGTGACCCGCGACATCAACCAGGGGCTCACGCTCGAGGCATACGGCGACCGCGTCGTGGTGAAGGCGTACGACTTCGCCGGCGACACCTGGCTGCGAGAGGTCGTGATCCCGAACCCGCTCGTCGCGAGCGAGACGGAGGCGGGCATCATCGCCGGCACACCGGAGATCGTCTCGACGCACCACCTCGGCATCAAGCCCGGCGCAAAGCTCACGGTCGAAGAGGGCGAGTGGACCGAGGGCACCGCGTTCTCGTACCAGTGGCTGGCCGACGGCGAGCCGATCGACGGCGCGACGACCGAGGGATTCCACCTGACGGGCGCCTGGAAGGGCCACGACATCACCGTGCAGGTGACCGGCACCGCTGAGGGACTCGCCCCGGCGACCGTAGAGTCCGAGCCGATCCGAATCGACTGACTGCACCGACTGTGCCCCGCCTTCTCGAGGGCGGGGCACAGTCGTGCCTGCTGAGGAGAACGAATGAGCAATCCCCGTGCGCACGCCCGTCGCCTGCCCGCCGCAGTGCTGTGGGACATGGACGGCACGATCGTCGACACCGAACGTCATTGGATCGCGGCGGCGGAACGGATGCTAGCAGAGACCGGCCTCGCGGCACCGGAGAACGCACTCGGCCGACTGGTCGGACTCGCCCTGCCAGATGGGGCGCGCGTCATCCACGAGCTCGGTGGAACAGGGTCCGGTGACGCGCTCCTCGACCGCTGGATCGAGCTGGCGACCGCGCGCACACGAACGGAGGGAATCACCTGGCGGCCGGGCGCTCGAAGCCTGCTGCGTACGCTCAGCAATGCGCGTGTGCCGCTCGCGCTGGTCACGATGTCGTACCGCGATTATGCGGACGAGATCCTCGCGGCGCTGCCGTCAGGAACGTTCGACGTCACGGTCACCGGCGACGAGGTCGCACACGGCAAGCCGTCTCCCGACGCGTATCTGCGCGCCGCCGAGCTGCTGGGGGTCGACCCGGCGGACTGCGTCGCGATCGAGGATTCTCCGGTCGGCCTGGCTGCAGCCCGTGCCGCCGGTGCGGCCACGGTCGGCGTGCCGCATGACGTGCCGCTCGCCGAAGACGCCGCCGATCTGCTCTGGCCGTCGCTACGAGGACGCGGACTGCACGACCTCCGGATTCCGTTGGGCGAAGAGGGCGCCGGCAACGAAGAATCCCCCACCGCTTTCGCGACGGGGGATTCACACAATGTGCGCCCGAAGGCCTAACGTGCCGCGCGGGCGACCGCAGCGGGCGTGTGGAGGTCAGAGCCCATGATGTCGAGCTGCGCGCTGATCTCGGCCGGGTTGGAGTCGCCGACCATCTTCTGCAGGAACTTGGTGTGGTCGAAGATGGCATCGCGCAGGGGTCGCATGAGTGTCGGGACGTGGTGGAAGTTGCGCCCCAGCATGTACGCCTGCTTCACCTGAGCAGCGGTGTGCTCCACCCGCAGTTCCTCGTAGCGCGCGAGCGTCTTCTTGAGGGCGGCCGAATCGCCCAGGTCGACGCCGTTGAGCGTCTGTCCTAGGAAGTAGCCGTCGACGATCGACATGCCGGCTCCGTACGCGGCGTACGGGCTGGTCGCGTGCACGGCGTCACCGGCGAAGGTGACCCGTCCCTTGCTCCAGACCTTCGGCACGTCACCGCGGTCCCGGATCGGCCACCGGAAGATGTGCTCTTCGGACGTGTTCGCGATGAGCTCCGCCACCTCAGGGGGGAACTCCTTCGCGAGGAACAGTGCGTGCGCCTTGAGATCGACCGGGGCGGGATTCTGCGGGTCCCATGCCTGAAGCACCCACCATTCAGCGCCGTCGCGGCCTTTGCTGCGGATGCCGGTGTGGCTCGCCTGCACCGTGCGGGAGTGGCGGAGGATCGCCTCTCGCGGGTTGACGGCGGCAGGCAGGTCGAAGGTGAAGCCGCCGATGACGTGCAGATTGTGCTCGCGGATCGGCGGAAGTCCCCAGACCGTCTCGCGGACGACCGAGTTGATCCCGTCGGCGCCCACGACAAGGGGCGTCGTGATACTCGTATCGTCCTGGAAACGGACCACGACGTGATCGCCCTCGTCCTCGAGGCCGGCGACCTGCTTGTTTCCGACGAAGATTCCTGGCGGGAGCGCATCGACCATGCGCTCGTAGAGGTCGGGGCGGGTGAGGCCGATGAAGCCGCCGTTGCCGTACTTGTCGACGACCGACTGCGGGAACTTCACGCGCGCGCGTACCTTGTCTCGGGAGTTGCGGAACTCCGTCTCGCAGAACGCGCCGATGTCCTCGACGTCCACGCCGATGTGCTCGAGCGCCTGGACTGCGGGTGGCCAGAGGTTCACGATGTTGCCGGCCGGACTCGGTTCCGCGTAGCGCTCGTACAGTTTCACGGGGATGCCCACGGCGTGCAGGGCCAGGGCGGTCGCGATGCCGGCTGGACCGGCGCCGATGACCGCGACGGCTTCTGGTTCGGTGCGGGTGGTGCTCATGAGTGACCTGCTCTCTTCGTCGAGTGCGGAGTGGTGGTTACTGCGGGATGGATCGAAGGACATGCGACGTGAGGACGTCCGGATTCACGATGGACGGCGGGCACCCGCCCGCGAGGACAGCGAGGACGTTGGACATCGCTTTCGTGGCGAGCTCGATGAGGGAGCCGTCCGAGGCGAACGCGACGTGGGGCGTGATGAGCGCCGCCGGGCTTGAGCGGAGCCAGTGGTCAGCAGGGAGTGGCTCGGGGTCGATGACGTCGAGCGCTGCCCGTAGCCGGCCGCGGTCGAGCTCGGGCCGCAATGCCTCGGTGTCGACCAGGCCGCCCCGACCGACATTGATGAGCAGGGTGCCGTCCTTCATCATCCCGAGCTCGCGGGCGCTGACCAGGTAACGTGTCTCGGCGTTGAGCGGAACGTGAAGCGACACGACGTCTGCGAGACCGAACAGTTCATCGCGCTCGACCACGCGGGTCACCGATGGCGGCGCGGCGCTGGGATCGGCCGCGAGCGCGCGAGATGAGACCACCACCTCGAATCCGAAGGCAGCGGCGCGCTCGGCCACAGCCCGGCCGGTCGAGCCGAAACCCACCACACCGAACACGAGGCCGCGCAGGCGTCGTGAGGGGTGCGCAGCCTCGGGCGTCCAGCCCCCGCTGCGTATCGCATCGGTCGCGGGGATGAGGTTGCGCAGCGTCGCGAGAGCGAGAGCGAGAGCATGGTCGGCGACCTCCTCAGTGCAGAACTCCGGCACGTTACTCACGAGGATGCCGAGATCGGTCGCGCAGTCGACATCGATGTTGTCGACGCCCACCCCGTAGCGCGCGACCGTGAGGCAGCGCTCGGCGGCATCGAGGACCGGCGCGGTGACGCGACGGAAACAGGTGAGGATGGCATCCGCCTGCGGGGCGAGAGTGAGCAGATGTTCGTCGGACTCCGCCAGGAGGATCTCATGGCCGGCGGCGTGCGCCAGTTCGGTCTCGATCGCGGCACTCGGCCACGCGATGTCCGTGATGACGATTGTCGCCATGTCAGGACCCTCTCCCGAATCTTGGATGGGCCAGCGCGATGTCGTCGCCGAGTTCGCGCTCGATCTCGAGCACTCGGTTCCATTTTCGCCGTACGCTCGGAGCGCATCGTCGACCCGATCTTGAGCTGACCGGTGTTCCATCCGATGGCCAGGTCGGCCAGCCAGTGGTCCTCGGTCTCCCCGGAGCGCGCCGAGAGCACCGTGGCGTAGCCGGCGACGTGCGCGATCTCGACGACCTCGCGGGCCTCGCTCAGGGTGCCGATCTGGTTGGGCTTCACGAGCACGGCGTTTGCCACTGCGTCGTCGATTCCTCGGCGGAGCCGGTCAGGCGACGTCACGAAGAGATCGTCGCCGAGCAGTTGGATGCCGCCGAGGCGGTCCGTTGCCGTGCGCCAGCCGTCCCAGTCGTCTTCAGCCAGCGCGTCCTCGATGGAGACGATCGGGAAGTCGGCCGACCAGGCTGCAAGTTCCTCGACGAGCTCGTCGGCCTGCATCCGGCGATTCTCGGTCTCCCAGACGTAGGTGCCTTCGGACGGGGAGTGGAACTGCGTCGCGGCCACATCGATGGCGATGGCGATGTCATCGCCCGGGATGAGGCCGGCGCGTTCGAATGCGACCGAGAGCACTTCCAGCGCTTCACGGTTCGACGACAGCTGCGGGCCGTAGCCGCCTTCGTCGGCGACGAGCGCCCACGTCGCGCCGCGATCGCGCAGCACTTCGCCCGTTGCCGCGCGCACACGGGCGACGGTCTCGATGGCCTCGGCGAACGTCGTGGCGCCGACCGGCACAACCAGGAAATCCTGCACGTCGAGGGCACGGGCGGCATGCGCACCGCCTGAGATGATGTTGATCATCGGCATCGGGAGCGTCCGAGGGCCATCGCCGACCGCGGCGTAGAGCGGGAGACCGCGGCCCGCCGCGGCTGCCTGAGCGGTGGCGACGGAGATCGCGAGGATCGCGTTGGCGCCGAGCCGTCCGCCGTCCTGGGTGCCGTCAGCCTTCCGCAGCGCGCGATCGACGGCTTCCTGGTCGGTCACGTCGATCCCGCGCACTGCCCGGAGCAGCTCGCCCTCGACGTTGGCGACCGCTCGCCGCACCCCGTACCCGCCGTAACGCTCGCCACCGTCACGCAGCTCCCGCGCCTCATGAGACCCGGTCGAGGCGCCGGAAGGGACGATGGCACGACCGCGGGCACCTCCTCGGGTCACGACGGTGCAGCCCACTGTGGGACGGCCCCGCGAGTCCAGCGCCTCGAACGCCGTGATCGTCTCGATCGGGTCAGACATTCGTCATCCTCCAGAGTTCAGCGAGTCCGGTGGGGGTCTCGCGCAGCATTTTGAGCGCGAGCGCACGAGCCTCATCGCGCTGCGCCGTTGAAAAATAGTCGACCGGCGACTTGCCGTCGACCCTCGCCAGCACGAGCACTCCTGTGTGTGCGAGCAGGTGCCGGCCGTCCGGGGCGCCGAGCGACGCCCGCGTGCGGTCGGAGTAGGTCTGCAGGAAGTTCTCTGCCGTGGCGATGAGTTCGTCTCGGCGGTCGGGCCGGGCGATGATCTTGCAGATCAGATGATGCAGGAGGAACGCGACGTCGAAGGTCGGGTCGCCGACGTGCGCGACCTCCCAGTCGATCACCCACAGGCCGCCGCCGACGAGCGGCTCGGCGAGGATGTTCTTGGGCGAGAAGTCGCCGTGCACGATGCTGACGCGGGTGCTCGCCATTCGCTCGACGAGCTCCGCGATGACCGGTGCGGCGTCGGGGTTCCGCTCTGCCGCGACCGTATAGAACGGTTGCACGCGCAGCTGCCCGAACGTCTCCTGGTCGTCGAAGTCCGCGAGGACGCGGGGATCGGATGCCGAGGCGAGATGCCAGTCGGCGAGGAGGGCACCCAGCCGGGTGCCGACATCCGGCCGCACATCACCGGCCAGCAGCTGCTGCTTCCAGTCGCCGTAACCGGCGGGTGCGAGTTCGATGACGAGCACATTGTTCTCGCGGTCGACAGCGACGACTCCGGGTACGGCATCGGGCGCCACGCCGTGAGCCCACCGCAGCGCCGCGGCCTCGGTGTAGGAGCGCTCCGCCGACGCTTCCCACACCTCCACGACCCGCAGCCGCGGCAGAGCCCGCTTCACGACGAACGCGCTCTGCGCCGTCCGCACCACGAGGACGTCGTTCGAGACTCCGCCAGCCAGCGGTTGGACCGTGTGCTCGTCGTGGAGCAATCCGGCGTGCCGCAGTGCGCCCAGCGCGACCTCGCGAAGGTCGTCCCCCGCGGATGCCTCTGCTGTCGTCATTGTCATCTCCTCGTGGTCACCGTTGGATGGTTTCGCGGGACCGCCCGCCGCCGGCCGGTCCCGCGAATCTTGTAGAGCTCAGGCGGCTTACGCCGGTACCGCCATCTTCTGCGCGACCGCGTAGACGAGGCCGCCGATGTCGGCGTGCTGGTCACCATCGATCTGCCACTGCCCGACCTGCACCGAGGACTCGACCACCGTGGCCGCACGCGGCAGACGACGGGCGTGGAACTCATCCCACAGGCCCTGCTCCAGCTGGTCGTGCGACTCGAGGAGTTCGGTGAGGACGAGTGCGTCCTCGAGGGCTTGGGCCGCCCCCTGCGCGATCGTCGGGGGGCAGCTGTGCGCCGCATCGCCGATGATCACGACTCGCCCCCGGTTCCAGGCATCCGGGACGAGGTGCGCCGTGAACCACGTGTAATTCACCTGCGGCGACTTGAGCAGATCGGCCCGGATCGCATTCCACGGCCCGTCGTACGCGAGGGATGTCTCGTACATGAGGCGTGCGTGCTCCTCGTCCGAGAGCGCAGAACGATCCTGGGCCGGCTCGACGAGGAACGCGTACATCGCGTCTTCGCTTGTCGGCGTGTAGCCGGCGATGTAGACCGGTCCGCCGTAGATCACCTCAGAGGACACGACCTCGGAGGGTCGCGACACGAAAGCCCGCCACGCGCCCATGCCGGTCCGCTGGGGCCGGACGTCGATGCCGATGAGTTCGCGCACCGTGGAATGGAGGCCATCGGCGCCGATCAGCAGGTCGAACGAGCCGACCGGCTCCCCGTTGACCGTCAGCTCGACCTGCTTTTCCTGCTCCGTGAGCCCGGTGAGCTCCGCGTCGAACCGAAAGACCACGCCCTGCGCGACGGCGGCGGCATGAAGAATGCGGGTCAGATCCGGCCGATACATCCCCAACGAAGCCGGATAGTCCGGGCCTCCGGTCTTCGCTTCCGGCAGGGACATGACGACCGGAGCGCCGGGTCCGGGGGCCCTGATGACCAGGCCGTCGGACGGATATCCTTGCTCAAGCACGTCGTTCCAGACACCGAGTTGATCCAAGACCCGCAAGGCGTTTCCCTGCAATGTGATACCCGAGCCCAGCGGGGTCAGGTCGGGTTTCTTCTCGAAGACCTCCACATCGACCCCGCGCTTGGCAAGCTGAATCGCCGCCGCCATCGCGGCGACGCCACTGCCGGCGATCGCAACCTTCTTCACTGCAGTCATTACCGTCTTCCTTCCTTGAGATCTCCATCGATCTCGGTTGACCTTTCAGCAGCACGGGTCTCGCGCCGTGGGTCAGACGCCCTGAGGCTTCTGCTGGAAGAAGTCGGCCAGCTGCTCGGAGTTGACCGCTTCCTGCTCCTTCTCGGCAGCTTCCTTGGGGGGCAGCGGCCAGGCTTCGTAGAACGACTCCGGCATCGCGACGTTGCGATAGATCGACTGGCCGGGGTTTCCGCCGGCTGCTTGATACGTCTTCGGCTCCCAATCCGGCATGCTGTTCACCCAGCCGCCCGAGTTGACCTCCATCCGGAAGCCGCCTGGCTCCCGAAGGTAGAGGTAAGTGATCTCATCGATGCCGTGCACCCCTGGGCCCAGCTCGATCGGGGTGCCGTGCGAGACCGCGATCTCAGCCATGCGCTCGACGTCGACGCGCTGGTCGACGCGGAAGGCGATGTGGTGGGCGCGACCAGTCACGCCGCTGAAGTCGGGGACGAGCGCGATGTCATGGGTGGAGCGGATACCGTTGCACGTGAGGGTCGAGAAGACGGAGAAACCCGGCTCGACCTCGGTGGCGGCGGTGTGGCGCGCGCCGAGCTTCTTGTAGAACTCGATGTCACCCTTCATGTTCGCGCTCGGCATCGTGACGTGGTCGAGGTACCGCACCGCGGACCCCCCGTTGGTCGGGATCTTCTGCGGACGATTGGGGACCGCGTGGTCCTTCTTGTCTTCCGGCGCCTCGTAGAGGTCCACGTCCCAGAACACCTCGTGAAGGTGGCGGCCGAATGCAGAGCGGTACTGGTACGTGCGCCCGTGACCGGTCCAGTCATCCACCCAGCCGACGTGCTCCTCGGAGTCCTGAAGGCGCTTGGCGATCGTCTCGGGGTCTTCGGCCCCGTACGTGCGCCAGCCGATGCGGCCGACACCGGACTCCTTCGCCTCAGTGACGATGAGGCTCGAGTGAAGCCACTCAGCCCAGCCACGGAGGTAGACGGACTGACCTTCGCGCGTGGTCTCTTCCAGACCGAAGATGTCCTTCAGCCAGGCGACGGTCTCTTCGGGCTTCGGACTGAACAGCTCTACGTGCGCGAGCTGCGAGAGCAGGATCTCTGACATTGCTTATGACTCCTTCGTCAATGGTGGGTCTTATTCAGCGTGGCGGGGCGACACAGCGGGTGACCTGGGTGCCCAGGCCCGTGATGCTCGCCTCCATGACGTCGCCGGGCCGAAGCCAGCGATTGCCATGCTTGCCGGCATTCCCGGCAGGCGATCCCGTCAGGATCATGTCTCCGGCGGACAGAACCGTCGAGTGCGAGGCGTAACTGACGCACTTCTCGACACCGTGGATGATGTCCTCTACCAGTTCGTCCTGCATCGTTTCGCCGTTGAGTTTCAGCGTGATCCTCAGGCGGCGATAGTCAGGAACGAACCGGGCGGGCAGGATGATCGGCCCCGTGGGGAAGTAGGTCGGCCGGTTCTTCGACGTGACGAAGTCCGTGAGCGGCACGTTCGAGCGCGCCATGACGTCTCGAACCGTGATGTCGTTGCTCATCACGTAGCCCGCGATGTGATCGAACGACTCTTCGGGCGAGATCCGATGCGCCGCCGACTTGAGGATGACGCCGAGCTCGAGTTCCCAGTCATGCTGATCGCCGGGCGTCCAGAGGATGACGTCGTCGCGGGCGCCGGAGACCGCGGATGGGAGCCCCACGAACATGAACGGGTCCGACTGCGCCTGTCGCTCGACAGTCTCGAGCGCGAAGGCGTGCAGTTCTTCGTCGCTGCGCTTGTCGCCCGAATTGCGGAGCGTGCTCTGCACTATCTGCTCCACGTGCACGCGGTAGTTCGCGCCAGCGCACAAGATCTGGCCGACGGGCTGCACCGGCGGGAGCACCTCCAGTGCATCGGCGGAGATCCCGCCCGTCATCGACGGAGCGACCTCGACGAGCGTGTCGATCGCGGCATCCCAATCCTGCAGCAGGCTGCGGATCGTCGCGTCTGGTCCGAGAAACGGTCTGGTGTCGTATACGAGGCCATCCCGCATCGCACCCACGAACGTCTGACCGGACGCGGTGAAACTTCCCAGACCGAAGGCGTCGGGGACCACGGGTGAGTCGGTGGTAAAGAGCACGGAATCCTCGTTCTTCATTGAACTAGAACACGAATCTGTGTTCTAGTTAGATTGTGGCCGCCGACACCGATGCTGTCAAGAGTGAATCGGTCGAACACCCTGAGGACTCACGCCTACGATGAAACTGATGTCTGAGATCAACTCCGAGATTCGCCAACCGCTGCAGAAGCGCAGCCAGGAGGCGTTCGCGCGCGTACTCCAGGCGGGGCGGGAGATCCTCGAGGAGGAAGGCTTCCCCGGATTCACCGTCCAGGCAGTGAGCAAGCGCGCCGAGGTCTCGGTCGGATCGATCTACCTTCGCGCCCCCAGCCGTGAGGCACTGCTGCTCGCGATCCACGCTCAGGAGATGGAGCGCATGGACGCGGAGGAGATCTGGCTCACGCCCGCCGCCGTCGCGCCTGGCGGAGCGCGCGCACACATCGAGCATGTCGCCACGAAGACCTCCGCGCAGATGCTCGACAACGCCGGGATTCTCCGCGCCTTCATGCGGCGAGGCCCGGAGGACCCGGAGATCTTCGAGCGTGGCCGGACAGGATCACAGCGTGTCGCCGAGCAGTTCGAGGCGGCTCTACTCGTCTGCCGAGACCACTTCCGCCATCCGGATCCCGAGACGGCAGCCGACTTCGCCTTCCGGATGCTCTATTCGATGACGGCTCGGCGCATCACCCACGGCTCGGACTTCGAGTCGACTCGACCGCTCTCCGACGAGGTCTTCCTCCAAGAGCTGGGGCGCGCAGTCGCCGACTACCTCCTCGGCCCGAGCTGAGCGGCTGCTGGCGAGAATCCGGTTGCGCCCGCGACCTCGACTCTCGGGCGCAACCGTCAGAGCCAGCGACTCTGACGCAGAAACGGCCCCCACCGAAGTGGAGACCGTTTCAGATGAATGTGCGCCCGAAGGGACTCGAACCCCTAACCTTCTGATCCGTAGTCAGATGCTCTATCCATTGAGCTACGGGCGCATATCTCGGCCCACATCTCTCGAAGTGGGCCTCAGCAAGAATACATGACGAAGCACCCCAACGCGAAACCGAGCGTCACGCGTCCTGCTCGCGCTTGCGCCGTGCGCGTCGTTCGGATGAGAGTGCCTGCAGATCGACGAGGCGCAGCGCCTGCATCCGCGCCTCACGCATGACGGCGTAGTCGGGATCCTGATCGGGGCGCATGCCCTCGACGTGGAGCCGGCGATCCAGATTGCCACGCACATCCGCCCACGCCGCTTCGCGTGCGCCTTCGACGAGCGCGCCGAGCTGTTCGGGGTCTTCGGCGATCGCCCTCAGCTTCTCGGCGACGCCGGCCGACTGCTTGGCGCGGCGGCGGAGGTTGCGCACGTCGCGGTCGCGGTAGTCATGTGTACTCGACGGGTCGGAGTGACGACCCCGGGCGCGCTTGCGCCACGTGGTCACGCGTTCGGCCGCCTGCGCGGACTCATCGGCCATAGCGAGCAGCGCTTCACGAGCGTCGGCGAGGTAACGAGCGGCGTCGAACACTCCGCCCTGGGCGATCGTGCCGACGAGGATGCGATTCTTCACCGTCAGGCGCGCCGCAGCGGTACCGATGGCGACGCCTTCGGCCACAGCATCCGCAGTTCGTCCCACCACAACCTCCTCTGGAAATCGTACCGTTACCAACCGACGTCAGTGTCGGCCAGAATGGAACCCGACAGGTTCTCCCCACCTGCGATGAAGCGACTGGCGCGCACCCGAAGCCTGCCAGGAGGAGGATGCATGAGACGGCTGACCCTTGCCGGGAACACCACCGTGATCACCGGCGCCGCCAGCGGCATGGGCGCGGAACTCGCCCGCCGGCTGGCTGCCACAGGAGTGAATCTCGCGCTGCTCGACCACAACGCGCAGGCGCTGGCATCAGTCGCGGCGGACCTGCCTGGCACCGTAACCACCCACATCGTCGATCTTCGCGACGACGAGGCGGTCGTCGCCGCCGCCGCCGAAGTGACAGCCGCGCACCCGCGGATCAACGCGCTGATCACCTGTGCCGGATCGTCGATGCTCGGCAGCCTCGACCAGCTCACGATGGAGGAGATGCGCTGGCTGGTCGACGTCAACCTCTGGGGCACCGTCTCGATCACGAAGGCGCTTCTGCCGGCATTGCACGCCAGGCCGGCCGCGCATATCACGCATCTCGCCAGCGTCTATGCGCTCGCAGCTCCTGCAGGACGCATCCCCTACTCGATGAGCAAGTTCGCCGTCCGGGGATTCTCGGAAGCGCTGCGGCACGAACTGGAAGGCAGCACCGTCACCGTCGGCGCCGTCTATCCGGCGGGAGTACGGACGGGCATCATCCTGCACGGTCGATACGCCGCCTCGATCGACCCCGCCGTCGCCGCACGCGCTGCCTCAGCGCAAGCGGCGATGTACCACACCGAACCCACAGACGCCGCGGCACGCATCATCCGTGCCACTGAGCGGCGAAGCATCCGCACGATGGTCGGACGCGAAGCGCGCCTGATCGACGTGCTGACGCGCGTGGCTCCGAACCGATACTGGCGGGTGATGCGCGGAGCACTGCGACAGGCGACCGACACGACGACGCCGGTGAGCTGACGCCAAGGGGCCG
This sequence comes from Microbacterium murale, assembly GCF_030815955.1. NCBI lineage: Bacteria > Bacillati > Actinomycetota > Actinomycetes > Micrococcales > Microbacteriaceae > Microbacterium > Microbacterium murale. The sequence goes on along the minus strand of NZ_JAUSXK010000001.1, from coordinate 2,556,369 downwards.
CCGCAGACCAGACCGGACCGGACCAGCGGAAGCCCGAACCTGCAGCGATCTACTCCTCGGTCGCCCTCGTCGGCGAGGCGACATCGCTGAGCTTCTTCGCTGCGGCGGCAGCGCCCTGCTCGAGATGGCGAACCACCAGGGTCTTCACCAGCTCCACATCGCGGGCAAGAATCGCCTCGTACAGCCGCCGATGCTCGGCGGCCATCGCCTCCAGATCGCCATGCTGACCGAACACCCATTTCAGACGAGTGGCGTAGATGCTGGCGAGTTCGCTGAGCATGTCATTGCCCGCCAGCACCACCATGTGCTCATGGAACGCACCCGACAGCCCCCTGGCCACGTCACCATCGCCAGCGCTCGCGGCACGCTCTTCACGCTCCACGAGTAGACGCAACTGTTCGATTCCCTCGTGGTCATGGCGTTCCGTCGCGAGAATGAACACCTCCGTCTCGATCGCCGCACGGACCTCTGCGAAATCCCGCACGTCCCGCAGCGTGAACTCGCGCACGATCGCCCAGCTGCGAGGCCGCGCGACCACGATGCCCTCGTTCACCAGAGCACGGATCGCCTCGCGGACGGGCAGACGTGAGACGCGCAGCTCCGTCGCGAGGTCTCGCTCCACCAGCCTCGATCCGGGCGGCCGCCGACCCAGCACGATGTCATCGCGCAGCATTCGCGTCACGCGTACAGATTCAAGCTCCCCGTTTTCCGCCCCCATGGGCGCATTCTCGCACTCATTCGACGTTCACACCAGATTTGGTATCCCAGATGCGGCTCCGCGGACCCTCCGCTTCAGGGCACGCGGTCGGCCTTGGCGAGGTTCGCCCGAAGCTCCGCCGCAGTCTGGCGTACGACGTACGCCGGACGGTCGCGCTCGACGCGCCACGACTCACTCAACGGGCTGACATCCACCGTGTCGAAGCCGATCTGGTCGTAGAGCGTCGTGACGAAATCGGCCGCCTCGGGGAAGTCGCTCGAAGTCGCCAGTGCACGACGGTTCGGCTCCCCCGCCGGCGCCACGTCGACAGTGATGTCGCCGGACCCGATGTGGTTGAACGCCTTCGCGACCTTCGACGTGGGCAGGTGCTCCTGCAACAGCTGTGAGACGGTCGTCTCACCCTTGTCGAGAGCGTCGATGTGACCATCCCGCTCGAAATAGTAGTTGTTGGTGTCGAGCACGATCTTGCCGGCCAGCGGCTCCACCGGAATCTGCGAGAGCGCGTGCAGCGGCACCGTCACCACGACGACGTCGCCGGCAGCGCCCGCGTCGGCAGCCGTCGCCGCCTTCGCCTTCGGCCCGAGCTCGGCGACGAGGTCCGAGAGCGTTTCCGGGCCGCGCGAGTTCGAGATCACGACGTCGTATCCGGCCGTGATGGCCGCACGTGCGACCTGGCTGCCGATGTGTCCTGCACCGATGATTCCAAGAGTTGTCATGTCAGTGGCAACAGGGGCGATCCGGCGCTATTCCCTCGTGTCGGAAGATGACGCCGCACTCACGCCATGCCGCCATCAGACCGTGGTCAGCCTGCCCTGGGGAAAGATGCCGACCGCGACGGGCTGCCCTCGGGTGTTCGACCACTGGCTCCACGAGCCCGGGTACACGAGGGCACGGATGCCTGACTGCTCAAGCGCCAACGCGGTGTGCATCGCAGCCACTCCTGAACCGCAGTACACGGCGACCTGGGTGGTGGCATCCACTCCCGCGGTCGCGAAGATGCGGCGCAGCGCATCCGGGTGCTGCAACCGGCCATCACCGGCGACGGTCGCCATCGCAGGAAGGTTGACCGCACCGGGGATGTGCCCGCCGACCGGGTCTGTCGCCGTGTGCGCGCCGCTGTACTGCTCGGGCGTGCGAACGTCGAGCAGCACTCCCGCTGTCACGGAACGCCTCGATCTCGTCGAGGACGATCACTCCCCCGCTGTCGCCCTCGAACGTGATTCCGCCGGCCTGAGGCAGCACATCACCGCGTTCGAGGGGCATCCCCTCGGCTGCCCAGGCACGGATGCCGCCGTCGAGCACTCGCACATCGACTCCGAGCCGACGCAGCAGCCACCACAGGCGCGCCGCCGGCACGCTCCGGTTGTCGTCGTACGCGACGGCGATGTCGCCGTCGTCGAGCCCCCACCCGCGCGCCGCCCGTTGCAGATCATCCGTGTCGGGAAGCGGATGCCGGCCCTCCGCCGGCTCGCCGCGACGAGCGAGCTCATTCTCCAGGTCGACGTACACCGCCCCCGGCAGATGCGCTCGCAGATATTCTGGTCGCCCCTCAGGGCGATCAAGCCGCCAGCGCACGTCGAGCAGCCGCACGGCAGGCCCGGTGTCGTGCTCTTCGGCGCGCTGCAGATGAATCAGCTGCGCCACGCTGACCAGGTGGCTCATCCCCCCAGCATCCGCACCCGACGCAACGTCGGCACCCACCGGCGACACGGTCGTTCACGAAGCGACACACTGCGTCACATGCAGCCTGCGACGAGGAGAGCTTCGGGCGGATCAGACGAGCTTGCGCAGGGCATCCTCTGCGGCCACCCATGCGAGCATCGCGCACTTCACACGGGCGACGTAGCGGGAGACGCTGCCGAGCGCCGCAGCATCGCCGAGCAATTCCTCGTCCGGCTCGATCTTGCCGCGCGAGCGCATCGCCTCGCGGAACGCGTCGATGCGCGTCTCGATCTCCGGCACCGTCATGCCCTCGACCAGCTCGGCGAACAGCGAGGCGGACGCCTGCGAGATGGCGCAGCCGTGCCCTTCCCACGCGATGGCTTCGATCGTGCCGTCGGATGCCGCATGCACCTGCAGCGTGATCTCATCACCGCAGGTCGGATTCAGCTGATGCGACTGCGCCTTGACCTCGTCGCGCAGGCCGAATCCGTGCGGCGTGCGGGAGTGATCGAGGATCAGCTCCTGGTACAGGTTCTGCAGATCACTGGAGCTCATGAGCGCACTCCGAAGAACTCGATCGTCGCCGCGACACCCTCGAGGAAGGCATCGACCTCGGCCTCGGTCGAGTAGACATAGGTGCTCGCACGGGTCGATGAGGTCACGCCGAGCCTGCGGTGCAACGGCTGCGCGCAGTGATGCCCCACACGCACGGCGATGCCCTGGTCGTCGAGGAACTGTCCGACGTCGTGCGAGTGGATGCCGGGAATGTCGAAGCTCGCAAGTCCCACCCGCGGCAGGTCGATGCCCGCGCCGAGCACGCGCACGCCGTCGATCGCGGAGAGTCCCTCGACGAGGCGGCGACCGAGCAGCGCCTCGTGGGCGGCGATCTGCGGCATTCCGACCGCCGACAGATAGTCGACCGCCGCGGCGAGCGCGACAGCCTGCGACACCCGCTGGGTGCCGGCCTCGAAACGCTGCGGCGGCGGCAGGTACTCGGCCGCGGTCGTGGTGACCGTCGTGATCATCGATCCGCCGGTGAGGAAGGGCGGCATCACCTCGAGCAGCTCACGACGGCCGTAGAGCGCACCGATGCCGGTCGGCCCGAGCATCTTGTGTCCGGAGAACACCGCGAAGTCGACATCCAGGACCTTCACGTCGAGCGGCAGGTGCGGCGCCGACTGGCAGGCGTCGAGCAGCACGAGCGCACCGACCTCGTGGGCGGCGGCGATCAACTGCTCGACAGGGTTGACGACTCCGAGCACGTTGGAGACGTGTGTGACGGCGACGATCCTGGTGCGAGGGCCGATCATTCTGGTTGCTTCATCGAGACGCAACGCGCCGTCGTCATCGACGGGGATGACCCGCAGCGTCGCACCGGTGCGCGCGGCGAGCTCCTGCCACGGGATGAGATTGGCGTGGTGCTCCATCTCGGTCGTGACGATCTCGTCACCCTCGCCCAGTCCGAACTTCTCGGCCGCCGCGCCGCCGCGCCCGAGCGATGCGTTCGAGAACGCGTAGGCGACGAGGTTGATCGCCTCGGTCGCGTTCGATGTCCAGACGATCTCGTCTTCATCAGCGCCGACGAACCTGGCGAGAGTGGCGCGGGCGCCTTCGAAGACCTCGGTCGCCTCAGCGGCGAGTGTGTGCGCACCACGGTGCACCGCAGCGTTGAGCGTGGTCAGGAACTCGCGTTCCGCGTCGAGCACCGCAAGGGGGCGCTGAGAAGTCGCGCCGGAGTCGAGATAGACGAGCGGATGCCCGTTCACCTGCGTCTGCAGGATCGGAAAGTCCTCGCGGAGGCGCTGGATCTCGGCATCCGTCAGCGAGGTGGCATCGAGGGAAGTGCTCATCCTTCAAGTTTCTCACCCATGGGCGCCACCTGGGCCCCGGAGCTCAGGCAGGTGCGTCGTCCGGGTTGAGCGCCTTCAGCGCATCTTCCTCGACTTCGTTGTCGGCCTCGAGTTGCTCCTCGGTGGTTTCGTCGCCGCCCAAGGGCGCGCCAGCGTCGTCGTGTGCAGCCGGGTGCTCGGGGCGACGTTCTTCAGCGGGGTCGGGTATGCGGTCTTCCATACCGGGCACGCTACGCCTGATCGGTCGGCGGCACCACGATGTCGTGCCTCGGGACGGCGCCTACGGCGTCGTCCGCTCGTTCTTGACCAGTGCTCCCGCGGTGATGAACGCGAGCGCAGCCACGAAATGCGCGACCACCCACACCCAGCCGCTGAAGCCGAACGGGAAGATCGGATTCCAGACCACCGCGATCGCGATGAAGACGATGCTCCACCACCACTGCCCCGCCTGGAATGCGAACCAGGCGACGATGACGGCGAGGATGGCGACCAGGTACAGGATCACTGTCGCGACTGCACCATCAGGGAACAGCGGTGCGAGGAAGAGGGCGATCGCCGCGAGCAGGCCGGGTGCGAGTACGTTGCGCTGCATCTGCGAGGCGGAGGAGGTCATGTCATCCATCTTCCCGCACTTCCAGTCTACCGGTGAGGCGGGGGCTTGCGGCAAGGGCACCCCAGGGGCGCATACTGGTCGATCGTGTGCACGATTCCGGGCGCGCATGATCGATTCGGAGACGTCATGATCCTCCCCACCACCAGCGCTTTCCAGCTCGCCGACCGCCTTGTCGCCAAGGCAGATCCCTCCCTCATCTCATCCGACGAAGAGCAGTTCGCGGCGATCGCCGAGACCGTCCGTGGCAGCATCGCCGATGCATCCGCCCGCCTCGATCGCGCGCTCGGTGCATCCAGCGGCGTCGGCGGCGCGGCAGTGGAACGCGATCTGGAGATCCACCGCCTGAACGCACGCCTCGCCATGTTCCGCCGCTACGGGATCGACATGTGCCTCGGGCGCATGGTCACAGCCGACGGCACCCGCATCTACATCGGCCGGCTCGGCCTCACCGGCTCGGATGGACGCCAACTGCTCGTCGACTGGCGTGCACCTGCCGCAGAGCCCTTCTTCGGCGCGACGCTCGCCGACCCGATGGGTCTGATCAGTCGCCGCCGCTACCGCTGGACCGGTGGCCGCATCAGCGACTACTGGGATGAGGCGTTCACCGCCGAAGCGCTGGCGGCCGGCGGCGCGCTCGATGACCAGTCCGCCTTCATCGCGAGCCTCGGCAGTTCGCGCTCAGCGCGTATGCGCGATGTGCTGGCGACGATCCAGGCCGACCAGGATGCCATCATCCGCGCAGGTTCCAGTGGGACTCTCGTCGTGGACGGCGGCCCGGGCACGGGCAAGACCGTCGTCGCCCTTCATCGTGCCGCCTACCTGCTCTACTCCGACGCGCGCATCTCTCGCGGCAGCGGCGGCGGCGTGCTCGTCGTCGGCCCGCATCAGCCGTATCTCTCCTATGTCGATGACGTGCTGCCCAGCCTCGGCGAAGACCGTGTGCAGACATGCACACTGCGTGATCTCGTTCCGGATGGAGCAGACGCCCCGCTCGAAGCCGATCCTGCCGTCGCCCGGGTGAAAGCCGATGGCCGCCTGGTCGACGCGGTCGGGAGAGCCGTGCGTCTCTACGAGCAACCGCCGCAGCGGTCGACAACGGTCGAGACGCCCTGGACAGACCTGCGGGTGCGGGCCCTCGACTGGGAGGAAGCATTCGACACGGATACCGATGCACCGCACAATGAGGCCCGCGACGAGGTGTGGGATGCGCTGCTGGACATCGTGCTCGACCGGTTCGAAGAGCAGATTCCCCGCGCACAGCTGAAGCGCTCTCTCGCGCAGGATGAGGCCCTCACCCAGACGTTCGGGCGCGCGTGGCCTCTGCTCGACCCGCTCGGCCTCGTCGCTGCTCTGTGGACCAGTCCAGGGTTCCTGAAGAGGTGCGCGCCGTGGTTGACGGACGAGGAAGTGCGACTGCTGCAGCGCGAGGACGGTCGAGCGTGGACGGCTTCTGATCTCCCCCTGCTCGACGCCGCGAGGCGCCAGGTGGGCGATCCGGGTGCCGGGAAGATGCGCCGCGAACGAGAGCGGCTGAAAGCGGCAGAGCGGGAGTACCGCGCGAGCGTGGCCGATTACCTGATGGAATCCTCAGACGACGATCTGGGTCTGATGTCGATGTTGCGCGGAGAAGATGTGCAGAACAGCCTCGACGATGACGATGCGCTCCCGCAGAGGGGCACCGACCTGCTCGCCGGACCCTTCGCGCACATCATCGTCGACGAGGCGCAGGAGCTGACGGATGCCGAGTGGCGGATGCTGCTGAGCCGATGCCCGTCACGGAGCTTCACGGTCGTCGGCGATCGCGCCCAGGCGCGGCACGGATTCACCGAGTCGTGGGAGGAACGGCTCTCGCACGCCGGCCTCAAGGACGTTCACGTGGCATCGCTCACGGTCAACTACCGCACGCCCGAAGAGATCATGGTCGAGGCCGAACCGGTGATCCGCGCCGCGCTCCCCGACGCGAACGTGCCGACCTCGGTGCGCGCGAGCGGCATCCCCGTGCATCGTGCAGCGATTAAGGAACGCGACACCATCATCGATGCATGGCTCGTCGAGAACGAGGAGGGCACGGCCTGCGTCATCGGCGATGAGACGTTCACCGCGAGCGAGCGGGTGTGGTCGTTGACGCCCGAGCTCTCGAAGGGCCTCGAGTTCGACCTGGTGGTACTGGTCGAACCCGAGAAGTTCGGCACAGGCATCGAAGGGGCGGTCGATCGGTATGTGTCGATGACACGTTCGACGCGCGAGCTCGTGATGCTGACCGCCTGATCAGATCACGCGGGCGGGAAATGCGGAATCTCGTTCGGCCTCGTCCCCCGGGAGGGGTTCACACCCGCTGCCACGGCGGTGTCGAGATCGGCCAGGAGCTCCTCGAGATTGCGGTACCTGGAGCGGGTCGGGCAGGGGCTGCGCAACCAGAGCACCTCGAGGGTGCCCGTCTCATTGCGATCGACGTACGCCACGAGGCGTCCCGGATCCGTCTGCTTTCTCGAGCCGTCGCTGATCCGCCACGCACCGCGTCCGAGAGGGATGACCTCCCAGGTCGCCGCGTTGGATCTCGGGGGCTCAGGGGCTGCGATCGTCATAGCGACTTTCCTCCAGTCACCGGCAGAACAGCGCCGGATACATAAGATGACTCGCCTGAAGCGAGGTATACATAGGCGCCGGCCAGTTCTGCGGGCTGCCCTGCCCGTCCCAGCGGCGTGTCCGCACCGAAGTTGCGGATCTTGTCGTCGTCCCATCCGGTGCCGGGGATCAGCGGCGTCCATATCGGACCGGGAGCCACCGCGTTCACGCGCACGCCCCGAGGCCCCGCTTCTTCGGCGAGCGCCTTCACGAACGCGACCTGAGCCGCCTTCGTCATCGCGTAGTCGATCAGTCCCGGTGACGGTTCGAAAGACTGGATGGAAGCGGTGACGATGATGCTGGAGCCGGGCTGGAGATTGGGGAAGGCTGCCCGGGCGGAGAAGATCATCCCGGCGAGGTTGGTGTCGAACACCCGACGCATGGCCTCGGTGTCCAGATGCGCGAGGCCGGGGACATCGTGCTGATAGCCGGCGTTCAGGACGAGGATGTCGAGGTCGCCGAGCGCTCGTCGAGACTCGAGCACGCACTCGGTGGCGAATTCCTCGTCGCGCACGTCACCGGCGATGCTGAGGCCGGTGCGGCCCGCTTCTCGAACAAGACGCAGCGTCTCGTCAGCATCCTCCTGCTCCTCCGGCATATGGACGATCGCGACGTCCGCGCCTTCACGGGCGAAGGCGATGGCGACCGCACGACCGATTCCGGAGTCGCCGCCGGTGATCAGCGCGTGCCTTCCGGTCAATCGCCCGTGCCCCTCATAGCTGTCCTCACCGTGATCGGGTGTCGGTCGCATCAGCTCGGTCTGACCCGGCTGGTCCTGCTGCTGGGCAGGGAAACCCTCGTTCGGGTGTGCATAGCGGGGGTCTTCGGTGTGCATCTGATCTCCTCTCTCGGTCGAGTGTGATTCGACACTCCTTCACTTCTGCACCCCTGCCAAGGGGGTTGACACACCGGCGGGCTAGTGCGATTGCGCGCCCATGTCAACGGGGCGGCTTTGCGCCTGCCTCGGCGAGAGGATGCGAGAGCAGCGAAAGAAGGGAACGACCATGAGCGACGTGACGATCCTCGCCCCGTCCCCGACACTGACGGTGACCGTCGAAGATCACCCACAGGGTTCCGAGATCCACGTGCACGCCGGTGGACAGGGAGTCTGGCAGGCCCGGATGCTGCGCAGGCTCGGTGTCTCGGTGACGATGTGCTGCGTGCTGAGCGGCGAGATCGGCCGGACGCTGAGGCACCTGCTGGAGGACGAGGAGATCACCGTCGTCGCCGTCGAGCGAGAGGGACGCGGATCCGCATACGTGCACGATCGCCGTGAGGGACAGCGGAACGTGATCGCCGAGGAGGAGGGCGATGCCATCGGCCGCCACGAACAGGACGATCTCTACGGTGCGGTACTGCGCAGCAGCGCCGAATCGACAGCCGTGCTGCTGAGCGGCCCGGCGGGTGATGCGACGGTGCCGGCGGACATCTACCGCCGCCTCGCGATCGACCTGCGTGGTGAAGGGCGCTCCGTCATCGCCGATCTCGCTGGCGAACGACTGCGGGCGGTCGTCGAGGGCGGCATCGATGTGCTCAAGGTCAGCCATGAGGAGTTGCGCTCCGATGGACTCGTGCGCGAGCCGTCTGTGCCGGAGATCACCCACGCCATGCAACATCTCCGCGAGCAGGGGGCAGGCGCAGTCATCGTGACGCGGGCATCCGAACCGCTGCTGCTGCTTGATGAGCACGGCGTCATCGAGGTGTCCCTGCCGCGTTTCGAGGAGAACGAGACCCGCGGCGCCGGAGACTCGCTCACGGCGGGAGTGGTCGCGGCACTCATCCGCGGTGAGAGTCTGCGTGATGCCGTCAGCCTCGGTGCGGCCGCTGGCGCGCTCAACGTCACCCGTCACGGACTCGGCACGGGCGATGCAGAGGCGATAGTGCAACTGCGTGAAAGTGTCCAGGTGCGGGAGCTTCCCCAGTTCGATGCGGATGCGGAGATGCCGCAGGGACGAGTCAGCCCGGATGGGTTGGCGGCGCTGGCCGAGACGGAGGAACCATGACGCACCGCGCTCTGATCACGAACGACGACGGAATCGACGCCGCTGGCCTCGTGGCGCTGGCGGATGCTGCAGCACAGGCCGGCCTCGACGTCACCATCGCGGCGCCCGCGGCCCAGTCGAGCGGGTCGAGCGCATCGATCATGGCGAGTGAGTCCGACGGACGCATAGCGGTCGATCGACGCACTCTGGATGCGCTGCCTGACGTGCCCGCGTTCGCCGTGCACGGAGGACCGGGGTTGATCGCCATGATCGCCGCGCGGGGAGCGTTCGGGACTGCGCCGGACGTGGTGCTGTCCGGCGTGAACCACGGCGCCAACGTCGGACGGGCGATCCTGCACTCCGGCACGGTCGGCGCCGCTCTCACCGGCGCCTTGAACGGGGCCTGGGCCATGGCGGTGTCACTTGACGTCGGCATGAACCCGCACTCGTTCCACTGGGATGTCGCCGCCCGGGCAGCCATCGAGCTGCTTCCCCTGTTGACAGCGCAACCGCGCGGTACGGCCTTGAACGTCAACGCCCCGAACCGGCCCGATCCCCTCGGCATCCGCCAGTGCACGCTGGCTCCGTTCGGCATCGTGCAGACGACCGTGGCAGAGAGCGACGAGAGCTATGTGCGCCTGGCTGTCGAAGAGCTTCCGAACGTCCCGACAGCAGACAGCGACGCCGCATGCCTTTCCGAGGGATGGGTCACCATGACGAGCGTCGACTCGGTCACAGAGCGCCGCATCGATGTCGGGGATCAGCTGATCGGAGGGACCGTCGACATCTCTGCGGTGCCAGGGGCTTCTCCGTTGTCGGCAGGCTCCGGGACGAGATAGAGGCCAGACGGAGAGTTCGCAGTGAAAGCGAGCGCTTCGACCCATGCACGATTCACCGAAGGCTGTCGCCCGCCGTAGTACTTGTAGACGATCGAGCTACCCGGATGCACCCACACCGTGGTGCGGCCACCGCCCACGCTGGCATCTTCGCGCCAGCTGAATGCGAAAGGCTCGCCTCGTCGCAGCTTCGCACTGATCACGAGCTGCATGTGCAGCAGTGCGCGGTCTTCGATCTCGACCTTGACGCCGCCCTCGTAGATGAACTTGCCCATGCGATCACGACCTCCTGTGTGAGATATCCAGCAGCTCATGAGCTGTCTAATCCGATGTCCTGTCGCTAGCGTAGTCGTATGGGCATGCTCTACTACGGCGGCTCCGCCGACCCGATCCCTGTGGAAGACCGTGCCCTCGCGCACCTCAAGGTCGTCATCGCCACGAAGCTGCGTCGCAATGAGAGCTTCACGCTCTCGTGGAGGCACCCGGAGACCGAGCATCCCGGTCGCTCCACGATCTGGCTGCATCCCTCGATCCCGCTGCGCTTCGTATTCGATGAACCGGAACCCCCGGCGCTGAGTGCCGAATGGATCACGACGATGGCGAACTCTGCGAACTCGAGCGGAGGCATCACGCTGGTGCCGGAAGACGTTCAGAAATCAGACGTCTAGTCCCGAGTACGTCTATGGTCAAGGCCCTCGTCGTCGATTTCGCGACGACATAGCCTTACGGTTCCAGTGAGTTCGAAGGGACCGGACATGACCGACCAGACTGCGCCCGGGTACAAGCCGACCACGACACACGCCGAGTGGGGCGCCGGAGACCCGCGACTGCTCATCTCGCGCGAGGACGACCGCTCCGTGCACCACATCACCACCGATACGGTGCGCATCGGTGGTGCCGAAGGCAACGAACTCCGTCTTGCCGACACCGACCCGGTGCATGCGACGATCACGCACGACGAGCGGGACGAGTACGTGCTCACGCTGCACGGCATGGGAGAGATGAACGCGAATCCATTGTCTGCCGAGACCGACGGCGGCGATCGCTCGGAGATCCTCCGTACCGGCGCACGGTTCACGGCGGGTCCCTGGACGCTGGTGTTCGCCAGGGAGGAGTTCGCCGACCATGGCCGACCCTTCGGCGGACGCGAGGGCGGAGAGCTCGATGATCAGCCGCCGCAGCCGGCCCGACCCGACTACACCGACGACACACATGACGCGTCGGACGCCGGACTCGAGGTGAAAGACGGCTGACGCGGAACTGTCAACCCCCTCCGCTGCCACGTCGACCACGATCTATCGTGACGGCGAACTGAGTTCATACGACGAGAGGAACAAGAGCATGACGCTGACGCGGGACATCATGACCCCTGCACCACGGTGCATCGGCGAGAACGACTCACTCAGCATCGCGGCATCCCTGATGTCCGAGTTGAACGTCGGCGCACTGCCGATCTGCGGCGAGGACAGGAAGCTCAAGGGAATGCTCACCGACCGTGACATCGTCGTCAGAGCCGTCGCCGAAGGCCTCGACCCCGAGAGCACCCCCTCAAGAGCGCTCGCACAGGGCAAGCCGATCACCGTCGACGCATCGGATGACATCCGCATCGCCCTCGAGAAGATGCAGGAGCATCAGATCCGCCGCCTGCCCGTGATCGAAGACCACCTGCTTGTCGGCATCATCAGTCAGGCCGACGTCGCGCGGTCTCTGACCGCCGAGACGACCGGCGTGACTGTCGAGAGCATCTCTCGCTAGGGGCCAGCAGTGCCCGATAATCAATCCACAGACATCGACCATCTCAGTGAGCTGGCTCGCGCCCATGGTCTTCGCATCGCGGTCGTCGAGTCACTCACTTCCGGCGGCCTCGCGCACGCGATCGGTGCCGGCGAGGAGGCCAGCAGATGGTTCGCCGGAGGCATCGTCGCGTATATGACCGATGTCAAGCAGCACCTGCTCCACGTGGCACCGGGAGTCGACCCGTGCTCCGCGGAATGCGCAGAGCAGCTGGCTGTCGGCGGCCTCGATCTTTTCGCCGCTGACGTCTGCGTCGCGACAACCGGTGTGGGAGGGCCGGATCCCGAAGACGGTCACGCTCCAGGAACGGTGTATCTGGGTTGGGCAGTCCAGCATCAAAGCGGGCACGAACACCTCCGACTCCAGGGCGACCCGGATGCTGTGCTAACCGCGACGATCGCTGCAGGCGTCCGCCTGTTACGTGCGCACGCAGAGGGCTTCACCCGCCAGCTCGATCACGTCGGTGCCCGTTTCCACCGCTCCACTTGACGCGCGACTCGACACCGACACCGACTCGACACCGACACCGACACCGACACCGACACCGACACCGACACCGAAGGAGGAGAACCATGCCACGTGGCGCGAATTCACGACTCAAGGACCCGGAACTCTATGAGGAGCTTCGCGACGATGGCGCCTCGAAGGAGAAGGCCGCGCGCATCTCGAACGCCACGGGAGGAACGAAACGTGGGCGGTCAGAGGTCGGCCGCCGCGGCGGTGAGGCCGGCGACTACGAGGACTGGACGGTCGACAGGTTGCGAAAACGATCGAAGGAACTCGGCCTCTCCGGCTACTCGAAGAAGCGGAAGTCCGAACTGATCAAGGCGCTTCGGAACCACTGATCGTCAGCACGCGGTCGAGGTGGTGGTTGCGGAACTTCCCCTCGGGGTCGACTCGTGCGGCCAGCGCTGCGAAGTCACTGAGGCGATGGAAGCCGGCGGCCTGGTCGAACCCGTCCGAGTACACCTTGCCCCAATGCGACCGTGGTGTGAACGGTCTCAGCGCTGCCTCGATCTCCGGCAGAATGGCGGCGACCTCCGCCGGACGTTGCTTCCAGGTGAAGTGGATGGCGACGCGTCCGCCGCCTTCCCCACCGCTGAGCCACAGGTCATCCCCCGCGAAGGTGCGGAACTCGCTCACGTGCAGCAGCGGGTCGATCCGCTCACCGAGCGGGCGGATCGCCTGCAGAGCGTCGACCGCAACCGCCCGCGGCACGAAGAACTCGGACTGGATCTCGTCGCCGCCGGCGCTCGGGGCACGGTCGTAACGGAAATGCGCGAGCCTCGTCGACCATGCACCGCGCGTGCCGAGCGGCGTCATGTTGTCATCCGGTGCGTCGCCGGTGATGATGGCGTGCACTTCGGCCGTGACTCGATCACCGCCGAAGAGCTGCGGCGCAGCATCCGCGGTCTCGGCCTGAGGCGTGAGGGCGCGGTTCTTGAGCCAGAGAGTCGAGAGAGTCGGCCCGCCCCATCGGCCGAGCACGCTGACGCTGTATGCGGCACCCATGATCTCGTCGAACTCGTCGAGGAAGGTGTCCCACCGCAGGCCGGTGTAGACCTGCTGCGTCATGTCATACGTGGGTTCGATCGCGAGGGTGATGCGCGTGATGACACCGAGTGCCCCGAGAGCGACGACGCTGCCGTTGAAATCGGGCTCTCCGGCACGCACCCATGTCAGTTCTCCATCAGCGCCGATCCGTTCGATTCCCCGCACGGCGGTCGACAGCACGCCGTTACGGTCTCCGGAACCGTGCGTCGCCGTGGCGGTGGCTCCCGCGACCGAGATGTGCGGCAACGAGCCGAGGTTGTGCAGCGCCCAGCCGTGCTCCTGCAGGAATGCTGCGACCGCGCCGTACGGGGCGGCACCAGGTACGGTGACGGTGCGCGCCGTCTCATCCAGCTCGAACGGTGACGCGACATCCTGGAGCGAGATGAGTTGCGGAGCGTCGGCGATGTCGTTGAAGGAATGACCGGTGCCCAGCGCTCTGATCCGAGGGGCATTCGCGACGAGCTGCTGCGCCTCGGCGATATCTCGGGCGCGCAGCACGTCCGTCGGGGTGAAGACGACGTTGCCCGCCCAGTTGCTGATTGCCATCCGACCATCATGCCGTGGCGATCAGCTGTCCAGGTTCAGATGACGCTGCGCGTCACTGCCGGGGCAGTACCGTCAGCACGCGTTGGATGTGCTCTCGGAACTCCGTCATGTACGCACGCAGGAATTCCTCGGTGTCGGGCTTCGTGATGGTGCCGTCGTCTCGGAAGACGTCCTTGGTGAAGTGGATGTACGCCTCGGGCGCGGTCATCTGACGCGCGTTGCAGAATGCCAGCACGGCACGCAGGCTCTGCTGCGCGACCGCGGTGCCGATGACGCCGATCGATGCGCCGATCACCGCGGTCGGCATGTGATCGAAGGAGTTCTGCCCCCATGGCCGCGATGCCCAGTCGATCGCATTCTTGAGCGCCCCGGGGATGGAGCGGTTGTACTCGGGCGTGATGAAGAGGATCGCGTCACTCGCGCTGATCGCTTCTTTCAGAGCGCGTGCTTCTGGCGGGTAATCGGCATCATGATCCGGGCTGTACAGCGGCAGGGCGCCGACGGGGATCTCCGTGAACTCCAGCTCATCCGGTGCGACCTTGATCAGCGCCTTCGACAGCACGCGATTGATCGACGTCGACGACAGGATTCCGACGAAATAGCCGACTTTGTACGACATGACTTCTCCTCACGACTGGCTGGCACACACCAGTGTGCGCCCCGAGCAAGGAGAGCGGAACCCCCCTCCGCCGCGCTGAGATGCCCATCTGATGCATCGTTGTCAAGGGTGCTCCCCTGCGTCGCCTCGTCGACGAGGATCGTGTCATGCACGGAGAGGAGCCGATATGCCTGATACCCGAATACCACGAGCCGCGATGCGCGCAGCATTCTGGTCCTGGACGGTGATCATCGTCGCCGGACTGGCGGTCATGATCGCTCTGCCCCTGGCAGGGCGGTGATCGGCGTGCGTCGATTCCTTCGCAGCAGCAGCCTCAGCATCGCCTTCCTCGTCATCTTCGTGCTCGCACTCGTCGGTCAGGCGATCGCGGGGCACGCCTACAACAATGAACAGCTCTCCCAGCACGGGCAGCCACCGGTGTCCTTCATCGACTTCGTCACGTCATCCGAGTTCGTCATCGACGTCGCGGAGAACTGGCAATCCGAGTTCCTGCAGTTCTTCCTGTTCATCCTCGCGACGATCTGGCTCATCCAGCGCGGTTCCCCCGAGTCGAAGAAGCCCGGCGATGAAGGCACGGGAAGCGACGAGGAGCAGCGCGTGGGCGAGCACGCCGGAGCGGATTCGCCGCGCTGGGCGAAGGTGCGCGGCATCCGGCTGTGGATCTACTCCAACTCGCTGCTGATGGCGATGGGAACGGTGTTCCTGCTCTCGTGGCTGGCGCAATCGCTCGCCGGCCACATCGTGACCGATCAGGAGAACGCGCAGCACGGGCTGCCACCCGAGACGTGGGGGGACTACGTCATGTCCGCCGACTTCTGGAACCGCACCCTGCAGAACTGGCAGTCGGAGTTCCTCGCCGTCGGCGCGATGGTGGCGTTGTCGATCTATCTCCGCCAGCGGGGATCGAGCGAGTCCAAACCCGTCGGCGTTCCGCACCACATCAGCAGCGTGGAGTCGGAATGAAAATGAAGATGAGCGCTCGACGGGGAGGCGCCCTGCTTGCGCTGGCCATGATCGCGTCTCTGGCGGGGTGCGGCATCTCGGTGCCCGTGGATCCCGACGGCACGCTGCAGAGCGTCACCGGTGGAGACCTGCGGGTGGGTGTCTCCTCGGACGAAGGCCTCGCAGAAGTATCCGCGGACACCCCCACCGGACCGCTCATCGATCTCGTGGACGCGTTCGCCGAATCGCTCGATGCGGAAGTCGAATGGACGATCGGCAGCGAGGAGACGCTTGTGGTGATGCTGGAGGAAGGCGACTTGGATCTCGTGGTCGGCGGACTCACCGACCAGACGCCGTGGGCCGACCGCGTGGGAGTCACGCGCGGATACAGCGGAATCGACGGTGCAGACGGGCGCTCCATCGTGATGTTCGTGCCCCTCGGCGAGAACGCATTCCTCACTGAGTTGGAACGGTTCCTCGACGCGGAGGTCGGTCCGTGAGCGCCAATCACCCGTTCGGACGCACTGATCTGCCGAACGAGCAGCAGCAGGCGCTGAAGAAGGCGGTGCGGTGGGAGTATGCCACGATCGCGTACACCATCGTCACGATCACCCTCGTCGCATTCGTCGTCGGGAACTCGCAGGCGATGCGAACCGCGTGGATCGAGGACATGCTGTCCCTCATCCCCCAAATCGCCTTCCTCATCGCGTTGATCTTCGTGCGACGCCGGCCGACTGTGCGCCACCCCTATGGAATGCACCGTGCGATGGGGGTCGGTCACATGGTGGCAGGAGTGGCCCTTCTCGCTGTCGGCCTGAATCTCGCCTACGAAGCGGTCTCCGGACTGATCGCAGCGGAGCATCCAACGATCGGAACGGTCGTTCTCTTCGGCCAGACCATCTGGCTGGGCTGGCTGATGGTGAGCGTGATGACCATCATCGTGATCGGCCCCCTGATCTACGGCCGAGCCAAGGCGAAGCTCGCTCCTGTGCTGCACAACAAACTGCTCTACGCCGACTCCGACATGGCGAAGGCCGATTGGCAGACCAATGCCGCGTCGGTCGTCGGCGTTCTCGGTGTCGGCCTGGGCGTCTGGTGGCTCGATGGTGTCGCGGCGCTGTTCATCTCACTCGGCATCATCTGGGACGGCGTGCGCAACACCAAGGGCGCTGTCATCGACCTCATGGATCAGCGCGCACGCACCCACGACGACGCGCACCCGCACCCGCTCGGGCGCGACATCGTCGAGCACCTTCGCGCACAGAGGTGGGTCAGGGATGCCGCCGTGCGCGTGCGCGACCAGGGTCAGGTGTTCCACGTCGAGGCTTTCGTGGTCCCTCGGCGGCGGCGGGTCTCGATCGCCCAGATCGACCAGGTCTCCGAGAGCATCGCCGAGTTGGACTGGAAGGTTCAGGACGTCGTCGTCATCGTGTGCAGCGTCCTTCCGGATGAAGCGGACACCGGCGAGCCGAGGGAGCTCGACGAAGCGGGTGCGTGATCGATCGCTGCGGCCGGAAGCCGACCGCATTCACAGTTCGACGCGCAACGTCTCCGGCTCGGACTCCGCGACTTCGGGGTGGCGTGCGAGGTTCACGATCGCGGCGATCAGACCGCCCCATACCGTGACCATCGCGACGATCATCATGACGATTGCTGTCGTGGTCATGCTGCCGACCCCTTCTCGTGCGACGTCGCAGTTCGGATGGTGCCTGTTTCCGGATCCGGGTCGTATTGCTCCTCGACAAGGAATTCGTCGTAATCAGGGTCATCCTTGGCCTGCGAGTGCCCGCTCCACGGCATGAGCGAGAGCAGAACGCCGATCACGACCAGCGCGATCACCATTCCCCAGCCGAAGATGCTAAGGAACCAGGCGGGGTAGCCACCGTATGGTTCCGAGATCTTGGTGATGAGCTCGCTGACGAGGAGGTAGCCGAGCACGACGGGCGCGAGCACGCCGACCAGCACCATCCAGATCCGGCCCACGCGGAAGCTGGAGCGTCGGTTCAGGTGCTCCTTCAGCACCGGCAGCTTGTAGAACACCCATGCGACGACGATGACTGCGACGAGAGCGACGGCCATGATGCCGAAGGCGTTGACGAAGGCATCGGCCGTGTCGAGCACCGTCAGGGCAGTCGTGGTCGAGAAGAGCGCCATCGAGATCACCGCGAGCGGGATCGAAACCGTGAGAGTCGTGCGTACGCGTCCCCAATTGAGCTTGTCCTGAAGGGCGGCGACGATGACCTCGAGGATCGAGATGAGCGAGGTGACACCGGCGAAGACCAGCGCACCGAAGAAGAGGACGCCGATGATCGAGCCGCCTGTCGCCTGCGAGACGATCGTCGGGAACGCCACGAAGGCCAGCCCGATCCCGGACGAGGCGACCCCGGAGACGTCTGTCCCCTGCGCCTGCGCCATGAAACCGAGGGCGGCGAACACACCGATGCCGGCGAGGATCTCGAACCCGGAGTTCGCGAACGCGACGACGAGACCGGAGCCCGTCAGATCGGTCTTGCGCTTGAGGTACGACGAATAGGTCACCATGATGCCGAACGCGACCGAGAGCGAGAAGAAGATGTGCCCGTATGCCGATGCCCACACCCCGGGGTCGGCCAGAGCCGCCCAATCCGGCGTGAAGAAGGCGTTGAGGCCCTCCATGGCTCCGGGCAGGAACAGCGACTGCACGACGAGGATCGCGAACATGACCGTGAGGAGCGGCATCAGGATCATGTTCGCCCTGCCGATGCCGCGCTTGACTCCGAGGGCCATGATCACGATCACGACGAGCCAGACCACGACCAGCGGGATACCGACCTGCGGCACGAAGTCCGTGGAGATTCCGCTTTCCGCGACGTCTGCGGACTGCAGGAAGTCAGTGAAGAAGAAGTCGTTCTCGTTGCCAGCTCCCCAGGTGAGCTGCGCCGAGAACCATGTGTACATGGCTGCCCACGCGATGATGACCGCGTAGTAGACGGCGATCACGACGCAGATGAGCACCTGCCACCAGCCGAGCGGCTCGGCTGCACGGTGGATGCGTCGGAAGGCGAGCGGCGCGGACCCGCGGAACCGGTGCCCGATCGCGTAGTCGAAGAACAGCAGCGGGATGCCGGCGGTCAGCAGCGCACAAAGGTAGGGGATGAGGAACGCCCCACCGCCGCCCTCGTAGGCGACATAAGGGAATCGCCAGATGTTTCCGAGGCCGACGGCCGAGCCGATCGCCGAGAGGATGAACACATTCCGTGAGCCGAACGCCTCACGTTTACGGGTCTGCGTCGTTGCGGTGGCCATGCCCGAGACGTTACCTCAGACTCGGGAGCTCCGTCGGGAAACTCAGCGGACGGCGGCAGGACGACGTGCGATGTGCACGTTGACTCCGGCATCCTGCATCCGCTCGATGTGCCGCCGCTCGGTGGCGGCGTCGACGACGACCACGTCGAAGTCGGCCAGCGGCAGCATCGCATGCAGAGCGCGCTTGTCGAACTTCGTCCGGTCCGCCAGCAGCACGCGCTTGCTCGCGGACTCGAACATGGCCCGCTTCACATCGACGGTCTCAAGTGTCTGGTGGAAGGTGATGTCGTCCACGATCGCCGACGTCGACATGACGAAGAGATCGGCACGCAACTCGGCGATCTCGCGCACGGTGATGCGTCCCATGAACGCGCTGCACCAGTTGTAGTACTCGCCGCCCAGACCGATCATCTCGATGCCGCGCATGCCGCGCAGATCGTTCATGATCGTCAGCGTGTTGGTGATGACCGTCAACGGCGTCTTGGTATGCAGATGCGGAAGCAGGTGCATCGTCGACGTCGAGTCATCGAGAATGATCGCCTGCCCTGGCTCGATGAACTCCATGGCGGCGATCGCCATGGCTTCCTTCTCGGCTTGTTGACGACCGACACGGTACACGTCACTGGATTCGACCAGCGCCGTGGAACTGGCGGTGGCAACTCCCCTGCTCTTGCGCAGCAGCCCGCGATCTTCGAGTTCGTCGAGATCGCGATGGACCGTCATGACGCTGATGTCGAATCGCTCGGCGATCTGCTCGATGCGCATGGATCCCGCTGCCATCACCGCTTCGCTGATGGCCAGCTGGCGTGACTGCTGCCGGTCAGCCCGCGACGGTACGGCGGAGGAACTGCTGCTCATCTCGGATCTCTCCCTCTCAACGTATCCCGGCGGCCTCATCGATGATGCTCGCGAAAGCATGCGGGTCATGGGCGAATCTACCGAGGAACAGTCCATCGACGCTCGACCCGAGCGTACTCAGCAGTCCGGGCTTCGCGCTGCCTCCGTAGATCACTGACGCGTCTTCCAGCCCCCGCTGCGCGAGGTGAGAGCGCACCAGTGCGACCACCTCGGTCACGTGTGCGGATGACGCCGGCTCGGCCTGTCCTATCGCCCACTCCGGCTCATAGGCGACGACGAGATCACTGAGGTCACCGGCATCCGCAGTCGCCGATTCGATCTGGGCGATGCAGGTCGACGCCGCGAGGGCAGCATTGCCACGTTCCTCCTCACCGACGCACAGCACAGGTGTGAGTCCGGTGCGCACCGCCGCGGCGAGCTTTCGCCGGATGATCTCGTCGTCCTCGCCGAAGACGTGCCGTCGTTCCGCATGGCCGACCTCGACGTACCTGCATCCGAGGCGTGCAAGGTCGACGCCGCTGACGGCGCCGGTGTACGCACCGCGGTCGCTCCAGAACAGGTCCTGCGCCCCCACGGCGATCGGCGCGTCGGCGACCGCCGCGATCACACGATCCAGCGCCGGAAGCGACGGCAGGATGAACAGCCGCACTTCTCCTGCGAGGACGGCGGCGTGCGCGCGCGCGATTTCAGCAAGCGAACGAGCCCACGCCACGCTCGCGTCGACGTCGAGATACAGCTTGAGGCTCGCTCCGAGCGTGATCGGGCGCGCCGAGGTCGCCGGTGGACCGTGAGACGGCTCGCGGTCGTCAGCCACAGGTCCCCGTGGCCTCGTAATCGTTGATCACCGCGACCTTCTGCGCGGATGCGGAGGACTCGTCGAACTCGTAGCCGAGCCATTCACGTGCGAGTCGGCGAGCCAGTTCCAGTCCCACCACTCGCTGACCGAATGTGAGCACCTGCGCGTTGTTGCTGAGCACGCTCCGCTCGACGCTGTAACTGTCGTGCGCCGTGACCGCGCGGATGCCCGGCACCTTGTTCGCCGCGATCGCGACGCCGAGTCCCGTGCCGCACACGAGGAGAGCCCGATCGGCTTCGCCGTCACGCACCTTCTCCGCCGCGGCGATCGCGACCACCGGGTACGCGGTCCCCCCGCTGGAGTCGACGCCGACATCGATGACCTCTGATACTCGCGGATCGTTCTGCAGATCCTTCTTGAGCGCTTCCTTGTATTCGAAGCCTGCGTCGTCCGATCCGATGACGATTCGCCATTCGCGTGTCATTTTCCGTCCTTTTCTGTGGTGCTGCGGTCTGCGAGCACTCGGCCCGCAACGGTCATCGCCCGCGCGAGTGAGATCGCACCGGGGTCGGGTGTGCCCAGACTCTTCTCCATGTGCGGACGTGCACGCCCGAGACGAGGGAGAAGAGCGGATGTCGCCTCTGCTGCGTCCGTGGCGTCGACTGCCGCGGCCACCCATGCCGGCGCCAGCGCTTCGCCCGCCGCGACGCGTGCGCTCAGCCCTTGGGCGAACGGAACCAGTGCGTCGACCATGGTCTTGTCGCCGACGGCGGCCTTGCCGTACCCCTGAATCGCCGCGCGTGCCGCATCGACGGCGGATGCGACATCCGCCGCCTGCGGGCGAAGCTCGTCGCCGAGGCGTTCTCCCGCTGCGCGAAGCGCGGCGCCCCAGAGCGCACCGGATGTGCCTCCGGCCTTGTCGGCCCAGGCATCACCCGCGCGGCTGAGCACTGTGCCGACCCCGGCGCCGGCGGCGACCGCGTCGCTGGCTGCTGCAGCGCCGGCACGTGCACCGCGCTGCATGCCGATGCCGTGATCTCCGTCACCCGCGATCGCATCGAGCCGACCGAGTTCGTCGGCGTCGCGATCGATCATGTCGCGGATGGACTCCACGATCGCGAGGGCCACAGCACCGATCTCGACGGATTCCTGCGACGCCGCGGGAACGGCTTCGGCTTCGGACGCCGAGTCCTGCGCGACGACCGCTGCCCCCGGATCGGCCGCCGAGACGGCGCCCTTGCGATACGCCGGAGTGTAGGTGGGTGAGGCCCAGGCCGCTTCGAGTTCATCGTCCAGCCAGAACAGCGTCAGCGAGACGCCGGCCATCTCGAAGCTCGTCGCGTACTCGCCGACCTCCGGCTCGACGATGGTCACTCCGGCCTCAGCGAGAAGCTCCGTGACCGTGGCGTAGATGACGAACAGCTCTTCGGACTTGACCGCGCCGAGGCCGTTCAGGATGACGGCCGCGCGCGCACCTTCAGCGCCGGTGATGTCGTCAGGCAGTTCGCCGAGCAGTCCCTTGACGAGGAGTGCCGCGATCTCGCGTGCCGAGGGAAGCGGCACGACATCGATCCCAGGCTCGCCGTGGATGCCCATTCCGACGGCCATCTGACCAGCCGGCACAGTGAAGAGCGGCTCCGACGCGCCGGGAAGGGTGCAGCCGGAGAACGCCACGCCGATCGACCGGGTGCGCTCGTTGGCACGGGATGCGACCTCTGCGACGTCGTCGAGAGCCATCCCCTGCTCGGCGGCCCACGAGGCGGCGCGGAACACTGCGAGGTCTCCGGCGATGCCGCGCCGCTTGGCTTTCTCCGTCGGCGAAGCGCTGTAGATGTCGTCTGTCACGCGCACCGTGCGGCAGGGGATGCCCTCGTCGCGCAGGCGCTTCTCGGCCTGATCGAAGTTGAGCACGTCGCCGGCGTAGTTCCCGTAGCTGAGGAGCACGCCGGCCTCGGTGGCGACGGACTTGGCGACCGAGTAGATCTGCTGCGCGCTCGGCGAGGCGAACACGTTGCCCATCGCTGCGCCATGCGCGAGCCCGGCACCGACCAGTCCCGCGAACGCGGGATAGTGCCCCGATCCGCCGCCGATGACGACGGCGACCTGTCCAGGCGGCGTGGCCTGTGCGCGGGCGACACCGCCGGCGACCCGCCGCACGAGTGCGCTGTGGACGGCGACGAACCCGATCACGGATTCATCCGCGAAGTCGGCGGGATCGTTCAGAACGTAACTCATGTTGCCTCTCGTCATCCGGACGAAGTATGTGGGCGGGGGCGGATGCTGATGGGCATCCGCCCCCGCGTTCACCGCATGGGAGCGCGGTGGGGCTTACTCGGTGTAGGTGAAGGGTTCCGTCATCTTGTCGGCGTTGTCCTTCGTGATGAGGATGCAGTCGAACGACTGCTTCTCGGTCTCCGGTGCGGTGCCGGTACGGATGTATTCGTCGGCGAGCTCGACGGCTTCCTTCGAGAACACGGCGACAGGCTGGAGAACCGTGTACGCCATCTCACCCGAGATCACGGCGGAGACGGCATCCGGTGCGCCGTCGAAGCCGCCGACGACGACGCCTTCGAGCTTGCCCGCTTCCTTGAGCGCGGCGATCGCGCCGAGCGCCATCTCGTCGTTGCCCGACATGACACCGGCCAAGGACGGGTTGGACTGCAGCAGCGACTGCATCTTGTCGTGACCCTTGGTGCGATCCCAGTCCGCAACCTCTTCGCCGACCTCGACCAGACCGGGGTACTGGCTGATGACGGTCTGGAAGCCGTTGGAACGGGTCTGCGCGTTGTTGTCGGACGGGGCGCCGAACAGCTCGACGTAGTCGCCTGCTTCACCCATCTGAGCCACCCACTCCTGGGCACCGAGCGCGGCACCCTGAGCGTTGTTCGAGACGAGCTGCGCCTTCGCGATACCGGCCTCATTGATCTCCGCGTTCACGAGGAACACGGGAATCCCGGCGGCCTCGGCCTTCTTGACCGCGGCGATCGAGCCATCGGCGTTCGCAGGGTCGAGGATGATCGCGACCGACTTGTTCGAGATCGCCGTGTCGATCAGCGTGTTCTCGGTGTTGGTGTCGCCCTTGTGCGCGCCGACACTCGAGGTGTAGCCGAGCTCCTCGGCCGTTGCGGCGGCGACGTCGCCCTCCGTCTTCCAGTACGGGTTCGCCGGGTCGTTCACGATGATGGTGATGAGGCCGCCGGCGTCTCCGCCTTCGGCATCCGTCGGAGGCGCGTCCGTGCTGCCTCCGGCGCATCCGGCGAGCGAGATGATCAGCGCGCCTGCGGCGATGATCGAGGCGATTGCCTTCTTGCGCATCATTTGATGCGTCCTTTCTCTTGGTGGGTATTACAGGTTCTGTGAGTGATGATCAATTCGTGCCGGCCGGCTCCGGCGTCTTGTCAGCGGACTTCGCCGGCTGTGCCACCGATGCGGCAGGACGGCGACGCCGTCCGTACTGCAGGCTGTTCAGCAGCACGGCGACGACGATCACCGCACCGATGAAGACCATCTGCCAGTACGCGGAGACGCCCACGATGACGAGCCCGTCGGACAGGAAGCCGATGACGAACGCCCCCAGCAGCGTGCCGCGCACGTTTCCGCGCCCGCCCATCAGAGATGCTCCACCGATCACGACCGCGGCGATCGCCGTCAGCTCGTACGTGTTTCCTGCGGTGGGGCTGGCGCTGGTGAGGGGTCGAGGCGAGGATGAGGCCCGCGACCGCC
This sequence comes from Microbacterium murale, assembly GCF_030815955.1. Taxonomy (NCBI): domain Bacteria; kingdom Bacillati; phylum Actinomycetota; class Actinomycetes; order Micrococcales; family Microbacteriaceae; genus Microbacterium; species Microbacterium murale. The sequence goes on along the minus strand of NZ_JAUSXK010000001.1, from coordinate 2,531,966 downwards.
GCGCAGACGCCGGAGATGACGTAGACCCAGATCTTGACGGAGCGCACCGGCACACCGGAGAGCTCAGCCGCACGCTCATTGCCGCCCGATGCGTACAGCCAGCGCCCGAATCGGGTGCGTCCGAGCACGAAGCCGAGCACGATCGCGATCAGGATCATGATGATGACACCGATCGGGATGTTCAGGACCCGGTTGAAGCCGAGCCATTCGAAGCCGGTGTTGCCCAGTGCCTCGTCCCCCGACAGGTCGTTGATCGTCAGACCGTTCGTCATGAGGAGTGCGAGGCCGCGCACCACATAGAGCATGCCAAGGGTCGCCACGAACGGCGCGACCTTGAACCTGGACACCAGGATTCCGTTGACGAGCCCGACGCCTGCACCGACGGCGCACGAGATCACCACGACGACGGGGATGCTCGGGTACAGGACCACGCCGAAGATGTTGATCGGCACGCCCTGCATGAGGAAGCCGGCGATCACCGCGGAGAAGCCCAGCGTCGAGCCGACCGAGAGGTCGATGCCGCCGTTGAGCACGACCAGCAGCATCCCGAGTCCGAGGATCGCGTAGATCGCCACGTGCGACGACATGATCAGGATGTTGTCGAACGTGAGGTAGTTCGGTGACATCAGGGAGAACACCACGATGATCAGGATCAGGGCGAGGAATGCTCTGCCTTCGATGAGCACTCGTGCGATCGAGAACTTCTTCTTGTTCTCGATGATGGCGGTCGTTGTCGTCGTCATTGTCGATCCGTTCTCAAATTCCTAAGCGGCCACGGCTTCGCCGGAGGCGGCCATGATCATTTCCTTCGTGGCGTCCGGACCGAACTCTGCGGAGATCTGCCCGCGTCGCAGGACGATGATGCGGTGGGCGATGCTGAGGCACTCGCCGACCTCTGATGTCGAGTAAACGACGGCGAGGCCCTCGCGGGCGCGCTCGGCGAGGAGTCGGAACACCTCGCCCTTCGCGCCGATGTCGATGCCGCGGCTCGGCTCATCGAGCAGCATCACGCGCGGTTCGGTCGCGACGACCTTTCCGATGACCACCTTCTGCTGATTACCTCCGGAGAGAGAGCCGATCGGCAGTTCGGGTCCCGGTGTCTTCACGGTCACGGTGCGGATGAGGTCCTGGGCGATCTTCTTCTCGGTGCGCCGCGAGAGCACGCCGTTGACCAGCGAGTTCCCGAGGCTGGCGAGCGTGAGGTTCGTGCCGACGTCGAAGGTCTGCACGAGCCCATCGCGCTGCCGGTCCTCCGGCACGAGCCCGATGCCGAGGGCGATGCGCTGTGCGATCGTGTCATCGCCGAGAGCGGTGCCGTCCAGCAGGATCTCGCCGCCGTCGATCCGATCCCGCCCGGCGACCGCCTCGAGCAGTTCGGTGCGTCCGGCTCCCATCAGCCCATAGAGGCAGACGATCTCACCGGCTTTGACGTCCAGGCTGAGGCCGTTCACGATCGACCGCTCCGAGTTCTCCGGGTCGAGGACGCGGAGGTCTCGGATGCTGAGGATCGTGTCTCCGAACTCGTAGCCTGTGGGCGGCGAGCCGAGATCGAAGTTGTCACCGACCATGTTCCGCACGATCCACTCGAGATCGATGTTGGCTCGTTCGTCCTTCGCCGTCATGGATCCGTCGCGCAGGACGACAGCATGATCTGTGACCTCCAGCGCCTCTTCGAGGTGGTGCGAGATGTAGACGATGGCCACACCACGCGCGGTGAGATCGTGGATGATCCCGAAGAGGATCTCGACCTCGGCGGCAGCGAGCGCGGACGTCGGCTCATCCATGATGAGGATGCGCGAGTTCACCGAGAGCGCGCGAGCGATCTCGATGATCTGCTGCTGGCCGACGCGCAGATCGTTGACGTGCGTGTCCGGTTCGACACCGGGAAGGAGGTCGGCGAGCAGCTCGCGCGTCTGTCGCGCCTCTTCGGCGAAGTCGATCCCGAAGGGCCCCGTGATCTCGCGCCCCATGAAAATGTTGTCGCGCACCGAGAGGTTGGGAGCAAGACTGAGCTCCTGGTGGATGATCGAGATCCCGCGGTCGCGCGCGTCGTTCGTGGAGTGGAACACGACCGGTTCGCCGTCGAGCACGATCTCGCCCGAGGTCGGCTGTTCGACCCCGGACAGGATCTTCATCAACGTCGACTTGCCGGCGCCGTTCTCTCCGAACAGAGTCGTGACAGTGCCGCGACGGATCTCGAAGTTCACGCCTTTCAGCGCCCTCGTGCCGCCGTATGTCTTGACGACGTTGCGGGCCTCGAGGACGACATCGTCGAAGTCGTCGCTCATTGCACACTCAGCTCGACGGGCGTGATGAGCCAGGAAGCCGGATTGATCAGGGTGAACGCTCCGGTGACCTCGATCGTCTTCCCGGTCAGAGCGGCGGTGTCGATGTCGGCAAGGACCTGCGTCTTCAACTCCTCGTTCAATGCAGCAGCAGCGTTCTGGAAGTCGATCTGATTGATGAACTGCCCGAACTCGATCTCGCCGGTCGCGTCGCGCAGCTCGGTGCCGTTGATGGCTGGTCCGGTCTGCACGCGGATCAGGAGGCCCTCGGGAAGACCCTCGACCGCCACCTCATAGATGCCGGACTGCCCCTCGCCCACCACGCCGGTGAACGTCGTGCTGTAGACGGGACCGCCCGAGCTCTGCACTGCGTGCTCCTCGGCGGCAGCTGCAGCGTCGGCCGCGATGTCTGCTGCGAGTACGTCGGCCTCGACGGCACGGTCGACGACTGCCGACTGCACCGTGGGGAAGTTCTCGGCGCCGTAGGTGACCGGGTCGAATTTCTCCGTGCCCTGTGCGAGCGGGTCGTCGGCGGGAACCACCCGTGTCCCCAGCACCAGGCCGAGGATCACGACGACGATCACACCGATCCAGATCCCACGCTTGGCATTGGGCGACAGCGATCGCTGCGGCTTCTTGACGGGCGGGCTCACCGTGGTCGACGCACTCACGGGATCAGCACCCTGGACTCGGTGTCGTTCGGTCGGATCTGGAGCTTGCGCCCCGAGCCGCGACGGAACAGTTCCAGCGCCTCTTCGTAGTCGTCGAGCACGAAGGAGTGGCTGATCATGGCCTTGGCATTGATCGCACCGGCCTCGAACATCTCGACCGCGCGTCCGAAGGAGTTCAGCACCGCCATCGTGCCGACGATCGAGATCTCGTCGCGGTAGACGCGGAACGGTGAGAACTTGGCCGTGCCGTCGGCAGGAGCGACGCCGAAGTCCTGGAAGAATCCGGCCGGCTTGACGCGGGTCAGCGCGTCTTCGATGGCGCGAAGGTTTCCGGTGCAGTCGATGACGACGTCCCACTTCTCGCGGTCGGCGTCATCGGCGGAGGTGTACCGCAGCTCGATGCCGCATTCCTCTGCGACGGTGAGGCGATCCTGATTCAGGTCGACGATGCTGACGGTCGCCGCGCCGGCGCGGGTCGCGAGCTGCGCCATCAGCAGCCCCATCGTGCCGGCTCCGTAGACGAGTACGTGGTCGCCGATGCGGCGAGGCAGCACGTCCCAGCCGCGGATCGCGCAGGCGAGGGGCTCGATGAGCGCGGCCTCGTAGAGGTCGGTCTCGGGCTGGAGCTTGTACACGTTGCCGGCAGGAGCGGTGAAGAACTCCTGGGATGCGCCGTCGGAGGCGACGACGCCGAGTCCGTTCCAGAACCGGCAGAGGTTCTGATGTCCGTTGAGGCAGAACTCGCACTCGCCGCAGGTGGTGCTGGGGTTGATCGCGACGTGGTCGCCGACCTTGAAGTCGAACACACCGCTGTTGACGCCTTCGCCGAGTGCGACGATCGTTCCCGTCGCCTCGTGGCCGGGCACGAGCGGGAAGACGGTGCCTTCGAACTCGCCGTCGAAGACGTGCGTGTCGGTGCCGCAGATACCGACCGCTGCCGTCTCGATCAGGATCTCTTTGAAACCGGGCGTGGGCGTGGGGCGCTCTTCGAGGGACAGCTGCCCCTCGGCCGTGAATACAACTGCTCGCATCTTTGCTCCCGTTTGCGTCTCCACCGACGCGAACACCGTCTCGCCGTTGGGATGTGTGATGTAACTGCGGGACCAGCGGCAGTGCCGTTCGGCCCCTCGGAGAGGTTCGACTCTCGTGTTACGTTCCTGTGATCAGGTAACATGACCACGTTACATTCACCATACGTCGCGGTATCATCGGGTGTCAAGACGCCCACCGATGGCTCGCTCAGGTCGGTTCATCGGCGAAGCGCGACAGTGAAGACCCGCATCGAGGAGATCGCATCATGACTGCAACGACGCACGTTCCCGAGCACATGTTCGCCAATGTGCTGACCCGCCCCGGCCACGTCGAACTGCAGGAGCGTCGTGTGCCGACACCGGCAGCGGACGAGGTTCTCGTGAAGGTCACCGCCGTGGGCGTGTGCGGCTCCGATGTGCACTTCTTCCACGATGGGCGACTCGGTGACTGGGTTGTGGACGAGCCGCTCGTGCTCGGCCACGAGTCCGGCGGAGTGATCGTGGCCGTGGGAGCAGACGTCTCGCCGAAGCGTGTCGGTGAGCGGGTCTCGATCGAGCCGCAGCACCCCTCCACCACGTCGGCCGAGACGCTGCGCGGGGACTACAACCTCGACCCGCACATGCGCTTCTATGCGGTGCCGGGCACGGATGGCGCGTTCCAGGAGTACGTCACGATCCAGAGCCATTTCGCGTTCGCGATTCCGGACTCCGTGAGCGATTGGGCGGCCGCCCTGCTCGAGCCGCTGTCCGTAGCCGTGGCGACAGGGCGCAAGGCCGCCTTCTCGGTCGGTGACCGCGTGCTGATCACCGGCGCAGGTCCGGTCGGTCTCGCCGTCGCGCAGGTCGCCAGAGCGTCAGGCGCCTCGGAGGTGCTCGTCTCCGACATCAGCGAAGCGCGTCGCCACGCCGCGCTGCGATTCGGCGCGACCGCGGCTCTCGATCCTGTGGCCGACGCGGATGTGATCCGCACGGTCGGGGCCGACTCGTTCGTGGATGCATCGGGGGCTGCGGCGGCCGTGCGGAGCGGAATCGATGCCCTTCGTCCCGGTGGACGCGCCGTTCTCGTCGGAATGGGGCTGCCGGAGCTGGCGTTGCCGATCACTCAGATCCAGAACAAGGAACTCGTGCTGACGGGAGTGTTCCGTTATGCGAACACATGGCCGGCCGCGATTGCCCTCGTCGCATCAGGGCAGGTCGACCTCGATGCGATGGTGACCGGCACATTCTCGTTGGATCGGGTCAAGGACGCGCTCGAGTCCACGACGGATCCGGACACGATCAAGTCGGTTGTGGAACCGCACCGCCGGGGCTAGATCAGTTGGATGCCGGATAACCCGACTCGCGCAGAAGCCGTGCAAGGTGGACGGCGTTCGTCAGCGAGGTGCTGATCGACGCGCTCACCTTCTCGGGGGTCTGCTCCAGATCCTTGTAGTCGGTGGCGTGCATCGCCTCGCCGTTCCAGTAGACGCATCCCTGCGCTGGAACCGTGAACCCGACATCGTTGAGCGCCTGGAACAGCACGGCGGTGATGTGGTGGGCGCCGTCCTCGTTTCCGACGACACCGGCGACGGCGACCTTGTCGAACAGGATCGGCCGCCCGTCAGCATCCGTCTCGCTCAGCTCGGCGTCTAGGCGTTCGAGTACCCGCTGTGCGACGCTCGAATGCTGTCCGAGCCATGTCGGCGTGACGAACACGAGAATGTCGGCGCTGAGCACCTTCTCGCGCAGCGTCGGCCATTCATCGCCTTCTCCCATGTCCTTCTGCACACCGGGAAGGATGACGTGGTCGACGACCCTGACGCTCTCGCACTGCACGCCGCGTTCGGCGAGGAATGTCGAGAGCTGGCCGCCCATCACCTCTGAGCTCGACTCAGCAGGTGATGGCTTGAGCGTGCAGTTGACGACGAGTGCCGTCAACTGCACGCTCGAGACATCCGGATGGATGTCAGACACGGTTGCGGCCGCCTATGACCCGGAACAGGAAGGCGATCAGGGCGATCACGCCCACGATGAGAGCAACCCAGAGCAGCCAGTTGAGTGCTGCGTTGAGTCCTCCGACAATGGCCAAGACGATCGCGATGACAATGATGACGACAAGTGCGATATTCATGCTGGTACTCCTGACCTCGTGTTGAAGGGCGGCGGTGGCCGTCCCTCATGTGACTACGAGCGTGGCAGGTTCGTAGTGTTGCGTCGTGGGGGTTGACGCCCAAATCGCGCGATGGTAGTTGCGCGTTGCTCGCCACGCTGCTGCGGATCACGGGCTCCGACGCCCGGTCCGTCATTCAGCCCGGCCCGCGCCGTCGGCCTCCTCTTCGCTCGCGAGGCGGTCGGCTTCTGCACTGTCGACGAGACTTGCGTCGATGTCCGGATCGAGAACGGCGTCTCCGTCCACCTCCATCGCCGCCTGGTCGTCACGGTCATCATCCGGCAGTGGGATAGGCATGATATTCGGGTTCGACATGATGGCATCCTTTCCTCTGATGCCACTCACGCTAGACCGGCTGGTGGCCGCACCCGAGCGGGTTGACCGCCGACTTCTTCGAGCGTATAAAGCTCAGCTCGCTCCCGTGTCGAGCTGCTTGCGCATGAAGAGCTGAGTCGTGCCATCTCCCTGATCCACCCGTTCGCTGATCCGATAGCCGCAGCTCTCGTACAGTCGCACGTTGGCCTCGCTCAGGCTGCCCGTGAACAGCTCGGCCTTCGGCGCCTTCGAATCCTCTTCAGCGGCCTGAAGCAGCGCTCTGCCGATCCCCGTGCCCTGCATGTCCGGCGCGATCGCTATCCGACCGATGAGCAGCATGTCATCGGTCTCCCTGACATGGATCGCTCCGACCAGACGCCCATCGACTCGGGCAACCCAGCCGTTCGCCTGCGCAAGCTCGGCTCGCACTTCATCCAGCGTCTGCGTCAGCGGCGGCATATCGGCCGTGCCGTAGATCTGTGCTTCTGACACGAAGGCAGCGCGCTGGATCGTCAGCACTTCACCCGCGTCGGCAGGTGATATTCGCGACAACACGATCTCGGGGTCACTGGTCATGCGACACTCCCCCTCGGCGTCGCGCCCACTGAGCGAGCGCGTAGAGTCCGAGGCCGACGACGAGAAGGCCCGCACCGAACAACCAGACGATTCCGCGCTGCTGGGTCAGAAGCAGGATGCACGAGGCGATGCCGAGCACAGGCACGAATGTCCACACCCGGAAGTGGTCGTGCTCGACCCGATCCCGGCGCAGCACCAGGACGGACACGTTGGCGCTGAGGAAGACGAACAGCAACAGGAGCACCACCGTCTCGGCCAGCGTCGCGAGATCGCCGATGAGCGTCAGCAGCATCGCTACGATCGTCGTGGTCACGATCGCCACCCACGGTGTCTTCCGCCGCGGCAGCACCCGCCCGAGTGCGCTGGGCAGCAGACCCTGCTCTGCCATCCCGTACGCGAGCCTGCTCGCCATGATCATCGTGAGCAGAGCGCCGTTAGCGACGGCTACCAGGGCGATCAGGCTGAACAACCACGACGGCACACCGATACCCGTCGCCTCGACGACGGCGAGAAGCGGCCCGCTGGACTGCTGCAGCTCATCGGCGGGCAGCGCCACCGCACTGGCGAGACCCACCAGCACATAGACAGCACCGGCTGTGAGGAGAGCGGCGAACAGCGCCTTCGGGTACGACTTGGACGGATCCTTGACCTCCTCGATCACGTTCGCCGACGTCTCGAAGCCGACGAACGAGTAGTAGGCGATGATCGCGCCTCCCAGCACCGCGAACCCGGTGCCGGTGCCGTCGGGCGCTTCCATGATGCGCGATGCATCGCCGCCCCCGCCCGCAACGAAGAAGCCGACGACGGCTATGACGATCACGAGTCCACTCAGCTCGATCGCCGTCATCACGAGATTCGCTCCCATGGACTCACGGATGCCGCGGGCGTTGAGCGCGGCGATGACGACGAGGAACACCATGGCCGCGAGTATCGGCGGCACCGGGATGAACGTCTGGAGGTAGTCCCCCGCGAACGCGATCGCGAGGCCCGCTGCACTCACGACACCCGCGGCGAGCATGCTGAATCCGACCAGGAACGACACGATGCGGCTGCGGAAGGCGCGCTCGGCGAAGACGGCCGCGCCGCCTGCGCGCGGATACTTCGTGACGAGTTCCGCGTATGACCCGGCCGTCAGCAGTGCGAGCAGCAATGCCAGCAGCAACGGCGCCCACAGCATCCCGCCGACCTGCTCGGAGAGCACGCCCATGAGAGCGTAGATCCCGGCGCCCAGAACGTCTCCCAGGATGAACGCGAAGAGCATCGGGCCGCTGATCGCGCGGCGCAGTCGCGAGGGTGCTTCAGTCTCTTTCGTCATCGCCCCAACGTAGAGCGCGACGGGGAAGGTCTCACAGCCCTTGACAACGGCCCGGTGTTCATGGGCCTGTGTCGGCTGCGTCGGATCGTGCTCGGCGCCGTATCCGTCGAGCGTCTGCCGCATCCGCTCTGTCCTTGCGCACCACCTTGGCGATCCGGCCGGCGTCGCGCAATGGCAGCTGCACTTGGGTCTCCGCCGGTACGCCGGCGCGGAGTTCACGGATCCGCTCCAGCTCGGTGTCGAACTCCACGCCGACCAGCAAGGCCATGTTCGCGATCCACATCCAGAGCGCGAAGACGATGACGCCCGCGAACGAACCGTAGACGCGGTCGTAGTTCGAGAAGTTGGCGATGTACAGACCGAATCCGGCGGACGCGATCGCCAGCACCAGGATCGCCACCGCCGCACCGAGGCTCATCCACCGGAACCGCGGCGGACGGACGTTCGGGGTGAAGTAATACAGCAACGCGACGACGAACAGGACGATCAGGATGAGTAGCGGCCACCTCGCGATACGCCAGACGACCAGCACTGCCTCGCCGAGCCCCAACGAAGTTCCTATGGCTTCTGCGACGGGGCCGGAGCCGACGATGAGCAGCACGGCGATCGCCGCGCAGAATATGGTGACCACGGCGATGGCGAGCTGATTCAGCTTGAGCGTCCAGAGGCGACGCCCCTCCTCCACGCCATAGATCCGGTTCATCCCGCGCCCGAGCACTCCGACGTAGCGCGCCACCGACCAGATCGACAGCAGCACGCCGAACACGAGCAGAAGGCCCGACATCCGCAGGTCGGCGAGTTCCCCGAGGAAGTCGCCGACCCCCGTCGCCGCTTCCTCCGGCGCAACCGCACGCACGACCTCGAGAAGAATCTGTGCCGTCTCGTCATCACGTCCGAGCACACTGAGGATCGAGAATCCGACCATCGAAGCCGGCAGCAGAGCGAGAATCGCGTAGAAGGCGAGGCTCGCGGCGATGTCGGCGCAGCCGTCCGCAGCGAAAGCACGGAAGATCCGCCTGATCGCGAAGGTCCATGAACGCTTGGTCATCGCAACACTCTCGCGGTACTTCCGCTCAGCATGATGCCCCTTGACACGGCCGCCGGCGGCGGCCGTGGTCAGCTTTGGACTTCGAGCACCTCATCGACCAGGGAGATACCACCTGTCGAGTTCGCCGAGTGCATGAGCCGTTCGATCCATTGCGCGTTCAGAGACGCAGCATCCGGATCGTCGAAGACGAAACGCAACGGGATCGAAGGGTGAACCCAGATCGTGGAGCGGCCGACGGTGTCGCCGTCGGCGTGCTTCCACGAGAGGGTGAAGGACTCCTGACGGCGCAGCTTGGTGGCGATGACGACCTTGAGATGCGCGAGTGCGCGGTCCTCGATATGGATGGGGGCATCGGACCCGCCGTACTGAATCGATCCCATACGCCGACGGTAGCGCATGACGGATGCCGTCTCGAATTCGATCAGCCGCGGGATCGCAGAAGCAACAGTATCCGACGAAGATGCATGCAGATGAGCACTCCGGGGCCGATCGCCTGTCCTGAGCTGACAGACACCTGGTCCACCGCTTCCAGCAGGATGCGAACCGCCCTTGCGGCACCTTCGCGGGAGCGATGCGCTTCTGCGCTGTCGTCTTCGTCATGGTCGATGCAGTCCGCGACTCGATGGCACGCTTCGCTCAGCGGTTCGGCCAGCTGGGGATTCAGCCCCAGTCCACCGGCTCGTTGCCAGACGGCATCGGCGAGCGCGTCCGAGATGTCGCGAATGCGCACTGCGATCAGCTCGAGCGCCTCCAGCCGGTCATGGACATCGGAAGTGTCGTGACGGCCGCGCATCGCCCTGGGGTTGCCCTTGCGGCTCGTGTCGGCCTCGTCGAGGGCCCGCCGCACCTCTCGTGATGTATCGGCGAGGGCTGCGGCATCCCGTGCCCATCCGTCACGCTCCGGCGGCCAAGGCTCGGACACCGCGTCACCGATCTCGTGCAGGTGTCGAGCGAGCTGCCGGCGAAAGGTGCTGACTCGAGCCGCGGCGGCGCCGGTGAGCACGCTGGGGGCGATCAGCAGGTTGACGGCGAGGCCCACCGCGACGCCGACCGCCATCTGGCTGAGATAGCCCAGCGAGTAATCGTCCGAGTCCTGGCCACCGATGATCAGCACGAACAGGGCTGCGATCGGCACGTACTCCTGGCCTGCACCGAACCAGCCTGTACCCGACAGCAGCACGCCGATACCAGCGACCAGAGGGATGGTCCACCAATTCGGTCCGACGGTCACAACCACCGCGAGCGCAAGCGCGATACCCACCACGAGCCCCAACAGGGTCTGCAGCCCCGACTTGGCCGACTCCATCAGAGTCGGATACATGCTCAGCAGTGCGCCCAGCGGAGCGTAGTACGGGTACTCATCCGTCACCCCTGGCATATGCGGGGCGACTGCCCACGCGATCCCGACCGCGAGGGCCGCCTTCGCTGCCAGCAGCAGGCGCGCTGAGCGAAAGGCGTTTCTCAGCGACTCAAACCCTCGGCGAGTCGTACCGGATGACGTTGTCATCCGCCCGTCGTCCTGCCGTGTCATCGCTCGTCATTCGTCGCGATCCGCGGCGCCCGCGACGCCTTCGGCAGCCTCCTCGTCGGTCTCGGGGGCGGCGTCGAAGTCGGTGCTCTCCTTCGCCGGGATCTCCTCCTCGGGGATGAACGGTCGTTCCTCATCTGGAATCGCGCGCGGGTCGGACATGACGGCTCCTCTGCTCGTTGTGAAACCTCAGTGTGGCGTTCGCCGAGCAATGGCGGTCGGGGGTTGACATCGCGGGGCCGATCGGCGGCATGGAGATACAGACCGGCAGAGGCCGGGCGTCTCAGACTGTTCGCCAGCCGTGCTCTGCCAGGGCTGCGCCGGCCTGCGGTCCCATCTGCAGCATGCCGCCGTCGATCACCAGCGATGTGCCGGAGATGTACGCGGCCTCCGGTGACGCCAGGAATGCGATGAGCGCGGCGACCTCGCGGGCGTCGCCGGGCCGGCCCAGCGGAATACCGGAGCGATCCTTGTGCCTCGGATCGCTGTCGGCCTGGTCCGTCATCGATGTTGCGATCTCGCCCGGGGCCACGCTGACCGCGCTGATGCCATGTGCACCGAGCTCGAGAGCCAGGTTCTTCATGAGACCGCTGAGGCCATGCTTCGCCGCGTCATATGCGCTCGATCCGACCATGGGCTGGTGCGCGTGCACACTTGTCACCGCGATGAGCCTTCCGCCTCGGCCTGCGGCGACCATCGAGCGCGCTGCGCGTTGCAGGCACACGAATGCGCCTGTCAGGTCGGTGTCGAAGACGCGGTTCCATTCGTCGAGCGACATCTCAAGGAACGGCGTCTTCGTGCCGATTCCGGAGTTGTTCACGAAGACGTCGAGACCACCGAGCTCGTCGATCATCGCGTCGATGACGTCACCGCAGCCCGGAATATCGGTCACGTCGAGCTGAGCGACGATGACCCTGGCACCATGGCTGCGCGCCTCGGCGGCGGTCTGCTCCGCCCCTTCCCGATCTGTGTGCCAGGTGACGCCGACTTCGAGACCCGCTGCAGCGAGAGCGACCGCAGTGGCGCGGCCGATGCCGGAGTCCGATCCCGTGACGATCGCGCGACGGGGTACGTGATCAGTTTCCATCGCCCGCGTCCGCTTCATCCGCCCATCGCAGCACCGCCAGCGGATCCCGTACAGGTCGGCTCTCCCGTGGCGCATCCTCCTCCGCAGGCTCATCCTCGTCGATCAGGACGCGCGCGTCCGTGAGAATGGCCGCGCGTGCCAGTGCTTCGGCTGCGGGAATGCTGTCGACAACGACGGCTCCGAGGCTCTCCGATTCGTCGGCGGCGACCCATGGGGCGGGGTCGAGCGCCAGCAGCGTGCGACCATCATCGAGCATCCGGCTGTCCAGCAGTAGCGTCTCCACGCGGGCCTGCTGCAGCGCCGCCGTGACTTCGCCGATGCCCTCGGCTCCGCCGCTGCCGTTGTCGGTTGCCGCGCGATCGCGCACTTCGGTGACGGTGATGCGCATCCGCTCGGCGATCGATTCGGCGATCGCCGAGTCGAGTTCGGTCGAGTCGGCGCCGTCGGCGCGCGTGTGCACGTCCACTTCGACGATGAGCTCGCGTTCCGCGTCGGTCAGCGATTCGATGAGCAGCTGCCGCGCGCGTACATCACCGGAGATCGCCACGAAAGTCGGATGCTGTTCCCTGATGAGACCGCTGACCGCGGCTGCGACCTCGGACTGATTGTGCTTCCACACGTTCTCGGCGTACCGGTGGTAAGCGGCGTGAGCCATTCCACCCGCCTGTACCTTCGTGAGGTTGCCGGTGCCTCCCTCGACCTCGGATTCCGCATCGCTGCCTCTGCGGCCCGACGTCTCCAGCCGGATGTCTGCGCCGTCGCGGCTCGTCTCGACCACGATGTAGCGCGTGGCAGCACTGAGATGCCGCAGCAACGGGAGGATCGTCGGAACCGGGCCGTAGCTCAGACGTTCCGGCCCTGTTCTGGCCCCGACGAAGCCCTGATCGAATTCCACACGACCGGCGGATGCCAGCACGACGCGGGCGGACGGGCTGGGCATTCCGTTGCGTGATTCGAGGGCCGATTCGATCGCCGATGCGTCCTCTGCGGGCGCGCCGATCTCTTCGAGACGCTCGCGTACGGAACGACGAAGCGCTTCTTCCTCCACCTGCGGCAGCATGCCGGGGCCGTCGACGTAGGCACATGTCCAGGGGCCGGGGCGTGTGAGCAGTCCCATCAGACGGGAGTCACTCATGGCCGCTGCCCTGGCGGTCGGCTGCCCGAGCGTCGGCGGCGTTCTCGTCGGCCTCGGTGGCGTGCTCGCCCGTCTCAGCGTTGCGGAAGGCTCGCTCGGTCGACTGATCGTCCGTGTCATCGGGCAGCGGTTCGCTCTCGCGGAACGGCTCGGCGTGAGGGCTGCCGTGCCCCTGCACCATTCCTCGCGTCTCCTGCTCCATCTGATCGTCCAGGTGGGGACCGTGCTTGGTGTTACCCCGCTCAGATTCAGACATGTTCGTCTCCTTCCTCGCTTGTAGCTCCTCAGTGTCATCCCGATCGGCCGGATCGTCATCGGGGGTTGACATCGACCCGTCCGCACTCAAGGCCCGGTGTATCGAGGATCTGACCTCAGCCCGACGGATTATCGAGTGGCATACCGTTCTCGTCTGTCGTCTCCGGTAACCCATCCGATCTCGGAGATCGCTCGCCGGTGACGACCACACCGTCGTCCGGTGCGCCGCCATCCGTGATCACGCCGCGCGGAACAGCATCTTCGACCAGGTGCCGAGAACCATGCTGCTCGGCGAAGTCGCGACCTGCGGTCACTGCTTCCTCTCGGCTGCTGAAACTGCGAGAGAGCTCGTTCGCTCCCTCCACCTCGTTCACCCATTGGCCCTGGTTGTCCTTGGTGACAACATCCAGATGCGACAAGTCGGCACCTCCCGGTATGGCGTCGTTTTCGGTTCCTGAACTGCTGCAACGCTAAGCCGGTTGGTCGGAGTCTTCGAGACCCTTGACAGCACGGCGGAGCAAGATCGGGGTTCGGGGATGCACCTACCGCCGGTTCCGGCTGACTGGCCGGAACCGGCGGCGAAGTCAGAGTCGGCGCGGAGGAGGATTCTGAGAGTCCTTGGGATCAGCCACTGCGGGTTTTCCCTCCTCGACGCCGTCGGGCGTTATCGGATCGAAGCCGGCGTCATCCTCTCGGGTGTCTTCGAGAGGCACATCAGCCAGCTGCTCCTCGCGTGGATCTTTCGCATCAGACATATTCGATTCCCTTCCTCGGTCAGCACAGCGTGCCCCGCACACCGTGCCGGGTGCCAGGGCCTTGACTCGCGCTCGCGAGGGGTTAACCGTCGAGTTGTGCCTTACGGTCGATCGCGTCGAGAAGGTCCTTGAGCGACTTCTCGATCTCCGCGTGCTTGTACTGACCCGCGCGGCTCTCCCCCGAGATCACCGCGCATCGGTGAAGCGTGCGGAAGTCGCCGTATGGAAAGTGATAGCGGCCCTTCGTGTCTTCTCGCTTGTCGGTGTCCTCGCCCAGATGCCATTTCGCGAACTCGACGAGACCGTTCTCTTCGATGAAGTCGTTCTCCTGGTCGGTCGTCGGAGCGTGCTCGCTCCAATCATCACGGTCGTCGTCGATGAACTCCCCCCGTCGCAGCAGCCCGCGCGCGTGGGTGAGTGCGGCATCATTCAGTTGCATCGCCATTTCAGGCTCCTCTTCCTGCGAACGTCCAGTCCGCAACGGCCGAGTAGTCGGACACGACGGCGCCTCTGCACGCTACGGACTCTCAGTGTCATCCCGGTACCCGGTACATGCTCGGGGGTTGACATCCCGCTCAGTCGTCACACCGAAGAAGGTGACGGCTGGAGCCAGTGATTGCCCGGCAGGAAACCGACGAGCCCAATCGCCGTGGTCGCCGTCGCGGTCACGGCCGCAGCATCTCTGTTGCCGGGGCGGGCTGGATTATGAGCACGATCTTGCCCCTGGCGTGCCCTTCCATCAGTTGAACGTATGCGGCGGCTGCATCCTCGAGCGGGTGGACCGTGTCTATCGGCAAGTCGACCGCACCCGCGGCGATCAGACCGGCGATGTGAGCGAGTTCCTTCACACCGGCGGTTGCGCCGCCGACGCCCCGCACCCCATATGCCGCGATGGCCGGGTAGTCCGCGATCGTGTTGATACGTGCCGGCGGCACGCCCAGGTCGATGGCCGCGTCGATGGTGCCGTGTCCGACGTTGTCGAGCACGGCAGTCAGTCCTTCGGGCGCGAGACGACGCACGTCGTCCACGAGGTTCGGGCCGTAGGAGACCGGTTCGATGCCGATGCTTCGCAGGTAGTCGTGATTGCGTGGACTCGCCGTGCCGAGCACTCGCGCCCCTGCCTCGCGGGCCAGTTGCGCCGCCAGAACGCCGACACCACCGGCAGCCGCGCTCACGAGGACGCTCTCCCCCGGCCGCAACTGCTGGGACGCGACGCTGGCGACGGCTGTTCGTCCGACGACGTTCAGTGCTCCGGCCGTCACCATGGAGAGTCCGTCGGGGACACGCACCAGTGATGTCTCCGCAGTCACCAGATAGTCGGCCTGCGCATGGAACCGCAGACCGCCGAACACCCGGTCTCCGGGGGCGAAGGCTGTTGCTCCCGAGCCGTTCTCCGCGACGAACCCTGAGAAGTCGTAGCCGTTCCCCGACGGGAGAGAGCGCTCATAGGGCTCGAACGTCGGCTTCCCGCTGAACAGCTTGTAGTCCACCGGGTTCAGTCCGGCGGCTGCGACACGGACGAGCACCTCCCCCTCACCCGGTGACGGGCGCGGGGCCTCTTCTAGGTGAAGCACTTCGGGGCCGCCGTACTGGCGGAACACGATTCTTCGCATGGGCGCCATTGCTAGAACAGTTGCGACTCGTGGCTCTTGTCGTAGGTCCGGATCTCGTCTACTCGTCCGTCGCGGACCTTGGTCGGCCACCCCGGCTCGGAGAGCACCGCCCTGCCGAGCGCCACGAGATCGAACTCGTCCCGCTCGAACAGATCCAGAAGCGGCGCGAGGCTCAGCGGCGACGTGGATGCTTCGCTCTCCAGGAACGGGGCCGCGACGCCGACCGACCCGAGGGCGATCGTGGGCAATCCGGTGATCTTCTTCGTCCATCCTGCGAGCGTGCGCCGGTCGCCGTCGAACCCCGGGAGCCAGTAGCGGCGCGTAGAAACATGGAAACCACTGACACCCGCGTCCACCAGCGGTGCCAGCACCGACTCGAGCTCGACTGGCGTGTCGGCGATGCGGGCCTCGAAGGCGCCGCCCTTCCACTGCGAATAGCGGAACATCACCGGGAAGGCCGGCCCGACGGCGTCGCGCACCGCAGCTACGACCTCTGCACCCACCCGTGCCCTGGCGGCCGGGTTCCCGCCGTAACGATCCGAGCGACGGTTCGTCGCCGACCACAGGAATTGATCGAGCAGATATCCGTGCGCGCCGTGGAGCTCGACGCCGTCGAACCCGATCCGTTGAGCATCCGCCGCCGCACGGGCGAACGACGCGATGACGGCATCGATCTCGGCGGTGCTCGCCGGCGCGCCCACGGCAGCTCCGTCCGGCTTCACGCCCGACGGACTGAGCACGGGCGCCGCGGGGTGAGGACCCGAACCCTCACGGCGGGAAAGTCCGAGGTGCCAGAGCTGAGGGAAGATCCGCCCGCCCTCGGCATGCACCGCGTCGACCACTCGTCGCCAACCGGCCAGCGATTCTTCGCCATAGAGCCGCGGCACACGAGTGCTCGTCCCCGCGGACGGATGGTCGATGTACGTGCCCTCCGTGATGATCAGACCGAGGTGCGCAGCGCGCCGACGGTAGTACTCCACGACGTCATCAGAGGCGATGCCGCCGGGCGAGAAGCTCCGGGTCATCGGAGCCATCACGAACCGGTTCGAAAGCTCGACGCCCGCGAGGTCGAATGCTGTGTACAACGGCGCGGGGTCCACCCCACCGAGGAGGGTCGCTGAATCGGTGGAAGTCGGCTGCGGGGAAGAACTCATGCCTCTGGCAACCTCTCGAAGCGATGCCGTGTTCCCTGATGACGCCGATAGCGGCGATGTTCGTCGAACGGCGCGCGATAAAGTGACGTGATGGTAGACGGAGCTGACGCCGGCGGGTGGTCGCACGTCGCCGCCGGGTGGGCCGCTCTCTGGGGTTCATTCGCCGATCCGGCCCGCGTCGCGATCATGAACGCGACGGGCATCGAGCCCGGGACTCGTGTTCTGGATGCCGGGTGCGGAAGCGGTGAGTTTCTTCAGAGCCTCCAGGAGCGGGGCGCTCTGGCCGTGGGCGCCGATCCGGCCGCAGAGATGGTTGCCCTTGCGCGCTCCGTCGGGGTCGAGGTCGTCATGGCCGGCATCGAGGACCTGCCCCTCGCGGATGACGCTTTCGACGTGGCAACCGCAGTGAATGCACTGCAGTTCGCCGATGACACGACCGTCGCGCTGCGCGAACTCGGTCGTGTCGTGCGGACCGACGGATACATCGCGATCGCGAACTGGGCCGAGGGATCGCTCAACGACATCGACGTCGTGGAACGGGCCATCGCGGATGCCCTCGACGAAGAGCACGCGTCTGATGGCCCGCTTCGCACGGCGGGCGGAATCGAAGCTGCGTTCGCGGACGCAGGGCTCGAGGTCGTCGAAGCGGGCGTGGTCAAGACCCCGTGGAGTGTGCGGGATGAGGAGATGCTCGTCCAGGGCATCCTCCTCGGCGAGGACCCTGACACGATCGCGGAGCTGCGCTCGATCGTGATCGCCGCGGCTGCGCCTTTTCGCGATGACCATGAAGGATTCACCCTGCGGAATTCCTTCCGGTGGGCGGTTGCGCGGGTCTCATGACAGCGCATCAGTCGTCGCCGTCCAACAGGCCTCCGTCGAGGAGCCGCCACCCGGTCAGAGCCCCACAGCTGCCATCCCCGCTTCGTCATAGCGATTGCCCGAGACTCCGATACGCGCGACCAACCCGTTCAGATCGGCGATCTGATCCGCCGAGAGCGGCAGCGACGTCGCGCCCGCGTTCTCGTCGATGCGCTCACGCCGCCGAGTCCCGGGGATGGGGACGATGAACGGATGCTGCGCGAGCAGCCAGCCGAGCGCCACCTGGCCGGGAGTCGCTCCCTGTCGGGCGGCGATGCCACGGACGTGGTCGACGAGCGCCTGGTTCGCTCGGAGGTTCTCTTCCGCGAAACGCGGCACACGAGCACGGATCTCGTTCGCCGCGAAGGTCGCGTCCGGCGCGACTGTCCCCGTGAGGAACCCCTTACCGAGTGGGCTGAACGGAACGAAGCCGATTCCCAATTCGGCGCACGTCGGCAGCACCTCGGGCTCCGGGTCGCGCGTCCACAGGGAGTACTCGCTCTGCACCGCAGTGACGGGAAGAACCGCATGGGCACGACGAATCGTTCCCGCCCCAGCCTCCGACAGGCCGAAGTGCTTCACCTTGCCTTCGCGGACCAGCTCTCCGACAGTGCCGGCGACGTCTTCGATAGGCACGGTCGGATCCACACGGTGCTGATAGAACAGGTCGATCGTGTCAACACCCAGTCGCTTGAGAGACCCTTCCGCAGCACGTCGGATCCGCTCGGGCCGCGAAGTGACCCCCTGCGACTTCCCATCCACGATGTCGAAGCCGAACTTCGTGGCGACCACGACATCGTCACGGACCGGGGCGATCGCCTCGCCGACGAGCTCTTCGTTATCGTGCGGCCCGTAGACCTCGGCGGTGTCGATGAATGTGACGCCCTGCTCGACGGCGTACCGCAGCACTCCGATCATGTCGTCGCGATCACCGGGGTTCGGTCCATAACTCATGGACATCCCCATGGCGCCGAGTCCGACTGCTGAGACCTCGAGCCCCTGGCCGAGCTTCCTGATGTGCATGATGGGTGCTCCTTCGCGTTCGGTGACACAGGCGTGCTTTTCGCTGCACCCTCCACGCTAGGCAGTCGAACCCGAGGCTGACAGGCCCTGTCAGGGCCTGTCAGCTCGACCCTGGCGCGTACACCAGCGCATTCTTGTAGTCGCTGACAGGAATGACGCCGACGGGCACGGGCTCGATCGCCACTCGGACACGCAACCGCTCTCGCACCAGCGCGGATGCCGCGCGCAATGCTGCATCCGCTGCCCCGGTATCGAGATCGTCACGCAGCTCGACTTCGAGCGGAATGTCGTCGTCGAAGCGCACCTGGGCCTCGAAGTCCTTGCGAATCCGCATGGTGCCCGAGAGGACGCCGGATGCGGCTTCCAGTACAACCTCGCGTACAGCCGAGGGGAACACGTTCATCGCCTTGTAGATGAGCATGTCATCGGTACGTCCGACGCAGCGCATCGTCGGCGTCGCGAGCCCGCAGGCGCACTCCACCGAGGTGATCTGCAGCTGGTCGCGGGACCGGAAGCGAAGTACCGGCGACGCTTCGCGAAGGAGGGTCGTGTAGATCGCCTCGCCCGTGGCACCCAGCTCCCACGGCACGTGCTCGAGAGTGACCGGATCGATGAGCTCGACGAAGACGTCTGGGGCGGCGGTGAAATGCATCCCCTGTCCGACTTCGCACTCCGCCCACATCGCGGGGAGGATGTCTCCCAGGCCCATGAACTCACTGACGCGCGTTGCGCCCCAGGCATCGAGGATCGCACGGCGGATGTGAGGAACGCCCGCGCCGGGTTCCCCGCCCGCGATGACGGTACGCACCGAGAGCTCCCTGGCAGGTACCCCGAGCTCCTGCTCGCACCGTTCAGCAAAATGCGCCGCGAACGATGCGGTCGCCACGAGCACGTCGATACCGAGGCGCTGCATTCCCAGCGCCATGCGCCCGGTGGTCTGGCCGCCGATCCACGCGAGCGTGCCGCCGGCGTGACGGATCCCGTCGGCGTACGGCAGCCCGCCGGCCACGATGGCCATTCCCGTCGTCAGCGCGGCGACCGATCCTGGCGCAACACCGGCGACGCGATACGCGTCGCCGATACGAGCACCCCAGCGCCGCACATCGGACTGCGTCAAACCGAAATAGGTGGGGGCACCTGTGGTGCCCGACGAGCTCGTCACTTGCGACAGCTCGCGCGTATCGACCAGCTGGAACGCACCCAGCGGATGCTCGGAGGAGCGCTCGGCCTGCGCCGCGCGCAGATCTTCCTTCGTCGTGAACGGGAAAGCGAGCAGGTCGTCGAGGTGCGTGGGTTCAGCGACCTCGTCGATCCGCGCAGCCCATACTTCATGACGCCTCAGCCGCTCGAGTAAGGGGCCGAACTCTTTCAGCTGCTCGCGCTGCGTCGACTCCCAGGTCCTGGTCTGCGCGAGCGCGGTCACTTCTTCGCGCTCCCGGCCTGGCCCATGTTCTTCATCGCGAATCCTCCGCCGTCCACCGAGACCACCTGACCGGTGATCCAGCGAGCCTGCTCTGTCACGAGGAAGAAGGCGGCGGATGCGATGTCCCAGTTGTTGCCCTCGGTCTTGAGCGCGACGTTGTCGGCGCGCAGCCGTCTCTGCTCCTCCGTGAGACCGCGGGCGGCGAAGGCGCCCCAGATCATGCCGACGCGGACGCAGTTCACGCGTATCCCGCGGGGAGCCAGACTCGCCGCCGCACCGATCGACATCTTCTCGAGAGCCGTTTTCGCGAACGAGTACGGCATACCAGGACCGCGCCCCTCCGCGGCCCCCGATGAGATGGTCACCACCGCTCCCCCGCGTTCCATGTGCCGCTGGGCGTGCCGGATCACGAACCACACCGCGGTGAAGTTGAGCATCATCCCCCGCTCGAACTCGTCCGGCGTGGCGTCGAACATCGGCTGCGTGCCACCTCCCCCGATCGAGTCCGCGACGACGTCGATGCGACCGAAATGCGCGGCCGCAGCATCCACTGCCGACTTCACCGACGCATCATCGGTGACATCGACTTCGAAGAACTTCGCCGTTCCGCCGATATCGCGAAGGGCGGCGACTGTGCGCTCGCCTGCGAGTGGGTCGCGGTCGAGAACGGCGACCCGCGCACCGCTGCGCGCGCACAGCCAAGCGAAGGCGAAGCCGACGCCGCCCTCTGGCCCGCTCAGGCCGCCACCGGCGACCAGAGCCACCTTGCCCTCGAGCCACGGCGCCGCGGCCGTGGCCAACGAGTCGCCGACGGGAACCGGCCAGGTCTCTTCGCTCATGTCTCTACCTCACTGCGGGAATGGAAGTCGGTTCGATCTGTGGGGATGGAAGTCAGTTCACCGCACGGGGAACCCGAGGCCCGACCAGGCGCCGAGCACGCGGAACACCAGCGACATCGCTGCGTTCGACGAGCCTGCCACGATGATCGGGAACTGCGCCACCGACGATCCGGCGATTGTACGGTGGAAGTGATCCGGCTCGAATTCTCTGTCGCCGCGCCCGTTCAGGCCCTTTCCGACAGCCGCGAGCTGGCGCTCGGTCTTGCCCGCGCGCGACGTGATCCACTCGCGCACGTCTTGCTTGCTCATGCCTGCGGAAGCGAAGAGCCGCGCATGCTCCGGGTTCAGCAGCAGGCCCGTGGGGCTGTGCGGACCGATGAGCGCGCCGGAGCGCTGCACCGTGTCCACGAGATCGCCCAGTACGTCTTCGGCCGAGCTGAAACTGCGATTGTCTACGAGCTCCACACCGCGGATGAGCGTTGCCGAGACGACGTCATCGCCGCGCGCATGACCGAGTTCGACGGACAACGGCTCCCAGGGGCTCTCTTCCTCGTTCTCTCCGAGGCAGAGATTCCAACGGCCGGGGACGCCGAGCGTCGCCTGCTCGAGCTCGCTCGGCCGGATGCCGAAGCCGTTGCGGACAGTGAGGCCGATCGCGCGAGGCACGCTCATGTTGGCGCGGTGGCCCGGACCGAGCGCGCCGCTGGACGAGGCTATGCCGAGACGCTCCCGAATCGAGCCGTTGACGATCAGCAGAGGGCCAGGACCGCTCGTACTCTGCCACCCGCCTCCGAGAGCAGCACGCTCGGAGGACAGGGCATCCCATGATGCGAGGACGAGCGGCAGATACTCCGGCAGGCACCCGGCCATGACCGCGTTGATCGCGACGTCACGGACAGTCACCTCACGTTCGAGCTGGGGATGCCGGCCCACGATGTCATCAGGGTCACGGCCGCTCTCGGAGATGAAGAGAGCCACCCTCTCCTCGGTCGCGGCGACAGCCGGAAGACCGTCTGTCCATCCCCTGCGGTGAAGGTACTCGATGACCTCGCGGGCCCCGTCCGGGTCGAACTCTTCGGTCAAGGCGTCGATGGACTCGGCCGGCTCGTCGAAGGCGGTCACCACGTGGGTCACGATGCGAGGGCCGGATCGCGGTGTCCGAGCAGGCGGGCCTCGACCGCAGCGGCCAGCGAGCGCCCGCGCTCGCCGATGCCCTCGTCGCTGAGGTTCGAGATCGGATGCGATGTTCGCAGGAACGGGAAGTCGGGAGCGCCCTTCAACCCCGCCATCGCCTCGGACGGCGCGACGAAGGAGTCGGTGCAGATGACGGCAGTCGGAATCCCCATGCGTTCGAGCGCGATCCCGTCGGCGACGGCAGAGGCACTGCATGACCCGCAGTCGCCCACCCCCACCACGACCACGTCGCATTCGTTGATGAGCTCTTCGACGAGATCTACGGGCAGCGGCATGGCGAAGACCGGCTTGGTGAGATGCACCAGCGAGTCGACCTCGTTGCGTGCAGCCAGCTCCTCCCCGAGCGCCGCAAGAATACGGTCGGCATTGCGCTTGGTGTTCTCGAGCAGGCCGATGCGCAGCCCTGCAAGACTCTTCGGCCGCGGAGCCTCAGCAGCCGCCGCAGATGCGCCGACCTGATGCCTCGCCGTCGGATCGATGATAGCGACCATGTGGAGTACCTCCTCGTAGACCTGGCCACCACTATTGCGCGAGTGCGACTCCCTCCGGGCGCCGCTTCCGCACCGTGGAATGGCGGATCACCCACCGCCTCCGGCCTCATAGCGTCGAGGTGTCAACGACGACCGACGGAGGGAACACCCATGACGACAGCACGCGCCGCTTTCCTGAGCGGACCGAGCCGATTCGAGATCGAGGAGGTGCCGCTGCCGGAGATCTCTGCCGACGACGCGCTTCTGCGCGTCGAGGTCAACGGTCTCTGCGGGAGCGACATCGAACAGGCCACGACGGGCGGAAGATTCGGCCGTCTGGTTCCCGGCCACGAGCCGGTGGGAGTCATAGACCGCATCGGCGACGACGCCGCACGCCGATGGGGAGTCTCCGAGGGCGACCGCGTCGCAGTGGAGGTGGTCGTGCCCTGCCACAGATGTAGGCAATGCGCGGCCGGCATCTACAGCTCGTGCGAAGACTCGGTCGGTGCGTACGGCTACCGTCCCGTGCCGGGGAGCACCCTCACGGGTGGCTTCGGCGAGTACATGTATCTGCATCCGAACTCCGTCATGCACCGCATCTCCAACGACGTCCCCCTCGTGGAGGCCGCCATGTACAACCCGCTCGCCGCCGGGTTCCGCTGGGCGAACCACCTCGGCGGGGTGAAGGAGGGCGACACTGTGGTCATATTCGGGGCGGGTCAGAGGGGTATTGCCGCTGCCATCGCCGCCCTCTCAGTGGGAGCCGCGCACGTCATCGCGACAGGCCTCACCCGAGATGCGCACAAGCTGGCGCGTGCGCGCGAGTTCGGAGTGAAGACCACGATCGATGTCGAGCAAGAGGACGCGGTCGAGCGCATCGACGAGGTCACGGGCGGCCGGGGAGCCGATGTCGTCCTCGATCTGACGCCCAACGCAGCGCAACCGGTGCGGGATGCCCTCGACGTCGCCCGCATGGGCGGAACCGTCGTGCTCGCGGGACTGAAACACGGTGCGTCCATCGAACTGGTCAGCGACCGTATCGTGCAGAAGGGCCTGCGCGTGATCGGCGCTCGAGGCGTCGAAGGTCGCGCGATCGGCGAGGCGATCGCACTCATCGAGTCAGGCAAGTATCCGCTCGCCTCGCTCAGCACCCACACGTTCGGACTCGAAGATGCCGCGCGCGCCATCGATGTCCTCGCCGGCCGCGTCGACGACGAGCCGAGCGTGCATGTCAGCATGATTCCCTGATCCGCGCACGAGTAACGCCCGCCCCGGGAATGGCCGTTCCCTGGGCGGGCGTTACTCGTGCGCGGGAAGTCAGTCCTTCAACGTCATGGTGGTCCACGGAGTGAGATTCGTCGCCGGCATGGGCTCGTCGAGGCCTTCCCACCGGGAGTCGTTCAGCATCGGCAGCCAGCCGGTGTACCACGCGACCGGCGCGTAGATCATGAGTTCTCGCGCCCGATCCTGCAGATCGCGGAACGCCTCTCCTCGAACCTCCCGGTCGGTCGAGGCGAGGGCGGCCGAGGCCGCGGCCATGATCTCGTCGTCGCAGATCCCGGAGGGGTTGGACGCCGCCAGCTTGTCCGGATTGCAGGCGTACCAGCGCACGATGCCGTTGCTCGGATCGGATCCCAGCGTCGAGCGGAGGAAGGCGACGTCGAAATCGCCCTCGGTGTACACCTTCTCGGTGAAGACCGCTGATGCCGACCCGACGAGGTTCAACGTGATTCCGACCTCTTCGAGTTGTGCCGCCGCCATCTCGGCCGTCGATTCGACCTCGCTGAGCTCGGTGATGTACCGGACGTTCAATGTGAAGCGGGAACCGTCGGAGCCGACCGGGTATCCGGCGTCGTCGAGGGCATCGTTGATGGCATCGACGTCATGCGGGAAGTCGGTCGCGAAGTCGATGTCATCGTTGACGGCCCAGGCGAGGTCCGGCGGGAAGAAGGTCTGGGCCGGTGTGCCTCTTCCTCCGAGCGCGACATCGGTGATCTCGGTGCGATCCAGAGCAGCGTAGACGAGCTTGCGCAGCTCAGGGTCGTCGAGCTTACCTCCGACGCCGTTGAACATCATCGTGATGACCTGGGGGAACGCCCCGCCGCTCATCTGGCTGATCTCCGTGCGCCCGTCGGCCTGCGACAACTGTGCGGGGTCGAGAGCGGCCTGGTCTACCTCACCGGCGAAGAGGGCGATCGCGCGACTGTTGGGATCGCTCATGACCGGGTAGACGGCCCGATCGACGAGCACCTCGCCGTCCCAGTAGTCGGGATTCTTCTCGAGGATGACCTCTGAGCCGGACTGGAATGAGCCGAACTTCATCGGTCCGGTGCCGATCGGTGCCATGTTCGCGGGGTTCGTGACGTAATCGGTGCCCTCGTAGATGTGCGCGGGCAGCATGTACTGCACGGCCAGCGTCTCGAGAATCGGGCCGTAGGTCTCGGACAGGCGCACCTCGACGGTGCGGTCGTCGACGATGTCCACCGACTCGAACCGCGCGGCGAGTGCGGCGCCGAACGTCTGCAGTTCGACGATCTCGTCGAGGTTGAACTTCACATCCTCGGCGGTGAAGGGCTCGCCGTCATGCCAGGTCACACCCTCGCGGAGCGTGAGAGTGAGAAGCTTCCCGTCCTCGCTCAGTTCCCACTCCTCAGCGAGTCCAGGAGACAGCTCATAGGTGTCGGAGATCCGGATGAGTGTGTCGAGCATCTGCGCGCTGAACGCCGTCGGCGATGCGCCATTGGTGAGCTGCGCGTTGAAGCTCTGCGGGTCGGCGCCGAGCGCCTGCACGTAGACGCGTTCCTGCGATCCCGATCCGGATTCGCCCCCGTCTGCGCCTTCGGCGCTGCCGAAGCACGCGGTCAGCGCAAGACTGAGCGTGGCGATCGTGGCGACCCCCATGGTGCGGTTGCGTTTATTGAGCACGTTCACTGCCTCTCTGCAGGTGTCTGGGACACGGTGTGTTCTTACGGAAAGTGGTTCAGCCGGCGGATGCGAGCTCGGGTGCTGCGGCGAGCAGCGTCCGGGTGTACGGATGCTGGGGATCGGCGAACAGACGGTCTTTCGGGCCCTCCTCGACGACCTCGCCGGACTTCATCACGTAGACGTGATCGGCGACCTTGCGGACGACGGGGAGGTCGTGGGTGATGAAGACGTAGCCGACGCCGATCGTCTCGGTCAGATCTGCCATCACCTTGAGCACCCCCGCCTTCACCGACGCATCCAGCGCCGAGACCGCCTCGTCGGCGACGATGATCTCCGGTCCGAGAGCGATCGCCCTGGCGATGAGCACGCGCTGTCGCTGGCCACCGCTGAGCTCATGGGGAAAACGATCGAGAAAGCGTTCGGCAGGTTCCATGCCCACTAGTTCGAGAGCATCGATCACTCTCGCGCGCACGGCCGATCGGCCGGTGGCGATCCGGTGCAGCCGCACGACTTCGCTGATGGCCTGCTCCACCCGCTTGCGTGGATTCAGCGATCCGGCCGGGTCCTGCAGCACCGCTTGCACACGGCGACGGTACGCTCGCCGGTCGCCTCCGCGCAGCTGTGCGATGTCCTGACCATCGAGCTCGACGGAGCCGTCGGTGGCGGGAACGAGATCGAGCAGCATGCGCGCGAGCGTGCTCTTCCCGCTTCCGCTCTCGCCGACGATCGCGACGAATCGACCGGGCTCGGCGCGGATCGACGCATTGCGTACCGCGACGACCGGTGCTCCGCCGCGACGGCGAAAGGTCTTGGTCACGGATTTCGCTTCAAGAAGCACGGGAAGCCACCTCTTTCGAAAGCTCACGACGTAGCTCCCACGGGATCGAATACAGCTCGAGGTGATCGTCGGAAAGGCTGCGGACACTGCGCAGCAGCGCCTGCGTGTATCGGTGTCGCGGCCGGGCGAGCACCTCAGCGGTGCCGCCCTCCTCCACGACGTGGCCGTTGTACATGACGTAGATCCGGTCGGTCATGCTCGCGACGACGGCGATGTCGTGAGAGATCAGGATGAGTGAATTCCCCAGTTCCGACACCGTGTCGTCGAGAGTGCGGAGCACCCGGGCTTGAACCGTCGCGTCGAGCGCCGTCGTCGGCTCGTCCGCGATGATCAGGTCGGGCAGCTTGGCGATCGCGATCGCGATCAGCACGCGCTGCCGCATCCCCCCGCTCAGCTCATGCGGAAAGCACATCGCGACCTGCTCCGCATCCTCGAGTCCCGCGAGCCGCAGAAAGCGAGCGACCTCGGTCGTACGTGCGGCGCGCCCTCGCCGAGACGCCGGCTCGAGGGATTCCGCCACCTGCGCGCCCACTTTCATCGTGGGATTCAGGAACGTCAGGGGGTCCTGGAAGATCATTCCGATCCGACGGGCGCGCACCTCGTTCCATTCCTGTGTCGCAGCGCCGTTCATCTCTCGTCCTGCGAAGTGGATCGATCCCTCGACCCGCACCCTCGGTGAGGTGGGCAGAAGCCCCGAGATCGCGCGTCCCGTGATGGACTTTCCCGATCCCGACTCGCCGACGATGCCCACCCGCTCGCCGTCGTGCACGGTGATGCTGACATCGCTGACTGCCTCGACCTCGGTACGATCGCCGGTCGGCAACTGCACCTTGAGATTGCGCACCCGAAGGATCGGTTCGCGTCCAGCCGCGCGCGACTCGCGCTCGGCCGTACGCGACTCCCTGTCGACGGTGCTCTGGTTCGTCGCCACAGACATCACTTGACCCTCCCGATCGTCGGATTCAGCGCGTCGTTCAGTCCGTCGCCGAGCATGTTGACAGCCAGCACCACCAGGAAGATGCACATGCCGGGGAACAGAGCGAGCCACCAGGCCTGCTGCATATAGGCCTGCGCCGAGTTGAGCAGGGCGCCCCAGCTCGGCCGGCTGGTGTCGCCGATGCCGAGGTACGCCAATCCGGACTCCACGAGGATCGCGCGGCCCACCGTCATGCTGGTGGCCACGAGCACGGGGGGCATCGCGTTGGGGACGACGTCGGACCAGAGGATGCGGATTCCGCCGAACCCCGCGGCCTTCGCGGACTCGATATAGCCGAGCTTGGAGATGCGCATCGCCTCCGCGCGCACGATCCTGGCGCAGCTCGGCCACATCGTGATCGCAAGTATTGCGACGATGATGAACACGTTCGATCCGAGCAGAGCGGCCGCCACCAGGGCCAGGATGAGCCCCGGCAGCACCTGGAAGAACTCGGCCACCTTCACGAGCGCGCTGTCCATGAATCCGCCGTAGTACCCGGCGAGCCCGCCCACGACCACGCCGATCGTCATGCACAGGAGTGCGACGGTGAAGCCGACGAGCAACGAGATCTGACCGCCGTACACGACGCGGGCAAGGTAGTCACGGCCAAGATCGTCAGTCCCGAGAGGGAACGCCCCGCCCGGCGGGAGCAGGGTGGGGTTGCCCGTCGCACTCGGGCTTCCGACGAAGAACGGCCCGACGAACGAGATGAGCGCGAAGATCAGCAGGAGGGGCAGGAAGATCAGGGTGGACGGTTTTCGGAGGAAGATCTTCCACGTCGACGGGCGGGATTCGATGCGTCCCTCCGTGGGAGCGTCCTGCTCCGGTTCCGTGGGATGCTCGGCGTCGATGACGATCGTGCCATCTGTCGTGGTCATGCGGGCACCTCGGTCTTCCGTGTAGTGGTGCTTCTGCGGACGAGTTGCGACCGCAGCCGCGGGTCGACGATGCCGTAGACGACATCCGTCAGGATGTTGACGATGATGATCGTCACCGTCAGGACGATCACGACCCCCAGGACCACCTGGTTGTCCTGCCGGCCGATGGCATCGATGAAGAGCAGTCCCATACCCGGCCAGCCGAAGACGCGCTCCACCAGTACCGAGCCCGCCAGGATGAACCCGAGGCTGTACCCCGAGACGGTGACCATCGGCAGCAGCGCGTTCGGCAGCGCATGGCGCCACAGCGCGCGCCGCGACGAGACGCCCTTGGAACGCGCGGTATCGATGAAGTCCTGGCTCAGAGATTCGATCATCGATGCGCGCATGATTCGTGCCTTGTACGCCAGCTCGCTCGTGGCCATCGTGATTATCGGCAGCACCATGTACTGCACCGCGATGCCCTCCTGGCCGTACGGTGCTTTGCCCTGGGTGGGCAACCACCCGAGGCCGAGCGAGAAGACCATGATGAGCATCATCCCGAGCCAGAAGTTCGGAACCGAGAAGAGACCGACCGCGACGCCCGAGATGCTGCTGTCGAGCCACCGGCGGCGGGTGCGGGCGGCGATCGAACCGAGCACGATGCCGAGCGTGGTCGAGATGATGAACGACGGTACAGCCAGCGCGAGAGTGTTGCCGGCCCGGCTCAGGATGAGCTCGAGCACCGGCTGATTCGTGCCGAACGAGATACCGAGGTTCCCGGAGAAGACATTCCCGAGGTAGATGAGGTACCTCTCCCAGAGCGGCTTGTCCAGCCCATACGCTGCGGTGATCTGCGCCTCGAAGGCGGGAGAGATCGGCACGTCGCCGACGAGACTCTGGATCGGATCGCCCGGCGCCAGCTCGAGCAGCAGGAACAGCACCGTGATGACCGCGACGAACAGCAGCAGCGACGAGACCAGCAGCCGGCCATAACGAATCGCTATCGCCCTCACGGTCGCACCTCGCACCGGTGAGGGTCAGCGGGGCTGCCCGAACGGGTTATGGACGATTCGAGCATCGGATCTCCTTCGATTCACGCTCGTGAAGTGTGGTCTCACCTTCACTCAGCCTGTGACGATGTCCCTATGCCCGGTTCCGCCGGGCGGAAGGTCGGTCGCAGATGGCGGCCCGACGGGTTTCAGAAGAACCCGGCGCTGCGCCGGTTGAAGTCGACCGTGCGCGGGTGAGGCCGGGTACGGCGCTCGGCGAGCGCATGCCCGACGCGGGTGGCCGCTGCACGCACCGGATCGATGAGTTTGGCCGGGTCGTCACGCCCGATGAGGTGCACGACGCCGACCACGGTCTCCACGCTCCCGTCCTCGCCGAACACCGGAGCGGCCACTGCCCCCGCACCCAGCGAGATCGTCTGGCTCACCAGGGCGAACCTGTTGCGCCTCGCGGTCTCCAGCGCCGCACGGACGGAGTCCGGATCCGCGAGCGTATGCGGGGTGAATCTCTTCAGCGGACGACTGAGGTACTCATCCACGAACGCCGGTTCGGCGTAAGCGAGCAGCGCGAGCCCCGTGGCCGTCACATGCAACGGCATCCGTCCGCCCATGCGGTTCTCCCCGGAGTAGTTGGAGTGCGGGCGCAGCGCCTCGAGGTACATCACGTCGCCGCCGTCACGCACCCCGAGATGCACGGTCAGACCGGTCAGCCGATGCAGGTCGGAAATGTGCGGGAGCGCGCTTTCGCGCAGGCGCAGCGCCCGAGTCGAGGACGAGGCGAGATCCAGGATCTTCCGGCTGAGACGGTAGCGCCCCTCATCGTCCAGTTCGAGACCGCCCCACTCGAGCACTTCGTGCGCGAGCCGATGCGCTGTCGTCAACGACAGATCGGCGTATCTGCTGATCTCCGTCAGAGTGAGCGCGCCTCCGCCCTGCGAGAAGGCTCCCAGCACCGCGAGGGCCCGCGCGGCCGCGGTGCGCTTCCCGTTCTCGTGCTCCATCTCTGCCTCCAGAACCATGCGGGCTCACCCTTCTCTCGTGCCAGTGCGGTCCTCACCGAGTCTTCGCCGGTGTCGTCATGCCGCGTCGGCCAGCGCCTCAGCAAGATCGAGGAACGCCAGCGCGTTGACGGACTCGATGCGCCTGGCGTCGTGGTCCGACAGTTCAAGACCCTCCAGGGTCGAGCCGAGCACGCCGGGTCGAGCCATGGCGGGGAAGTCGG
Source organism: Microbacterium murale (assembly GCF_030815955.1). Classification (NCBI taxonomy): domain Bacteria; kingdom Bacillati; phylum Actinomycetota; class Actinomycetes; order Micrococcales; family Microbacteriaceae; genus Microbacterium; species Microbacterium murale. The sequence continues at coordinate 2,501,414 of NZ_JAUSXK010000001.1, read as the reverse complement.
TGCCGAGCACCATGCGGTCTGCGCCGAGGTAGTCGATGCAGAAGCGGAGCCCCTTCGAGTCGAAGAGCATCGAATCGTAGAAGAAGCGCCGTGCCACCGTGCTGGGCGCCGCTGCAGGTCGGGAGTCGACGTGCTGCTGTGACCAGAAGTAGTCGGCACGCGCCAGCATGAGTGGAAGCCCGCCGGCCGCGTGACTGAAGAGCACACGCTCGAGCCGGCAACTGTCTGCCATGCCTCCGAAGAGCAACGAGGACGCGGCGCGCGCTCCTTCGATGCCGACGCCGATCGACGCTCGAAGGTGCGGGGGCAGCTCCGGCTCGTCGGCGCGGGGCAACGCGTGAATGAACACCGAGAGCCCGAGCCGGTCGATCTCCCGGAAGAACTCGGCGAACCGGGCGTCGCCGATCGCGACCCCTCGCACATTCGACGGCACTTCGACTCCGCGGAGCCCGAGTTCTCTGACGGTGTCGAGCTCCGCAGCGGCGGAATCGGGATCCTGGAGCGCCACCATTCCGAGTCCGTGGATGCGGCCGCCGCCGGCGGCGACGATCTCGGCCATCGATTCGTTGACGTAGCGCGAGATCTCCCGTCCGAGAGACGCCTCGATTCCGGTGTTCAGGAGTGGCGGCATCGGCGAGACGATCTCTTGATCGACCCCCGAGGCGTCCATCGCGTCGATGCGGCTCTCGGCATCGAAGAACGTTGCTCGGGCTCGGAACCGGGTGGTGCCGAACACGAGCGTCCTCGCGGTGTCGGCATCGATCGACTCCATCGCGGGAAACCCGTCCCGCGGAGGAAAGGTCCCCGGAATTGCATGGGCATGGGCATCGATGATCATGCGTCCTCCTCGTTGAGACCTATCCGACTGGTTGAGACCTGTCCGTCGGCCGGCGCCTCCACTCTCCGACTGCGCCGAGGTCGAAGCATCCGACCCTTCCACCTGGTGGAAGACGATCCGAAGCTATCTCGCATGAAAATGAACGCTCAGCGTACTGATAGGTGTCAAAGCGTACAAACGGGAGTATCCTGTTGTGATGACGATGGCGCCAGTGAAGGTCCTCGATCCCGAAGCCGGGTCTCGCTCCGTCGTGGATCGGGCGCTGTCCATCCTCGGCACTTTCCAGGGCCATCGCGCGCGTCAGGCACTGTCAGACATCAGCCGGAACAGTGGATTGCCGATTGCCACGTGCTATCGCATCGTGCAGCGCCTCACCGAATGGGGTGCGCTCGAGCGTGATGCAGACAGCCGCTACCGCGTAGGCCTCCGGCTGTGGGAAGTGGCGTCCCGTGCACCGCGCTCAGTCGGCCTGCAGCGGTATGCGCGTCCCTATCTCCTCGACCTTTACGAGACGACGGGCTTCGCGACGCACCTCGCCATCCGCGAGGGCACCGAACTGGTCTCGATCGAGCGGTTTCACAACCCCCGCACCACGCCGCGTCGACCCGTCGTCGGCGACCGCTACGACCTGCACATCACTGCGATCGGGCAGGTGCTGCTCGCCTACGCACCGCGGCACATCCGGGAGGAGGTGCTCGCGGGCGAGCTGGTCGCGTTCACCCCGTACACATACACCGACCGGACGGAGCTCGAGCGGGTACTCCTCGACATCCAGCGCGCCGGCTATGCAGTGAGCGATCGGCAGGTCGACCTCGAGAGTATCGCCGTGTCGGCACCTGTCCGGGGAGTCGATGGCTCTGTCATCGCCGCAGTCTCGCTTTCGTACCCCGTGGGCACGGGCGATCTGCGCGGCATGGTGCACCTGATCCGTCTGACAGCGACGTCGATCTCGCGCTCGCTCGCCGCCGCCGGCTTCGGTGACCTCGCTGAATGAGCAGGGCCAGGCTTCATGGCACCCTCCTCAGCAGCTCCGAGTGCTGATCACCTTGTGAAAGCCGATAGACCGGTGATCGCGCGACCGACGATGAGCGAGTTCATCTCATGCGTGCCCTCGTAGGTGTATACCGCTTCAGCATCGGTGAAGTACCGGGCGAGGTCGTGGTCGACGCGGATGCCCTCGGCACCCGCGATCTCCCTACCCAGCGCGACGGTCTCGCGCACGCGATCGGCTGCCCAGGTCTTCGCCAGCGCAGCAACGGATTCGGTGAGTTCGCCGCGCGTCTTCAGGTCGGTCAGTCGTACCGCGAAAGCGAGAGTCGAAGTCGCGTTGCCCAGCATTCGCGTGAGTTTCTCTTGAATGAGTTGGAAGCCTGCGATCGGTCGCCCGAACTGGTGCCGAGCGAGCGCATAGCGAAGGGCTGCTTCGTAGGCGCCGATCTGCATGCCTGCCGCATTCCAGCCGATCACGTACCGCAGTTGGGCGAGGATGGCGGAGACGTCACTGAACGAATTGATGCGCTGCAGTCGATCCGACTCGGGCACCTGCACGTCGTCGATAGTGATGTCGCCGCTTCGCACCATGCGCAGCGCGATCTTGCCGCGGATGTCGGTGATGGTCACTCCGGGAGACTCCCTCGGCACGAGAAAAGCCTTCGCAGCGCCGTCTGCGGCGTCCTTCGCCACCACGAGCAGAACATCGGAGAGCGCGGCGTTGCCGATCCATCGCTTGCGCCCGGTGAGGTGCCAGGTTTCGCCGTCCCTCGTCGCTGTCGTCTCCATGCCGTTCGCGACATCCGACCCGTGGTCGGGTTCGGTGAGCGCGAAGCATCCGGTGAGTTCGAACGAGGGGATGCGCGGATCAAGACGCGCCACCTGCTCGGCTGATCCCCCCTCGCGCACGACGGTGCGGAACATGCCGACCTGTCCCCCGTACAGCGTCGCGATCGACGCGTCGAATCGCTGGAACTCGAAGTGTTTGAATCCCACGTATGCGGGACTCAGGCGACCGTCGGCGTCGAGCAGTGCGGGGTCGTCCTCCAGGTGCAGCGCGGCGAGTTCGCCCCGAAGGTGCGCAGGAGACTCACCTGCTTCCCACCAGTCGGCAAGGTGCGGACGCGCGCGCTTCTCGAGGAGGTCGCGCAACGCCTGGAGCTTCGCGCGCTCTGACAGCGTCAGCAGTTCATCGACGTAACCGAGCAGATCCGTCGGCGGGGCGACGGACATCAGCGCAGCCCGAGGAGGCGCACGGCATTGTCCTTGACGATGGCTTGGACTGCGGTATCCGGGAATTCGAGCTTCGCGAAATCGTCGAGCCAGCGATCGGGCGTCAGCGCGGGGAGATCCGAGCCGAACAGAGTCTTCCCGTTGAGATAGGTGCGCGCGGCGCGCACGAGGGACGGCGCGAAGTACTTCGCGGACCAGCCCGAGAGCTCGATCCACACGTTGCCCTTGTGCGTTGCCACGGAAAGCTGCTCATCCTGCCACGGAACGCTCGGGTGAGCCATGACGATCTGCATCTCGGGATGCCGCGCCGCAAGGTCATCGAGCAGCATCGGATTCGACAGGCCGAGACGGAAGCCCCACCCGCCGGCCAGCTGAGCGCCGGCACCGGTCTGCCCGGTGTGCACGATGATCGGCAGGCCCAGTTCTTCGATGGCGCCGAACAGCGGCGTGTACGCGGGGTCGGACGGATCGAACGCCTGCACGGTCGGGTGGAACTTGAAACCCCGCACACCGATCGCCGCCTGACGGCGTGCCTCCTCCACTGCGGCTTCGCCCTGCAGCGGGTCGACGCTGCCGAACGGGATGAGCACGTCGGAGTTGCGCGCGGCACCCTCCACGATCTCGTCGACGCTGTTCGGGGCATGGCCGAGGTTCGTCGTCGCATCGACCGTGAACACCACCGCACCCATCCGGCGCTCACGGTAGTACGCCGCGGTCGCATCGACATCGCGCGGCTTCTCGGTGCTCTTGAAGTACTTCGCGAGTGCCTCGGTGAGCGCGGGAGGTGATGCCGTGCGGCCGGTGGAGTCGACGGACACATGCACGTGCACATCGATCGCAGTCAACTTGTCCGGGTCGAATCCGGGGGTCGGGCTCATGCGTCCAGCTCCTGCAGTTCACGCATCGCGTCCTCTTTCACTCTGGCGAGTTCGATCTTGCCCGTGAGGGATCGGTCGAGGCTCGCGCGCACGAACAGGTGCCGCGGCTTCTTGAAACCGGCGAGACGCTCGCCGACGAACTCGAGCAGATCGGCGGGCTCGATCTCGGCTCCCTCAGCGGGTGAGACCATGGCACTCACAGCTTCGCCGAAACGCGGATGCGGCAACCCGAAGACGATCGCGTCGCCGACACTCGGATGGTCGAGCAGAACCTGCTCGACCTCGGTGGGGAACACCTTCTCGCCGCCCGTGTTCACCACCGCGGAGAGACGGCCGAGAAGATCGATCGTTCCGTCGCCGTTCGAGCGTGCCCAGTCTCCGGGAACGACGTAGCGCTGGCCACGGATCTGCAGGAACGTCTTCGCAGTCTTGACCGGGTCTCCGTAATAACCTTTCGGCAGCACTCCTCGAAAACCGAGGATGCCGAGGGCCCCCGCCTCGAGCGGGACTTCGTTGTGCTGCTCGTCGAGCAGCACCGCACCGGGGGTGAGCGCGAGACGCGCTGGCAGGTCATCGATGCTCTTCGTGATGCCGAACGCGAACGGGCCGCCTTCGCTTGATGCGAGCAGGTCGATGATCTCGAGGTCACCCAGGGAGTGCAGGCGGTGCTTCACGTCGTCGCTGAACCGCATGCCTGACGAGAAGATCCACCGAACGTGCGGGAGTCCGCCGTTCAGCTCCGCGATTTCAGAGAGCGGCAGCGCGAGCGCGTCACCAGCAACGATGAGCCGCGTCGCGCGGTGCTCGCTCATGAGGCGATAGGCCTCTGCGACGTCCATGCTCGGACGGGCGTGCAGCACGACCGTGCCGCCCAGAGCGAGGGTACCCATCGTCATCGATTGCGCGGTTCCATGCAGCATCGGACTCATCGGCAGAGTCACGACCTTCGGGGTTTCGGGATCGACGGCTATGGCGATCGCGTCTTCGAGAGTCTTCGGAGGTTCGATCCCGGTGACGCCCCAGGTGGATTGTCGCCGCGCTTCCAGCAGCGTGTCGAGATCCCACACCACTGCCTTCGGGGTGCCCGTCGTACCGCCGGTGTACAGCCGCAGGTCGGCGCCCGCTGGGGCCTCGGCGGGCATCGAGCCTCCGCCGGCGACGATGTCTTCGTAACGCACGGCGCCGGGTATCGTGGCGTCGTCGTTGTCGTCGATGACGACGATCGGGATGCCGAGCCCGGCAGTCGCCTCGATCGCGATCGCGGCGAACGATGCCGGGGCGACGAGCACCTTCGAGTCGGAGTCGATGAGGAGGGCACGCACCTCGCCGGCCGTGTAGCGGTAGTTCAGCGCGACGGGGGCGACACCGGTGGCCAGGCACGCCCAGGTGAAGGTCAGGAACTCCGGGCGGTTGTACAGGAGAGTCGCCGCGGCGTCGCCTGTCTGCAGCCCGCATTCCTCGATGAAGTAACGGGCCAGCGCGCTGGATTCGGTGCTGAACTGCGACCAGGTCATCTCGCTGTCCCGAGTGATGATCGCCGTGCGCTCTGGCAGCTCGCGTGCGATGCCCTGCCAGAGGTCCGAGTAGTGGATACGGGTCACTGGGCTTCCTCCGTACGGGATCGCGGGCCGGATGGTTGCGCCTGCGCGGCGAAGCGCTCGTGCCACGCCCTGTCGATGCCGGCGGCGCTCCACCCACCGTCGGAATACTCTTCGTCGAGCACCGTGGGGTGCGAGTACAGCGAAATCCTGTCTCCGCCGATGCCGATCGCCTGGCCGGTCACCGACTGCGACCTGTCCGAGGCGAGCCAGACGATGAGCGGCGCGACATCCTCGGGACTGCCCAGCCCCTTTTCGCGTCGGATCTCTCTCGGAATCGGCTCACCCGCGAGGTAGCGCTCGTACAGCTCGGAATACGCGGGGATCGTGCCGGTCATAGGTGACATGGCGACCGGAATGACGGCGTTGGCTGTGATGCCGGCGCGGGCGAGCTCGAGCGACCAGGTTCGTGCCATCGCCACCAGACCCGACTTCACGGCCGCGTAGTTGGTCTGACCGAACGATCCGAGTTGCCCGGCGGGCGAGCCGATCACGATCAGACGCCCTCCCTCGCCTTGTTCGCGCATCCGGATGGCGGCGGCGCGACCTGTGGTGAACGTGCCACGCAGGTGGGTCGCGACCACCGCGTCGAAGTCGTCGTCGGACATCTTCCACAGCACGCGGTCGCGCAGCACGCCCGCGTTGGCGACGAGCACATCCAGCCGTCCGAACGCCGTGACGGCGTCCTCAACCAGCTGCTCAGCGGTCTCGGCCGACCCGACGGGGCCGATCGATACGACCGCGGTGCCGCCGCGGTCTGTGATCTCGGCCACGGCATCGGCCGCGGATGCTGCGTCGACGTCGTTGACGACAACAGCTGCGCCCGCTTCGGCGAGAGCTATCGCATAGGCACGCCCGAGGCTCCGGCCCGCGCCCGTCACGATCGCGACCCGGCCGTCGAGCCGGATATCGGCGGCGGCGTTCACGCGGCTCACCGGTAGTGCCTGAGCACTAGTTCGGCAACCACTGCCGGCTTGGACGCGCCCTCCACCTCGAAGGCGAGGGCGAGGGTCACCTGCCAGCCCCCCGGTACCTCTTCAACCTGTGCGACCGTGCCGCGCACGCGGATGTTCGCGCCCGACGGTACGGCGGTGGGGAATCTGATCTTGTTGAAACCGTAGACGATGCCAGTCGTCGTTCCCGTGACCCGGTAGATCTCCCGCAGGTGCGGAACCACCATCGTCAGAGTCAGCATCCCGTGAGCGATGCGTCCGCCGAACTGCGATCTCGCTGCGACTTCAGCATCGACGTGAATCGGGTTGTCATCGCCGGACAGCTGCGCGTAGAGATCGATGTCCTCCTGCGGGATGGCGCGCCACGTCGAGGGACCGAATTCGCGCCCGGTGACGTCGCCGACCTCATCGATCGTGGTGAACACGCGCGTCATCTCTGCGGCCGTGGAGGAGTTGTCTGTCATTTCCGGCTTCCTTACCTGAGGGGACTCTGGCCATCCTGCCGTGTCGGAGACGTCGCGACACGAAGCTTTTCGACCAGTGAAACCGGGACCGACGCCCCGACCGGGCGTATGCGAGATTGCTTGCACCCCGCAGGGTGGGTCCCCGCGGATACGAAGGAGTTGCACGCATGTCTGTCACGGTATCCAGCACGCACGAAGTCGATTCGGACGAGATCCGCACGGCGCTCGACTATTACTGGGACAACGAGTGGACCGATGGGCTGCCTGTCGTGCCGGTGACGGAGTCCTACCTCGCGGAGTTCCTCGCAACCGTCACGCGCGACCCGAACGAGGTGCTGTTCACCGTCGCCCACCTCAACCGCAGCATCACAGTGCGGCTCGCAGCGCTCAACGCTGCGCTCGCCGGATGCAGACCGGAGTACCTGCCTGTCGTGATCGCCGCGTGGGAGTCCGTCGCGAAAGAGCCGCACCCCGCCCGCGGCATCTGGCAGTCGACGACCGGTACCGCACCGTTCCTCGTCGTCAACGGTCCTGTCCGAGGCGAAATCGACATCAACAGCCGCGGCAACATCTTCGGCTCAGGGTTCCGATCGAACGCCACGATCGGGCGTGCCGTTCGCCTCGGCCTCATCAACGTATTCGGTCTCAACCCGCACGGACTCGACCAGGCCACGCAGGGAAACCCCTCCAAATACACCGCAGTCATAGGTGAGAACGAAGAACAGAGTCCGTGGCCGTCGTTCGCGCTCGAGCATGGGTTCGATGCTGACGACAGCGTTGCGACGATGTTCGTCATCCGCTCCGTCGTGCACATCGAGGCACGCCACACGATGGTTCCCGAGCAACTCGCCCTCGACTTCGTCGACACGATCTGTCGTACCGGCGCACTCATCCACGAGTACACGTCGACGTTGCTCGTGCTCGTGCCCGAGCACGCCGCGATGTTCGCGAACGCGGGCTGGAGCAAGGATGATCTGCGTGCATTCATCTTCGAGAACGCCGTCCGCGATCGCGAAGACCTGGCACGGGTGGGTAAAGAAGCACTGTCCAACAAGACTCGTTGGCGGCTGCCTGCCAACCACCCGGACTCGACGTCGGACACGGCGAGCAGCACCGATACGCCGGATCGGGTGCGGTTGCTCAGCCACCCCACGAACGTGCAGATCATCGTCGCGGGTGCCGACAATGCCGGAGTCTCGGCCGTCGTCGAGGTCTTCACGCTCAACCCGCCTCGCGCGATCCCGTTCTCGTCCACCAAGATCGAGGCGTAACAGGACCTCGCGACACGGCCCGAGGAGGAGCGATGAAGCTCACGGATGAAGAGAGCTCGATGCGCGACGGCGTGGAGGGCGACGCCGTCGCGGCCGCGATGGACCTGCTCATCCGCTACGGTGACGCCCTCGGAGCAGAGCGTCTCGTGGATACGCGCAATGTGGCGGGAACGATGACCCAGCCGTCGCCGGCGAAGGCCCAGCTGGTGCGCGAGAAGGGCTGGGCCAAGGCATACGCCGTCATCAATCTCGACAGCGACGACGACTTCGAGATCCCTCGCATGAAAGTGCCCACGTGCCAGCTGCAGCACGGTTTCTCGGACGACGCGGACGGGCTGACGAGCTATTCGAAGCAGTCGATCGAACTGCAGGCCGACGCGGAGTCCTACTACTCGGAGCGCGGCGTCAACGTTCTGGCCACGTGCACTCCCTACCAGGTGGGCAACCTCCCCGTGCGTGGCGAACACGTCGCGTGGATGGAGTCCTCGGCCGTCGTATACGCGAATTCGGTTCTCGGTGCGCGGACCAACTGCGAAGGCGGCGCCTCCACCGGGGCCGCGGCACTCACGGGCAAGATTCCGTACTGGGGCAATCACCTCACCGAGAATCGCTATGCGACACATCTTCTCCAGGCCGACACGAGCATAGACACCTTCCAGGAGTGGGGGCTCCTGGGCTACTACGTCGGCGAAGTCGTGCAAGAAGCGCGGCCGGCGATCGTCGGGTCCTTGGCTCAGCCCGACCTCGCCGACCTCAAGCACTTCGGAGCCGCAACCGCGACATCCGGCGGAGTCGAGATCTACCACATCCCAGGAATCACCCCTGAAGCTCCCACACTCGAGGCCGCGTTCGGTGGAGGAACGGTGCCGGAGGCGATCCGCTACGGCGATGCCGAGCGACGCTGGGCGTACGAGACGCTGAACGCGCAAGGCGACAGTGATGACGTCGATTTCATTCTGCTCGGCTGCCCGCATGCCTCACTCGACCAGGTCGCGCAGGTCGCCCATCTGCTCGAGGGACGGCGGCTTCACGAAGGAACCGAACTCTGGGTCATGACACCGCGGGCCCTGCGCACGATGGCAGACCGCAACGGATACACGCAGACGATCATGCGCGCCGGCGGCAAGGTGCTGACCGACTCCTGCCCGGCGATGTCGCGTGCGGCACCTCCTGGCACGCGCGTGTTCGCAACAGACTCAGCCAAGCAGGCCCACTACCTGCCGGCGATTCTCGGCATCGAAGCCTGGTTCGGCACACTCGACGAGTGCGTGGATGCCGCCATCACCGGCCGGTGGCGTGGGGAGCTCGCATGACGGTGGAACTGCGCGGCCGCGGAATCGTGCCCGGTGTCGTCGAGGCGGAAGCGCTCGTCACACACGACCCGATCTCAGGATTCGGCGGGATCGATGTGGCGACCGGCACGGTGATCGAACCGCGGCACGAGCTGTTCGGCGTGTGCTTCACGGGCAAGGTCCTCGTGTTCCCTGGGGCGAAGGGCTCATCGGGTTGGTCGGGCTTCTTCCAGTCGACGCGGCTCATGGGCACCGCCCCTGCCGCGATGGTCTTCAACGTCGTCACGACCAAGGCCGTACTGGGGGCGATCGTCACCCGGGTGCCCACGGTCGTCGAGGCTGCACCGAATCCGCTTGACGTGGTTCGCACCGGGGACCTGCTGCGTGTCGACGGGAACACCGGTGTCGTAACAGTGCTTCAATGATCTGCGCGGTCATCAGTTTCGCCGACTGATTTCATCCAGTAAAAAGACGTGTTTCCTTCGCGAAGCATGGTCGGCAGACTGATCCGACCGACCGCAGAGTTGCGGACAGGACGATCCGACACAGGAGTCGAAAATGCCCATAGCAGCGCAGAAACACAGCCCCTGGTCCTCCCGCTCGCGCCTTCGGGCAGCGGCAGCCGTGCTTATCGCGGCATCGCTCGCGCTGACCGGGTGCGCGGGTGCAGACAGCGCACCCGCGACAGAGGGAGGGGAAGCCCCGGCGCAACTCGACAAGATCGTGGTGGTGTCGTTCCTCCCGCTCCAGTCGTTCACGTTCACACCCGAGATGTACGCATACTCCGCCGGAATATTCGAAGAGCACGGTCTCGACGTTCAACTGCAACCGGTGCAGGGCACCTCTGCGGCGATCCAGACCTTGCTCGGCGGTGCCACACCGATCACCCGGGTGAGTACCGTCGACGTCCTGCCCGGAATGGAATCGGGTCAGCCCATCGTGGGCGTCGGCACGATGGCATACCGCAGCAATCTGCGCGTCATTTCAACCAAGGAGAACCCGATCGAGTCCGCAGAGGACATGGAAGGCAAAGTGATCGGCCTCGGTTCGGTCGGCGGTACGAGCGAGAAGATGCTCAACTTCGCCCTCGACGACGCCGACGTACCGCGTGATTCGGTCACCCGACAGGCGGTGCCGGTGACGGCGGCCACATACGAGCTGGTGAAGCAGGGGCAGCTCGACGGCTACGTCGTCAGCCTCGACACATCGATCGGCATCGTCGAGCAGAATGAGGATGCCGTCTCCAGCCCCGCGGGTCTGGTCGACGCTCCAGAGCGCCAGGTCTGGATCACGACGAAGTCGAATCTTGAAGACCCCGGCCAGGTCGAAGACATCGAACGCTTCCTCGCTGCGATCAAGGAAGCGACACAGGAGCTCATCGACGATCGGGAGAATGACTTCGCGAATGTGCTGGCCACCCTGCGCGACAGCGGTGACTGGGACTTCGCAGCCTTGAAAGACGACGCGATCGCGGTTCAGGCTCTCGAGACCTACACGACCGAGACGTGGATCGACTCGACGGGAACCGTCGGCCTGCTCGAGAACGATGACGACTACTGGACGGACATCTACGACGCGTACGTCGACGGCGGCCTGCTCGAGGGCGGTGGTGATCCGTCGGCCTGGATCACGAGCGACCTGCTTCCGGCCAACTGACCTCGACCCATCCCGGGTGTGGCCCCGCGCATGCGGTGGGGCCACACCTTCTCCCTGACAACGAGAGGCGACGATGCCCATCATGAGCACACAGACTCCGACACCGCCTGCACCCACCACGGGCGCAACGGACGCTGTTCCCCGACTGCACATCCAAGGCCTCGGACGCGACTTCGCCACCAGGTCCGGTACCACCCACGCTGTCTCGGGCGTTGATCTGAGCATTCAGCGCGGTGAGTTCGTCGCACTGATCGGGCGGTCGGGGTGCGGCAAGACGACACTGCTGCGAATGATCGGTGGCCTGCTCGCACCCAGTGCTGGAACGATCGAGGTCGACGGCAACAACCTGTGGCGGGGATCGACGGTGGACGAGTCGGCCATCACGAAGCTCGGCTTCGTCTTCCAGGAGAGCAACCTGTTCCCTTGGCTCTCGGTACTCGACAACATCGCTCTCCCGATGAAGCTGCGAGGCGCTGGCAAGCAGGATCGTCGGGCACGCGCCTCCGAGCTTGCAGAGCTCGTCGGCCTCGGTGGATTCGAGAAGTCGTACCCACGCGAACTCTCCGGCGGGATGCGCCAGCGAGCCGCGATCGCGCGCTCGCTGTCGACCGAACCAGATCTCCTCCTCATGGACGAGCCGTTCGGCGCATTGGACGCGCTCACCCGCGAGCGTATGAACCTCGAACTGCAGCGCATCGTGCTCGAGACCAAGTCGACAGTCGTCTTCGTCACCCATGACATCCCGGAGGCGGTGTTCCTCGCCGATCGAGTTGTGCACATGACGCCGCGACCGGGTCGAGTGCGCCAAGTGCTGCCGGTCGTCGAGCCGAAACCGCGCACGGTCGACTCCACGACGACACCGGAATTCAACGAGATCGTGCGGAACCTCCGCCACGACATTGACGAGGAGAACTGATGAGCCGCCAGAAGGTCATGCGTGTCCTGCCCTGGGTCGTGACGCCCGTGCTCGTCGTGGTCATAGTCGTCATCTGGCAGCTCGTCGTCTCCATCGGGCAGGTGAACCCGTTCCTGTTCCCGCCTCCGGGTGCAGTCGGCGAAAAATTCATGGGGTTGTTCTCGGCCCCCGACATCTGGTCCCACACCCTCACCACACTCTCCGAGATCCTCATCGGCTTCGCGATCGCGGTGGTCACGGGTGTCGTCGTCGGCGTTCTGCTCGGCAAGCTGCCATGGCTCGAGGCGAGCGTCCGCCCCCTCATCGTGATCACCCAGGTGGCGCCGAAGGTCGCGTTCATCCCGCTGTTCGTGATCTGGTTCGGATTCGGAATCACCTCGAAGATCTGGCTTTCCGCGCTTCTGGCGTTCTTTCCCATCATGCTCAACATGCTTCTGGGCGTGCGTTCGGTCGAGCAGGGACAGCGCGAGGTGATGAAGAGCCTGAACGCGACGCGATGGCAGACGCTTCTGCAGCTCGAGATGCGAAGCGTTCAGCCTTATCTGTTCGCCGGCATGGAGGTGGGCATCGTGCTCGCAACAACGGGTGCGATCGTCGGCGAGTACATCGCAGGTAGTCAGGGACTCGGTTTCCTCGTCGTTTCGAGCATGAACCAACTCGATGCGGCGCTCACATTCGCGCTCATCCTCTGGCTGTCGCTTCTCGGTCTCGTTCTTTACCTCATCGTCAATGAGCTGAAACGATTCTTCATCCCCTGGCACGAGTCCGTTTACGGACTGCGCGACACGATGGCGTGACCGGACCTCGCCTCACAGCTCGAGAGGTCGTTCATGGATGAACCTGTGGCAGCGCGTCCCCCATCGTCGCGTCGCGCGGGCTGGGCACCGCATGTCTCTAGAATGGTCCCGCTGGACGCAGAGCGTCCGCCAGAGGACGGGTGGGACATGCCGGACGACAGATCACGTGATCGGATTCAGAGCATTGAGCGCGGAGTGGAGGTCTTGCGGGCCTTCAACGGCCGGCAGGGTTCACTGAGTATCGCCGAGATCGCGGTGCGCGTCGATCTCGCACGACCGGTCGTGCGCCGCATCATGTTGACCTTCGCCCACCTCGGCTACGCAGAGTCGGCAGGCGGACTCTGGAGCCTCACCCCGCGCATTCTCGAGCTCGGTTCGGGCTACTTCGCGTCGTCGTCGTTGCCTGAGATCTCGTATGGCTACATGCTCGACGTCGTCGAGCGCACCGGGGAAACGTGCAGCATCGGCGTGCTCGACGGCATGGACGTCATCCACATCGCTCGAGTCGAAGACCGCCGGCCCCTGCCTGATTCGGTGCGCATCGGTCAACGACTCCCCGCGCACGCGACGGCGATCGGCAAGGTGCTGCTCGCCCAGCTTCCGGATGCCGAGCTCGACATGATTCTCGCCACGCACCCGCTCGAGAGACTCACCCCCGCAACAGTGACGGATGCGGACGGATTGCGTGCGCGCATAGACCTCGTACGCGGGCGCGGCTACGACATCTCGATCGAAGAACTGCATCCCGGCCGGGTTGCCGTCGCTGTGCCGATTCTCGTCGGCGATCGCGCCGTCGGCGGACTCGGCGTGTCGTCGACGACGGTGCGCGAGACCCCAGAGAGCCTGCGCGACATCGTGCTGCCGCGCCTGCTCTCGGCGGCAATCGAGATCGCGAGCGCGTACCGGAATGCCAACCCGCAACTGTTCCGGGCGAGCGAGCGGTGAACCGCCACCGCCGGCGCTCAGGCGACGGCGACGGTGATCCCCTCGGGGAGCCGGGTCCCCAAGTACGCACCCTCGGTCACGAGACGCTTCTGCAGCGCCGGAACGTCGACACCCGAACCCGTGCCGTCCCCCGCGAGTGCGAGGTCGGCCGCGGTGCCCGCTGCCTGACCCATGACGAAGCACGGGCCGGTGACCCGACCGGATGATTGGCCGCCCTGTGTCATCGAAGCTGCGCGTCCGGCGACGAGGAGGTTGCCGACGACCTGTGGCACCAGCATCCGATAGGGAAGCTGGTTGAACCCGCGCGAGTCAACCGGCGCGAACTTGAACGCGACGTCACCGACGACGTGCGCCTCGACGGGCCACCCGTTGACACCGATCGTGTCATCGAAGTCACGGCACTCCAGCACATCCTCTTGCGTGAGCTGATAGGAGCCGACGAGGCGCCGGGTCTCTCGGATGCCGATCGACGGGGCGATGTCGACGACGTACGAGTCCTGGAAGCCCGGAGTGACCTGTTTGATGAAGGCGAAGGTGTCCTTCACCTGCTGACGGCCCTGGAGCTCTCCTCGTGTCAACTGGTGCACGTTGGTGCCATCGACGGCTGAGCCGTCTTCGTTGGAGAGCTGCGTGAGGTTCGACCGCCACTCGAGAGGATTGCGCTGCGGGCGCACGATCGGTTTCTTACGTGGGAACGAGTGCGTACCGGTGGCTTCGGCTTCTTCCATGAGACGACGGACGGTCTTCCACGCTTCCCCCGCCTCGGCGGGGTGCACTCCGTTGATGCGGAACATGAGTGAGGGGTACATGAGGTGTTCACTCACTTCGAACGGCGCACCCGACCAGGCAGCGATGTCCGCATCGCCGGAGCCGTCGATGAAGAACCGGCCGCGCACCGCACCGCGTCCCGACTTCGATTCGATGATGACGGCGTCGATCGTGCTGTCGTCACGCATCGACACGTCGACGACGGAGGTGTGGAACAGGAGCTCGGTGCCCCCCGCCACAACGAGTTCGTCGGCAGCGATCTTGAGCGCGGAGATGTCGTACGAGAGGGCCTGGATCCGATCGTCGACCGATAGGTGCACATCGTTCAGGCCATCCATGACCCGCATCCGATCGAGCAGCTCATCGGCGTAGCCGTGCACCGACTGGAAGTCGGTGCCGTACGCGCGAGCGTGCATGCCGCAGAAGGTCGCGAGACCACCCATAGTGCCGGCACCGCCGAGAAAGCCGTACTTCTCGATGAGCAGGGTCGAGCGTCCGGCGCGCGAGGCGGCGGTCGCTGCCATGAGGCCGGCGGGGCCGCCGCCGATGACGACCACGTCGTACTCGCCGATGATGGGGATGTCGCGAGCGGGTTCGCGAAGGGTCCGCGGCTGCTCGGTGGCGCGGTTCGGGCCGGCTGTGTCGTTGCTGGTCATGCGATCTCCTTCGAAGGACACGGTCGGGCGCAGAGGACGGCGCCGCAGGACAGGGGCTGCACGAGCGCCTCGTACTGTTCGAGATACCCGCCACCCGTGTCACGATCTGCGGGCGGGACGTAATCAGGGCGGGCCGCGAGTTCGGCATCGTCGACCAGCAGATCGACAGCTCCTCGCTTGACGTCGATCTCGATCAGGTCGTCATCGCGCACACGACCGAGCGGTGAACCGGGACTCGCTGCTTCAGGAGAGACCTCGCCGACTGTCATGCCTTGGTTCACGAGGCCGGAGAACTGACCGTCAGTCACGAGCGCGACGCTCTGAGCGAGCCCGCGCGCGTGGAGCGCGAAGATGAACGCCGACGTCAGCCCGAGACCGGGTGCGCCGGTCACGCCGATGCCGCGGATGACCGCGACATCGCCTTCGCGTAGGCGTCCGCTGGAGATGCCTGCGATCGCCTCTTCACGGGTGCCGAAGACGCGAGCCGGGCCCCGGAAGACATGCGGCCCCGGATCGGGAACCGGTCGCTTGGCGACGGCGCCTCCTGGCGCCAGCGTGCCTTTGAGCACGCTGATCGCCGGATCAGTGCCGAACGGATCGTCGATCGACCGGATGACATCGCCGTCGGCAGGCTTGGCGAGCGCGGAGTTCTCGGCGATGGTCGCCCCCGAAACGGTGAGCTGAGCGCCGTCGAGCAGCGGTAGCAGCTCGCGGATGATCGTGGCGCCGCCTCCGGCGTCCTCGAACTCCTCCGTGAGTCGGGGGCCATTGGGTCGCACCGAACACAGCAGCGGGGTCTCACGGCCGAGCGACCGGTACATCTCCCATACGTCGACGTCGAGGCCGGATTCGATGGCGATCGCCTGCAGATGCTTGATGGTGTTCATTGAGCCGCCGATCGCGAGCATCGCGCGGGCGGCGTTGCGCACCGAGCCCTCGGTGATGATCTGCCGCGGGCGCACATCGTTGTCGATCAGCGCGGCGAGCGCCTGAGCGGAGCGCCGCACCGTGTCCCACATCGGAGCGCTCAAGGCTCGCACGGGAGCAGAGCGGGGCATCGCCATGCCGAGCGCCTCAGCAAGGATGTGCATCGAGTTGGCGGTTGCGAGACCCGCGCACACGCCGGGGCCGAGGATCGCGTCTTCGGCGAGCACCTCGAGCGCATCGGTCGACTCTCCCGTGACTGCAGCCTTCGAAGCGTGCAGGAAGATCTCTTCGATGTCGGCCTCACGGCCTTCGGCGAGACCGGAATGCTGGTAGCCGCAGGGGATGATGATCGTGGGGATGTCGAGGCGCCCCGCGGCCATGAGATGCGCGGGCGTCGTCTTGTCGCAGGAGGACAGACAGATCATCGCGTCGAGCTTCGCACCTTCGACAGCGGCTTCGATGTCATCGACTATCAGGTCGCGGCTCGGCAGGATGTAGCGGCCGGCACGGCCTGCGCTCGTCACGAAGTCGCTCGGCGCGGTCGTGCGGATCTCGAACGGAAGCAGTCCGGCGTCACGCAGCTCGACCTTGAGCCGCGCGGCGACGTCGTCGAGGTGCGAGAAACACGCGGCGAGCTCTGACGATGTGTTGACGATCGCGACCTTGGGCTTCTCCCAATCGGCTTTCGGAATACCGAGCGCCGTGTAGTGCGCGCGTCGCGCGATCGCGAGCGCCGACGTCGGCGGAAGGTTGCTGCGGAGCGTGGGCATCGTCGTCCTCTCGTCGCACCGATTAATCCGAAAGAGCAAGATCGATGCGAGGATGCCAGTGTACGCATTGCGGGCGCAAAGTCGCAATGCGTACATCTGACCAGGCCGAGGAGGTGCAGGTGCGATCACGCGGACAGTTCGATGGAGCAGGAGCCCCTCGACTCACGCATGGACTACTCGCCGTGCTCTGCGCGCTGATGACCCTCAACCCGATCGTCGCGAGCATGTATCTCCCAGCGCTCGGCATCATGGCCGACGACCTTGGTACGAGCATCGTCGGCGTTCAGATCAGCCTCACCGCGTTCTTCGCCGGCGTCGCGGTCGGCCAGCTCATCGTCGGGGCTCTCTCCGACAGCCTGGGTAGACGCCGCGTCCTGCTGCTTGCTTTCGCCGTGCTCACGGCAGCAAGCGTCTTCGTTGCTCTCGCTCCGACCCTCGAGCTGTTGATCGCGAGCCGCGTGCTGCAGGGCCTCGGGGCTGCGGCTGGCGTCGTTGTGGTGCGCGCGATCGTCGCCGATATCGGTGTCGGGCCGCAGATATCGCGCGCCTACAGCCTGCTCATGGGCACACTCGCGGCAGGGCCGCTGATCGCCTCGTTCTCGGGCACCGTATTGCTGCAGGTCTCGGGCTGGCGCTCGATCCTCGTCGGCACGGTCATCGCGAGCACGGCCTTTCTGGTGCTGGCGATCGTCGGTGTTCCAGAGAGTCTTCCACTGCACCGACGTGCCGCGTTCAGCGCCATCGGCATGGGCGCCATGTACGGGCGCTTGCTGCGCGACCCCGTCTACGTCGGGTTCCTTCTGACGATGGCTTTCATCTTCGCCGGTCTCACGATCTACGTGAACGCCTCGTCGTTCGTCGCGCAGGATGTGCTCGGCGTCGATGTGTGGGGCTTCTGGCTCATGTTCATGGCATACGGGCTCGCTGTCTTCGCGGGAGGGTGGATGAATGCCCCGCTCTCGACGCGGTACGGCCCGCGACGAATGCTGCTGATCGATCTTGCGGTGGCGATGGCGGCGTCCGCGCTGCTCGTCGTCGTGACGATCGTTGACGCCCTCAACGTGCCCGTCTACGTGTCGCTGATCGCTATCGGCTGTGCGGGAGTCGCCGGCGTGATGGCGAATGCGACGACGCTCGCCCTGGGCCGCACGCCGTTCGCCGCAGGATCGGGTGCTGCGTTGATGGGGTGCATCCAGTTCGCGTTCGGTGCGTTCGCGGGCCCGATCGGAGGGTTCGCGGGACCGCATACGGCGCTGCCGATGACGGTCGGGATGCTCGCGTGCTTCGTGCTGAGCTTCGCTGCGAGCCGGTTCGCGCGGTTTCATGAAGGTCGTGCTCCGCGCAGTCTTCCGGCAGATGAAAACCCTCCTGCGGCACCCCTCGGCGGTGGGGCACTGTAGAAGTCGGCGGTCCACGACGGGTCGCGGCGATACACGGAGGAACCGGATGACCACCTCGATGCGCGAAGCACTTCTCGACCCGACCGGCGCAGCCGAGGGCGCGAACGACAGCACGCTTTCTCCGCGCCCGGTGACGCTGAAGGGGCTCACCGTCGGGCTACTCGACAACACGAAGCCGAACTCGACATTGCTGCTCGACGAGATCGCAGCCGACCTCAAGCGCGACTACGGCATCGGCGAGATCAAGCACTACGTCAAGGACTACTTCGGCACGCCGGTCAAGGACGAACTCTTCCGGCAGATCGTCTCCGAGGTCGATATCGTCATCACCGCGGTCGGCGACTGCGGCTCATGCAGTGCGGCGACCGTGGCAGACGGCATCCTGTTCGAGCGCGCCGGCATCCCCACCGTGAGCATCACGTCCGACTCTTTCGCCATGTCAGGTCAGGCGATGGCCGATGTGCAGGGCTTCCCAGGGTTCCAGTTCGTCATGGTGCAGCACCCCGTCGCGAGCCTGGACGTGGAGCACATCCGCGGACGGGCCGACCAAGCCGTGCCGGATGCTCTGCGCATCCTCGGCGTCACCGAAATCGTCTGACTACCGACATTCGAGAACCAAGGAGATCATCATGAGTACGACCGTATCCGTAGACCACGCCCTCGCTTCGTTTCGCGAGATGATGGCGACGGATGGCTACCTGCTCACTTGGTCGGAGGTCGGGGGCGACAAGGTCGTCGTCAAGATCGATGCGAGCGACGGCGCGTGCGAGGACTGCCTCGTGCCCCTGCCGGTCATGACCAGCATCATGGCGAAAGCGCTCGACCCGACCGGCTACGAACTCGACCACGTCGAACTCCCCGGGAGCCATTGAGCGCCAAGAGCTCACCAAGACGACTGGGCGCTGACCGGCCTCGCGCGACTGCACCCGATGCACACCTCAGGCTGACCGTGGCCCACCGATAGGAGACGTGCTGACGTGCACACGGACGAGACGACTGCGTTGCCCACGACGATGAAGGCCGCAGTTCTAAGAACTGATCGCCCCGAACTCGAGATCGTGCGGATCGCAGTACCGACGCCACAGGCAGGCGAGGCACTTGTGAAGGTCACCGCCTGCGGCGTATGTCACACCGACCTTCACGTCATCAAGGGCGAAGTCGCCTTTCCGCGTCCAGCGGTCCTGGGCCACGAGATCAGCGGCACCGTGGTGTCGTTCGGCGGGGGCACCGCTGACACCAATGGACTGAGCGCGGGCGATGCAGTCGTGGGCGCCTTCATCATGCCCTGTACCGAATGCGATGACTGCGCGCGCGGTCGCGATGACCTCTGTGCGAACTTCTTCGGCCAGAATCGCCTGCGCGGAACCCTCTACGACGGCACCAGCCGGCTCGCCCTTCCCGACGGCTCGTTCCTGGCCATGTACTCCATGGGCGGCCTGGCTGAATACTCCGTGGTTCCCATCTCCGCACTCACCAGACTCGCCGACGGACTTGACCCGGTGTCATCCGCGATCCTCGGCTGCGCCGCATTCACGTCCTACGGCGCCGTCCACCGTGCCGGGCACGTCGAGCGGGGCGAGTCCGTTGCGATCACCGCCGTCGGCGGCGTCGGCAGCGGGGTGTTGCAGATCGCCAAGGCCGCCGGAGCCAACCCGATCATCGCTATCGACGTATCGGACGAGAAGCTCGAAGCGGCCCTCCGACTCGGCGCGACCCATACCGTGAACTCGCGCAGCGTCGACGTGAGAACAGAGGTCCGCACCCTGACCGACGGACGCGGTGTCGACGTCTCGTTCGAAGCCCTCGGGCACCCGGCAACCTTCCGTCAAGCGATCGACATCCTCGCCGACGGCGGCCGCATGGTCGCGATCGGCATCGCCGCCGGCACCGCGACCGCCGAGATCGAGATCACACCGCTGGTGCGGCGCGGCTACACGGTGACCGGATCGTTCGGTGCACGCACCCGCGTGGACCTGCCTGCGGTGGTCCAGTTGGCCGTCGATGGGCACTTCGATGCCGAGGGGGTCGTCACGCGGCACTACACACTCGATGACGCCGACGCCGCTTACCGGGCTCTCGCGCTCGGCGAGATCACGGGCCGCGCCGTCGTTGTCATGGACTGATCACATCATCACCGAGAAGCAGAGGTTCCGATGACCAACCGCATTCCCCACTGGATCGATGGTGCACGCGTCGACACGCCCGACCGCCGTACGAGCGCGGTGTTCGATCCCGCCACCGGCGTACAGAGCGGATCCGTCGTGCTGGCCGAGACCGCCGACGTCGACGCGGCCGTCCGTGCGGCAGCCCTGGCATTCCCCGCCTGGCGCGATCTTTCGATCGCGGGACGGCAGACGATCCTGTTCCGGTTTCGTGAGCTGCTGGATGCACGCAAAGGCGAGCTTGCCGAGATCATCACCGCCGAGCACGGCAAGGTGGTCTCGGATGCTCTCGGTGAGATCGCCCGCGGCCAGGAAGTCGTTGAGTTCGCACTCGGCTTCCCCGAAGCGCTCAAGGGCGACTACTCGCTGAATGCCTCGACAGGCGTCGACGTCTACTCTTTCCGCCAGCCGATCGGCATCGCGGCGATCATCAGCCCGTTCAACTTCCCGGCAATGGTGCCGATGTGGTTCTTCCCCGTGGCCCTCGCGTCCGGCAACACCGTCATCCTCAAACCGAGCGAGAAGGACCCCTCCGCCGCACTCTGGCTCGCCGCGCTGCTGCACGAGGCCGGCCTGCCAGCCGGCGTCTTCAACGTGGTGCAGGGCGACAAGGTGGCCGTAGATGCTCTGCTCGAGCATCCCGAAGTCGCATCGATCTCGTTCGTCGGCTCCACGCCGATCGCGCGCTACATCTACGAGACCGCAGCCGGCCACGGCAAGCGTGTTCAAGCCCTGGGCGGAGCGAAGAACCACATGCTGGTGCTCCCCGATGCCGACCTCGACCAGGTCGCCGACGCAGCGGTCAACGCCGGCTTCGGATCGGCGGGAGAGCGCTGCATGGCAATCTCGGTCGCCGTCGTTGTCGAAGCGGTCGCAGACGACCTCATCGAGAAGGTGACCTCGCGGATGCGTCCTCTGCGCATCGGCGACGGCCGTCGCGACTGCGACATGGGACCGCTGGTGACGCGGGAACATCGCGACCGGGTGGCGTCATACATCGACATCGCTGCAGCGGACGGCGCCGAGGTGGTCGTGGACGGCCGCGAGGTCGAACCCGATGGAGACCCGAACGGATTCTGGCTCGGCCCCACGTTGCTCGATCGTGTGCCCACGACCTCTCGCGCATACACAGATGAAATCTTCGGTCCGGTGCTCTCGATCGTGCGCGTCGACAGTTATGAGACAGGCGTCGAGCTGATCAACGCCAGCGCCTTCGGCAACGGCGCAGCGATCTTCACGAACGACGGCGGTGCCGCTCGTCGGTTCCAGTACGAGATCGAGGCCGGCATGATCGGGGTGAACGTGCCCATCCCCGTGCCGGTGGCCTACCATTCCTTCGGCGGTTGGAAGGCATCCGCCTTCGGCGACACGAAGGCGTATGGTCGCGAGGGTTTCCGCTTCTTCACCCGAGAGAAGGCCGTCACCACGCGTTGGCCCGATCCGAGCCACGGCGGCATCAACCTCGGCTTCCCGCAGAACGCCTAGATCCACATCGCCATCGTCCTCGGCGGTTCGACGCTTGAGTGCTTCGTCGTCACGTTCTGATCACGGCCGTCACCCGCGCCGGCCGACGGCCGCGGGCTGAACACGGCGCTGCCACGGCAGCACCAAAGGTGTGACCAGGCGGAACGCCAGGTTGATCAGCAGGCCGAGCAGCCCCACGATCAGGATGCCCGCATAGACCTCCTCGACGGCGAACTGTTGACCCGCCCTGCGAATCGCGGCGCCCATCCCGAATTCGGCGCCGACGAACTCGGCGGCGATCAGCGTGATCAGGCAAGTCGCCATCCCGAGGCGCAACCCGTTCAGCAATCCCGGCGCGATCGCGGGGAACAAGAGACGCGTGAAGAAGCGGACACCTGTGGCGCCGAAGTTTCGCCCCGCCGCGATGAGATCTGTCGGCACGTCCCTGACCGTCCCGCGCGTGCTGATGATGATCTGGAAGAACGCGGTCGCGAATGCAGTGATGATGTAGGCCACCTCACCTCGCCCCACGATGATGATGAAAAGCGGAAGAAGCGCGATCTTCGGCAGCGGGTAGAGCGTATCCGTGATGGGACGGATGAGCATCTCAACGGTCCGCCACCTACCGGACGCGACACCGATTGCAACGCCGAGTACCGCCGCGAGGACGAAAGCCACCATGAGTCGCTGGATCGTCAGCACGAGGTCGAGACCGAGCCTCCCGTTCACGAGTTCGCCTGCCGCCGTCATGATGATCTCGCTCAGCGGGGGGAAGAATCGCGGGTCGAGCAGGCCTGCGCGTGTCACTGCCTCCCACAGCACGAGCAAGATGACGGGGATGGCCCAGGACTGCGCCCAGCGCCGAACTGCAGGGTTCATATCTGTGCTCCCTGCACGTCGCGACGCCATGGCAGCAACCGGTCGGCGACCGCATCGAACCCGACGGAACTGAGCAGTCCGATGACGGCGATGATCAGCAGCGCCACGTACATGTCGGTGACGCGGAGGATCTGCCAGTTCGACCAGAGGAACTGACCCAGCCCGTTCGGGGCACCGACCATCTCGATCGCGATCACGGCGATCAGCGTGAACCCGAGCGACACCCGAATGCCCGTGACGATCGAGGGCAGCGAGCCGGGTACGAGGATGCCGAAGAACTGCCGCACTCCGCGAGAGCCGTAGTTCTCCGCCACCTCGAGCAGCGTGCGATCGATGCTGCGCACGCCCGAGACCGTGTAGAGGATCATCACGATGAGGGGAGTCACGAGCGCGGTCAGGATGATCGCCATCTCGGTGCGGCCGAGCAGGAAGGTCAGGAACGGAAAGAACAGCACACCTGGGATGGGATAGAGGAACGCAAGCACCGTGTGAGTGCCGCGCTCCATCCACTGCGACGCGGTGATCACGATCCCGACGCCGACGCCCAGGACCACGGCGAGGACGATCGTGACGACGACGCGCAGAATCGTGGCGATGACGTCGCCCCCGAGCCCCGAATCGGGCTCGAATACGATCACGCTGCGCGCGATGATCTGCGTCGGAGGTGGGAAGAAGGTGGCCCGGATGATGCCGGCCTGACTCAGGAACTCCCACCCGATCAGGATGACGATCGGGCCGACGAACAGTGCCCACTTGTCGCGAAGGCCGCGCCAACTCACTTGTCATCCACCGCCATGGCCGCTTGCACTTCGTCGCGCAGGTGATTCCAGATGTCCTGGGACAGCGCCGCGAACTCCGGTGTGCCGCGCAGCTCGGGTGTGCGATCGGGACCGAAGTCGAGTTCTACGATGTCGCGGATCCGCCCAGGGCGTGCGGACATCAGCACCACACGGTCTGAGAGGAAGACTGCCTCGTCGATCGCGTGGGTGATGTAGAGCACGGTCGGCTTCGTCTGCTGGCGGAGCTCCAGGATCTGCTCCTGCAGCAGCGTCCGAGTCTGTGCGTCCAGAGCCCCCAGCGGCTCGTCCATGAGGAGCACTTCGGCGTCCTGAGCGAGCGCCCGAGCGATGCCGACGCGCTGCTTCATTCCTCCGGAGAGCTGATGCGGGAAGAAGTCGCCGAAGCGTGCCAGGCCGAGCCGCCCCAGCTGCTCATCGGCGATCTCGGCCGCCTCCTTCTTGGGCACGTTGCGGTTGCGGGGTCCGAACATGACGTTCTCGCGAACAGACATCCACGGGAAAAGAGCGTGCTCCTGGAACACCATCGCCGTCTTCGGGCGGTCGGGTTTGGTGCTTCGGATCTCGACATTTCCAGACGAGGGCTCGTGCAGGCCCGCCACGAGCCGCAGCAACGTCGACTTGCCGCAGCCCGAAGGACCAACGATCGAGACGAACTCGGCTTCCGCGATATCGAGCGAGACGCCCTCCAACGCGGTCACCTGCTCCTTCCCGGGGAACCGCTTGCTCACATCGGTGAGCCGGACTTTCGGTCGGGCCTGCACGGTCATCGACTCGCCCGCATCAGTTCTCGAGGGCTGCATCGCGCCAACTGAAGTCCCAGATGTCTTCCTCCGGGATGATCTCGTCGTAGTTCAACGACCCCTGCGCCATGAAGAACTCCTGGTAGCGCAGCAGGACGTCGAAGTCCACGTCGAGGTCAGCGGAGATGTGGTGCTGACGCGACGCGGCGACGGTCGCAGGATCCGCCCCCGTGTACTGCTCGACGAGGTCGAGCATCTCCGGCGTGTCCCAGCCGTTCGTGTCGAGGTCTTCGGCGGCCATCGCGTATGCGCGCATGAAGTCCTCAGCCACCTGTGGATTCTCTTCCGCCCAGTCGGTGTTGTAGATGATGCCGGTGAAGGGCAACGGATCTTCATCCGTGGGCGTCTCCCACGGGCGGTAGCCCGCTCCGTTCTCCTCGGCCTGCGTGGGGAACGGCTCCGACAGGATGCCCGCTGCAATGCCACCGTTGGCGAGTGCGGGCACCTGATCGGGAAAGGGGGATGTACTCGAGTGCGACATCGTCCATGGACAGCCCGCCGCGCTCCAGCGCGAAACCGAGCAGCGCCTCGGTGACGACGCCGGGCGCGTTCACGGCGAACGTCTGCCCCGCGAGCTGCGACATGTCATCTGCGACCGTGGCCGCCTCGTCCGAAGAGCTTGCCAGTTGAGACGAGACGATGAAGTAGTCCTCGATATAGCCCGAATGCATCGGGGCCACGTACCGCACAGGCAGGCCCTCGTCCACGGCGTTGTATGCGGCCGATCCGATGCCGGCGAACCCGGCGTCGTACTGGGCGGTCGCGACCCCGGTGATCGACTCGTTGCCGCTCGCGACCTCGACCAGCTCGACGTCGATACCGACCTCTTCCGCATACTTCTCGGCGGTCACGAAGAGCGGCAGCGACGATCCTGTCGCCAGATAGGCCACCCGGATCGTGCCGCCCTCGCCTCCGGCATCGTCGTTCTCGGATGCAGCGCCCTCCGGATCTGCTGCGCATCCCACGAGAACGAGTACGGCGGCAACACCCGTGACTACGAGCGCCCGGCGGGTACGGGTTGCTGTGCTGTGCATCATGATGAAACTCCCTTGTTTCGGTTGCGTACGTCTACTGGTGCCGTCGTTCCGGTGACCGTGACTAGTGCCCGTGCTCTCGGGCCATGAGCCAGGAAGCACGGCCGGTGATCTTCGCGTCGATCACCAGAGGGCGATCGCGATCCGACTCGAGCCAGGCCGATACGCCGCCGAGGTCATCGAGAGAGCGCACGGTGATCGCGTCGCAGCCATAGCCCCGTGCGATCGCCGCGATGTCGGTGTCAGGAAAACGCACGATCTCCTGCTCCTCTGGCGTGGAGTCCGGGAAGAGGTGGATCTCGGCACCGTAGGCGCTGTCGTTGAAAGCGATGATGACCACGCCGAGCCGCAGCCGAACGGCGGTTTCCAACTCCACAGCCCCCATCAGCAGAGACCCGTCACCAGTGCCGAGCACGGCCATCCGATCCGGACGCGCGACGGCAGCGCCGATGACACTCGCCAGGCCGAGGCCGATGGACTGGAAAGAGAGCGGGAGGACGTAACCCTCGTCGTCCGGCACTCGCAGATGCGCGCCCGGGTACGCGTTGACGTTTCCCCCGTCTACGACGACGACGCGTTCGTCCGGAAGGATCGCATCGAGTGCGTTGGTCAGCGCGGCCGGGTCGATGAACCCTGGTTCGTCGACCACCTCGACATCCTGGTCCGCCCAATAGCGCG
This sequence comes from Microbacterium murale, assembly GCF_030815955.1. Lineage (NCBI taxonomy): Bacteria > Bacillati > Actinomycetota > Actinomycetes > Micrococcales > Microbacteriaceae > Microbacterium > Microbacterium murale. The sequence continues at coordinate 2,475,245 of NZ_JAUSXK010000001.1, read as the reverse complement.
CTGTGCGAATCCGATCGGCGACCTCGGGAGTGCGGTATCCGGCCTGTGTCGTCCCGGACGCCGCCAGCGCCGCGATCACGGCACGCGCGACGGCCCGGGTATCGCCGACGATGCCGAGGTCGACCAGACGGTGCTTGCCGATGGCGCCGACACGGTCGTCGACCTGGACGAGCGTCGCCTTCTCGAGCAAGGTTCCGCCGCGCGTTGTCCAGTCATTGAGCGCGACACCAAAGCCGACTATGAGGTCGGCATCGCGAACGAGCTCCGCTGCGCTGTCCGTCGCGAAGCCTCCGACGACATCGAGCGCCCACTCATCACCCTCGAAAACCCCGCGCGCGCCGCCCGACGCGATCAGCAGTGCGCCGGTCACCGCCGCAAGCTCACGCAGGTCGCGCTTCGCAATCCGGGACCCGCGACCTCCGATGATGACCGGACGGTGCGCACGTGCCATCATCTCGCCGAGTTCCGTCGCGTCACCGGTCAAGACGGTCGGCGTCGGAACTCGGAGATTCGACGCCGGCCGCGGACCCGGATACGCGATCTCCCGATCCTGGATGTCGATGGGCAACGAGAGCACGACAGTGGTGCGCTCGACCTGAGCGACCCGGAATGCTCGGGCCGCATCCGCGAGCGCGGTCTCGGCGGAGTGGATGCGCATGGGCGTGGCGCCGACGGCACGCACGGCGGCGTCCTGGTCGATGTGGAAGTTCGACGTGACATCGCCCACGGCCGTGTCGGCGGCGAGCACCAGGAGCGGCGTGTGGCACTTCGCGGCCTCGGTGATACCCGTCAATGCGTTCGTGAGCCCGCATCCCTGATGCAGGCTCAGCGCGCTGACATCGCCGGTGATGCGGGAGTACGCATCGGCCATGGACGCTGCACCGGCTTCGTGCCGGGCCGCGACATAGGTCGCACCGGAAGCGACGAGCGCGTTCGTCACCCGGTAGTTGCCGCTTCCGACCACTCCGAATACCTGCGATACACCCAACTCGGCGAGCATGCGGCCGAGAGAGTCGGCGACCTTCATCATCTGCGTCACTGCACTGATTCCGTTCCTCAGGTCATCGGCGACCTGACTCCACGGTAAATCTCTCGCAAAGGTGCGTCCAATGAATAATAGGTATCTGAATTATTCTCGGCGTGAATAATAGAGAGATGCTCGCGAACATCGACCTCAACCTCCTTCGGACATTCGTGGTGATCTATCGGGCTAAGAACCTGACGGCCGCCGCAGAGACCCTTCGGGTCTCGCAACCCGCTGTCAGCCACGCTCTCCGGCGACTGCGAACGCACTTCGGTGACCCGCTCTTCATCCGCACGGGCACGGGGGTCCGGCCCACCCGCCTCGCCACAGATCTGTACACCGAGATCAGCAGTCCGCTCTCGCGCATAGTCGCAATTTCCGAAGACGGCAATCGCTTCGATCCGGCGACGTCGCAGCGCCGGTTTCGCATCGCCCTCACCGACCTCGGCGAAGCGGGGCTCCTGCCGCGCATTCTGCTGGCCACGGGGCACGACGGCCCAGGAATCTCGATCGAAGTCGTCCCACTCGACATCGACACGGTCGCAGCGGAGGTGCTGTCGGGCGATATCGATGCAGCGATCACCAGTTCCCCGGTTGCGGGGCCGGTGAATCAGGAAGTCCTGTTTCAGGACCGGTACGCCTGCCTGGTGCCGTCTGACCTCGAGGACGACAACGGTCGGATTCGTGTCGATGATCTGCGCCGTCTGCCTGAGGCACGGGTCGGATCGTCGGCAGGCCACCGAGCGATCACCGAGGCGGTCACGACGCTGGGCGCAGGCGTTCTCTCGCGGACTCCGCACGTGGAGGTGCCCCGCTTCACCTCCCTGCCGTGGATCGTCGCGCGTTGCGGGTTCGTCGCGATCGTTCCGATCGATGCGTTCGCAGCGCTCGCTCTTCCCTCTGGCACGAAGCTGCTCGAACTGCCGTTCCCATCACCTACGACATCCATTCATCTCGTCTCGCACCGCGACTCGGATACGAACACGGCAACGGCCTGGTTCCTGAGCATCGTGCGCGCGACGCTTTCGGCGCAGCCACCGGCCTCGAGCGGATAGACGCGGGCCGTCCGTGACATCAAGCCGTCGAGTTCGCCTCGGAGTCGGCATAGAGCTGCTCGAGTTCAGGCGAGTCGACGCGCCCGTCCATCGCCTGCATCACTCCCCTTTCCTCTCGGCGAACTGCGCCCAGAGCCACTCGATCGTTCCCACGAGATCCACCTCGGGATTGATGCCCCATTGAGCCTGCAACCCGTCGGAGAGAGCGAGGAACACCCGAGCCATCATCGAGGCATCGACGTCACGTGCAACCGTGCCTGCCTGCTGGCGGGCTTCGATGTCGCGCCGCATGCTCGCCAGCACCTCGTTCTCACGACGGAGGAAGAACTCATGAGCAGGATGCTCCCCGTCCGCCGCCGCAGCCTCGAGATTGACGTAGAGATGCACCAATGCCGGCACCGATTCGTTGTGACGCGCCACCCGGATCGTCATCGGATCGTCCCCGCCCTGCGCTGCGACGATGCGCCGGTTGACGACATCGCGCTGTCGCAGCACCTCGACCAGCAGGTTCTCCTTCGTCCCGAAGTGGTGCAGCAGACCCGCCTGCGTCATGCCGACCGCTTCCGCGATATCGCGCAGTGACGTCGCGCCGTATCCCTTGCGCTCGATGATCTCCAGCGCAGTCTCGAGGATCAGCTCCTGACTCTCCCGTCCCTGAGCGTAGGTCCGACGCGGCGCCCTGCGCCGGATGGGAGCGCTGGGCTGACCGGCCGGAAAAAGCGGGCTCGCGTAGTCCCCCGGAACGTCGACGCGGGACGTGCGCACCGCTTCGACGGAGCGCGGGATGTCGAACGGCAGACGCCCCTCGGCGCGCGTACGGCCCGTCAGCACTTCGAGGACGGCGTCGTCGGAGGCGCCGAACTCGACGAGAAATGCCGCGCAGCTCGGGAAGAGCGGTTCGAGGATCGCCGGTCGCTCCAGGTGTACGACAAGAATCACTGGTGCGTGAGCGGCGAGCGTCTGCAGCCGTTCCGCGATCGCCGGCGCGAATTCGAGCGAACCGGCATGAAAGCTCGCCTCCAGTGCGAACCCGTCCCGGGCGTCGTAGGGGGCGACGATCCGAACGATGTTCGCCTCGGCCTCCGCCGGATCACTCACCGGGACCAGGCCCGCCTCCTTGAGCGATGCGTCCGAGAGCTCCTCTGCGAACACCTTCGCCCCCCGACGCAACGGAAGGGCCGGGCTGGATGATGATAGCCCGTTGGTCAGCACGACCATCGATCGCGCCTGGGCGGCATGCCCGGCTGCGCGATACTCCACCGTGCCGACGGAGTCGATCGCGGCTTCCTCGTCGACATAGGGATGCTCGAACAGGCCGAGTGCGAACTTCACCCGAAGCAGTCGCCGAACCGATTCATCGATGCGGGCTTCATCGACTGCACCGGACTCGACGAGTTCGACGATGTAGCCCGGTTCCTCCTCACCACCGAGCTGATCGCACCCCGCCTCGAGAATCTTCTGCACGCGTTCGACCTCGGTGAGGTGCTCCACACCCCATGCCCGCGGCGGCAGAACCTTGCCCCCGATGCGTGACTCGGTGACCAGACCCCAGTCGGTGCAGACCACGCCGTCGAAGCCGAGCTTCTCACGCAGCAGGCCGGTGATGATCTGGCGGTTGAACCCGAAGCCGACTTCCTCAACGGGCTCGCCGTCGAGAGTCAGCCCGATCGGGATGCCGTATGAGGGCATGATCGCGGGTACGCCACGGGCTATGACACGGCGGAACGGCTCGAGGTGGTACTCGAACATGCCGCCAGTGTAGTCCTGCTCCTTGCCGTAGTTGAAGTGCGGGTCCTCGCCGTCCCGTTGCGGTCCGCCTCCGGGGAAGTGCTTCGCCATGCACGAGACACTCTGCGCCCCGAGACCATCGCCGCCCTCGAAACCGTCGACGTACGCGACGCCCAGCTTCGCCACGGTCTCGGCGTCTTGGCCGAAAGTACTGTACTGGCGCGCCCAGCGCGGCTCCGTAGCGACGTCGAGCGTGGGGTGCAATGCAAGCCGGATGCCGATGGCCGTGTACTCACGGCGCGCGATGTCGGCGAAATCGCGGACGGTCGCCTCGTCGCCGATCGCACCGAGGCCGAGAGGCTCGGGCCACGCGGACAGGTGCTCGGCGCTGAAGGACGCTCCCCAGTTCTCCGTGAACGAGTGCCTGGGGTCGGTCGAGATCGTCACCGGGATGCCGTGCGGCGCCCGCTCGGCGACGCGCTGCACCTCGTTGTTCCACCGCGCCATCGCCCGGGGGTCGGGGATTCGGTGCACGTTCAGATGTGTCACGTGTCGTTCTTCGATCATCCGGCGTGCGCTGAGCTCACGTGGCGCGATCTCGTCTCCGTCGATAGCGCCATCGCTCGTGACGCTCACCACCGACTGCACCATGAGCCCCGCTTTCTCGGCGAGCGACAGTCGTGAGAGCAGATCCTCGACTCGCTCTTCGATGGGCAACCGCGGATCCTCGTAGGGGTCCATCACCCCATTGCCATTGAGGTCGCGGTAGGGCGTGCCGTCCGTGTGTCGCGCCGAAGGTCCGGCGGTACTGGTCGTGTTTTCCATCCTCATCTTTCTGAACCGGTCGCCAAGAGGCGCCGTTCTTGGCGACGCTCGCGCTGGAGCGCGACGTCCGCGACGGGTGCCGACATGAACAAGCGTTGCGTGTACGCGTGCTCAGGCCGTGCGGTGACCTGATCGACATCGCCCGCTTCGACGATCTCTCCTCGGTACAGCACCGTCACACGATGGCTGATGTGTCGTACGACGCCGAGGTCGTGCGACACGAACAAGTATGCGACACCCGTTGCCTCTTGAATCTCGATGAGAAGCTCGAGCACGCGCGCCTGAGTCGTCAGGTCCAGTGCCGAGACGGGCTCGTCACAGATGATCAGGCGCGGGTGGAGCGCGATCGCACGAGCGATGGCCACGCGCTGGCGCTGTCCACCAGAGAACTCGCTGGGTAGGCGCCGATCGGCATCCGCCGGCAGGTGCACGCGATCGAGAAGCTCGCGGATCCGCGCGTAGGCGTCCTTACGCGTCCATCCCTGAATCAAGAGCGGTTCGGCAAGAATGTCGGCCACTGTCATGGACGGATTGAGCGACGTGTACGGATCCTGGAAGACGACCTGCATCTCGCGTGCGAGCGAGCGACGCTCACTCGCAGGGACGTTCGTGATGTCGCGCCCGTCGAAGGTGATCGTGCCCTTGGACACGGGAGCGAGCCCCAGCACGGCACGGCCGATCGTCGTCTTACCGGATCCGGACTCGCCGACCAGTCCCAGCGTCTCGCCGGGACGGATGTCCAGTGAGACCCCTTTGAGAGCGGTGAACACCTTTCGCCCTCGCCCGCGGTACACGACCTCAAGATCGTTTACACTCAGCAGCTTGTCGGATGCGTTCATCCTCTGCTCCCCTCTGACGAGGCGGCATCGACGGTTGTCGGAGCCACGTAGGTACGGACCGGTCCTTCGTCCAGCATGGAGGCGAGGAGGGTCTGGGTATAAGGATCACTCGGTTTCCGCAGGATCGTGTCGACCTCATTGGTCTCGACGATCCGGCCCGCCTTCATGACAGCGACGCGATCGCAGATGTCAGCGACGACCCCGAAGTTGTGCGTCACGAGCAGCACGGCCATTCCGGTCTCGCGCTGCAGGTCACGCAGGAGATCGAGCACCTCGGCCTGCACCGTCACATCGAGCGCCGTGGTCGGCTCGTCGGCGATCAGGAGCTTCGGCTCCCCCGCGACAGCACCCGCGATCAGGACGCGCTGTGCCATGCCGCCCGAGATCTCGTGCGGGTAGGCGCGGAAGGTCGCTTCCGGATCAGGGATGCCGACCTTGGCGAGCAGGCTGAGGGCACGTTCCTTCGCTTGCGTCCTCGACAGACCGAGCCGCGTGCGCAGCGGCTCGGTCAGCTGCTGCCCGATCCGGAAACTCGGATCCAGGTTGCTGAGTGGCTCCTGAGGCACATATGCGATGTCCGTGCCGCGGAGCTTGCGCCGTTCAGTCGCGCTGAGGGCGGCGAGTTCCGTGCCGTCGAAACGGATGGACCCGCGCGAGACCCAGCCGCCCTCGGGCAGAAGCCCGAGCACCGAGAACGCAGTCTGCGTCTTACCGGATCCCGATTCACCGACGAGGCCGAGCACCTCACCGGGTTCGATATCCAGCGAGACATGATGCACGACGGTGTTCTTCGAGTCACCGACGCCGTAGCTGACCTCGAGGTCGCGAACCGACAGCAGCGATGCGTCGGAGCGGTCGGCCAACGAGGCCACGTCGGCCGGCTCCGGCCGGCCCACCTTCGAGCTGTCTCCGGCATCCCTGTCTTCGAGGGCATCGCGCATCGCGTTTCCGAGGAGGATGAGAGCCATGGTCGTGAGCCCGATCGCCAGGCTCGGCCAGAAGATAAGCGATGGGTTGACGAAGATTCGACGGAACCCCTCATTGAGCATCCCGCCCCACGACGGCACCGAGCTGTCGGCGATGCCGAGGAACTCGAGCCCCGCCTGCACAGCGATGGCGATGCTGGCAAGGCGTGCGGACTGGATGATGACGGGTGCACGCACGACCGTCAGCACGTGACGACCGATGATGCGGGCGTCACCGAGTCCGGACACCCGAGCCGCGTCAATGTAGAGCTCGCCACGCACAGCCTGAACCGCGGCACGCACGATGCGGAAGACCCCCGGCGCGAGCAGGACGCCGAACACACCCATCGAGATCCAGATCGACGGACCCGCCACAGCACGCACCGCGAGCAGCAGCACGATCCCTGGCAGCGCCATATTGAGGTTGTTCACCCAGTTGGCGACGGCGTCGAACGGGCCACCATAGTAGCCGGCGATCAGACCGGTCGGCAGGCCCACCACGAGCGCGACGACGAGCGCGAGAGCCGCGCCCGCGAGGCTGACCTGGGCACCGAACAACAGCCGGCTCAACACGTCGCGACCCGAGGCATCCGTCCCGAGCAGGTGCGCGGCACTGGGCGCCTGCATCGCGTCGCTGAGCACGACCAGGTCGGGCGAGGGCAGCGGAAGGAACGGGGCGACAAGCGCCCCGAGCACGATGACGAGCAGCACGATGGAGGATATGAGCCCGAGGGGGTTGCGCAGGAAACGTCGGAACGCCCCCTGTTTGGCGGCGCGTGCCGCCGTGACGAGAGTGGTTGTCTGACTCATGAGAGACGCACCTTGGGGTTCAGCCAGGCGACGGCCAGGTCGACCAGCAGATTGACGATGACGACGATCACGACGTAGGCGAGTACAGCCCCGAGCACCAGCGGCGCGTCGGTGCGCACGGCGGCCTCGATCGCGAGGCTGCCGAGGCCTGGGAGCGCGAAGATCTGCTCGATCACGACCGCGCCGCCGAGAATTCCGACGACCTGCACGGCGAGGGCCGTCAGACCGGTTGTCGATGAGTTGCGCAGCACGTGGACGAGCACGACCCGTGTCTCCGAGAGGCCGCGGCTGCGAAGCGTGCGAACGTAGTCCTGCCGCATCATCGAAAGCATCGAGCTACGGACCTGCTGAGCGATTCCGGCGATTGCCGGGATGGTGAGAGCGGCGACGGGCATGACCAGACTGAGCGCCCAGGCGCTCGGATCGGCGCGGAAGTCGGTGTAGCCGGTGGCGGGAAGCCAACCGAGCTGGATCGCGAAGACCGTGACGAGGAACAGCGCGATGATGAACGCCGGGAGCGCATCTCCCAGCGTGGCGAAGAACTGCAGCGTCTTGTCGACCCACCCACGCCTGACTGCTGAGATGATTCCCACCGCGAAGCCGATGATGCCGCTCAGGAGCGTCACGAGGACGACCAGTGCGACGGTCACAGGCATGCGTACGCTTATCGCCGCCCACACAGGCTGCGACGTGAACAACGAGGTGCCGAGGTCTCCCTGCAGCGCGCCGACCAGCCAATCGAAGTACTGGACGAACACGGGGCGGTCGAATCCGAGCTCGGAGTTCAGTTGCGAGACCTGCTCCGCACTGGCGTTCTCGCCTAGTACATTGCGCGCGATGTCGCCGAAGGCAGGCGAAATGAGGAGGAAGACGATGAGCGAGGTCGCGAAGATCAGCGACACCGCCGAGATGAGGCGTTTCAGAAGGAAGGGCATGAGGATTCTCCGGTGAGAGGGAGGGGCCCCGCGGGAACGGGGCCCCTTCGTGATCACATTCCGGTCGGCGTGTAGCTCCAGATCGACGGAATGGCCTGCTGCACCTGCGGCACGATCTCGATGCTGTCACCGTAGAAGTTGAACGTGTCGGGGCGCATGATCGGCGCGAACCACACGTTGTCGATGACCCACTCGTTGACCTCACGGGCGATCTCGGCCTTACCCGCCTCGTCGGCGCTCGGGTACCCGGCCATGAGCGCTTCGAGTTCGGGATCGGTCGACCCCAGGGGGTTCCATGTGGCCTCCGGAGAAAGCAGGAAGTTCATCGTTCCCCAGTCCGAACGCGACGCGAGTGTCATGAACGCGATCGGGAACTCACCACGCTGCATGGACGGGATGGCCTCGCCCGGACCCCACTGGTGGCGGGTGACAGTGACTCCGATGTCTTCCCAGTTCTGGATGATCGCGTCGTAGATGACCGGCTCGAACACGCCGCTCACGGGGAGGGTCAGCGACAGGTCGCTGGCGCCGGCTTCGGCGAGCAGCTCCTTGGCACGCTTCGGGTCGTACGCGTACGCGTCATCGAGGTCCTTCTCGTAGGCCTCGGTATCGGGACCGAAGACCTGCGATGTCTGAGTGCCGAGGCCTTCCCAGCCGACCTGCACGATCGCATCCGCGTCGATCGCGATGGCAAGCGCCTCACGCACGCGGACGTCGGCGAGCTCCGGCAGGAGAGCGCCGTCGCGGTCGAAGAAGAGGAGTCCGCCCCAGTTGACCGAGAACGGCTCGGGGGCGTTGAGGCCGGCTGCCTGCGCCTGCAGTGCCGACGCGGCACGGTTGAGCGACGCGAAATCGATCTGTCCCGACGTGAGCGCATTCAGGCGCGCCGTCTCGTCGGTGAGGATCTTGAATTCGACCTCGTCGAACGGAAGCTCCTCGCCCCAGTAGTCCTCGTTGCGCGTGAACATGATGGTCGATCCGACGACGGAACGGCTCGTGTCGAGGACGTAGGGGCCGGAACCGACCGGGACAGTGGTGATCTCGGGGGTGGCCAGAGCAGCCGGGCTCGCCATGTAGCCACCTGAGTTCGCCAGGTTGTTCGGCAGATCAGGATCGGGCGCACTCAACTGGATATTGACCGTGTCAGCATCCACGACCTCGACGCTCTCGATGGCCGCCAGGTTCCCCTGCTGAGGCCCGTTGGCGGTCTTGAAGTGCTCGATGTTCGCCTTGACCGCTTCGCCGTCGAAGACGGATCCGTCCGTGAACGTGACGTCGGTGCGGAGTTCGAGCGAAAGCGACATGCTGTCGTCGCTCATGGTCCATTCCGTGGCCAGCATCGGGCTGAGGGTGCCATCCGGTTCACGCTTGAGCAGCGTGTCGTACACGGACTGGTAGATGGGGGCGAAGTGGCCCTCGTTCGACTGAGCCGGGTCCCAGCTCGTGGGCTCGGTCAGTGACCCGATCGTGAGCAGCGGTGCAGTGGCGGCGCCGCCGCTCGATGCGGCAGGTTCGGGGGCACCCGCGCTGCACGAAGTGAGCGCTAGCGCGGCGACGGCTGCTACCGCCGCCAGGCGGATGAGAGGGGCGGATCGCATGTGATCTCCTACGACGTCATTGGTTTCGGGAAGATGCCGGGCGACCTTGCTCGGCAAAGTAATACTAAATACTGTTCAGTGGTTTGACAAGGTCGACTATCCACCCAACGCGGTCGGTGCGTAAAGGGGCTCCCAGATTTCGCGAGGTACGACCTCCACGCGACCGCTCCACTCGGCGAAGGCGTCCGAGAGTTCTCGTACTATCGGACGCTCGTCGAGGGCGAGGTTCGTCCGTTCACCGCGGTCGGCATCAATGTCATACAGCTCCCAGGGTGCGGGGTATTTGCGCACGAGCTTCCATCGCCCTCGTCTCACCGCGGCGTTGCCCTCGTGCTCCCAGAACAGTGTCCGCTCACCCTCTTCTGGTTCGCCGCGCCACGTCGGAAGCATGCTGACACCTTCCATGCGGAGAACCGGCTGCCCATCGCGCTCGCCAGGGTAGGTCGCACCGACCATCTCCACGAACGTCGCCATGACGTCAGTGAGCTGATGAGGGTGATTCTGAATCGCAACGTCTGCAGACACCGACGCCGGCCATCGCACGATGAAGGGCGTTGAGATTCCCCCCTCGTGCACCCAGTGTTTGTACTCGCGGAACGGAGCGTTCGAGACGTTCGCCCATGCGCGCCCGTAGCTCGCGAAGGTGTCGACGGCACCCGGCCACACGTCACTCGTGTTCCCGAACGCGATCGGGTCGCCGTTCGTCATCGTCCGAGCAAACGGCAGTCGCCCTCCTCCCGGCAGGATCTCTTCCGCGCAGCCGCCGTTGTCGGAGAGGAAGATCACACAGGTGTTCTCAGCGACCCCACTCTCTTCGAGGACCCGCAAGATCCGACCGATCCCCTCATCCATGAGCGCCACCTGTGCCGCATAGACCTCCATACGTCGCGCCTGCCAATTCTGATCGTCCTCCTCGCTCCAATCGGGCACGCGGGGGTCCGCGTCGCTCTCAAGAAAATCGCTCTCGCCGAACAGTCCGAGCGCGCGCTGGCGATCGACTCTCGCCTCACGAGCGAACGCCCAACCCTGGTCATACCGTCCGGCATGCTGCTCGATCGCGGACTCCGGCGCGTGCAAGGGCCAGTGCGGTGCCGTGAAGGCGACATAGGAGAAGAACGGCTGATCGGGCCGTTCCTCCACATGCTCGCGGATCGCGTCGGCAGCGAAGCCCGCGACGGCGTCGGTGTAGTAGAAGTCGGCCGGGGCATCCACGAGCACTTCGCCGTCCATGAGCGTGGGAGGTGCGAAGTAACTGCCGCCCCCATCGAGGGTGCCGTAGAACTTGTCGAACCCGCGCCGAGTCGGCCACGTGCCGTTCGGCGCGCCGATGCGGCCGCTGACATGCCACTTCCCTGCCATGTGCGTCGCGTACCCGGCATCGCCGAGCACCTCAGCAATCGTCGCGCACTGGTCGTTCAGAGTTCCGGAATAGCCGGCGGGCCGATCGTCGCGCGTGAGGATTCCCACGCCGGTCTGATGCGGATGCAGACCCGTGAGCAGCGATGCCCGGGAAGGCGAGCACCGCGCGGTGTTGTAGAACTGCGTGAGCCGAACGCCGTCGGCCGCGAGCGCATCGAGGTTGGGGGTCGGGATCTCACCCCCGAAACAGCCGATATCTGAGAAGCCCAGATCATCCGCCAGGATCAGCACTATGTTCGGGCGATCGCCGGGTGATACAGGCATTTGTTCTCCTCGTTCGCGTTCGTGGTGTAATACTAAATAGTGTTCAGTAGTTGACGCAATGATGCGTGGGCGTATCGAGGAGGATCATGAATCAGCCGAACATCTTGTGGATCTCGACCCATGACATCAACCCTCACATCGGCCCGTACGCCGGCCTCTGGCCCGATGCCGACCAGTCCCCCACTCCCCATCTCGATGCGTTGGCGCAATCGGGGATGCGGTTCGATCAGGCATTCGCTGCGGCACCCGTCTGCGCGCCTTCGCGCTCGGCGATCATGACGGGGTGCTACCCCACGGCCATCGGCACGATGCACATGCGCACGAAAGCCGTGCCACCTGCGTCCGTCCGGTTGGTGAGCGAGTACTTCCGCGAGGCGGGCTATTACACGTCGAACAACTGGTTCACGGACTTCCAGGTGAAGACCCCACCGACCGCGTTCGACGACTGCTCCCCCCACGCGCATTGGCGCGACCGGCCGGAGGGCGCACCGTTCTTCGCGTCGTTCCACAGCCTCCTCACCCACGAATCGCGCATCTACGGCGACGACGCATACGAAGCCGCCACTCGCACGCTCGGCGACGAACAGCGACACGATCCAGCAACGGTGCCGTTGCCGCCGTACCATCCAGACACTCCCACGTTCCGCCAGGCGTGGGCCCGCTACTTCGATCTCGTCGCCGCGATGGATGAGTGGGTCGGCGGCATCCTCGACCAGCTCGACGAGGACGGGCTCGCCGAGGATACGCTCGTCGTCTTCTGGAGCGATCACGGGGCGAGCTTTCCGCGCGCGAAACGCTGGGCGAACGAGGCCGGGGTGCGTGTGCCGCTCATCGCCCGTTGGCCGGGACGTATCCAACCGGGCACCTCACGCGCTGAGGTCGTCCAGATGCTCGATCTGGCGCCGACGATCCTCGAAGTCGCCGGCATCGAGGTGCCGGAGCACATGCACGGACGCCCCCTGCTGTCGCCGACCGGAGAGGCGTTGCCTGCGGCGCCCTATGCCTACGCGGGACGCGACCGAATGGACGCCACCGACGACACGGTCCGGACCATTCGCGACGAGCGATACCGGTACATCCTCAACCTGCATCCCGACCGGCCTGGTATGCAGTACAACTACTATCCGGACCACCTGGGCACGTGGAGCGACCTGCGGCGCCTGCGGCACGAAGAGGGCGACATGCTCACCCAGGGGCAGAACCCCGACATCCTCACAGAGCTGCAGCGCTCCATGATGAGCGTGCCGCGTCCGGCGGAGGAGCTCTACGACATCGTCGAGGATCCGCACGAGACGCGCAATCTGGCGGACGATCCCGTGCACGAGGCGACGAAGCAGCGACTGAGTCGAGCGCTGCAGGACTGGCGCGACGAGTACGGCGATCTGGGCGCCATCCCGGAGAGCGAGCTGATCGAACGCTGGCGCCCCGGCGGCGTCAGTCCGCAGACGGATGCTCCTGTTGTCACGATCGATTCGGGAGCCTTCGTCGCGACGGCCACCACCGAGGGCGCGTCCATCGCGTGGACTATCGATCCTCCCGGACCGCTCGGGGATCTGTCGGACATCGAACTGGCATCCGGTTCGCCGGTTCCGGACGGTCGACGCTGGCATCTGTACACCGGGCCGGTGACGGTCGCGGAGAACGAATCCGCCTGGTTCGGCGCGTGGCGTCTGGGCTACGCACCCAGCGATCACGTCCTCGTCACCCGAGAAGGAATCCGTTGAGCATGCGCGCGATCAATCTGATGTTCGACAGCCTCAACCGCCACATGGTGGCTCCGTATGTGGATGCCACCCCTCACCTGCCGAATTTTGCGCGACTCGCTGCGCGCACCGTCACCTTCGACAAGTTCTATGCCGGGTCGATGCCGTGCATGCCCGCTCGCCGCGAACTGCACACGGGGCGCCAGAACTTCCTGCACCGCAGCTGGGGGCCACTCGAGCCGTTCGACGATTCCGTCCCCTCCCTGCTGTCAGAGAACGGAATCCATACGCATCTCGCATCGGATCACACGCACTACTGGGAGGACGGCGGCGCGACCTATCACACGCGTTATACGACGTGGGAGTTCGCGCGTGGACAGGAAGGCGATCCCTGGAAGGGCATCGTCGGCGCAACCGACACCCGTACCTCCCCCGTCGTGCGCATGCGTGCCCAGGATGCCGTGAACCGCAGGTACATGCAGACCGAGCAGAAGCACTCGCAGACCCGCACTGTCGATGCCGGCATCGACTTCATCACGACCAACGCGGGCGCCGATGACTGGATGCTGCAGATCGAGCTGTTCGATCCGCACGAGCCCTTCTTCGCTCCGGAACGCTTCCGCGGAGGTCGCGGACTCCAGGATGAGGCGACGAACGACTGGCCCGCATATCGCCGTGTCCTCGAAAGCGAGGACGAGGTGGACCGCGTGCGCGACGAGTACCTCGCTCTGCTCGACATGTGCGATCACTCCCTCGGCCGCGTTCTCGATGCCATGGATGAGTACGGGCTCTGGGACGACACCATGCTGATCGTGAACACGGATCACGGGTTCCTGCTCGGTGAGCACGGATGGTGGGCCAAGGGCATCACTCCTTGGTTCAATGAGCTCGTACATGTGCCGATGTTCCTGTGGGATCCCCGCACCGGCGCCCGCGGCATCCGCGACGAACGCCTGGCGCAGACAGTCGACATCCCGCTCACCATCCTCGAATTCTTCGGCATCGAGGCCACTCCCGACATGATCGGTCAGCCGCTCACCGCGCACTCGGATGGACATGACGGCGCGCTGTTCGGCGTCTACGGGGGGCATGTGAACGTGACGGACGGACGATACGTGTACATGCGGGCGGCGGATGACGTGAGCAACTCGCCGCTCGAGGAATTCACACTCATGCCCACCCATATGAGAGCACGCTTCTCGGTCGCCGAACTCGGCGATTGGGTCCCGGCGGAGCCGTTCACCTTCACGAAGGGTCTTCGGACGATGCGCACCGAGACCTCCGCCGTATGGTTCAACTCGTGGCAGCATGGCACGTTGCTCTTCGATCTGGATTCCGACCCCCGCCAGCTGCACCCCATCGTCGACGACGAGGTCGAGTTGCGGATGACCGAGCTGCTGGTCGATCTCATGCGACGTGGCGACGCTCCGGATAGTCAGTACGTGCGGCTCGGACTACCCGCTGAAGGCCCTGTCGATGCAGCGCACCTGCGTGCGCGAGCGCACCGAGACCGTGCGGAACGCAATCTCGTACCGCTGCCCCATGAGCACGAGCTGACAGCGCTGGATCTGCTCGAGCTTCCCCTCGATGATCTGCTGCTCGAGCCGCGGTTCCGGTCGGTCGTGGAGCGACATGCACCCGACATCGCCCATACCGAGATCCTCGGCCTCGCTCCCGACTCGAGCCTCATCTCGATCGCGACGAGGGCCGGGGTGCCGGCGGACGCGTTGAAAGCGCTGGACGCGGACCTCGCCGTCGCGCGGGCCGGCAGCTGATGGCGGCCTTCGGGCTCCCTCGCACGATCGTCACGACCGATCCCGAGATCGACGACGCGAACTCGCTCGTGCGCCTGCTTCTCTACGCGAACGAGATCGAGATTCAAGGATTGGTCTACGCAGGATCTCAGTTCCATTGGCGGGGTGACGGTCGCGGCACGCGCTTCTTCCACCCTGACCGCGAGTACACCGAACCGCAGACGTCGTGGCGCTGGGGTGCAGACGACATCTTCATCCATGAAGTCATCGATCGTTATGCCGAGATCGACGACAACCTGCGAGTCCACGACGCGCGCTACCCGACCGCAGGTCATCTGCGTTCGCTGATACGCACCGGCAACGTCACCTTCGAGGGCGATGATCGAACACCGTCGGCCGGCGCGGACCTGATCGTCGAGAAGATCCTCGACGACGACCCACGCCCCCTGTTCGTGCAGTTGTGGGCCGGGCCGGCCACCCTGGCGAGAGCGCTGAGGACTCTGGAAGAGCGGTTCGGATCGTCGCCCGACTGGCCCGCAGTGCGAGAACGGCTCAGCCGGCGGGTCATCGTGACCAAGTTCGCATCACAGGATGACACGTACGAGGAGTACATCGCGCCGAGCTGGCCTGAGGTCGAAGTCCGCGAGGTGGCGACACGGATGTGGGGGTATGCGGCACGAACTGTGGCGACCGCGGAAGGTGCGCACTTCCTGTCGTCGTCCTGGCACGAGGCGAACATCATCTGCGCCGGTCCGCTGGGTGGTCACTACCGCGTCTGGGGCGACGACCGCACGATGCCCGGCGATCACAACGACTACTTCGGAACACGCAGGAGCGAGGCGGAGCTCCGCGCCGACGGATACCACGTCTTCACTCCTGTCGAAGAGCCCGGTTCGTGGGTCTCCGAGGGCGACACGACCAACTTCCTGAATCTGATCGGCAATGGCCTGCGCGCTTTCGAGGCGCCTCACTGGGGCGGCTGGGGCGGCCGTCAGAAGCGCAACAGACGCCGAGCCAATGAGTTCCTCGCGAGCCTCGCGACCGACCGGGACGAGTCGGACGAACCATCCACTTCGTACGCCGCGGCCCGATGGTTCCCGGACGCCCAGCGGGACTTCGCCGCGCGCCTGCGGTGGTCGACGACACCGGAATTCGCGGCGGCGAACCATGCTCCCGACATCCGCCTGGTCACTCCTGCAACGCTCAGTGCCCGCCCCGGCGCATCCGTGGCCGTGGAGGCCGACGTGTCGGACCCGGACGGAGACGAGACCCGACTTCTGTGGCGCGAGGACACGAACGCGGCTGACGGCGCTGCGTCCGGCGCCTTCAGCCACACCGGTTCGGCGAGCACGGAGTTCACCCTCGCGGCCGCGCTCGAGCCAGGACGCGAAGTGCATCTCATCCTCGAGGCACGCGATATCCGCGCCGACGACCAGCCATCGCTGGCCCGTTACGCTCGCGTCGTCATCACGATCGCCTAGGTGCGCATCGTCGCGCGAAAGGATGCTTGGACAGCAGCGCCTTCCTCGCGACGTCGAGCCTCACCGCTCCGCGCGGATGCGTGCGAACAGGGCGCCGACGCGCTCGACGGCGGCGGCGTCATGAGGGCCCCATGCAGGTCGAGGCGTCTCGGGACCCGCGTACGGCTCGTCAGCGTACCTCTTCTGATATTCGGCGAGCTTCGCCTCGAGCGCGGAGCGCACCTCGGCGTACGCGGGGTCGTCGGCCACGTTCCGGCACTCCTCAGGGTCGGCCCGCAGGTCGTAGAGCTCCCACTCCGGGTCGAAGACGGCACCGGATGCCCCCGGCACTCCGAGACCCGCACCGTAGTAGTAGATCAGCTTGTGATCGGCAGTGCGGATGCCGTAGTGCGCCGGCGCACTGTGGATGGGGTCGTCGTGCTCCCAGTAGCGATAGTAAGCGGCATCCGCCCAGTCCTCGATGGTCTCGCCGCGCAGGATCGGTCGAAAACTACGCCCCTGCGACGTCGGCAGCTCGTCGGCCGCATCGATGCCGCAGATGTCCAGGAAGGTCGCGGCGAAGTCGACGTTGGTGATGATCGCCTCGCTGCGGCTGCCGGGCTCGATCTCGGCCGGCCAGCGCACCAGCATGGGCATCTGCAGGGACTGATCGAACATCAGCCGTTTGTCGAACCAGCCATGGTCTCCGAGGAAGAAGCCCTGATCCGAGGTGTAGACGACGAGAGTGTTCTCGGTCAGGCCACGTTCGTCCAGATGGTCGAGCAGACGACCCACGTTGTCATCGATCGATTGGATGCACTGCAGGTAGTCCCGCATGTAGATCTGATACTTCCAGCTCATCCGCGCCGCCCGGTTCTCGTCGCCCCGCAGGTGCTCTGGAATCTCGGTCTTCAGATCGTCGGCGCCCATGTCGTCGGCGATGGTCATGTGCACGCCTCGAACCGCCTTGCTGCGGGACGCGTTGTCGTCGAAGAACGTCGCCGGTTCCGGAATCTCTCCATCGGCGTAGAGGTGGCTGTGCTTCTCGTCGGGAACCCACGGACGGTGCGGAGCCTTGTGATGGACCATCAGACAGAACGGCTCGCCGTCGACGCTGTCGATCCAGTCCATCGAGAGGTCGGTGATGACGTCTGTGGCGTAGCCCGGCATGATCTCCGTGCCGCTCTCGTCGATCATGGGCGGATCGACGTACTCGCCCTGGCCGGGAAAGATCTTCCACGCGTCGAAACCGCGCGGCAGTGACGTGCCATGCTCACCCAGGTGCCACTTGCCGAACATTGCGGTCCTGTATCCGGCACGCCCGAGCACCTCGGTGAACGTGGGAACCCGATAGTCCATCTCGGTCCAGATCGATGAAACTCCGTTGACGTGACTGTACGTCCCCGTCAAGATCGACGCCCGGGATGGACTGCAGATGGAGTTGGTGCAATAGACCGCGTCGAGCCGCATGCCCTCGTCTGCAATGCGGTCGAGGTGAGGCGTCACATTGACACGACTGCCATAGGCCGAGATGGCCTGTGCCGCGTGGTCGTCGGACATGATGAAGATGATGTTGGGTCGGGACATCGTGCGGAGCTCTCGTTCGTCGATCGTCGTGGTGGGGTGTCGGGATGCTCGTCAGCGCTCGTGCTGCAGGGAAGGGGCGAGCATGAGGTGTGCGCGTGCGTCCGCGCCGTCTTCTCCGCGGGCCACGGCCACGATGAGTCGTGCAGCCGACCTCCCGCCTTCTTCGAGCGGGAGGCGCGAGTAGACGAGCCCCGGCCAGAGTCCGGGTGAGAGCGCGCCTGCCGCGAGCGCGACGACCTGGGTGCCCGGTGCGTGCATCGACGCGGTCCGGTACGCCGCCTCCGCATCGGCGCCCCACGCGCACAGGACGGCGCTTCGAGCCGGCACACCGGCCCAACTCGCAAGAATTTCGCCGAGCTGCCGGATGAGGGTGTGATGGTGCGATCTGTCCGCGTCACCGGCGTCGAATCGTGCGATCGTCTCGAGGGTGACATCCGTCGTGAGCGTGTGCACCTCGAGCGCAGAAGCTCCCGCCGCTTCCTCGATCGCCCGCGCACGCGCCTCCTCGGCGTACGAATCGATACCGGGTCGGATGTAGACGAGTCTCTCGACACCCGCCAGAAAGGCGAGACTCTGGCGCACCCCCTCGCCGTAGTCGAAATCGACAGTCGGGTAGCGCTCCTGCTCAGCTCCGGAGCCGCAATCGACGGCGACGAATGCGATGTGGAACTCCGCGATCGCGTCACGCAGCGCACTCGGCACTCCCTGGTCGTCGTGACCGATGAAGATGAGCCCGTCCAGCGTGCCGGCGCGCACATCGTCGACACCGCGGAGCGCGTCCGCTTCCTCGAGCAGCGAGATCCGGAAGCCCTCGGTCCTCAGGCCACGCGCCAGCCCGTCCACGATCGAGGCGTAGCGCGCGAGCGTCAACGCCTTGCCGAGGATCACACCGAACGTCCGGCTCGCGCGCGCCTGCAGCGACCGCGCCACTCCGTTCGGGACATACCCGAGTTCACGGGCCGCCTGACGCACGCGTTGCTTGGTCGCCTCCGCGAGGCGAACGGTGCTGGCGTCGTTGAGCGCGTACGAGACGGCCGATGCCGACACCCCGGCTCGCGCGGCGACGTCTCTCAGCGTGGGTCGACCCATGATGCTGAGATTAGGGTGTTCAATCGATTGAGTCAAGCAGTCGGCGGATCGATCTAGGCCATTGGCATCGGGACCGCGGACTCGGGATAGGCTGGCGGGCGACCACCGAACTGGAGTGGAGGAGTGTCATGACATCCGATGCGGAGTGCGGTCCCGGTTGCACATGCGGGGCACCAGGACGCGATCAGTTCGTCGCGCTCGGGATGCCGTCACGCGAGACCCTGCGCGCATCGACCGCGGGCCGGCATGACCTGGAGCAGGCTGTGATCCCCGCCGGCACGTTCACGATGGGGGATTCCTCCGGAGACCTCAACCCGGTGGACGGGGAGGTGCCGCGGCATCCTGTGACGCTTCCGGGGTTCTCGATCGACACGACCGCCGTCACCAACGATGCATTCGCCCGATTCGTCGATGCCACGGGTTACACCACCGAGGCGGAGGCGTTCGGCTACTCCGCGGTGTTCCATCTCGCGCTGACGGCGCCCGAGGAGGACATCGTCGGGGTGCCGTCCGGCACACCGTGGTGGCTCGGGGTGCGCGGGGCGGACTGGCGCCACCCGGGCGGGGGCGACTCCTCGATCGATGGGCGAGGAGACCATCCCGTGGTGCACGTGAGCTGGAACGACGCGGTCGCATACGCCGGATGGGTGGGGAGGCGTCTGCCCAGCGAGGCCGAGTGGGAGTACGCGGCCCGCGGCGGCATCGAGGGCGCGAAGTATCCGTGGGGGGATGACGAGGTGGACGCCGGAGGCTGGCGCGCGAACATCTGGCAGGGCGAGTTCCCGCGGGTGAACACGGTGGAGGACGGGTTCCTGAGCACGGCTCCTGTGCGGACCTTCGAGCCGAACGGATACGGCCTGTGGCAGTCGGTGGGCAACGTATGGGAGTGGTGCCAGGACTGGTTCGATCCGAACTATTACGGCCGTTCGCCCGCAGCCTCTCCAACGGGGCCGGATCGAGGCCAGGCTCGGGTGCTGCGCGGCGGGAGCTACCTCTGCCACATCTCGTACTGCAACAGGTACCGCAATTCGGCGCGTTCGCAGAACACTCCGGACTCGTCGATGAGCAACAGCGGTTTCCGGACAGTCGCACTGTGAGCACGCCCGGAGGCAACGGCCGCCGCTTCCCGCCGGTCGTGTACAGGCACGGCGGTGAGCCGGATGCCCGTTTCACCCTGGCGAACGAGCGGACCTTCCTCGCGTGGATCCGAACCTCGCTCGCGCTCATCGCGGGCGGTGTCGCCCTCGAGGTACTCGGTCTCGACCTGCAACCCGAGCTGCGTCTGGCAGCGTCCCTCGTGCTCGCCATAGCCGGCATTCTCGTCCCCTCGCTCGCCTGGGTCGAGTGGGCGCGCACCGAACGAGCCCTACGCCGCGCACAGCCCCTGCCGGGTTCGCTGCTCGGCGCGATACTCGGCACCGCGGTCACGGTCGCCGGCGTGTTCGTCGTCCTCGCGATCCTGCTGCGCTGACGAGACCACGATGACGTCGCTGTTCGACCCCGGCCTGCAGCCTGAGCGCACCGAACTCGGGTGGCGCCGCACTTGCCTCGCCCTCAGTGTCGGCTCGCTGGTCGCGATGCGGATCCTGCCAGAGGCGTTCGGGAGCGGATGGTGGGCTCTCGGTGGCGTTGCCGGCATCATCGCATCCGCCGGCCTGTGGGCCGCCGCGCGCCGACGCTACCGGAGCACTACCCGCGCACTCGAGCGGGACGGCCACAGAGCTCCGATGCCCGACTCGCGCCTCCCCTTCGCACTCACCGTGTTCACGGTCGTGATCGGCGGGACGAGTGTCGCCATCGTCATCTGCATGGCGGCATCCTGAGACGCTTCGCGCCGGGATCGCAGCGGCTTCGGGCTGACTGTTGAACAGGTACTTCTTGGCGGAGACGAGGGGATTTGAACCCCTGGACCCCTTGCGAGGTCTCCACCTTAGCAGGGTGGTGCACTAGGCCGGACTATGCGACGTCTCCAGGCATCCGGCTCGAAAGCGCGGATGCGCTCTGTAATCATAACGGGTCGAGCGGCGAGGATCGAACCGGCAGTGGCTTGGCTTCAGGAACGTCTCCCCCATCCAGCCATGCCTCGACCTGTCCGACAGCCTCGGCGACGGAGAGGTCGATGTCCACGAGCATGCCGCCCTCATCCGATTCCAACGATTCCAGAGTCGCCAGCTGCGAATCCAGCAGAGCGGGCGGCATGAAGTGGTCGCGCCGCTGTCCTGCGCGTCGCATCAGCGTCTCTCTGTCACCGTCAAGCTGCAGGAACAGGACTCCCGGCGCCGCGGCGCGAAGCCGATCACGGTAGGCGCGCTTCAACGCAGAACAGGCGACGATGACACTGCGCCCGCTCTCGTCCGCGGCGAGGCGCGCACCGACGATGTCGAGCCACGGCATCCGATCCGCGTCGTCGAGCGGCGTGCCGGCTGACATCTTCCGGACGTTCGCCTCGGGATGCAGATCATCGGCGTCCACGAACATCGCGCCACGCGCTTCGGCGAGCGCTGCAGCCAGCGTCGATTTGCCCGATGCCGAGACGCCCATCACGACGAGGGGCGGGTCCCCGATCATGGACGTCTCACCAGTCGTGGACAGTACCGTCGGCGAGGCGATTGTACGGCAGGTACGCCTGCTCGTACGGGTACTTGCCCGCTTCGTCGATGTTCAGCTCGACACCGAGACCAGGGTTGGCGCCCGGGTGCAGCAGTCCGTCCCGCCAGGTGAAGGACTGCTCGAACACCTGATCGGTCTTCGATCCGTGCTGCATGTACTCCTGGATGCCGAAGTTGTGGATGCTGAGCCCGAGGTGCATCTGCGCGGCCATGCCCACCGGGGAGATATCCGTCGGACCGTGGAAGCCGGACTTGATCTGATACTGCGCCGCATAGTCGATCGTCTTCTTCAACGCCGTGATCCCGCCCATATGCGTCACCGCACCACGGACATAGTCGATGAGCTGATCCCGGATCAGATCTTTGAAGTCCCACACCGTATTGAAGATCTCACCGATCGCCAACGGCGTCGTCGTGTGCTGACGCACCAGCCGCAACGCCTCCTGATTCTCCGCCGGCGTGCAGTCCTCGAGCCAGAACAGGTCATACGGCTCGAGGTCCTTGCCCAGGCGCGCCGCCTGGATCGGCGTCATCCGATGATGCCCGTCATGCAACAACGGCAGTTCAGGCCCGAACTCATTACGCACCGCCTCGAACACACCCGGCAGGTGCCGCATGTACGAGCGGGTGTCCCAGTCCTCCTCCGTCGGGAACGCACCGCGCCGCGCCGGCTCATGATCGTACCGGATGCTGCCATCTGCCGTGTCCGCGGCCTGCGACGCGATGCCATAGATCGCCTTCAGGCCAGGCACACCCGTCTGGATCCGGATCGCCCGGTACCCCTGGTCGAGGTGCGCACGCACACTGTCGAACAACTCCGGCAACTCCTTGCCCGACGCATGCCCATACGCCAACAACCCCGTACGGCTCGCACCACCGAGCAACTGGTACAGCGGCATTCCGGCCGCCTTCGCCTTGATGTCCCACAGCGCCATGTCCACCGCAGCGATCGCGGCCATCGTGACTGGACCCCGCCGCCAATACGCAGAGCGGTACAGGAACTGCCAGGTGTCCTCGACGCGGTGCGCGTCGCGACCGATCAGCAACGGCACCACGTGATCCTGCAGATATGCGACGACAGCCAGCTCGCGCCCGTTCAGCGTGGCATCGCCGAGACCGGTATGCCCCTCATTCGTGGTCAGCTTCAGAGTGACGAAATTGCGATCCGGACTGGTGACAATGACCTCTGCCTTGTCGATGATCATGGGATTCTCCTCAAGGATCCGGAGCTCAGGGAAGCTCGCGCAGCGCAGCGATGGATGCCGCAACCTCGGCCTGGACGTCGTCGCCCCAGTTGCATTCCAGCGACACCGGCCCCGTGAACCCCGCCGCGCGAAGCGTCGCGACGAACTCCCGCCACGATCCGTCACCAGAGCCCAACCACAGTCGTCCGGCATCCGCGATGTGCGCGTGACCGATCCGATCGATGTGCTCGGTGACGGTCGACAGCGATTCGCCTTCGACCTCGATGTGGAACAGGTCCGCCACGAGAGGCACTTCCTCGATCCCGTGCGCATCGAGGAAGGCGGCTGCCTCCCCGAGCGTGTGGATCAGGTTCGTCTCCCCCTGATGCAACGGCTCGAGCATCACCCGAAACCCGTGCACGGCTGCGGCATCCCGCGCCTCCACGAGCGACTCGGCGAACCGCCGCTCCGCGGCATCCCGGTCCACGCCTTCGGGAATGCGCCTCGCACCGCCAGAACCGAACACGATCTTCGCACCGGGCTCCGCCACGCCGGCAAGCACAGCGAACACCTGCGTGAAGTAGTCCCGCACGCGCTCGAAGTCGAACGTCGGGTCAGACACCCTGACATCCCCCGGCAGCAGGATCGCGAACGATGGGTACCGCTCCCCCTCGAATTCGGGATTCAGGCGCAGTACGCCATCCTCTCCGATCAGCACGACGTTGCCCACGATGGTCGGTTCGACATAGTCGACGCCGTGCCCTTGGGCGATCTGGGCGACTGCTCGAGGGGCGATGATTCCGACAGTGGTCATTTGAGGCTTCCTGAGACGAGGTCGAGACGCCAGTAGCGCTGGAGCACCAGCACGAACGCGACGACCGGGATGATGGCGATCGCAGCACCCGCGATGGCCAGGGTGTAGAGGATCGGCTCGCTGCCGCCTCGGTTGAGCATCATGTACATCGCGACGGTGATCGGGAAGAGATCCGTCTTCGTGAGCATGATGTACGGCAGCAGGAAGTTGTTCCAGGCGCCGATGAACTGCAGCAGGAAGATCGTCACGAGTCCGGGGAACAGCAGCGGCAGGCCGACCGACCGGAATGTGCGCCATTCGCTCGATCCGTCGACGCGTGCCGCTTCCAACAACTCGACGGGCACCGATGCCCGCGCGAACACGTAGGCGAGGTAGATCCCGAACGGTGTGATCATCGTCGGGATGAGCACCGCCCAATAGGTGTTCGCCAATCCGATCTGCGCGAACAGCAGATACTGCGGGATCGCCAGGGTGATCGTCGGAAGCAGCACGCCACCGAGCAGACCGACCATGATCGCCCGCTTGCCTCGGAATTCGTACATCGCAAGCGCGTATCCGGCCCCCGCGGAGAACAGCGTCGAAGCGAGTGCGCCGACGATGCTGTACAGGAAGCTGTTGCCCAGCCACTTGGCGAAGCTGCCGTTCTCGTAGGCGAACAGCTCGACGATGTTGTCCCACAGCGCAGTGCCGAACGTGAAGGACGGCGTCGTGAACAGCTCTGCAGACGACTTCGTCGCCGAGAAGAACACCCACACGACCGGCAGCAGGAAGTACACCGCCGCGAGGAGCAATACCGTCGTCGGCAGGATGGCCGTGATCGATATTCCTCGACGGGCTCCAGCGGGCCGGTCGTAAGCGGGTGGCTGATTCTCTTTCTTCGCGCGCTTCTGGCGCGTCTCGACCGCGGTCATCGCGTCACCTTCCTGGTCACGAGCTGTCGGCCACCCAGCACCAGCAGAGACAGCAGGACCGTCCCGATGGCGAGGACGATGGATGCCGCGGCCGCGGAGTTGAGATCGTCATGCGCGAACGCATCACGGTAGACGCGCATCAACGGGAAGAACGTCGAGTCGATGGCATTCGTGAGCGTGGAGAGCATCGCCGGTTCGCTGTAGATCTGCAGCGCACCGATCACGGAGAAGAGCCCGGTGACGATGGTCGCCGGCACCACGTGCGGCAGCTTGATGTACCAGGCGATCCGCCCCTCACCGCATCCGTCGATGCGGGCGGCGTCGATCTGAGAGCGGTCAAGTGACTGCAGCGCCGTATAGATGATCACGGTGTTGAATCCGATCCCACCCCAGAGCACGACGTTGATGATGCCGACGTACACCCAGTCGCCGCTCAGCAGGTTGGGCAGCTCCACACCGAGCCCGCTCGCCAGCTGATACACCGGGCTGATGTCCGGCACGTAGAGGAAGCCCCACATGAGTGCGGCGATGACGCTCGGCACGCCGTACGGCAGGAAGATCGCCGTACGGCTGAACGACTTCGCCTTCGCCCGCGGCAGATCCAACAGCAGCGCGAACAGGATCGAGGTTCCCATGAGCAGCGGAACCATGATCGCCGAGTAGATGCCGAGGTTCCCGAGGCTCACCCAGAAGGTGTCGTCCTCGAAGACCGAGACGTAGTTCGCCAGACCGACGAATGTCTCCTCACGCGGCCCGAAGGCACCGCCGCTCGATTCACCTCTCCCCCGCATGCTGAGCCAGCCGGAGTAGATGATCGGAATGATGAAGACGACGACGAACATCACGAGTGCCGGCGCCATCAAGCCGTAGGCGAAGAGAGTGTGCCGCTGCAGATGCGGCTTTCGCGCCCGCTTGGGCGGGAGGACGACGGTTCTCGTCGCCTCCCCGCCCGCGCGTTCGCTCTCCTGAAGGAGTGCGCTCATGATCAGCCCAGGTCATCCTCGACGGTGCTCTGCACGGTGGGCAGCACCTTCGCCCATTCGCCCGCCTCGATGGCTGCTCCCAGCGCATCGCTCAGAGCCGTGAATGCGACCTGTGTGTTCGGTCCCCACTGCACGTTCACCAGTCCGGAAGCCGATTCGACCGCCGACGGCCAATACGTGTCATCTTCGGGGATCAGATCCGGCGCTGGGCGATCGATCTCCTGACCGTGCTTGGCACCGGTGAACTTGTTGATGGCGACGAGACCCTCGGCGCCTTCATCCGAGGCGTTCAACCATGAGAGGAACTTCACCGAGGCGTCGTAGTGCTCGGAGTCGGCGAGGACGATGTTCGCCGATCCGCCGCGGGCGAAGGTGCGCAGCTCGCCGCTCTCCCACTGCGGGATCTGCGCTGCGGTCCACAGTCCGACCGTGTCGGGGTACTGGTTCAGCAACGGCCCTGGGGCCCATGCGCCGGCGATCTGGCCGAGGATCTTGCCCGACGCGACGGCTTCGATGTACTCCGGACTGCTCGTGAGGTAGGTGCTCACGAGGTCGTCTTCGACGAGCCCCTGCCAGTACTCCAGGACCTCTGCGCTGGCCTCGTCATCGATGTTGACCTGCCACTCGTCATCAGCGAATTCCCACCACTGGGCGCCGTTCTGCAGGGCGAGCCCCATGAAGAGGTCGGCGTCCAACGAGCTGAAGTTCGCGAGGTAGTGGTCCCCGGGCATTGCACGAACCTGTTCGGCGAGAGCGCGGAAGTCGTCCCACGTCTCTGCCGGCTCAACGCCGAGCTCGGTGAACAGATCGGTCCGGTAGACGAACAACGCGGGCCCGAGATCCTGCGGAATGCCGAAGATCGTGTCGTCGAAGGTCACGGTATCGAGCACGTTCTCCGCGAACGCATCCTCGAGCTCTCCGCGGATCGACTCGACATCCGCGACCACGCCGGCCGACACGTAGGTCGGCATCTGGGTGTACTCGGCCTGCACCATGTCCGGCCCTTCGCCGGCGCGCACTGCAGCGAGCACCTTCACCGGCATGTCCACACCACCGGCGGGCGCCGAGATGTTGACCTGGATATCGGGATTGGCTTCGTTCCACTCGGCGACGCGCTTGTCGACGTTCGAGCCCCATGCCCAGAACTCGAGAGTCACCGGTCCCGATTCTTCCTGCGGTGCCGCCTCATCCGATTCCGGCGTTCCGGAGCAGCCGGCGAGCACGAGTGCTGCGGCCGCGAACCCGGCGATTGCGGTCAATGTCCTGCGTTGTCCCATGAGATCCTCCTTGATTTTGGGTACTGCGCTTGCGTGCAACGTGATGTCGCGGGTGTGTGTCAGAACAGGTCGGCATATCCCAGCGAGACGAGATGCCGACGTGATGTCTCCAATGCCTCCCAGACGGTGCGCCCGTAGAGTTCGTCCTGCTCGACGAGCAGGTAGTCGGCACCTGCCGCGATGCTGTGCTCGACGATGTTCGCCCAGTCGAGGTTTCCTTCGCCTACCTCGGCGAACTGCACGAGGCCGTTCCATGCGGCGGCCCACGCGGCGTGGTCGCCCTGCTCGTGCGCGTCGAGGGCAGCGGCATCCGGCAGCGCGATCCGGTAGTCCTTCAGATGCACCATCCGCACGCGCCCGGCGTACTGATCGATCACACGGACCGGATCCAGTCCGCCGCGCGCGATCCAGTGCGCGTCGAGTTCGATGCCAACGTGCGGCGATGTCTCGGCGATGATGTCGAGCAGGTAGCGCCCGTCCACCTTCGCGAACTCGACATGGTGGTTGTGGTAGTACAGCGCGATGCCCTCGTCTGCGAGGCGAATAGCGGCTGCATCCGCACGCGCGCAGAAATCGAGCACTGCCTCCTGAGAGCGAAGCGCGGAGATCGGCAGCATCCCGATGCGCACCAGATCGGCGTCGAGCGCGCGGCAGTCCTGGACGATCTTGTCGAACTCGTCCTCCAAGGAGTCATTGATTCCGCCGGCGGTGAGCGCTGCCGACAGCGAGCAGTACTCGGTGCCGAGCTCGTCCTTTGCTCGTTGCAGTTCGATCACCGTCTCCGCGGTCAACGGGATCTGTGAGAGCTCCGTGACGCGGTAACCGAGGTCAGCCGCGCGGCTAAACGTTTCAAACGCGCCTATCTCGGCGACGGAGTTCTTCAGCATCATCGCCTGAACACCGATGCGGGCCATGGTCGATACCTTTCGTTCGGAATGGGTCATGAGTGGCGGCTCTTCAGATCGTCACACCGGGGCGCCTTTCAGCGCGTCGGCTGCAACGCGCAGAAGCGCGCGCACTGATTCGTCCGCAGCAAGCGACGGAGCGAGCAGCGCGAGCCCGGCAACTGCAGTGTCTTCATCGGGAAGATCGGGGCCTGCGACGAGACCGGCCGACACGGCAGTCGTCCACGCGGCGACGGCAGCGAGTTCACCGGCGCCGGCATCCTTTCCCCCACGCAGACGCTCCTCGATCACCGGGATCACTCGCACCCGGAGCTTGACGTCGCTGTCTCCTGCGATCTGCGCGAGCGCGTGCCTGATACGTGCGTTCTCGAAGCGCTGCGTGACGATGTCCCGCTGGCGATCGATCTCCCCCTGCTCGAACGGGAGAACGGCGGCGGCGTCATCCCAGAGCTTCTCGAGGGCATGACGGCACACCGGATCGGCCATCGCCTCAGCGACCGTGGTGTGTCCACGCAGAATCCCGAGATTCGCCAGCAGAGTGTGCCCGGCGTTCAGAAGCCACAGCTTGCGCTTCTCGAACGGCGTGACGTCGTCGACGAGCTGCGCCCCCGCGAGCTCCCAGTTCGGTCGCCCGGCGGGAAATTCGCCTGCGAGCACCCAGGCTGACGCCGGTTCAGTGACCACAGCGCAGGGATCGTCGGTCGCCTCGATCGGGAGAGCGTCGACCGCTGCCGGGGTGATGCGATCGACCATCGACGACACGAACGAGACCTGGTCGTCGATCCACGCCGTCAAGTCCGGGTCGACGAGAGCGGCGAGAGCGAGCACCTCGTGCCGCAACAGCTCACCGTTGCCGTCGAGATTGTCGCAGCTGACGATCGCCAGCGGGCCGCCTCCTGCCTCGTGCCGCGCCCGGAGTCCGTCGACGATGCGACCCATCGCGGACTCGGGGAGGTCTCCGGATGCCAGGCTCACGGCATCCGCCGATCGCTGCTCGTCATCCCGATGATAGGCAGGCTCGGTGATCGTCACCGTCACGACGGCGACAGTGCGCAGAGCATCTCGCCAGGCGGTAGCATCCCCTCCGTCATGCGCCTCGACGATCGCTGCGATCTGCTCGACGGTGTCGCCTTCAGCACCGCGCACGACCAGGTCGTAGCGGCAGTCCTGGGCTGCGAGCGCGAGAGCGGCATCGGGGCGGCGTCCGGTGAACGCGCTGATCCCCCATCGCTCACCACCTGCACGGTTGGCGACCTCGGTGTACCAGGCCTGATGGGCACGATGGAACGCCCCGACTCCCAGGTGCGCGATGCGGACCGGAGCCCGCTCGGCTGCTTCGGTCACACCGGCACCTCTGTGACGGGGACCTCGAGGGTGAGCTCGTCGTATTCGCCGGCGATCACGTCATCGATGCGTACTCTGCGTCCGAGGATCGCGGAGATGTACACGGCGCGAACCGTCGCGAGCGCGAGGACGGCAGAGTCGACTGTCAGCAGGGGCTCTCGGCCCTCGGTGATCGCTGCGAGGAGATCGTCGTACTGGCGGACGTGTCCGAGCGTGAATCGCGTGGCGTCGACGCCGTCCGCGGTTTCGGTGTCGCCATAGCGATCGGCCTGGTTGCCGCCGCCCTGCAGCCCCATATCGGCAGACCCGGTCTCGTCCGCGATGTGGATGTACTCCAGCTTGTCGGCATCGATGACCGCCGAACCACGTGAGCCGAGGACCTGCAACCGAACGGTGAGTCCTGGATAGCCTGCGGTCGTCGCGTGCAGAACGGCGAGTGCGCCGCTGTCGAAAGCCACCGTGGCCACAGCGGTGTCTTCGACCTCGACGCCCTCGTGCGCCAGCAGCGCGATCTCGGCGGCGACCGTGACGGGCCGGCCGAGGAACCACAGCAGCAGGTCGACAGTGTGCACTCCCTGGTTCATCAGCGCGCCGCCACCGTCGAGCGCCCAGGTGCCGCGCCAGTCGCCGGAGTCGTAGTAGTCCTGCGAACGCCACCACGGCACGGTCGCGACGCCCGACGTCACGCGGCCGAACGAGCCGTTCTCGACCGCGGCATGAACGATCTGGCTCGACGGATCGAAGCGATGCTGACTGATGATGCTGCAGACCTGGCCCCTGGCTGCTGCGACCTTCGCGGCCTCGGCCAGGCGACGGGCACGAACGAGATCGACGTCGAGCGGCTTCTCGATGAGGACGTGCGCGCCGGCCTCCAGGGCGACGACGGCCTGCTCGACATGCAGACCGCTGGGGGTGGCTACGACCACCAGCTGCGGGGCATCGGCCGCCACGAGGTCGTGCACGCTGGCGAATATCGCCGGACGGACACCGGTGCGCTCCTCGACGACGGCGGCGAGCGCTTCGGCACGATCGGTGCTCACGTCGACGAGGGCAGTCAGCGTGAGCTGCTCCTTGAGGTGGAGGACGGCATCGACGTGGGTGCGACCGATGACACCGCATCCGATGATGGCGGTGGTGAGGGGAAGAGCGGAAGAGGTCATGCGAGTGTCACTCCAGCGTGATCGGTGAGGGTTCGGAAGGCGCGGGCCGCGCGTCCGTATCCCGCTGGGCCGGTGAAACCGCCCAGCGGATTGGCATTGGTGAGGTGGGGTTCGAGGGAGGCGAAGCCGCGGAATCCGCGATCGCGAAGAGCGGTGATCGTCTGCAGAAGTTCCCCATCGCCTTCGCCGGCCGGCACGACATCGCCTGTGGCGACGGTCGCATCCTTCACCTGCAGATAGTCGACGTAAGGAGCGAGAGCGGCGAAGCCATCGGTGAAGGGCCTGACGCCCACCTGCACGAAGTTCGCGTTGTCCCATGCCAGTCGAAGGGCGGGCGAATCGACGGATTGCACGATGTCGAGCACTCGCTCCGGGATGTCGCCGTAGATGTCCTTCTCGTTCTCATGCAGCAGGACGACACCGCCCTGCTCCGCACGATCGGCGAGACGGCGCATCCGAGTGATCACCTCGTCGCGGATGTCTTCGACCGGCGCGCCATCGATCTGCCAGAACGAGAAGATCCGGATGTAGTTCGCGCCGAGGATGCCGGCGGCCACGATCGCACGATCCAGACGTCCGAGCTCGAACTCGATCGGCTGAGCGAGATCGCTCTTGCCGATCGGTGAAGCGACGGCCGAGACACCGAGGCCCGAAGCGCGAATGATCCCGTCGAGTTCGGCGAGCCGGGCATCGTCGAGTTCGACGATGTTGATGTCCCAGGCGGACCTGACCTCGATGTGGCTGGCACCGAGAGCGAGCAGGACTGCGCACTGCAGTCGCGGATCCGGGTCGACTTCGTCGCCGAATCCTGAAAGTTCCCAGGTGACGGTGTCGGTGGAAGCAGGCGTCATCGCATTCCTTATCTGGTGACCGGGTCGTTCCGGTGGTGACCACGGTAGCGATGTGGCAAACAAATGACAACCGTTTGCCGAAGATTGCCACGAGTTGCGAAATGCGGATAGGCTCGCTCCGAAACAGCCCGAGAGCAGGCCGCACCATGACCGACACCGAAGTCGCATCTCCCGGCGATGAGCGTCCACGAGAACGAGCCGCCACGATCACCGATGTGGCACGCCTCGCCGGCGTCGCCGCGTCGACGGTTTCCCGTGCGCTCAGCAACCCGGGCAGGGTGAACGTCGTCACGCGGGAGCGCATCGAGGAGGCCGCGGCCTCTCTCTCGTACGTGCCGAGTGCGCACGCGCAGTCACTCACTTCCGGCCGCACCGGATCAGTCGCACTCCTCGTGCCGGACATCGCGAATCCGTTCTACTTCGACCTGATCCGTGGCGCTCAGCGGCAACTCCGCGCCGCCGGATACACGCAGCTGCTGGTCGACACCGAAGAGTCGCACGACGTCGAAGAAGAGACGCTCGACGCGATGCTGAAGGCGGCGGACGGCGTGATCCTCGCCGCGTCGCGCCTGGATGATGCCCAGCTCATCAGCGCAGCAGGACGCCAGCCGCTGGTCACAGTGAACCGCGACATCCCCGGTGTTCCCAGCGTGATCATCGACACGCCGACCGGAGTCCGCCAGGCGCTCACCCATCTGCACTCCCTCGGTCACCGTCGAGTCGCCTTCGTCGGCGGGCCCACCGACTCGTGGTCGAGTGCTCGACGCTGGGAAGCGCTGCAAACCGCCGCTGAGGATCTCGGTGTCGATCTGAGCTTCATCGGACCCTGGGCACCGAACGCCGCGGCCGGCGGAGCGGCGGCCGACGCGGTCGCCGCGAGCTCGGTCACCGCCTGCGTCGTGTTCAACGACCTGCTGGCGATCGGAATGCTCACCCGCCTCACCGAGCGCGGGATCAGGGTGCCGGACGACGTCTCCATCGTCGGCACCGACGACATCTTCGGCGCCGAGTTCTGCCATCCACCGCTCACGACGGTTGCCGCTCCCATCGAAGAAGCCGGCCGCGTCGCGGTCACCATGCTGCTCACTCAGCTCGAGACGCGCGGCACCCCGCGGATGCGCACCGTGCTGCCCACCTACCTCCGGACCCGCCAGAGCAGCGGCCAGGCACCGGACTGAAACATCACTGTCGCTGATCCATCACCGTCGACTGGAGCACCTGTGCGTCTCTCCCCCTCCCCCGACCGCCTGTTTCCGGCCGACCCCGCGACGCGGGGCTTGGCCCGCGGCTTCTACGATGCGGTGAAGAACGCCCCGATCCTCTCCCCTCACGGACACGTCGACCCCTCGATCCTCAGCGATGACGTGCCGTTCTCCGATCCAGCCGACCTGCTGATCGTGCCGGACCACTATGTTCTCCGTCTGCTGCACGCGCACGGCATCGGCCTCGATCGGCTCGGACGTGGTGACAGCGATGCCGGTGCACGAGAGATCTGGCGGGAGTTCGCGGCGAGCTGGCATCTGTTCGCCGGTACCCCTGTGCGGTTCTGGTTCGAGGACACTCTGCACTCCGTGTTCGGGTTGACGGAGCATCCGAGCTCGGCGAACGCCGATGAGCAGTTCGACCAGATCTCGGCCTGGATCGCTCAGCCCTCGTCCCGTCCCCGCGCGCTCTTCGATCGCTTCGGCATCGAGGTGCTCGCGACCACAGACGATCCGGCAGACACTCTGACAGCGCATCGCGCACTTCGCGACGACGCAGCATTCACCGGTCGAGTCGTGCCGACCTTCCGGCCAGACCGGTACATGGACCCGGGGAATCCGAACTGGACCGCAGCTCTCGAAGCACTCCATGCCGCGAGCGGCATCGAATGCAGCACAGCCAGCGGACTCGTTCACGCATTGGAAGACCGCCGGGCGTTCTTCCAATCCCTAGGTGCGACAGCTACCGACACCGGAGTCGTCGATGCCTGGGCGACGCGATTGAGTTCCGCGGAGCTCGAGCGGATCCATCGAGCGGGCCTCGACGGATCCGTGTCACCCCGGGAAGCGCGCGCGTACCGTGCGCACATGCTGTGGGAACTGGCCAGGATGTCGAGCGAAGACGGTCTGGTGATGCAGTTGCACCCCGGGGTGCTGCGCAGCCACCATCGGCCGACGCTGGACCGGTTCGGTCCAGACTCCGGTCACGACCTGCCGTTGACGACTCACTACACAGAGCCGCTACGCGAAGTACTGAACGACTTCGGCACCAATGAGACCTTCCGGCTCGTGCTGTTCACGGTCGATGAGACCTCGTTCTCTCGAGACCTCGCGCCGCTCGCCGGCTTCTACCCATCTGTGTTCGTCGGGGCACCGTGGTGGTTCCTGGACAGCCCGGACGGCATCCGACGCTTCCGCGAAGCTGTGACCGATTCCGCCGGGTTCTACAAGACCAGCGGCTTCATCGACGACACCCGCGCCTATCTGTCGATACCCGCACGTCACGACGTGTCTCGGCGGATGGATGCCGGGTGGTTGGCGACGCTCGTCGTGACAGGTCGACTGGGCGAGGAAGAAGCGGCGACGATCGCCCGCGACCTCGTCGACGGCATCCCCCGGCACGTCTTCCGGCTCTGATCTGAGATCGACCAGCGCGGCGGTCAGCCGCGCTGGTGCTTCGCGATCTTCGCGAAGATGTCCTCCAGCAGGAAGCGCACGTCGATGTTCTCCACGACGAGAATCTCGCGTGTCGGATCCGCCAACTCGTAGTGCCCATCTGCGGTGAACCGCACGCCGCCCTGGCGGCGCATCACGCCGCTGAATGGCTCCAGCATGAGTCCGATCGCCGGAGAATCCCCCAGCGATCGTGACTCGATGGCCACGCGGTGATACTCGGTGTTGAAGTCGACCACCTGCTGTGCGAGGTATCGCCCGAGCTCTCCATGCGGCTCGACCCGCGCCTCCAGCTCCGCGTAGCCCACGTTGACGAGTCGGTAGATGTTGGACGGCACCTGCCACAGGCGGATGCCGGAGTCGAAGACCACGTTCGCCGATGCGATGTCGTTCTTGAGATTGAACTCGGGCCAGGAGCCCATCGAGACCAGGTCACCGTAGGGCGGACCGCCGATCCAGATCACCGTCGTATCGGTCTCGGCGATGTCCGGCGCGAGCAGCAGTGCCGATGCCATGTCGGTGAGCGGTCCGAGGAACGCGATGAACAGCGGACCGGCGTCAGGTCGCCTGGCCTCTTCGATGATCAGCCGCGCACCGGCACTGTCGATCGGCGTCTGCTCATCGACCAGGGCATGCGGCGCACCGTCCGCCGTGGGCACCTCGTGTTCGAGGTCGAGCAGACGCAGCAGCAGATCGAGCTCCTCCCGCGACGCTGTCGATGAATCCGCGATGCGATGCGTACCGAAATGCGCGGGGATGATTCCGCGAACATCGAGCGTCGGAGACAGCAGCGCATGCACGACGGCGAACTGGTCGTCTGCCTCGTTCTTCACGTCGGAATTGATGATGACGCGGCGGGTGCGGCGATCGTCGTTGATCATTTCTCTCCTTCTGCGGTTCGTCCGGCCTGCGAGTCGGTCAACAGACGCGCAGTGGCGGTGGACATATGAACGGCCATGGCCGACGCCGCGGCATCGCCATCGCCGGCGCGGACCCCGGCCAGCACGGCTTCGTGCTCGACGACCGCCCGTTCCGCTTCAGTGGGATCGTGGACGGCGCGGTCTGCGTACACCTGCAGGAGCGAACGGATGACATGCACGTGATCGGTCAACGTCTCGTTACCGGCCGCCTCGGCGAGCGCGTGATGGAAGTCGAGGTCGGCCTTGGCGAAGGCGGGGAGGTCGGCGACGGTCTCCCGCATGCGCTTCACGTCCTTGTCGAGACGGGCGATGACGCCCGCATCCGCCCGCGCGGCGGCGAGACGGGCGACGTAGATCTCCAGCCCCTCGCGCAGCTCCAGCAACTGGGCTGTGTTGCGTTCACCGATGAGCAATCCCCATCGCAGCGTCTGCGGCAGGAGCTCGCTCGCCAGGCCCCTCAGATACGTGCCCGACCCCGGCCGGACATCGACGATCCCGAGGATCTCGAGAGCAGCGAGAGCCTCGCGCACGGCGGAGCGCCCGACGCCGAGAGTCGCCGAGAGCTGGCGCTCCGGCGGCAGTCGAGTGCCTGCGGCGACCGAGCCGCTCGTGAAGAGATCGAGCAGACGACGTGCAACCTCGGACACCGGCGTACCGGAGGGCAGCGCGCTCAGAGCGGCGGTGATGTTGTCAACCGGTTCACCGGGGAAAGCGGGCATGCGTTCAACATACCCGGGCTCGGACCGCAAGCTGTCACAGTCCACGCGCGGTGGTGCATCATCCCAGAACCGCTGTCGGGTGTCCACCTCTCGCCAAGGTCCTCGTTCCCTTGAAAGACTCCGTGCATGGTGTTCATCGGTTTTCATGCATCGCACGAGCAGATCGCACCGAGCGCGCTCCTGGACGCCGTCATCGGAGCCGAGCGCGCAGGATTCGATGGAGCAATGTGCTCCGATCACCTCGCGCCGTGGACCCCGGCCCAAGGCCATTCAGGTTTCGCGCTGAGCTGGGTCGCCGCTGCGCTCGCCCGCACCCGCTTCTCGATCGGCATGGTCAATGCTCCGGGGCAGCGCTATCACCCGGTGGTGATAGCTCAGGCGTTCTCCACCCTGGCGGAGATGTTCCCCGGGCGCTTCTGGGCGGCGATGGGAAGCGGCGAAGCGATCAACGAGCACGTCACCGGCGACGGCTGGCCCGCCAAACCCATCCGCAACGAACGACTGCGCGAGAGCGTCGACGTGATCCACCGCCTGATGAACGGTGAAGAGGTCGACCACGACGGTCTGGTGCGTGTTCACCGTGCCAGAGTGTGGAGCTTGCCGGCGGAACCACCGCCGCTGTTCGCGACCGCCGTGAGCACCGAGACTGCGGCTTGGGCCGCATCGTGGGCGCAGGGCCTTGCGACCGTCGCTCAGGAACCGGCCGCGTTGCGTCGAGTCGTCGACGGTTACCGTGACGCGGGAGGCACGGGTCCCTGCATCCTGCAGGTGCATGTCAGCTTGGCGGAGAGCGACGAACTGGCGTTCACCATCGCCCGCGAGCAATGGAGCAACGGTCTGTTGTCGCCCCCGATCACCTGGGATCTCGAGCAGCCGGAGGACTTCGAGGCAGCGGTGGCCGGGCTCGACGAGGAGCAACTGCGAACAGCCGTCCTGGTCGACCACGACGCTGTCTCGTTGGCCGACCGCATCGCGGATCTGGCGGAGATCGGGTTCGATCGCGTGTACCTGCACCACGTCGGCACCGAGCAATCAAGATTCCTGGATGTCTCAGCAACCGAGCTGATCCCTGCGCTGAAGGAGCGACTGTGAAGATCACCGACACCAGCGACCTCTGGTGGAAGACCGCAGTGGTCTACTGCCTCGATGTCGAGACCTTCCTCGATTCGAACGGCGACGGCGTCGGCGACCTGCGAGGGCTCGCCCAGCGGATCGACTACCTCTCGCAGTTGGGTGTCACCTGCCTGTGGCTGATGCCCTTCTACCCGACCCCGGATCGTGACGACGGCTACGACGTCAGCGACTTCTACGGTGTCGATTCCCGACTGGGGAACCATGGCGACCTCGTCGAGGTCATCCGCACCGCACGCGATCGCGGGATGAGGGTGATCGTCGACCTGGTCATCAATCACACATCCGATCGGCATCCATGGTTCCTCGCTGCCAAGCGCAGCATCAACTCCCCCTTCAGGGACTACTACGTATGGCGCGACGATCCGCCTCCGAAAGGCCAGAAGAATGCCGTGTTCCCCGGTCAGGCGGATGGCATCTGGGGCGAGGACGAGAAATCCGGACAGTGGTATCAGCACAGTTTCTACGAGCACCAACCCGACCTGAACATCGCCAACCCGCGCGTGCGCGATGAGATCGCAAAAGTCATCGGGTTCTGGTTGCAGCTGGGTATCTCCGGCTTCCGCGTCGACGCCGTGCCGTTCCTCCTCGAGATCCCCGAGGGATCCGGCATCCCGGAGCCGCACGATCTGCTGCGCGACATCCGTCGGTTCCTGCAGCGTCGCTCGAGCGAGGCGATCCTGCTCGGCGAAGTGAACCTGCCGTACGAGAAGCAGGTGCAGTACTTCGGTGGCGACGACGGCGACGAGCTCACCATGCAGTTCGATTTCGTCGGGATGCAGGCACTGTACTTGTCGTTCGCGCGCAAGGATCCCGCCCCTCTGATCGCCGCCCTGCGTGCCCGCCCCGTGCTCGGATCAGAGGCGCAGTGGGCGAACTTCCTGCGCAACCACGACGAACTGACCCTCGACAAGCTCAGCGACAGCGAACGGCAAGAGGTTTTCGAGGCGTTCGCGCCAGACGAACGGCAGCGCGTGTTCGGGCGAGGGATCACGCGGCGCCTCCCTCCGATGCTCGACGGCGATCCGCGCCGGATCCGCATGGCCTACAGCCTGCTCTTCACTCTGCCTGGCACCCCGGTGCTGTTCTACGGCGAAGAGATCGGCATGGGAGAGAACGTCGAGGTCTCCGGACGCGAAGCCGTGCGGACCCCGATGCAGTGGTCCGCGGACCGCAACGGAGGATTCTCGGATGCCGCGCCGGGCAGACTCGTGGCCGGGCCGCCGTCCGACGGGTACGCCCCGGAGCACGTCAACGTCGCCGCCCAGTTGGAGGACAAGGAGTCGCTGCTGTACTTCTTCCGCGATCTCACGTCGCGCTACCGCATCTCGCCGGAACTCGGGTGGGGCAGTCTCGAGGTGGTGGACCAGCCTGCCGAATCGCTGCTCGTGCACTCGCTCTCCGCTGACGTCGGCCGTGTCATCGCCCTCCACAACTTCGCGGAGGTGCCTGTGACCACCACTTTCCGCGTGACTGGTGAGCCGGAGGGTACGACCCTCCTCGACTTGCTCGAACCGTCGCACACTGCACTCGGTTCCGGTGGGACGGTCGACCTGGAGGTCCCGGCCTACGGGTATCGCTGGCTTCGGGTCTCGCGGCCCGGCGATGGTCGTGTGATCTGAGCGATGTCGGCGCCGGGCGCCGACTGCGAACGCTCGCGCCGCATGACTGGACGTGGTTCGAGTTGCCCTCGTCTACTCAATCTCGAACGGCGGCGATCGCCTCGATCTCTACGAGCTGGTCGTCATACCCGAGAACGGTGACGCCAAGGAGCGTGCTCGGCACGTCGTGATCACCGAACGCATCGCGCACGACGTCCCAAGCAGCGACGAGGTCTGATTGTCGCGTCGACGCAACAAGAACACGAGTGCTGATGACATCGTTGATGTCGGCGCCGGATTCAGCAAGCGCGATGTTCATGTTCTCGATGCACTTTGCCGCCTGAACTGCGAAGTCTCCGACCCCTGCCGTGGATCCGTCCTCATTCAAAGGGCAAGAGCCAGCGAGGAAGATCAACCGTGCCTCCGCCGAAGCCGTCGCAGCATACGCGTACTCGGCGGCATCGGACAGAGAAGACGAACGGATCAGGGTTACTGCTTTGGACAAGATGCACCTTCCTCGTGGCAGACCGTTGCCTCAGCCTCTCACGCGGATTGCGAGTTCCCAGAACTCGCCAAGGCGCGAGTTCGTCCTGATCCCACCACCACCTCATCCTGCTACACCG
Source organism: Microbacterium murale (assembly GCF_030815955.1). NCBI lineage: Bacteria > Bacillati > Actinomycetota > Actinomycetes > Micrococcales > Microbacteriaceae > Microbacterium > Microbacterium murale. The sequence continues at coordinate 2,436,504 of NZ_JAUSXK010000001.1, read as the reverse complement.
GGCCCTTCGGACTTGCAATTGGTCAACCGGTTTGCCAACATGTGCTGAGCAGGTTCGTACATCAACCGCGATCATCGTCGATTCAGGAGTCACCGTGGACAACACCCAGGCCGAGAGCCCGGTCGCGAAATCTGCGATCCGCAAGGTCGCCATCCGGCTCGTGCCTTTCGTGGCACTGATGTTCTTCATCAACTACCTCGATCGCACCGCCATCGGCTTCGCCTCACCCAACGGGATGAACGACGATCTCGCGCTGAGCGCTGCGCAGTTCGGCTTCGCCTCCGGCGTCTTCTTCATCGGATACATCCTGCTCGAGGTGCCGTCGAACCTGGCCCTGCACAAGTTCGGTGCGCGCCGCTGGCTGGCTCGCATCATGGTCAGCTGGGGCATCGTCGCGCTCCTGTTCACCTGGGTCCAGAACTTCGAGCAGCTCGTCGTTCTGAGGTTCCTGCTCGGTGTCGCCGAAGCGGGCTTCTTCCCCGGGGCGATCCTCTTCCTCAGCCTCTGGGTCCCCGCTCGCTACCGCGGCCGCATCCTGATGCTCTTCTACCTGGCACAGCCCCTGACGACGGTCATCGGCGCTCCATTGGCCGGCGCGCTCATCCAGCAGCACGGCGTCTTCTTCGGCCTCGAGGGCTGGCGCTTCATGTTCATGGGCGTGGCTCTCCCCGCGATCATCGTCGGCGTCATCGCCTGGTTCTATCTGAAGGACAAGCCGGCCGACGCGAAGTGGCTGACCCCGGAGGAGCAGACCTGGCTCACCGGCGCGCTGGAAGCAGAGCGCAGGACCACCGAAGCCTCCGAGAAGCATGTGTCCGCACGATTCGCATTCGCGAGCGGACGTGTCTGGATGCTGTCATTCATCTACTTCGGCTTCATCTACGGTCTCTACGCGTTGGCATTCTTCCTTCCCACGATCATCGAAGGGTTCCAGACGGAGACCGGCGGCACGTTCGATGTGTTCCAGAAGGGGCTCATCACGGCGATCCCGTATCTGCCCGCAGCCATCGTGATGTACTTCTGGTCACGGGATGCCGGCAGACGCGGCCTCAAGACCTGGCACATCGCCGTTCCCGCGCTCGCGGGTGCGGTATCCATCCCACTCGCACTGTTCATGGGATCCCCGGTCGCGACGATGGCCGTCATCACCGTCACGGCGTGCGCGATCTTCGCGGCACTGCCGAACTTCTGGACCCTGCCGACGCAGTTCCTCACCGGTGTCGCGGCCGCAGCCGGAGTCGCACTGATCAACACGATCGGAAACCTCGCGGGCTTCACGGCGCCGTACATCACCGGCGCCGTACACGACTGGACCGGCGGTTACGAGGTGCCGATGTTCATCGTCGGCGGGTTCATGCTGGTCTCGGCCGTGCTGATGGTGCTGCTCTCCCGTCAGCGACGCACAACATCGAACCCCGCCGCCGCCGAGACCGAGGCCGCTCCGGAGCCATCCCGGTGATCGGCCTCGGCACTTACGCCTACTTCTGGCAGCACTCCGACCGTGTTCCGGAGCCGCTGAGCCTCATCGACGCATTCGAAGACACCCGCGCCCAGGACGTCGATCTCTTCCAGATCTGCGACTACGCGCCGCTGGAGCGGATGAGCGGTTCCGAGCTGCGCAACGCGGCTGGAGCCGCCCGCGACCTCGGCCTCACGATCGAGTTGGGCACGAAGGGCATCGTCCCCGAGCACTTGACCCGTTTCCTCGAGATCGCCGAGGTCTTCGATGCGCGTCTCGTGCGCAGCATGGTCTACGGCCCGGACTCCCACCCTTCTCTCGCCGAAGCCGAAACATGGCTGCGTCACGCCGTTCACGCATACGAGTCCGCAGGTGTCACTCTCGCTCTCGAGACCTACGAGCAGCTCGCGACGGCGGATCTCGTCGGTCTCATCGAGCGCGTGGGCAGCGAGAATCTCGGCATCTGCCTGGATCCTGCCAACGTGGTCGCTCGCCTCGAATCGCCTCGGGCCTGCATCGAACTGACGGCCGCACTCACGAAGAACGTGCATGTGAAGGACTTCGCCTTCGCCCGCCAGCCGGGCTGGGTCGGCTTCACCTACAGCGGCACCTCGATGGGAGCCGGTCTGCACGACTACGACCATCTTCTGGCGACTGTCCACCCGCGCGAGCGCGGCATCAACGAGGTCGTAGAGCACTGGCTGCCGTGGCAGGACGACGCCACGACCACCATCCGAACCGAGCGGGAATGGACCCGCGCCACCCTGGAACACCTGAGGAGCACACTGTGAGCGAGAACTACAAGATCGCCGTCATCGGCGCGGGCGGCAAGATGGGCATGCGAGTGTCCAACAACCTGACCAAGACCGGTCACACCGTCTGGTACGTGGAGAACTCCCCCGCCGGCCAGCAGCGCACGCTCGAGGCCGGACGAGAGCTGACGGAGGCATCCGTGGCCGTCGCCGACGCCGACATCGTCGTGCTCGCCGTCCCGGACCTCGCCCTCGGCCCGGTCACGGCGGATCTGGTCCCCCAGCTGCGCGCAGGCGCGATCGTGCTGACGCTCGACCCCGCGGCGGCGTACGCCGGGCTCCTCACCACTCGCGACGACGTCATCCAGGCTGTCGCGCACCCGTGCCACCCGTCGATCTTCCTCCAGCGCGAGACGCCGGAACAATGGGCCGACACCTTCGGCGGCATCGCCGCGCCGCAGGACGCCATCGCGGCGATCGAGAGTGAGGATGAGGCGAAGAAGGCGATCGTCGAGGCCACCGTCCGCGCGATCTACGCCCCCGTCATCGACGTGCACTGGGTCACGATCAAGCAACTCGCCCAGCTCGAGCCGACGCTGGTCGAGACCGTCGCCTGCATGATCGGCGAGCTCCTCAACGAGGCACTTCAGGAGACGGTGAACACGATGGGCGTTCCGGAGGCCGCGGCGCGCAGCATCCTTTACGGGCACACCCAGGTGGCGCTCGCGAACGGCCTTCGCGGCGACAATCCGTTCTCCGACGCCTGCCTCATCGCGATGGACTACGGCCGGGAGAGCATCATCAAGGACGACTGGAAGAAGATCTTCCGCGACGACGAGCTCGACAAGAACCTCGCCAAGATGCTCCACCTCGACAAGATCGAACGCTGAGATGGCCCGCCTCGAAGGGAAGACGGCGCTCGTCACCGGCGCCGGCGCCGGAATCGGTCGCTCGGTGGCCGAGCGTTTCGCCCGTGAGGGCGCACGCGTCGTCATCGCCGACAGAGATGCGGATGCCGCGGCATCCGTCGCCGCGGATATCGGCGATGCTGCGCGTGCGGCCGTCGTCGACATCTCGGATGAGGCCTCCGTCGAGGCGGCGTACGCCGAGCTCATCGCCGCGGGCTGGAGTCCCGATGTCGTGGTGGCGAATGCCGGGGTGCAGCTGTTCGGGCAGGACGCCAAAGCTGCGGATCTCGACCTCGACGTGTGGCGTCGCACCATGGACATCAATCTGACCGGCACCTTCCTCACGGTGAAGCACTCGGTCCGTGCGATGCTCGCCTCCGGCGGCGGCTCGATCATCCTCACCGGAAGCCCCACCGGCATCAACGGCGAAGGGCAGGACTTCACCGCGTACTCCACCTCGAAGGCCGGCATCCACGGCCTCACCCGCACGGTCGCGGCGGCGTATGCCCACGACGGCATCCGGGTGAACACGGTTGTCCCTGCCTACACCGAGACCGGGCTCGTCTCGACGATCTCCGACGACCCCGAGTCGCGCGCGGCGATCATCGGGCGCATCCCGCTCGGCCGCGCCGGCAGCCCGGCCGATGTGGAGGGCATCATGGTGTTCCTCGCCAGTGCCGACGCCGAGTTCGCGACCGGCGCGCTCTTCGCGGTCGATGGGGGCATGACGACGCTCTGAATCACGGTCGCAATGGCCGCTGCATCCTGATCATGGAGGCAGCGGCCATTGCACGTTCACGCACGCCGTACGATGACGTGAACGCGCATGCCGGGAGGAACACGATGTCGGCGCCCACGAATCGAGCCAATCCCACCATCCACGCCGTTGCGCGGGCGGCCGGCGTCTCCAGCGGCACCGTCTCGAACGCCCTGAACCATCCCGCAAGACTCGCCCCGGAGACACTGGAACGCGTCCACGACGCCATCATCGACCTGGGCTACATCCGCAGTGCCGCCGGACGCACGCTGATCCGCAACCGCTCGGACAGCCTCGGCCTCGTGATGCCCGACCTCGTCAACGTGCTCTTCGTCGAGATCGCCCGCGGAGCGCAGCGCAGTGCCTCGGACCAGGGCAAGCGCCTCGTCACTGCCAACAGCGGATTCAACGCCCATGAACTCGCAGCCGGAGCGTCGCAGGTGGATGATCAGGACGAGTACCTCGAGTACTTCGCCGAGGCACGCGCCGACGGCGTGCTCGTGGCGTCGATGCGCGACCCCAGTCGCGGCATCGACCGTATCCGCAATCACGTGCGTCCGGTCGTGGTCATCAACTACGACGTGCCGAACGCGGACTGGTGCACCGTTCTGATGGACAACGAGCAGGTCGGACGCGCGGCGATCGAGCACATCGCCGATCTCGGCATCCGCCGCGCATATTTCGTCTCGATCCCCGATATCGTCCAGCCGATCGCGGAGCGCCGGCGCGGAGTGCGCGCAGCGGCCGCGGCCCGTGGCATCCACCTCACCGAGATCGAAACCGCCGGGCTCTTCCCCGAAGACAGCACGGCCGCACTCGCCGGCGTCCTCCCCGAACCCGGCGGAGAGCGCCTCGCGATCCTCGGCGCGAATGATCGACTCGCGATCGGTGCCTTGCAGCTGCTGCGCAATCGCCCCGACCTGCGCGTACCGGAAGATGTCGCCGTCCTCGGCATGGACGGCGACCATCGCGACGACGGGGCCGACTGGATCACGCTGACGTCCGTCGTACTGCCAGGCCAGGCGATGGGTGCAGAGGCGATCCGACTGATCGACGCGGAGGCGCAACCGGGACACGTGCACGAGCGCTCCGTGCTGCCGGTCCGGATCCGCCAGGGAGCCAGCACGATCGGCCGTTGATCCGCCGCCCGCATTGGTCAACCGGTTAGGCTCGACGGGTGACATCGACGACGACATCATGGTGGCGGAGCGACGCGGAGACGTGGCAGGCGGACGGCTGGTCGTTGGAGCTGCGAGGCGATGAGCTCGCAGACATCCGGCGGGGCGGCAGCGTGATCCTGCGCGCGGTGCGAGCGGTCATGCGCGACCACGGCTGGAACACCGTGCCGGCCGTCGTGACCGGTGTGAAATCCGACCACGAGTCACTAAGCCTCGGCCTTCGCCACGAAGGACTCGGCGCCGAGCTGGTGTCGACGCTCACGATCGAGACGAGTGGGGGCGATCTCCGCATCGCCTGGGACGCGGAGAACCTCCGCGACTTCTCGACCTGCCGAACGGGGCTGGTGGTGCTGCACCCAGCCTCCGATGCCGGGCGACGCGTGACGGTGACTCACCCGGACGGCAGGACGGAGCAGACCGCCTTCCCCGTGCGCATCAGCCCGCACCAACCCATCATGGACATCCGTGCACTGGAGCTTCACCTCGCAAGCGAAACGGATGCCGCGACCGCACTCCGTTTCGACGGTGACGTCTTCGAGATGGAGGACCAGCGCAACTGGTCGGATGCCTCGTTCAAGACGTACAGTCGTCCACTCGGCCTCCCCTACCCGTACCCGCTGTCGGCGGGAGAGCGCGTGCAGCAATCGATCACGGTCGAGGCCGTTCGGACGCCGAGCGCCGAGCATCCGGCACCGCAGGAGATCTCCCTCGTCGAAGGCGGGCCATTTCCTGCGGTCGGCGTCGAGGCTTCGACCGCGCCGGATCCCGGACGCCATTGCGCCGATGGCCGCTTCCGTGTCGTCGAACTGAACCTGACCACGCCGACCTGGCCTGCGGCGCTTCTCAGGGCCGCCGCGGATGGGCTGCCCCTGGATGTCCGTCTCGTGATCGGCGAGGAGCCGAAGCCCCTGGCTGATGCCGCGAACGCACTCGCCACGCACCGGCTCGTGGCTGTCACGCCGTTCGACAGCGTGCTGCACGTGAGTGACGAACGCACCGTCGCCAGTACCCGAGCGGCGCTCGGCACGGCGGGCGTGCGCACTCAGCTCAGGGGCGGTGCGCGATCGCACTTCACGGAACTGAACCGTGAGAGGGAGCGCATCCCGAACGACCTCGATGGCATCGCTTTCACGACCACGCCGCTGTTCCATTCGCTCGATACCGAACAGCTCGTCGAAGCCCTGCCGATACAGCGCCTCATCGCCATCCAGGCCGTCGAGATGGCGGACCGGCGCCCCGTGCACATCGGCCCCGTGTCGTTGCGCGCTCGATTCAACAACGTGGCGACATCTCCGGAGCCGGCGCCGACGCTGCCGGATCTGACCGAGGGCTACGGGGCGCAGTTCACCGGCGGGGAGGACGCACGACAGAACTCCACCGAGCTCGCAGCCTGGACGATTGCGAGCGCCGCGGCCCTCGCTGTCCCGGGTGTCGAGAGCCTGTCCTGGTTCGAGACCTGGGGGCCGCGCGGCCTGCGCGATGCGACCGGGGCACCGCATCCTGCCGCGCAAGCCGTCACCGAGCTGGCGATGCTCGAGGGGCGGACCCTGCTCTGGGGGTCGAGCCCGGACGGGCTGCTCTGGGCGATCGGCGCCAGAGCAGACGACGACGACGTCGTGCTCGTCGCGAACCTGGACCGGATGCCGAGGGAATTCGCCGTCGCAGCGGCCGGGCGGCCGACGCTGCGAGGTTCAGCCGACGCCGGCTCGTGGCTGCGTCTCGCGGCGACTACCGGAGCACGCGCGACCTGACGGTATTCCGCGTCAGCTCGCGGTCGACGCGCGCACCACGAGCTCGGGCCGGAAGCGGACATTGCGCTCGTAATCGCCGTCCGGGTCGTCGATGGAGCGCAGCAGGAGGTCCACCGCGGTGTGCCCGATCAGGCGTGCCGGCTGACGGATCGAGCTCAACGGGACGACGGTCGCGGAGGCGAAGTCGATGTCGTCGTAGCCGATCAGGGCGATGTCCTCGGGCACTCGCACCGTACTGAACATGGAGAAGGCCTGCAGCAGTCCGACCGCCAACAGGTCGTTCGCCGCGAAGATCGCTTCCGGTCGTGCCGTGCGTTCGACGATCTGCTCGCCCGCCGTACGACCGTTGAGCACTGTCAGCCCAGGCATCTCGATCACCTCGAGGCTCGCTCCCGGCGTCTCCTCGACTGCTCGCCGCGCTCCGCGCAGGCGGTTCGCGACCTGCACGGTCGATGACGGTCCCCCGACGAAGGCGATTCGGCGCCGACCGATGTCGATCAGATGGCGCACGGCGACGTATCCGCCCTCGACGTCGTCGACAGACACCGAGCAGAATGTGCTCCCCGGCAGCTCATGGTCGACGAGGACGACGGGGATGCCGGCACTCTGCACCCGTTCGAGCTTGTCGATGAGATCGGATGCCGGGCTGATCAGCAGTCCGTTCACGCGCTGCTCGCGGAACAGATCGAGATAGCGGTCCTCGCGGGAAGGGTCCTCATCGCTGTTCCCGAGAAGCAGGGACAGCCGTTCCTCCTCGGCTCTCTCCTCAGCTCCTCGAGCGACGTCCGCGAAGAACGGGTTGCCGGCGTCCGGCACGACGAGGCCGATGCTCCGGCTCCGTCCTGCGCGCAGCTGTCGGGCGGCATCGTTGCGGACGAAGCCGAGGTCTTCGATGACCGCGAGCACGCGTTCGACGGTATCCGCGGCGACCTTGTCACGTCGATTGAGGACGTTCGAGACTGTTCCGACGGACACGCCGGCGGCTGCTGCGACCTCGCGCACACTCACTGCCACCAGCTGCTCCTGCTCTCGGGGGGATCTCGGAGAGTGTACGACATCACCGGCCGCCTCCCGCGCTATCCGCGAACCACGGCGGGAACCCGAACCGTCCAGCGATGGGATCCGGATCCGACATCATGCCGGGTGCCGTCAGGCAGCACCACCTCCGCATCGGTGTTCGCGGGGACGACGGCCTCGACCGTGATGGCGTCGCCGTCGCGCTCCCATCGCACGCTGGCGCGCCCGTACGGAGTGAAGTGCGCGGCTTCGGCGAAGTCGAACCCCTCGAGCGGATGCGGGGCGATGCGCAGCCGCGCGTACCCTGGTGCCGCCGGTGCGAGCCCCGCGACATCGCGATGCAACCAGTCGGCGATCGCACCGAGCGCGTAGTGGTTGAACGAGGTCATCTGGCCGGGGTTGATCGTCCCGTCCGGAAGCATCGAATCCCACCGCTCCCAGATCGTCGTCGCGCCCATCGTCACCGGGTACAGCCACGACGGATTCTCGGTCTGCGTGAGCAGCAGCCGAGCGGTATCGAGGTGCCCGGTGCGTGTCAACGCATCCTGGATGATCGGCGTTCCCACGAATCCGGTGCCGATGCGGTGACCGCTCAGTTCGGTGAGCTCGGCCAGCCGATCGCCCAGCACCTGCTGCTCGTCCTGGTCGACGATGTCGAACACGATCGCCAACGAGTACGCGGTCTGCGCATCGGAGAGCATCCGACCGTCCGCCGTGACGTATGCGGCGAGGAACGCCGCGCGCACCTCCTCGGCGATCCGCGCGTACTCGGCTGCTTCAGCATCCTCGCCGAGCAGGGTCGCAGCCTTGGCGACGAGATCAGCGGAGCGGAACAGATACGCGGATGCCACGAGGTCGGGGTCGGTCTTCGCCTCAGCAGGTCGCTCCGGCGGAGCATCCGGATCCAGCCAGTCCCCGAACTGGAACATCCCCTCCCAGAGCCGTCGGTCTCCGGCGAGCGCGAGGATCGCGTCGGTCCAGCCCTTCATGCTGTCGTACTGGCGGGCCAGCGTGTCGACATCGCCGAAACGTTCGTGCAGCACGGTCGGCACGACGGTCGCGGCGTCCCCCCAGGCTGCCGCCGGACGGGCGGCACCGAGGACGTTGGGAACCACGAAGGGCACGATCCCGTCGACCTGGTCGAGGGAGAGATCCCGCAACCACGAATCCAGGAACCCCCGCACGTCGTAGAGGAAGCTCGCCGTCGGGGCGAAGACCTGGATATCGCCCGTCCAACCCAACCGCTCGTCCCTCTGCGGGCAGTCGGTAGGCACGGAGAGGAAGTTTCCTCGGAGCCCCCACAGGACGTTCTCGTGCAGCTGCCGCACCAACTCGTGCGAGGTGTCGAACCAGCCGGTGCGCTCCATATCGCTGTGGATGACGACCGCTGTGACTCGCGCGGGGTCGAACTCGCCGGGCCACCCGTCGATCTCGGCGTAGCGGAAGCCATGGAAGGTGAATTCCGGCTCCCACGTCTCTTCGCCCCCTCCGGCGAGCGTGTACCGATCTGTGGCGGCGGCGGCGCGAAGCGGGCGGGTGCCCAGCTCGCCGTGCTCGAGGACCTCGGCATGCCGCAGGGTCACGACATCCCCGGCTGCGCCCTTCACCTGGATGCGCAGCCGACCGACGAGGTTCTGCCCGAAGTCGAGGACGGTCTTGCCCGCCGGGGTGGTGATCACCGCTGCGACCGGGCGTTCTTCGATCCGGCGTACGAATGGAGACACGCGGGCCTCCGGGACCGGCAGGTCGGCGACGATGGCGACGGATGCCCAGGCGCCGGCCTCGAAGCCGCTCTCGGAAGGCGTGCGCCCTGCCGCGTCGCGCAATGCGCGGCGCGCGTCATGCGCCTCCCCCGCGTAGAGCCCGCTGGAGATGATCGGCCCCGGCGTACTCACCCAGTCAGCATCGGTCCGCACCGTCTCGACCCGACCGTCCGCGTACTCGATCAGCAACTGGGCGGCGAAGCGCGGCTGGTCGGAGTACACGATCCGGGCCTCATCCCGGAAGCCGTAGCGCTCCGTCGCCCACGCCCCGGCGATCCGCACCGCGATCGCGTTCACACCATCGACCAGTCTGGATGTGACGTCTGTGCTCTCATGCACAGTGCGCTGATCGAACGGCGTCCAGCCGGGTTTGAGCACGTGGTCGTCGACGTCTTCGCCATTGATGGCAGCCTGATAGACGCCGACGGCGGTGGCATAAAGGGTGGCCCGGCGCACGTCGCCATCGACGGTGAACTCGCGCCTCAGTACGGCGGCCTCCGCTTCGACGGCCGGTTCGAGGACGGCGATCGTCTGCGCGTCCCATTCACCGTCGGCGAGGAACCCGGCGACGATGCGCCGCGGCGCGCTCCACTCGGATGCGATGCCGTCCTGACCGGTGACCCGCACGCGCAGCTCGACCTGCTCACGTGGCAGCAGCGGTCGGAACGGCCACGCCACACGGACGGAATCACGCCCGGTCACGACGTGCGTCTGCACCTCGTCCGCCTCGCCGCGCAGTTCGAGTTCGGCGGCGGCCTGCAGCCACCCGCCGCTCACGCTCTGCGTCACCCAGCCGATGGCCGGCTTCGGGTCCGCGACGCTGTCGCTTCCGTAAGGCGCGTCGACACTGATGCGCTCGATGACCGGTGCGGTCATGGTTCATTCTCCTCGTCGTTCATCCCTGCGCGGCGACCGCGGGTGCGGTCACCGTGATCTCGTGCGTTCCGCTGCCGAGCGTCTCGGGTGCCGGAGCGCCGTCGACGGTGACGACGGATTCTGATGTCGTCGGCAGATCCAGCAGCGCGTTGACACCGAACGGCACGTCGAGCGTCGCGTGCAACGCGCCGTCGTCCAGTCGCCAGTCGATCGCCAGACGACCGTAGGCCGTGTCGACCGAGGCCGCAGCATTCTCCAGTCCGACGGCGGGCCGCGGTGCGATCCGTGTCACTCGATAGCCGGGCTCTGCCGGTGCGAGACCGCCGACGGTCCGGTAGACCCAGTCGATCATCGCGCCGTAGGCGTAATGATTGAACGACAGCATGCTGCCGCCGCCCTCGCTGGATCCGGCATCCATGTCCCCGGCGTGGATCCGCCCATCCGGGAGGATCGCGTCCCAGCGCTCCCATACGGTGGTCGCGCCGCGGTCGACCTGATAGAGCCAGCTCGGCGCCTCACGGCGCAGCAGCATCAGGAAGGCCTCGTCGAGGTGACCGGAGTTCGACAGGGCGAAGAGCACGAGGGGCGTGCCGAGGAAGCCCGTCGATATGCGGCCCGCCTCTGCCCGCACGTTCTCCGCCAGCCGGTCAGCGATCGCGGCACGCTCAGCGTCCGGCGCGATCCGGAACTCCAGCGCGAGCGCCGCCCCGGTCTGCGTGCTGATCGCATCGGCGCCCCACTGCTGCCAGGTGACCTCAGCCACCCGATCGGCGAGCGCGTCGTACTCGGCGGCGCGATCCGGATCGCCGACGAGCCGCTCCGCGCGCGCCAGGAGCCGAGCGGAGTGAACATAGAACGCATTGGCGACGTAGTCGCTCGAGACCTTGGCCTTCCACGGCTGCGCGCCCGGCGCGTCGGGGTCGAGCCAGTCACCGTACTGGAAGGGCTCGGTGGGGAGCACCACATCTGCGCCGGCACGGCGGCGCAGATGCTCCACCCAGCGACGCATGCTGTCGAGCTGCTGCACCAGTGCCTCGGTACTGCCGGTGGACTCGTAGACGGCCCACGGCACGATGGTCGCAGCATCCGCCCAGCCCGCGCGTCCCATGTTGTCCACGGTGGGGCCGCCCATGCGCATGTCCTCACGGCGGATGATGTCCGGAACGACGGATGCCACGCCGCCCTCATCGGTCTGATCGGCTTCCAGATCACGCAGCCAGTTCAGCCAGAATGCTTCAGCATCCATCAGCGTGCTCGCGGTGGCGGCGAACGCCTGCGCGTCACCGGTCCAGCCCAGGCGTTCGTCGCGTTGCGGGCAGTCGGTCGGGACCGAGAGGAAGTTGTCGCGCTGCGACCAGAACACGTTCGAATGGAACTGGTCGAGCGCGGGCGACGCCGAACGGAACGAGGAACGCGCGGGCAGATCACTGGAGATCGCGACCGCCGTGGCAGACACGACCTCTGCCGCGCCGTGGACCTCTGCGTGCTGGAATCCGTGGAAGGTGAACTGCGGCTCCAGCGTGTGCTCGCCGTCGCGGTCCAGGGTGTACTCGTCGGTGGCCTTCGCGCTGCGCAGGGCGGCGGTGTGCAGATCGCCGGACGGCTCGAGGATCTCGGCGTGCTTCACGGTGATGACATCGCCCGCGGATCCACGGACCACCAGTCGCACCCAGCCGGAGACGTTCTGTCCGGCGTCGAACTGCACCGTGCGTGATCGGTCGGCGCCCTCTCGCTCCGTGCGCGTCATCTCCCGCTCGGCGACGATGCGGATCGGCGGGGCGGAGCGCGGCTCGAACCGCGAGAGGTCGGACTCGATCACCTCGGCCGTCTGCCACGCGCTGTCGTCGAAGTCCGCACCGTGGACGCCGATGGGCGCCTCGCGGAGGTCAGTGGTCGTGCCGTCGTAGATGCTCGCGGAACGGATCGCCCCGAACCCACCCCGCCATGTCTCATCCGTCGCCGCATGGATGCCGAGCTCGGAGTCGATCTGCGCGATCGCTCCTGAGCGGTCGCCGTAGATCCCCGTGCGGTTCGCGAAGCCCATCCGGCCGCGGTACCAGCCATCGCCGACGACGAGCACGATCGTGTTCTCACCCTCGTGGAGGATGTCGCTGACATCGACCGTGTCCAGCAGCACTCGCTCCTGATAGGAGGTCCACCCCGGCGTGAGGACGGCGCTGGTCGCGCGTCGACCGTTGATCCAGGCATCAACCAGGCCCAGTGCGCTCAGACGCAGTCGTGCCCGCTCCGGGACGGTGCCGATCGTGAAGGTGGTGCGCAGCACGGCGCTCGCCCCCTCCACCGCGGTCGCGATTCCGATGACGGCGGCGCGGATGTCGGCTGATGCGGCTCCGGTCTCGACGATGAGCGGTTCACTCCACTGGGTCCACCCCGCATCCGTCGCCACCCGCACGGCGAAGCTGTGCTGTTCGCCCGGCTCGAGGTCTCCGACCGGTACCGCGACCGACTCCGCGCCGACGACGATGTCGCCGGCGACGAGATCGACCCCGGGCTGCCCCGTGGCGAGCTGGTACGCGACCTGGCCCGCCCCCGGGCGGGTACTGGCGGAACGCCAGGTGAGCCGGAGGCCGTTCCACGGAACTCCCAGCAGTCCATCGCCGTGCTGAGAACGCAGGCCGGTGACGACCGTGTCGGTGTCGAGTCGCGTGCTTTCCGGGGTCGCCGTCATGGCTGGTTTCCTTTCGTGCGTGCTTCATCGCAACACGCGTTCCAAATCCTGAAACGATTCACGACGAAATGTCAAGAACTATTTAAAACGGTTCAATCGACATGCCGTCAATCCTTCCGCGTCCGCGATGACATCTCGGAAGAACCTCGGCTGACACCGTTGACTCTCGACCGAGATCGTCGTACCGTACGGGAAGTTGAATGGATTCAATGCATCTCCTTCAACCGTACATGGCCTCATAGCCGAGGTCGCAACCAGGAGTCAGCTTTTACATGGAGGTAAAAGGATGAACAGCACCCGTACCCGAAGGGTTCTCCTCGCCGCAGTCGGCGTCGCGGCCCTTGCCCTCCCGCTCGCCGCCTGCAGTTCCGGCGGCGACGGCGGCGGTGAAGGCGGCACCGAGATCACTTTCCTCGTGCCCAACGCCGGCACCAACGTCGAGTCAGCCGAGGCGATGATCGCCGCCTTCGAAGACGAGAACCCGGACATCACGGTCAAGGTCGAATCCCAACCCGCCGGCACCGAGGGCGACAACCTGATGAAGACCAAACTCGCGACCGGAGAGATGTCCGACGTCTTCTGGTACAACTCAGGATCCCTGTTCCAGGCGCTGAACCCCGACCAGAACCTTGCGCCACTGTCGGACGAGTCCTGGGTCGGCGACATGCAGGAAGGGATGGCCGCGGTCGTCTCGACGGACAACGGCGTCTACGGCGCGCCGTTCGGTGCCACGCAGGCCGGCGCCGTGGTCTACAACAAGAAGATCTACGCGGACCTCGGGCTCGAGATCCCCACATCCTGGGACGAGTTCGCCGCCAACAACGAGGCGATCAAGGCGGCGGGCATCGCCCCGGTCATCCAGACGTACGGCGACACGTGGACGAGCCAGTTGTTCATCCTCGGCGACTTCGGAAACGTTCTCGCGCAGGACCCTGAGTGGGGCGAGGAGTACACCGCGGGCGAGCGCAAGTACGTGGACGAGCCGGCATCACAGGGCTTCCTCAACCAGCAGGTCGGCTTCGAGTCCGACTGGTGGAACGAGGACTTCGCATCCGCGCTCTACGACGACGGAGCGCGGATGGTCGCCACGGGCGAGGGCGCGCACTACCCGATCCTGACCGGCATCGTCTCGACGTTCCAGCAGAACTTCCCGGATGAGCTGGAGAACATCGGCGTCTTCGCGCTGCCCGCGCAGAAGGCGGAGGACACGAAGCTGACGGTGTGGCTGCCGAACGCCGTCTACATCCCGAAGACGACGGAGGGCGACAAGCTCGAGGCCGCGAAGAAGTTCGTGGCGTTCATCAACTCCTCGGCAGGCTGCGACGTCCAGAACACGGCCATGGTGCCTTCCGGCCCCTACGCGATCGACTCGTGCACCCTGCCCGACGACGTCCCCGGGCTTCTGAAGGACATGCAGGTGTACTTCGACGAGGGCAACACCAACCCCGCCCTCGAGTTCCTCTCCCCCATCAAGGGTCCGAACCTCGAGAACATCACGGTCGAGGTCGGCAGCGGCATCCGTCCCGCCGAAGACGGCGCCGCACTCTACGACGAAGACGTGAAGAAGCAGGCCCAGCAGCTGGGACTCGACGGCTGGTGATCACCCGCTGATCTCGAAGGTGTGGGCGGGCATAGAGCTCGCCCACACCCCGCCAATCGCTTCACTGATCGGAGAGACTCATGACAGCAATCGCAGCACCGCCTGCAGCCAAAGCCGCGCCTCGCGGGCGAAAGGGCATCAGGAGCTCGTATCCGACGTGGTTCTACATCCCGTCGGCAGCGCTCTACATCGTCCTCTTCGCCGTCCCGACCTTCGCCTCGTTCTACTTCAGTCTCACCCGCTGGTCGCTGTTCGACATCGAGTTCATCGGGTTCGACAACTACGTGCAGTTCTTCACCGAACCCATGCTCATCCAGGGCTTCGTGAACACCTTCGTCTACGGCTTCGTCACTTCGGCGCTGAAGGTCGTTCTCGGCCTCGCGCTCGCGCTGCTGCTCACCGGATCGATTCTCGGACGCGGATATCTCCGGTCCACGATCTTCTTCCCCGTGCTCGTCTCGACGGTCGGCATCGGCATCGCCTTCAAGGTGCTGATGGATCCGTTCGACGGACTCATCAACCAGACGCTGGCGACGCTCGGCATCCAGGGGCCCGGATGGCTGACCGATCCCGCATGGGCGCTGCTGTCCGTCGCTCTCGTCGACGTCTGGAAAGGCGTCGGCATCGCAACGCTGATCTTCATCGCCGGGCTCGTGGCCATCCCGCAGGAGTACTTCGAAGCCGCCAAGGTCGACGGGGCGAGTGCGTGGCAGCGGTTCAGGAACATCACGCTGCCGCTCGTGCAGCCCGCGACGGCGACTGTCATCCTGCTCTCCCTCATCGGCGGCCTGCGCTCGTTCGAGCTCATCTGGGCCATGACCAAGGGTGGCCCGGGCTTCACGAGCGACGTGATCGCGTCGGTGATCTACAAGCAGTACCAAGCCGGGTTCTACGGGCTGTCCACTGCGGGCAACGTCGTGCTGTTCCTGGTCGTGACGGCGATCATCGTGCCCATCCAGTACATCCTGAACAAGAGGCAGGTGGAGCAATGACTCTCACGAGAGCGATCACAACGGCCGGCTCGTCGAAGTCGAAGATCTCCCGTGCCGGACGTCGCCCGATGACGGCGCGGCGCTTCTTCTCACGCTATGTGGTCGGCATCATCGCAATCCTTGCTTCGATCATCATCTTCATCGTCCCGTTCGCGTTCATCTTCCTCACCGCTGTGAAGAACCCGGCCGAGGCCTCTCTGTTCGAGTTCTCGCTCCCGGCTCAGGGTTGGTTCCTCTGGGAGAACATCGTCACGGTCCTCGAGACGCGGGACTGGATGCTGGTGACGGCGTTCATCAACTCCACCGTGCTCACGGTCGCGAGCGTGGCGATCATGGTCGTTTTCGCCGCGATGGTCGGCTACATCCTTCAGCGCCGCAAGTCCCGCTGGAACCATGTGATCAACGTGTTCGTGCTGGCCGGCCTCATCGTCCCGCCCGCCGTCGTTCCCACGATCTGGGTCCTGCAGGGCATCGGGCTGTTCAAGACGATGCCGGGAATGATCCTCATCGAGGCGACGTTCGGTCTGAGCTTCTGCATCCTGCTGTTCCGCGCGTTCATCTCCACGATCCCGCGCGAGCTGGATGAGGCGGCCGTGATCGACGGCGCCGGCCCGTTGCGGCTCTTCTTCACCGTGGTGATGCCGCTGCTCAAACCCGTCGCCATCACGGTGATCGTCGTGCAGTCGGTCGCGGTCTTCAACGACTTCACCGGTCCGCTGTACTTCCTGCCGGGAGACGCGAACGCCACGGTGCAGCTGACGCTCTACAACTTCCAGAGCCAGAGCCTGAGCCAGTGGAATCTGCTGTTCATGAACATCCTGCTCATCACGATCCCGCCGCTGGTGATGTACATCTTCTTTAACAGGCAGATCGTCGCGGGCATGACCAGCGGAGCAGTCAAGGGCTGAGTGGTGTCAGAAGTACTCGGCCGGGACTGTCCCGCGCAGCCACGCCAGCTCATTGTCGCGGATGAAGATCGAGAGGGATTCGTCGCGGGACTGTCCTCGGCCGAGCCACTCGTCGAGGACGGCGAGGAGCGCGTTCGCGGTCGCGATGCCCGGCTTCTCCAAGGCCTCGTCCCACGCGACGACGAATTCCGCGGGGCTCGGCACTTCGCGGACCAGCTTGTGGATGTACTTCGGCCCCGGCATCAGCCGGTGCGCCGACGCCAGCGCGGCGCGCGCAGCGGCGAGCAGGAGATGCAGCGAGGCGTGCTGGAGCAGGAACAGGTCACCGTGCTCGTCCGCCTGCCGGAGGAAGTAGCCGCCGTGCAGGTGCGCCTGCGCGAGGTGGGAGCGGATGCGCCCGGCCCAGGCCGCGTCGTCGAGCACGCTGATCGCGGCAACGAGATCCGGGATCTCGTCGGCACGACTGTATGCGACCCTGGCGCCCGCGAACGAGGCGCGCGTCGGATCGTCAGCTCTGAGGACAGCAGTGCGGAGGTAGTCGAGATCGCAGAGCTTCACGTCGATGTACGAGCCCGGGTAGTCGAGACCCTGACGATCGATCCATGCCCATCGGTCGACGGCCGTCGAGCATGCGAACGCCTCAGCCGTCACCACGAGGTAGACATCGACATCGGAGTCCTCGCGTTCGACCCCGCGGGCGAGCGAGCCGATCAGAACGACACCGAGTGTCTCCGGGTCTTCGGCGACCTGCTCCACGTATGCGGCCAGCGCCCGCTCCTGATGTTGCACACCCGCTCCTTCGCGTCGGCTCGAAGACGAAAAGATTCCGCCCGTCGGAGTGAAACCGTACCGCGACCGTCGTCAATGTTGCGCACGACGCCTCATCGATCTATTGTTGAAACGATTCACGCAACCCATTCGGACCAAGGAGCACGTCACCGATGACAGCCGCCACCCGCGTGTGCTTTCAGCTGAGGGTCCGCCCAGAACTGCTCGACGAGTACCTTGCGCGCCATTCCCCCGTCTGGCCCGAGATGCTCGCCGAGATCGCCGTATCCGGTCGCCGCAACTATTCGCTGTTCCTCGGCGACGGCGGCACCCTGGTCGGCTATTACGAGACGGATGACGACGCGGCCGCACAGGACTACCTCGCACGGTCCGAGATCGCCACCCGCTGGGAGGCGGAGATGGCACAGTTCTTCGTCGATCTCGAAGGCCGGCCCGATCAGGCGGCATCCCCACTCACCGAAGTCTTCAACCTCGCGGATCAACTGTCCGCCACCACCACCGAGGTCGCCGCAGCGACCGCGTTCGACGAAGGAAGCAGTGCATCGTGACCACCCTCACCCCCGCCATCCTCTCGGAACTCGAGAAGCAGTCCATCGAACTCCCCTCGTGGGCCTTCGGCAACTCGGGCACCCGCTTCAAGGTGTTCGGCACACCCGGCACCCCGCGCGACCCCTGGGAGAAGATCGCGGATGCCGCGCAGGTGAACAAGTACACCGCGCTCGCACCGGCCGTCGCTCTGCACATCCCATGGGACCTCGTCGACTCCTACGACGACCTCCGCAAGCACGCGGAGGATCTGGGCGTCGCACTCGGCACCGTGAACTCCAACACGTTCCAGGACGACGAGTACAAGTTCGGAGCGCTCACGCATGAGGACGCCGCGGTCCGCCAGAAGGCGATCGATCATCACCTCGCGTGCATCGACGTCATGGATGCGACCGGTTCCCGCGACCTGAAGATCTGGCTCGCCGAAGGCTCGAACTACCCGGGCCAGGCCGATCTCCGCGGCCGTCAGGACCGCCTGAACGAGTCGCTCCAGAAGATCTACGCGCGCCTCGGCGACGACCAGCGCCTGGTGCTGGAGTACAAGTTCTTCGAGCCCGCTTTCTACCACACCGACGTTCCCGACTGGGGAACGTCATACGCCCAGGTGAGCACGCTCGGCGACAAGGCGATGGTGTGCCTCGACACCGGCCACCACGCTCCAGGCACGAACATCGAGTTCATCGTCATGCAGCTGCTGCGCCTCGGCAAGCTGGGTTCATTCGACTTCAACTCCCGCTTCTACGCGGACGATGATCTGATCGTGGGCGCTGCCGACCCGTTCCAGCTGTTCCGCATCCTGTTCGAGGTCATCCGCGGCGGCGGCCTGAACAACCCCGACGTGGCGTTCATGCTCGACCAGTGCCACAACGTCGAGGACAAGATCCCCGGCCAGATCCGCTCAGTGCTGAATGTGCAGGAGATGACCGCCCGAGCACTGCTCGTCGACAAGGATGCTCTGACCGCAGCTCAGAAGTCGGGCGACGTGCTCGCCGCCAATGCCGTGTTCATGGACGCGTTCTACACCGACGTCCGTCCGGAGCTCGCCGCATGGCGCGAGTCCCGCGGCCTCGCCGGCGATCCGATGGCCGCATACGCCGCTTCCGGGTACCAGGCGAAGATCGCGGCCGACCGCGTCGGTGGCGTTCAGGCCGGCTGGGGCGCCTGACCCGATGAGCGCACACATCGAGGTCGCCGAACGCGAGCTGGATGGCCCGCACGGTTCACTCCGGGTCCGCACGTACGCACCGTCCGCAGCCACCGGGCCCGGCCTGGTCTGGGTGCACGGCGGGGGGTTCGCCGGTGGCGAGCTCGACATGCCGGAGGGCGACTGGGTGAGCCGCTCGTTCGCCGAGCGCGGGATCGCCGTCGTGAGCGTGGACTACCACCTCGCTCCGACGTCGGCCGTGCGGAACGACCTGCTCGGCCTACCGGGCCGCGGCGGCGTGCACTACCCGGTGGCGCACGATGAGATCGTCTTCGCGTTCCGGTGGGCGCTCGGCTCCGGTCTCGCCGACGGCGCGTGGGCGCTCGGCGGCGCGAGCGCGGGCGGGAACCTGGCCGCGGGCGCCGCGCTGCGCCTGACGCATGCCGGCGGCCCGGCGCCTGCTCTCGCGGTGCTCGCCTATCCGACCCTCCACGCGGTGCAGGATGCCCCGGATGCCGTGATGCGGGCACTGCTCGATGCCGATCCGGAGTCGGACCGCTTCGGACCTGACGCGGTGCTCGGTATGTACGAGAACTACCTCGGCGGACCCGCTCAGGGTGCTGACGTGTACGCGATCCCCGGCACCGCTTCCACCTCCGAGCTGACCGGGTTCCCGGCGACGATCATGATCAACGACGAGACCGACGAGCTCCGCGTGTCCGGCGAGGCCTTCGCCCGTGCGCTCGACGCCGCCGGTGTCGAGGTCGATGTCTCCACCGAACCGGGCACGACCCACGGGCACCTCAACCGTCCCGAGCTGGCGTCGGCCACGGCATCCATCGATCGGTTCGCCGACCGCATCCGTCGCCTTCCCCACAGCCCCGTCACCGCGCCTGCGGATGACGAGACCCTCGCTCATTGAATCGACCCAAGGACCACGCATGCCTGAATCCACCGCAGCCGCCCTCATCGCGCGCAGCAACCGCCTCGGCGCAGATCCGAAGAACACGAACTACGCCGGCGGCAACACCTCAGCCAAGGGCACCGAGACCGACCCTGTCACCGGCCAGCCCGTCGAGCTGCTGTGGGTCAAGGGCTCCGGCGGAGACCTCGGCACGCTGAAGGAGCAGGGCCTCGCAGTCCTGCGACTCGACCGCTTCCGCGCCCTCGTCGACGTCTACCCCGGAATCGACCGCGAAGACGAGATGGTCGCCGCGTTCGACTACTGCCTGCACGGCAAGGGCGGCGCCGCACCGTCCATCGACACCGCCATGCACGGACTTGTGGATGCTGCACACGTCGATCACCTGCATCCCGACTCCGGCATCGCTATCGCCACGGCCGCCGACGGTGAGGAACTGACCGCGAAGATCTTCGGCGACAAGGTCGTCTGGGTCCCGTGGCGCCGCCCCGGCTTCCAGCTCGGCCTCGACATCGCGGAGATCAAGAAGGCGAACCCGCACGCGATCGGAACGATCCTCGGCGGCCACGGCATCACTGCATGGGGCGACACTTCCGAGGAGGCGGAAGCCAACTCGCTGTGGATCATCGACACCGCCGCCGCCTACATCGACGCGAACGGGAAGACCGACCCGTTCGGCGGCGTGCGGGCGGGATTCGAAGCGTTGCCGGCGGAGGAGCGGCGCGAGCGCGCGGCCGCGCTCGCCGGTACGATCCGCGGCATCGCGTCGACGGACAAGCCGATGGTCGGTCACTTCACCGATTCGGACGTCGTGCTCGACTTCCTGGCATCCGAGAACGCGCCGACCCTGGCCGCGCTGGGCACCAGCTGCCCCGACCACTTCCTTCGCACGAAGGTCAAGCCGCTCATCCTCGACCTTCCCCGCACGGCGTCCGTCGACGAGCAGATCGCGCGCCTGCACGAACTGCACACCGAGTACCGGGCCGGCTACCAGGCGTACTACGACGCGCACGCGACGGCCGAGAGCCCGGCGATCCGTGGCGCCGACCCGTTGATCGTCCTCATCCCCGGCGTCGGCATGTTCTCGTACGGTGCGAACAAGCAGACCGCACGCGTGGCCGGCGAGTTCTACGTCAATGCCATCAACGTCATGCGCGGTGCGGAGGCGCTCTCCACGTACTCGCCCATCTCGGATGCCGAGAAGTTCAACATCGAGTACTGGGCGCTGGAGGAGGCGAAGCTGCAGCGGATGCCGAAGCCGAAGTCGCACCAGGGCCGCATCGCGTTCGTCACGGGCGCGGCATCCGGCATCGGCAAGGCCATCGCCACCCGTCTCGCCGCGGAGGGCGCGTGCGTCGTCGTCGCCGACCTCGACCTCGAGAAGGCGCAGGCCGCCGCCGCCGAACTCGGGGGCACAGACGTCGCGATCGGCGTCGCCGCCAACGTCGCGGATGCTGACGCCGTGCAGGCAGCGCTGAACGATGCCGTGCTCGCCTTCGGCGGCGTGGACCTCGTCGTCAACAACGCCGGGCTCTCGCTGTCGAAGCCGCTGCTGGAGACCACCGAGAAGGACTGGGACCTGCAGCACGACGTCATGGCGAAGGGCTCCTTCCTCGTGTCGAAGGCCGCTGCCAAGGTGCTCATCGACCAGAAGCTCGGCGGCGACATCATCTACATCTCCTCGAAGAACTCCGTCTTCGCCGGGCCGAACAACATCGCCTACTCGGCGACCAAGGCCGACCAGGCCCATCAGGTGCGTCTGCTGGCTGTTGAGCTCGGCGAGTTCGGCATCCGCGTCAATGGCATCAATCCGGACGGCGTCGTGCGCGGCTCAGGCATCTTCGCCTCCGGCTGGGGCGCGAACCGCGCCGCGACCTACGGCGTCGAAGAGAAGGACCTCGGCCAGTTCTACGCGAACCGCACGATCCTCAAGCGCGAGGTCGTGCCGGAGAACGTCGCGGATGCCGTGTATGTGCTCACCGGCCCGGAGCTCAGTCGTACCACCGGCCTGCACATCCCGGTCGACTCCGGCGTCGCGGCAGCGTTCCTGCGATGACAGGGAGCGTCCGCGCGGTCGCGGCAGTCGACCTGGGCGCGACCAGCGGACGCGTCATGATCGGGCGCGTCGGCGACGACGCGCTCGATCTCGAGCTCGTCACCCGATTCCCGAACGGGCCCGTCGAGCGCGAAGACGGCCTGCACTGGGATTTCGACGCGCTCTACGGCCACATCTTGGAGGGCCTGACTGCGGCGGTGAGCCGCGAACCCGCGATCGAGAGCATCGGCATCGATTCCTGGGCCGTGGACTACGGCCTGCTGCGCGACGGCGAGCTGCTCGCGCAGCCGTTCCACTATCGTGATCCGCGCTCTGAACAGGGCGTCACCGAGGTGCACGAGATCGTCCCGTTCAGCGAGCTGTACCAGCGGAACGGACTGCAGTTCCTGCCGTTCAACACGCTGTACCAGTACCGCGTCGATGCACGTCTCGCGGACGCGGACGCTGCTCTGCTCATCCCGGATCTGATCGCATACCTTCTGACCGGTGCTCGTGTCGCCGAGCGCACGAACGCCTCGACGACCGGCCTGCTCGGTGTGCGCTCCGGCGAGTGGGATGCCGAGCTGGCACATCGCCTCGGCATCCCGACCGCAGCGCTCCCGGCACTGGTCGACCCCGGTTCGGCGATCGGGAGGCTGAGCCCTGAACTCGCTGCACGCATCGGCAAGGATCTCCCCGTCATCACGGTCGGCTCGCATGACACGGCATCCGCCGTCGTCGCCGTGCCGATGGTCTCGCCGAACGCGGCGTACATCTCCTGCGGTACGTGGGGTCTCGTCGGCGTGGAGCTCGCCGAACCGGTTCTGACGGATGCTGCGCGCGAGGCGAACTTCACGCACGAACTCGGCGTCGACGGACGCTACCGCTTCCTCCACAATGTCACCGGGCTCTGGCTGCTCAGCGAGACGGTCCGGGCATGGGAGGCGGAGGACGGCGCGGCGATCGATCTGTCCGAACTGCTGAGCTCCGCGTCCGCAGTGACCGGCGCGATCGCCCTTTTCGACGCCAACGACTCGTCGTTGAGTGCTCCCGGCGACATGCCTGCGCGCATCGCCGCGTTGCTGCGCGCTCAGGGCTCGGACGTACCGGAGAGCCGAGCAGCATTCGCCCGCACGATCGTCGAGTCGATCGCCGCCGCCTTCGCCGCAGCGGTTCAGACGGCGGCCGATCTCTCAGAGCGCGAGCTTGACAGCATCCATCTCGTCGGCGGCGGGTCGCTCAACCGGTTGCTCTGCCAGGCGACCGCGGACCGCTCGGGTCTTCCCGTTCTGGCCGGCCCCGTCGAGGCGACCGCGCTGGGCAACGTGCTCGTTCAGGCTCGCGCCCTCGGTGCCGCGCCCGCGACGCTCGAGGAACTCCGCGGGCTCGTCGCACGGACACACGAACCCGAACGCTTCGATCCGCGCTGACTCGTCCCTCTGCCAGACCCGTCAGTCGAAATGCACGGATGGCGGGCGAGATGCACGGATGGCGGGCGAGATGCACGGATGGCGGGCGAGAAACCGTATTCTCGACCGCCATCCGTATTTTCGACGGCCATCCGTACACGGAAAGGGCGCCCGGAGCCGAAGCCCAGGGCGCCCGATACTGAACTCAGTGAGAGCCGACTCAGAAGTCGAAGTCGCCGATGTTGTCCGCGTTGAACTCGAACGGGTCGCCGAGCAGAACGGTGCCGTCCGCGCCGACGGTGTACTCACCGAGGTCACCCGCTTCGAAGGTGTCGCCCTCGGCGCCGGTGATGTCGCCCTGGATGAGTGCGGCAGCCGCGTAGGCGGACAGGTAGCCGAGCTCCTCCGGGTTCCACAGCGCGAACGCGGTGACGGTGCCGTCCTCGACGTATTCGCGCATCTGGTTCGGCGTGCCGAGGCCCGTCAGCGCCACCGTGCCCTTGTAGTCCGAGGTGGAGAGGTAACGTGCAGCAGCTGCGATGCCGACCGTCGTGGGCGAGATGATGCCCTTCAGGTTCGGGTGCGTCTGCAGCAGTGCCGCCGTCTTGTCGAACGAGGTCTGATCGTCGTCGTCGCCGTAGACGGTCTCGACGAGCGTGATGTCAGGGTACTCACTGGCGACATACTCCGTCATCAGGTCGATCCAGGCGTTCTGGTTCGTCGCGTTCGCCGATGCGGAGAGCACCGCGACCTCGCCTGCTCCGCCGATCTGATCGGCGATCAGGTCGACCTGGACCTTGGCGATGCCCTCGGCATCGGCCTGGTTGATGAACAGGTCGCGGCAGTCGGGGTTCGTGTCGGAGTCGAACGTGACGACCTTCACACCGGCGTCGCGTGCCTCATTCAGTGC
This sequence comes from Microbacterium murale, assembly GCF_030815955.1. Classification (NCBI taxonomy): domain Bacteria; kingdom Bacillati; phylum Actinomycetota; class Actinomycetes; order Micrococcales; family Microbacteriaceae; genus Microbacterium; species Microbacterium murale. The sequence continues at coordinate 2,412,099 of NZ_JAUSXK010000001.1, read as the reverse complement.
GTCGCAGATGGCCTGAGGGTCGTTCGCCGAGACGACGAGCGCCCCGACTCCCTGCTGAGTAGCGGTGTTGATGTAACTCACCTGGCCGTCAGGGGTCGCCTCCGCAGGCCCGACCTCGGCGAAGGTGCCGCCGATCTCCTCGACCGCAGTCTTGCCGCCCTTGCTCGAGGTGTCGAAGTACGGGTTGCCGAGGTTCTTCGGCAGGAATGTGATCGTCAGGTTGTCCGAACCGCCCTCTGACCCGCCGCCATCGCCGCCGCCCGTGCCGCCTCCGGTGTCGGCGCAGCCGGTCAACACGAGTGCCGCGGCGACAGCCACAGCAGCGAATGCAGTGACACGCTTGCGTGAAAACTTCATTGTTCTTCCTTTCGTGGAATTCACCGCAGACGGATGCCTGCGGCAAGAGGCTGCCTCATGGTGCGGAAGAGGCTGCAACGCGTGGTCGTGGAGGCCCGGCCTTCGAGCGCAACCGGTGCGCCCAGGCGAGCAGGCTGGCTGCCACGACGGAGAACACCAGCAGGCCACCGGTGATGATGTTGATGACGTCGGACGTGACGCCGGCCAGGCGCAATGCGCTGGAGAGCACGCCGATCAGCAGGACAGCGGCGACGACGCCGTGCAGCTGCCCTCGCCCGCCGAACACCGACACCCCGCCGAGCACGACGGCTGCGATCACCTGCAGTTCGAGCCCGGTGGCGTTGTCGCCTCTGGCGCTGCCGAACCGCAGCGTATAGAAGATGCCGGCGAAGGCGGCCACGGCACCGGCGAGCACGAAGAGGATGAACTTCGTCCGCTCGACGTGCACGCCCGAGAACCGGGCGGCGTCCTTCGAGAGTCCGATCGCGTACACTCCACGACCGAATGGCGTGAAGTGCAGCAGGATGATGAAGATCGCCAGCAGCACGAGGAACGGGATGACGATGTAGGGGATCGTCGTGCCGGCGATCTTCGCCTTGGCCAGGTCCTTCCAGACCTCGGGGAAGTCCGTCACGGCTGTCGTGCCGAGGAGACCGACCGCGAGACCGCGGAACAGTGCGAGCGTGCCGATCGTCACGGCGAGTGACGGCAATCCGACGACCGTGACGAGGAAGCCGTTGACCGCGCCGCCGATGACTCCGACGGCGAGGGCTGCGAGGGCCGCGATCTCGAACGGTGCTCCCGACTGGGTGAGCACGCCGGTGACGACGCTCGCGAGGCCGACCATGCTGCCGACCGACAGGTCGATCTCGCCGGTCACCATGATGAGCGTCATCGGCAGTGCGATGAGCAGGATCGGAGCGATGTCCAGGAAGAGGTAGTTCACCGTGACCGGCTGCGCGAAGCCCTTCAGCGTGACGGATGCGACGAGCACGACGAGTACCAGCAGGGCGATGATCGCCATCTCACGGGTGATCAGGATGCGCCGCCAGAGCGGCCTGTCGTAGTCACGGATGACGCGGGCGGTGGCCGTGGATGCTGTCGCGGTCATGATTCGTCCCTCGCCTCGATGAGCCGCCGTTTCTGCCGGACCGCGAGCACGCGGTCGAGCACGATCGCGCCGATGATGAGCACGCCGACGACGGCGCGCTGCCAGAAGTCGGGGATGCCGAGGATCGGCAGAGCCCGGTTGATGGTCATCAGGAGCATCGCTCCGATCGCGGCACCCCACACCGTGCCGACGCCGCCGGTGATGGCGATGCCGCCGATGACGGCTGCGCCGACCGCATCCAACTCCCAGCCGGAGCCCGCCTGCGAACTGATCGAGCCGTAGCGGGCGGCATAGAAGACGCCGGCGAGACCGGCGAGTGCACCGGAGAGGACGAAGGCGCTGAGTACCCGGCGGGTGACCTGCAGACCGTAAAGCTCCGCAGCAGCCGGATCCGAACCGATGGCGTAGTACTCCCGGCCACCCCTCGTGTTGCGCATGTACCAGGCGGCGAGGGCGAGCACGATCACCGCGATGATCGTCAGTACTGGAATCGTGAGCACCTGCTGGGTGCCGAGGCCGAGGAACTCCTTGGGCATGTCGGAGGCGTTGATCCGGTCGCTGCCGGTCCACAGCACATTGATGCCTCGATAGGCATACAGCGTGCCCAGCGTGATCACCATCGCCGGGACCTTCGCGAAGGCGACGAGCGCGCCGTTGATGAGCCCGAGGAGCGCACCGAAGACCACTGCGGCGATGACGACGAGGACGATCGGGATGCCCGGCACGTCGATGAACAGCCGACCGGTGAGGTAGGCGGTGAGTCCCATCACCGATCCGACAGAGAGGTCGACGTTCCGCGTGATGATGACGATCGCCTGGCCGACCGCGACGAGCATGAGGATCGAAGGCGTGAGCAGCAGGTCGCGCCACCCATCAGCGCTGAACAGGAAGTTCGGGTTCTTCACCGTCGCGGCGATGACGACGACGACGAGGGCGGCGAGGATGCCGAACTCACGAGCGCGGCCGACGCCGCCGAGTGCGTGACGAAGACCGGATGCCGGTGCCTGTGCGGTGGTGGTCACGAGTGCAGCTCCGTTGCGTGTGTCGCGGCGAACATGACGTTCTCGCTGGTCGCCTCCGCGCGCGAGATCTCCGCAGTGATGCGGCCCTCGCGCATGACCAGGACGCGGTCGGCCATTCCGAGGACTTCTGGCAGCTCGGAGGAGATCATGAGGATGCCCATTCCTTCCCCGGCGAGTTGGGAGAGGAGGCGATGCACCTCGGACTTCGTGCCGACATCGATGCCACGGGTCGGCTCGTCGATGATCAGCACCCGCGGGTTCGTGGCGAGCCACTTCGCCAGGACGACCTTCTGCTGGTTTCCGCCGGAGAGGGTCGCAGCGACGGTGTCGAGGGCGTGGGTCTTCACCTCCAACCGCGATGCCCACTCACGGGCGGCCCGATTCTCGATGCCAGTGGTGATGAGGCCGAACTTCGCGAGCTGGCTGCGGATCGCGAGAGTGATGTTTCCACCGACGCCGGCATCGACGACGAGTCCCTGCTTGCGACGATCCTCCGGCACCAGCGCGAGCCCCGCCCGCATGGCCCCGGTGGGATTGTGGCGCGGAACAGCTGCTCCCAGCATCCGCACTTCGCCCTCACGATAGATGTCGACGCCGAACACGGCGCGCGCGACCTCGCTGCGGCCGGCGCCGACGAGCCCCGCAAGGGCGACGATCTCACCCGCTCGGACCGTGAAGGAGATGTCGTGGAAGATGCCGGGGCTCGTCAGGTGCTCGACCTCGAGCAGCGCGTCGCCGATCTCGGCTTCCTGTTTGGGGAAGAGTTCGGTGACGTCGCGTCCGACCATCTGATGGACGAGTTCTTCAACGGTCGTGTCGGCGATCGCCGTCGTGTCGACGTATGCACCATCGCGCATGACGGTGACGGTGTCGCAGAGATCGAAGACCTCGTTGAAGCGATGGGAGATGAACAGTACGGCCCGTCCCTCGTCGCGAAGGCTCCTGGCCACGGCGAACAGCCGCTCGACCTCGACGCCGCTGAGCGCCGCGGTCGGCTCGTCCATGATGAGCACGCTCGCATCCAGGGAGATCGCCTTGGCGATCTCGATGATCTGCTGATCGGCGATCGAGAGCCCCTCCGTGATCCGCTCGGGGTCGAGACCGACGCCGAGTCGCTGGAAGATCGCCTCGACCTCGGTACGCATCGCCTTGCGATCGATGCGTCCGAACCTCCCCGTCGGCTGGCGCCCCATGAAGATGTTCTCCGTGACGGAGAGATCGGGGAAGAGCGTGGGCTCCTGGTAGATGACCGCGACGCCGGCGGCCTTCGACTGAGCGGTGCTGGTGAAGTCGACGGACTCCCCGTGGAGGCGGAACTCACCGGAGTCGCGCCGGTACAGCCCGGCCATGATCTTCACCATCGTCGATTTGCCCGCGCCGTTCTCACCGATCAACGCGTGGATCGAGTGGGATCGCAGAGTGAGATTGGCCGAGCGCAGAGCGACGACAGGTCCGAAGGACTTGACGACACGATGCAGTTCCAGTGCCGTGTTCGGCGAGCTGCGTGTCGGGGCTTCAGCGGCCACAGGCGCACCCTCTCCTTCGAGGTCGGACGGTTTCGGTTCGATATGAACCATGCATGAATCGATTCAGGTTGGTTCAGGCTAGTGTATGTGAGAACGATCAGAGGTCAACAGCGAGTGACTCAATCGTGATCCGCCCGGTCGTTGTCCACCCAGTGTCGAGAGGAGAAGCCAGTGCCCGTGAGCATCCGTGATGTCGCGCTGCGCGCCGGCGTCTCCGTCGGCACGGTCTCCAACGTCCTCAACCGTCCCGAAGAGGTCTCCGCCGATTCGGTGCAGCGGGTGAGTCAGGCGATCGAAGAGCTCGGGTACGTACGCAACGATGCCGCCCGCAAACTGCGCGCCGGCATCAGCACGACAGTGGGATTCGTCGTCCTCGACGGACAGAACCCGTTCTACAACGACGTGGTTCGCGGTGCAGAGGACGAGGCCACCCGCCACGGCATCGCGATCCTGTACGGCAACACCGATGAAGACCCCTCACGCGAGAAGATCTACCTCGATCTGTTCCGGGAGCAGCAGGTTCGTGGACTGCTCATCGCGCCCTACGGCGACGTGATGACGCAGCTGCGCAGCTTCCGCTCCTCGGGCATCGCCACCGTGCTCGTCGACCGTTTCAGCGCCGACAGCGACTTCTCGTCGGTGTCCGTCGACAGTGTCGCCGGAGGTCGCCTAGCGGTCGAACACCTGATCGAGACCGGCCGGCGGCGCATCGCCTTCGTCGGCGGCCCTTTCGACATGCGGCAGGTCACCGACCGACTCGCCGGCGCCAGAGCAGCCGCCGAGAATGCGGCCACCCGCGTCGACCTCGAAGTGATCGCCACCGCAGCGATGACGGTCGAGGAGGGTGCGGCGGCGGGCAATCGCATCCTCGCGCGACCACGCCGTGAATGGCCGGATGCCCTGTTCGCCTCGAATGATCTGCTCGCCCTCGGGCTGCTGCAGTCGCTCGTCTCGGGAGGGCGGATGCTGGTGCCGAACGAGATCGCGATCATCGGATTCGACGACATCCCCTTCGCCGCCGCAGCCGCAGTGCCGCTGTCGTCGATCCGTCAGCCCAGCCGGATGATCGGACGCACAGCGCTGCGGATCGTGCTGGAAGAGGCGGCCGATGTCGCCAGCATCCCCCGTCAGACGGTGTTCCCGCCGGAACTCGTGATCCGTCGCTCGACGACCGGCTGACTCACCCCTTCACCGCGCCCCCCATGCCGACACCGTTCAGGAACAGGCGTTGGAAGACGAGGAAGAGCGCGATCGGGATGATGGTCGAGATCGCGAGAGCGGCGAGGAAGACGTCCAGTTCGATGAACTGCTGGAGCGCGGGTAAGCGGACGGACAGCGGCTGGATCGCGGGGTCGGGCAGCACCAGCATCGGCCAGAGGAAGTCCTTCCACGCGCCGATCACCGCGAACACGGACACCACACCGATGATCGGCTTCGACATCGGCAGCACGACGGACCAGAACAGCCGGTAGTTGCCTGCGCCATCCATGCGCGCCGCTTCGAACACCTCTCGCGGGAGCGAGTCGAAGAACCTCATCACGAGCAGCACGTTGAAGGCGTTCGCCCCCGCCGGCAGCCACACCGCCCAGAACGTGTTGATCAGGGACTGCCCGAGCAACGGCGGGTCGACGATGGTGAGGTACAGCGGCACGAGCAGCACGATGCTGGGCACGAAGAGCGTGGCGAGCACGAGGGCGACGACGACCTTCCCGTAACGAGGACGCAGCACCGACAGCGCGTACCCCGCGGTCGTGGCGACGAGCACCTGCACGGCCCAGACACCGGCCGCGATGAGCACGGTATTCAGAAAGAACTTGTCGATCTCCACGCGGGTCCACGCCGTGATGAGGTTCTCCCAGTCCATGCCGTTCGGCCACAGCGAGAGAGGAGTGCGCAGCGTGTCCTGCGTCGGCGTGATCGCCGACTTGGCCAGCCACAGGATGGGGCCGAGGCCCACGACGAAGAGCGACACCAGCAGGATGACGTGCGTAGCGCGGGTTGCGATGCGGACGCGTGGACGCCGCCAGTCGGCGGGCGAGAGGATGCCACGGTCGGCGCTCATGAGGTGCTCCAACTGCGTGTGAGACGGAAGTAGATCATCGAGAAGACGGCGAGGACGATCGCGAGCATGAGACTCAGTGCTGTCGCTGCACCGTAGTCGCCGCCGAGGCTGTTCTGGAAGGCGTACTTGTAGATGAGCAGCAGCACGGTCATCGTCGAGTTCGCCGGTCCGCCACCCGTGAACAGGAAGGGTTCGAGGAAGACCTGCGCCGTACCGATGATCTGCAGGATGAAGGTCACGAGCAGCACACCGCGCAACTGCGGCATCGTCACGTGCCACACCTTCCGCCAGACGCCGGCGCCGTCGACCTCGGCCGCGTCGTACAGCTCGGGGGCCACGCCGACGATCGCGGCGAGGTAGATGATGATCGTTCCTCCCGCAGCGGACCACGTGGCGAACAGCACGAGGGACGGCATCGCACTGGCCTGATCCTGCAGCCACGGCAGCGGCCCGCCCCCGAACCAACTGAGGATCGTGTTGAACACCCCGGTGGGCGATGCGTCGTAGAAGAACTTCCACAGCAGTGCCGACACGACCGGGGGCACGACGACCGGCAGGTAGGCCAGTGCGCTGTAGAGACCGCGACGACGCCGCACCTCACTCATCAGTACGGCGACGACGAGCGGGATGGGATAGCCGAGCAGCAGCGCTAAGACGGCGAAGTAGAGGGTGTTGACCACCGCAGTTCCGAGCAGTGGGTCCTGCAGCACTCGACTGAAGTTGTCGAACCAGACGAATTCGGGAGCGCTGATCAGGTTCGTCGTCTGGAACGCCATGATCGCGGAGTCGACGATCGGCTTCCACGAGAAGAAGATGAAACTGAACAGCAGAGGCAGCAGGAAGACGAAGGTGCTCACCCCTCCGCCGCGGAACCACTCTCCGACCCGCCGGAGCGGGCCGGTGCGGCGACTGTCCACGGTACGGACGATGCTCGGCGCCGCCTCGGGTGTGTGGGGTGGTGCAGTCACGGGAGAGATCTGCGTCATCGCGATTCCTTCAGTTGCTCGGGTGAGGATCCGGGGACGACAGATCGCCCCCGGATCTCCGGATCACTCCGCCGCTTGGTAGATGGCGTCGGCCTGTGCCTGCACATCGGCGAGAAGCGCCTTGATGTCGGCGTTCTCATCGGTGAGTACTGCCTGGACGACCGTGTCGAGCAGCGCGTACACCTCCTGCGTGGAGACCCGAGGCTCTGGGAGGATCTGCTGCTCGCCGATCTGATCCGTGTACGGAGTCATCTGCTCGACTGGGACGTTGATGTACTCCGAGATCCACTCACGGTTCTGATCGAACAGCTCCTGATCGAACACCGGTAGTTCCGGTGCGCCGACCGGCTGATCGAGGGACGCCGAGAGTTTCGCGGACGCCTTCGCGGCATCTTCATTCGTGATCTTGCCCATGTAGTAGAAGTCGATCCACTTCACCGACGCCGCCTGCTCGGCCGCAGTCGCCTTCGGGTTCACTGCCGCGAGTGTTCCGCCGCCGAGCACTCCGGGGTCATCACCCTGCAGCGGCAGGACGGTGAGGCCATAGTCATCCGGGTTCAGCGCGTTCTGCGTGACCAGGTTCGGGTAGTTCCCACCACCCGAGATGTACATGCCGATCCGCCCTGCGGCGAAATCCTGGTTGATGGTGCCCCAGTCGTAGAGGAAATTCGCCCCCATCGAGTTGTCGTCCCAGCGGAGCTCGTGCAGATATTCCAGCGCCTCGACGACTGCATCGGAATCGATGGTGGGAGCAGTGCTGTCGTCGTTCTCGGTGCGCCCGCCGAACGCGTTCACTGCAGTGGCGAGGATCCACCCGCCTGTGTTCGCCGAAGTCATCGTGGCGTAGCCGGCCTCGCCGGTGGCATCCGCGATCTGCTTGGCGTACTCACGGACTTCATCCCACGTCGTCGGAGGCTTGTCCGGGTCGAGCCCTGCTGCCTCGAACAGCGTGCGGTTGTAGTGCAGCCCCTGACCGTACGCCGAGATGGGCACTGCCCACATGTTGCCGTCCGCGTCCTGCCCGGCCTGAGCGACATTCGGGTTGAACTTGTCGGCGTACGGCAGATCTGCGACGAGACCGCTGATATCGGCGATCTGCTTGCGTTCGATGAGGCCGCGACCGTCGGTGAACGGGATGGGGAAGACGTCCGGCAGGGTGCCTCCGGCGAGTTCGGCGGAGAAGGTGGTGCCGGTCCAGGTGTACTCCTGCGCCTCGATCGTGATGTCGGGGTTCTCCTCCTCGAACTCGGCGGCCCGCGCGTCGAAGGTCTCGCGAGCCTCCGGCTCGAGGCCGGCATCGATGGCGACCTGGATGGTCACCGGCCCGTCGGCTGCGCCATCGTCGCCGGTGCCACCGGCGCAGCCGGCGAGCAGTGCTGCGGTGGAGAGCACGGCGGCGCCGGAGAGGGCGATCCGCTTGATGCGTGACGTCATTGTCTGTCCTTCCATTCCTGTGTTGCAGTCAGGTGATCGGTGCGGGTTACTGCTTCACTCCGGCGGAGTGCTCCGGCGCGGCACGCAGAGCGAGCCAGGCCGTGGAGTCGGGGGGCAGCGCGGCGTCGAGCGGCGCGCTGGAGAGGAGCACCTCGTGGTGTGCGGGGAGCGGGACGGGAGTCGCGCCGAGATTGGTGATGCTGACGAAGTCGTCACCGCGGCGGAATGCGATCACGTCTGCGCCGAGCTCGAGCCATTCCAGTGCACCCGCAGTGAGGTCCTGGGCGCTGCGGCGCAGCGCGATCGCCCTGCGATAGAGGTTCAGCGTGGACGCGGCATCTGCGTCTTCCGCCTCGACGGTGAATGGCGCCCAGCCGTCCGGCTGCGGAAGCCATGGCTCACCGCCGAACCCATACGGAGTAGTCGATCCTGCCCACGGCAGCGGCACCCGGCATCCGTCCCGCCCTGGGTCGACGCCGCCTGAGCGATAGTGCATCGGGTCCTGGATGACCTCGCGCGGCAGTTCGACCTCTGGCAGCCCGAGCTCGTCGCCCTGGTAGATGTACAGACTTCCGGGGAGCGCCGCCGTGAGCAGGGCCGCTGCCCGCGCCCGGCGTTGTCCTCGCTCGGCATCCGTCGGCGTTCCGAATCGCTTGCGGTCGAAGGCGAACGACGAATCGGCGCGCCCGTACCGCGTCGCGGGACGCGTGATGTCGTGGTTGGAAAGCACCCACGTCGCCGGGGCGCCGACAGGTGCGTGCTCTGCGAGGGTGCGTGTGATGGATGCCCGCATGGCCTGGGCGCTCCACGGCCGGGTCATGAAGTCGAAGTTGAACGCGGTGTGCATCTCGTCGGGGCGGAGGTAGCGGGCGAAGCGCTCGGCGTCGTCGAGCCAGACCTCGCCGACGAGCACCCGTTCTCCCTCGTACTCATCGGCGACGGCGCGCCAACTCCGGTAGATGTCGTGAAGTTCGTCACGGTCGAGGTGCGGATGGGTGCCCGGAGCGATGGTCCCGACCGGCAGCGACGGAAACGCCGGATCCTTCACGGGGAGCGCCGCAGAGTCGATGCGGACCCCGGCAACGCCCCGGTCGAACCAGAACCGCAGGATGTCCTCGTGCTCCCGGCGGACATCGGGGTGGTTCCAATTGAGGTCCGGCTGCTCCGGAGTGAACAGGTGCAGATACCAGTCACCCGGTGTGCCATCGGGGTTCGTCGTGCGAGTCCACGTGTCGCCCTGGAAGCTCGAGACCCAGTCAGTGGGCATCTCATCGCCGTTCTCACCGCGGCCCGGGTGGAACCAGAACCGCTCACGCGCTGCGCTGCCAGGACCTGCGGCGAGCGCCTGCCGGAACCACTCATGCTGGTCGGAGATGTGGTTGGGGACGATGTCGATGATGGTGCGGATGCCGAGCTCGAGCGCCTCTGCGATGAGTTGCTCCGCCTCGTCCAGCGTTCCGAATCGCGGATCGATGTCGCGGTAGTCCTGCACGTCGTAGCCACCGTCTGCGAGCGGGCTGGGGTACCAGGGGTTGAACCAGATCGCGTCGATGCCGAGCGCCTTGAGGTAGCCGAGGTGCGCCCTGACACCGGCGAGATCGCCGATGCCATCGCCGTTCCCATCGGCGAAGCTGCGCACGTACACCTGATAGATCACGGCATCGCGCCACCAGCCCGCGTCAGTCGGCGGCGTCACCGTGCTGATACCAGTGCTGGTACGCGTGCTGGTGCTTGCGCTCGTCAGGACTTCGGTGTCCACTTCGCTCCTCGACATCGGGGGTTGGATGTTTGAAATGTAGCTTCATCGATAAGAATTTGCAAGAACATGATGAATCATTGCAATTTTACGATTCCATGCCCTCGCGCTGAATCACGCCCGGGGCGGGCGGCGTGAGATCGAACTCAGGCGACGGGCGCAGTGGAGGAACGCAGCACGAGCTCGGGCTCGAACAGCAGCTCGTCGCCCGTCTGCCTCGTACCGGCGATCTGCGACAGCAGAAGTTCGATCACGGTACGGCCCATCGACTCGATCGGCTGCCGCACAGTCGTCAGCGGCGGCTCGGTACAGCTCATCAACGCAGAGTCGTCGAAGCCGACCACGCTGATGTCCTGCGGCACGCGGAATCCAGCGCGACGGGCGGCACGCACGGCGCCGAGCGCGATCGGATCGCTCGCACAGACAATCGCGGTCGCACCGGCGGCGATCAAGCGGGTGGCGCCGGCCTGGCCGGACTCCAGCGAGTACAGTCCGCGCACGATCATGTCATCACTGAGCGGTGCACCGAGTTTCTCCAACAGGAGACGACCTGCCGCGAGCTTGCGCTGAGACGGGATGTGGTCGGTCGGGCCGAGGAGCATCCCGATCTTCCGGTGTCCCAGCTGGTGCACGTGCAGCAGAGCCTGCTCCGCCGCTGCTGCATCGTCGGTCGAGACGGTCGGAAAAGCGAGCTCGGGGATCCGCGCGTTCACCAGCACGGTCGGCAGGTTCACCTGGCGCAGGCGCTCATAGTGTTCGTGCGGCGCATCCGCTTGGGTGTAGTTGCCGCCGAGGAAGATCACACCGGAGACCTGTTGCGCAAGCAGAAGGTCGACGTAGTCCGACTCCGTCACCCCACCGGCGTTCTGCGTGCACAGCAGCGGTGTGTACCCGTTCTGCGTGAGACCACCGCCGATGATCTCGGCGAGCGCGGGGAAGATCGGGTTCTGAAGCTCGGGCAGCACAAGGCCGACCAGCCTTGCGCGCTCCCCCCGCAGTTTCGTCGGACGCTCATAGCCGAGCACATCCAGCGCAGTGAGCACGGCCTGACGGGTGCCATCCGACACCCCGGGCTTGTCGTTGAGTACGCGGCTCACGGTGGCCTCGCTCACGCCGACCTTTTGGGCAACCTCCGCCAGACGCTTCGACATGGGGTCAGTGTACGCAAGAACTTGCGTGATCACGCAACCACCTGACAAGATCGGCCGATGCGCGCCCACCCTGCCAGGATGGCTGGATGCGCCCGCTCAACCGCTCGTTGATCGTCGACTCTCCCCTCACCGCTGCGGCGTTCTCGGGGCTGCTCGGGCTGTTGACGACGGGGGCTGCGCAATCGCTTCTCCCACCTGTCGCCCTCTCCTGGCTCTGGGCATTCCTCTTGAGTGCCCTGGTGTGGCTGGCCGCACTCTGGGCCGTGAGCGCAGCCCTCTTCCCTCGAGTGCTGGTCGATAGGGCCGCCGCGAAACTGCGCGTGCGCGGACGGGAGTACCCCGCATCCGCTCTCGTCTCGGCGACACGAAGCGTCAGTGCGAACGCCACGGCGGCGTATCTGACCTATCGGTTCACCCTCGATGACGGTCGCCGCTTCCGTGTACTCGTCGCCGGACGGCCGTTCCACGGACTCGGTCCCGACGGGCTGGCGCGCCTGAGGACACTCGTCGAGGGATCGCGACTCACCGATCCGGATGGGTTCACCGCCGAGCAGCAGCGGGTCAGCTCCAACCTGCAGCAGAACCACCGAGCCACCCCTGTCGGTCGAAACGCGATCCTTCGAGACACCGAAGATCTGCGAGGTGCACCCGTTGCGCCCGATGCGAGCCCTCTTCTCCAGGCCGACGTCGCCCGCATGCGCACGGCGGACGCCGACGCCGGGGCACTCATCCAGCGCAAGACGGGCACGCTCGTCAGGTCGCGGCGCGTCCTCGGATGGATCAGCATTCTCGGCGCAGTGGCACTCGTGATCCTGCTGATCTCATTCGTGATCGACGAGGGTTCGGACATCCCCGACTGGTCACCGCAGAACCGTCTGGTCCCTGCCATCGCCATCCCCGCGACTGTTCTCGCCGCGGGTGGTGCCGTCGCCTGGGCGATCATCGCCGATGTCTGCGTTCGCCGAGTGCGCAGGCTCGGCGACGCGTGGTGGGATGCCGCGCCTCCCGCCGATCGTCGACTCGGCCTTCCGAACGAGTACCTGATCGCCGACGCGAGCGGCGCCAGACGAGGGTTCACGATCCTGGCCTATGCGGCGTCGATCGCGGGCGTCATCGCAATCGGAATCACAATCGGTGCTCTGTTCGACGATGAGTTCCGGGCCGGGTGGCCGTTCGGCCTTATCGCGTCGGTTGTTCTGGTCGCACTGAGCATCTACGGCTGGCGGAGCATCCGCCGCGACTCACGCGCCAGCGCCGAGCGAATGGCGCTGCGTGGCGGTATCCGTCTCGGCGTCGACGGCTGACCACTGTTCAACGCGCTGTGATCGTGACCGTGGACGGCGCGGATTCCGGCGCCGTCGCCGTCACCCGGAGTTCGCCGGGTCCGTTCGGCCGCACGATCGCGAGCACGCGCCCATCGCAGGTCGTGTACGACGGCCCTGAGAACGACTCCTCGGTGCGAGCTCGCGCCGAGCCGATCCCTGCAAGTTCTCCTCCGGTGACTTCAACGGTCACCGGGCGATCTGCATCGCAGACGAGCGTGCCCTCGGCATCCTCGATAGAGATCACGACGTAGGCGAGTCCTTCTCGGGCGTCGACCTCGTTGCTTTCCGCCTGGGCGACGAGGCGCGGCTCACCCGCGGTGCGCAGCGACGCACGCGCGATCTCCACTCCGTCGGAGTACGACACGGCGATGAGCTCGCCCGGCCGGTACTCGGTCTCGAAACGCGCGATCAGCGGCAGCGGATCGCCGACGACCGTGCGGGCGAGCAAAGCGCCGTTCAGGTACAGAGCGACCTCGTCGGCATCCGCATAGACGTCGACCGTCACGGGCGAGCCCTCCGCGACACCCCATGTCCAGCTCGTCACCACGTCGTCCCACGACCACGGCGTCTTCGCCGTGGGACGGCCGTGGTGCTGCGGGCGGTGCACGGCGATCGCAGGCTCGACCCGCAAGCCGTAGGCGATCTCGCGGTAGTGCGACGCAGGCAGGCGATATCCGGTGATGTCGATATCCCCGCATCCCGCGAGCAGGTACGGGAAAGGACCTGCGGTGCCCGTGGGCTCATAGTCCTCGACATCGGTGTAGTCGACGCGACCGATACCCGCTTCGCCGATGTAATCCCAGCCCGTCCAGGTGAAGTCACCGATCAGATGCGGAAGCCGACGCACATCCGCCCACAACGACGCGATGCGATCCGGGAAGGTCTCCGAACCGACGATGATGCGGTTCGGGAAGAGCTCAGCATCGAGTTCGTAGCGTGAATCGGCGTAGTTGAACCCGACGACATCCAGCACGGCCGCCGATTCCTCGGTCGATTCCGTCACCAATGACGACGCATTCATGAGCGCCATCTTCTCTCCCATGCCGGCCATCATCGTGTTGGGATCCGCTGACTCGGCCTCCGCCATCGCGTCGCCCATCCGCCCCAGGTTCGCAATGATGCCGTTGATGCCGTTCGTCACGAATCGCGTCGGATCGAGCCTGCGGAACTCCTCGGCGAGACGCCGACTCCAGGTTGCGCCATGCGGGGTCGCCAGCTCGAGGATCTCGTTCCCGATCGAGTAGAGCACCACGCTGGGATGGTTGATGTCCTTCCGGACTAGCGCTCCGACGTCGCTCTGCCACCGCTCGTCGAAGCCGATGGAGGCGTCGAAAGCGGTCTTCGACTTCGTCCAGACGTCGGTGAGTTCGTCCATCACGATCATCCCGTGCACGTCGCAGGCATCGAGCAGCGCGCGACTGGCGGGGTTGTGAGAACTGCGGATCGCGTTGAACCCGGCAGCCTTGAGCAGGCGGATGCGGCGATCCTCCGCCGCGGCGATCGATACGGCTCCGAGGGGTCCGTTGTCATGATGGATGCACGCACCGCGCAGGTCGATGGAAGCACCGTTGACCCGTAGGCCGTGCGTCGTGTCGAGCTGCAGACGACGGATGCCGAAACGCATCTCTTCCTCGTCCAGGACGCCGTTCTCCCCCGAGCTCTCCGCGCCGGTCAGCACGGTGTGCACGCGGTAGAGGTGCGGCTCCTCCGGACCCCACAGGCGCGGATGCGCCACGGGCAACCGCGCTCGTGCGACGCTGCTCGTGCCGGGCAGCACCGTGATCGGAGACGTTCCCGACGCCACCACCGACCCATCGCCGTCGCACACGGTCCAGGTGAGCCGACGCACGGCTGTGTGCCTGGTCTGGTTCTCGACGCGTGTCGCGATCTCGACGAGGGCGCGCTCCTCATCGATGTCCGGAGTCGTGGCGACCGAACCATCGAGAGCGATGTGCACGGGGTCGCTGACGCTGAGGTGCACCGGACGGTAGATGCCGCCGCCGGTGTACCAGCGGCTGTCCCTGTGCACGCGCGCTTCCACGGTGATGGTGTTCGTCTCGCCGAAGCGGAGGAACGGGTCGGCCTCGATGGTGAATGCTGCGTAGCCGTTCGCCTCGTGTGCGACGAAGTCGCCGTTCAGATAGACGGTCGCGTCGCGGTAGACACCCTCGAACTCGATCCGCACAGTCTTGTCCTGCCAACGGGCCGGAACTTCGAACGTCTTCGTGTACTCGAAGACGCCGCCGGGAACGTATCCGCTGTGCACGCCCTGGACGCTGTCCGCCGATCTCGGCAGATCGCGCAACGCGTCATGCGGAATGACCACAGGCACGGCCGCGGTCGAAGCGTCCCGAGCTTCGAACGCGCCCAGTTTCGGCCCGACGCTCCAGCCGTCGACGAACGGGACGCGGATCATGCGGACGTCTCCTCGACGGAGTCGACAACACTCCAGTCGATGTCGACGAACACGGAGAACAGACGCCGAAGCTCTTCGGCCATGTCCACCACGCTGCGGTCGAGCAACCACTGGACCTGCAGTCCGTCCATCATCGCGATGAGAGTCACGGCACCGCGGTTCGGCGTCATGCCTGCTTTCAACCGGCCCTCGGCTTCGAGCGCGGCGAACGCTTCCTCGACATGGGTCCGGGTGTACTCGTATCGGCGTACGAAGTAGGCGTGCGCCGGGTGATCGGGGGAGGTGGCCTCGGCGGACAGCGTGCAGAAGAGTTCGACGACGCCTGGGATCGACGCGTTATGAGCAGCGAGCCGCACGAGGCCGCGAAGTACCGCCGCGCCGTCTTCCGACTCGATCGGAACCAACTCACGAGCTTTGTCGTCGCGGTGCTCCAGCACCGCCTCCAGAAGAACCACCTTGTTGCGGAAGTGATGCAGCAGCCCTGCCTCGCTCATCCCGACTCGCTGCGCGACCTCGCGCAGCGACCCTGACCGGTAGCCGGCTTCGGCGAACACCTCGAGCGCGGCGTCGAGGATCGTCTGCCGCCTCTCGCGCGTCTTGGCGTACTCACCGCGCGCCCGGCGCGGGCTGTGCAGGGGCTCCGTGGTGTTCGTCATCGGTGTCACCGTATCCCAGCTCACGTCCCCGTTGGTCAAGAGCCGAGGACCTTTCACCTCAGTTCTATAACGAATACCGAGTGATTCCTAGTTATTTGGCGTAAAAACCTAGTAACCGTTCGATTTTGATGCTAACTTCGCTCCGCAGAGGTGATCCGCAGGGGCATCACCGCAATGAAGGGACCAAGGATGTTCCGTTGGAAGGCCACAGCAGCCACCATCGCCATCGCCGCTCTCGCTCTCACCGGCTGCGCCGGGGGATCAGAGGACGGGAGCGGGGGCGGCACGAGCGGAGGCACGCTCACACTCGGTGCGATCACACCGCCCACCACGTTCGACCCGGCGGGATCCGAATGGGGAAACCGCTCCCCCTTCTACCAGGCGGTGTTCGACACGCTTCTTCTCGCCACTCCAGAGGGAACCATCGAGCCCTGGCTGGCGACGGAGTGGTCGTACAACGACGACAACACCGAGCTCACTCTCACGCTGCGCGACGACGTCACTTTCAGCGATGGGTCGAGCCTCACCGGCCAGGTCGTCGTCGACAACCTGCAGCGGTTCAAGGAGGGCACCTCGCCCGACGCGAGCTACTTCGCTGGGGTGACGAGCTTCGCAGCACCGGATGACACGACCGTCGTGATCACACTCGGCGCGCCGGACCCGGCCATGCTGAACTACCTCACGCGCGATCCCGGCCTCGTCGCGAGCGGTGAATCGCTCAGCAACGACGACCTCGCCACAGACCCGATCGGATCCGGTCCGTATGTCCTCGACGCCGCAGCCACGGTGACCGGCACGAGCTACACGTACACGAAGAACCCGGACTACTGGAATCCAGACGTCCAGCACTACGACAAGCTCGTCATCAACGTGCTGCAGGACGCCACGGCTTCCCTGAACGCGATCAAGGCCGGTGAGGCCAACGGTGTGAAGCTCGCGAACAACGACAACCTCACCGAAGTCGAGGGCGCCGGATGGACGGTCAACGCGAACGAGCTCGACTTCCAGGGTCTCCTCCTGCTCGACCGTGCGGGGACCATGAACCCCGCCCTCGCCGATGTGCGAGTGCGCCAGGCACTCAACTACGCGTTCGATCGCGAGGGACTCCTGGAAGCACTGCAGCTGGGCAACGGCACCGTGACGACCCAGGTGTTCCCCGCGGGCTCCGCGGCATACGATGCCGACCTCGACGACTACTACAGCTACGACCCCGAGAAAGCGAAGGAGTTGCTGGCCGAAGCCGGTTACGCCGACGGCTTCACACTGTCGATGCCTTCGTCGACGGTGCTGGGCGCCACCACCTACACGCTCATCGAGCAGCAGCTGGCCGACATCGGCGTGACCGCCGAGTACACCGATCCTGGCAACAACTTCATCGCGGACATGCTCGCGCCGAAGTTCCCAGCGGCCTTCATGGCGCTCGAGCAGAACCCCGACTGGCAGTTGATCCAGTTCATGGTCGCGCCGACCGCGATATTCAACCCGTTCCACTCCGAGGACCCGAAGGTGAACGAGTACATCGAGCAGATCCAGTTCGGCGACGAGGCGACCCAAGCCTCGGTGGCGAAGGAACTGAACACGTACCTCGTGGAGCAGGCGTGGTTCGCCCCGTTCTACCGCGTCCAAGGCAGCTTCGCCACCGACGCGAACACGACGGTCGAGCCGCTCCCTACGAATGCCTACCCCGCCATCTACGACTTCCAGCCGAAGCAGTAGGCCCGTTGCCGGCCCGTCTGCTTCGGCGGGCGGGCCGGATCCCCATACCTCTCATCACAGGAGCGCAGCATGCTCATGTTCATCGCGCGCCGGATCCTCGCCGGCGTCGTCTTGCTCTTCGTCATCTCCGTCGTGACGTTCGGGCTTCTCTTCCTCGACAGCGCGAACATCGCGCGTCGGATCCTCGGCCAGAACGCGACGGAGGAACTCGTCGCGCAGAAGTCCGCCGAGCTGGGCCTTGACCGTCCGCTCGCGGTGCAGTACTGGGACTGGCTGACCTCCGCACTGACCGGCGATCTCGGTCGCTCCTGGTTCAACGGCCAGCTCGTGTCGGTGAGCCTCGGGGGAAGACTTAGCGTCAGTCTGTCCTTGGTCATCGGCGCGACGGTGATCTCCGCCGTCCTGGCGATCGTCCTCGGCGTCCTCGCGGCGCGCCGCGGTGGCTGGATCGACGCGCTCGTCCAGTTCGTCTCGGTCCTCGGCTTCGCGATCCCCGGCTTCCTCATCGCGCTCTACCTCGTGCTGTTGTTCGCGATCAATCTGCACTGGTTCAAGGCGACCGGGTACATCCCGATCACCGACTCTTTCAGCGGCTGGTTGACCTCGGTGACCCTGCCGATCGCGGCGCTCTCATTCGGCGCGATCGCTGCGGTGGCACAGCAGGTGCGCGGATCCGTCGTCGACGCGATGTCGCGCGATTACGTTCGCACGCTTCGCGCCCGTGGCCTGTCCAGCAACAGCGTCGTCTACAAGCACGTCCTCCGCAACGCCGGCGGCCCAGCACTCGCTGTGCTCGCCGTGCAGTTCATCGGACTCCTCGGCGGAGCGGTCATCGTCGAGCAGGTCTTCGCCCTGCCAGGGATGGGCCAGCTCACGGTCTCCGCGACCACGCAGGGCGACATCCCCGTCGTCATGGGAGTTGTGATCGCGTTCGCGGTGATCGTCATCATCGTGAACCTCGTCATCGATCTCGCGCAAGCCGCGCTCAACCCGAAGGTGCGACTCTCATGACCGCTATCGAGGTTCCCTCCGTCATTCCGACACCTGCGGCGAAGACTTCGCTGCTTCGTCGCCTGATGAGACGGCCGGTGTCGCTCGTCTCCCTGATGTTCCTGGTGCTCGTCACGATCATCGCGATCATCGGCCAGTGGATCGCACCGTTCGATCCGAGCGCGGCGTCGTTGCAACTGGTGCTCGCTCCGCCGAGTGCAGACCACCCACTGGGTGCGGACAGCGCGGGTCGAGACGTGCTGTCGCGTCTCCTCGCCGCGACGCAGATCACCCTCGCCGCCGCGCTCGTCGCTGTCCTGACCGCGCTGCTGCTCGGCGTCGTCTCCGGCCTCATCGCCGGCTACTACCGCGGGTGGTTCGACTCCGTCGCGTCCTGGATCACCTCACTGGTCATGGCGCTACCCGGGATCGTCGTGCTGCTCGCGGCGCGTGCCGTGCTCGGCCCGAGCGTATGGCTGGCGATGCTCATCTTCGGCATCCTGCTCGCCCCCGCCTACTACCGCCTCGTGTACGCGGCCGTGTCCGGCGTACGCGGCGAGCTCTACGTCGACGCCGCCCGCGTCTCCGGCCTTTCAGACATGCGCATCATCGGCCGCCATATCCTGTCGGTCGTCCGCGCACCGATCATCATCCAGTCGGCGATCATCGCCGGCATAGCGATCGCCATCCAATCCGGACTGGAGTTCCTCGGCCTCGGTGACATGAGCGTCCCTACCTGGGGCGGAATGCTCAACGACGGCTTCGCGAACATCTACAAGCAGCCCCTTCTCATGCTGTGGCCGTCTCTCGCGATCGCTCTCACGTCGGTGGCCCTGACTCTGCTGGCCAACGGGATGAGGGATGTCCTGGAGCGCACCGTGGCACCCCGCCGTCGCCGCCGTCGTGCAGTGACGACTGCGACGGGATCCATCGCCGCGGTGACCACATCGATGAGCCTTTCCGGAGGCGACATCGATGCGCTCGAGGATTCGGCACCGATACCCGTGATCGGCGAGACGATCGTGCACCCGGATGACGAGCGCACTGCGCAGCTTCCCTCCGCAACCGTGCTGTCCGTCTCCGACCTGCGCGTGGGCTACGAGCAGACCGACGGCCCGGACATCGAGGTCGTGCACGGCGTGTCCCTGCAGATCCGCAAGGGTGAGGTCCACGGTCTGATCGGCGAGTCGGGGTCAGGCAAGACGCAGACCGCGTTCGCCGTGCTGGGCCTGCTGCCACGGGGCGGCCGCGTCACGGCGGGGTCGATCGAGTACGAGGGAACGCAACTGGCAGATGCCTCGGAGCGCGTCTACTCGGCCATCCGAGGCAAGCGCGTCGGCTATATCCCGCAGGAGCCGATGAGCAACCTCGACCCGTCGTTCACGATCGGGTATCAGCTGGTCGAACCGTTGCGCAAGCACCTGGGGTTGTCGAAGAAGGACGCCACCGACCGGGCGCTCGGGCTGCTCGACCGTGTCGGCATCCCGAACCCGAAGCGAACCTTCGACGCCTACCCGTTCGAGGTGTCAGGCGGGATGGCTCAGCGTGTCCTCATCGCGGGCGCCGTCTCGACGGATCCCGATCTCATCATCGCTGACGAGCCGACGACGGCGCTCGATGTGACAGTGCAGGCCGAGGTTCTCGACCTGCTGCGCGACCTGCAGCGCGAGCGCCAGATGGCGATGCTGCTCGTCACGCACAACTTCGGTGTCGTGGCCGACCTGTGCGACCGGGTGACCGTCATGCAGCAGGGCCTGTTCGTTGAACAGGGTCCCGTGCGCACCATTCTGGGCGCTCCGGCGCACGCATACACGCAGAGTCTGCTGGACTCGATCCTCGATGAGGGTCCGGCCCGCGGCTCGCTCACCAGCACAGCAGGAGGACGATCATGACCACGCTCCTCGAGGTCGAAGACCTCCACGTCAGTTATCCGGGAAAAGGCTTCCGCGCCCAGCCCTTCCACGCCCTCAAGGGCGTCTCGCTCGACATCCGCCCTGGGGAGACCGTCGGCCTGGTCGGTGAGTCCGGCTCAGGCAAGACCACCCTCGGTCGCGCCGTGCTGGGTCTCGCTCCGATCAAGCAGGGTTCCGTGCGGTACGACGGGCAGGAGATCGGACATCTGGGACGCAGAGAGCGTCGCGCGCTCGCCAGCGAGATCCAGGTCGTGTTCCAGGATCCGTACTCGTCGCTGAATCCTTCTATGACGATCGCTCAGATCCTCGCTGAGCCGCTCACCGCGCGCGGCGTCCCGGCCAAGCAGGCGAACATGCGCGTCGCAGACCTGCTCGATCGCGTCGGCCTTCCGGCGGATGCTGCCCGTCGGCTGCCTCGCGAGTTCTCGGGTGGGCAGCGCCAGCGCGTGGCGATCGCCCGCGCGCTGGCGCTGGATCCCAAGCTCATCGTCTGCGATGAGCCGGTATCTGCCTTGGATCTGTCCACACAGGCGCGTGTTCTCGACCTGTTCATCGAGATCCAGGAGCGCACCGGTGTCGCATACCTCTTCATCTCTCACGACCTCGCGGTCGTCCGTCACATCAGCCACCGAGTGGCAGTGATGTACCAGGGTGAACTCGTCGAGACCGGCGACGGCGATCAGGTCACCGCGCGTCCCCAGCACCCCTACACGCAACGGCTGTTCCTTGCCGCTCCCGTCCCCGACCCGGATGCCCAGCAGAAGCGTCGTGTCGACCGCCGCGCGCTCATCGACGCGCAGAAGAACTCAGAAGGATCAGCCGCATGACCGCCGCACACCCGGAGACAGCCGCTCACCTCGTGCCGCTGCTCGAGCGTCTCACCCTGGAGCAGAAGGCCGCCCTCGTGCAGGGGGCCGACTTCTGGACGACCGTCCCCGTGCCGGAGATCGGGCTCCGTTCCCTCACTCTCTCCGACGGCCCCGCCGGTGTACGCGGGCCACGATGGGACGAGCGCGAGCCTTCTCTCAACATGCCATCGGGATCGGCTCTGGCCGCCTCCTGGGATGTCGAACTGGCTTATCGCTACGGCGCGGCCGCCGCTGCCGAAGCTCGCCGCAAAGGAGTCGATGTCGTGCTGGGTCCGACGATCAACCTCCACCGATCCCCCCTCGGTGGCAGGCATTTCGAGTGCTTCAGTGAAGATCCTGAGCTGACCGCGGAACTCGCCGCCGCCTATGTTCGGGGTCTCCAGGACAATGGCGTCGCCGCGACTCCCAAGCACTACATCGGGAACGACTCCGAGACGGACCGGTTCACGGTCGACGTGGAGATCGACGAACGCGCACTGCGTGAGCTCTACCTCGCCCCCTTCGAGCGTGCCGTCGAGGCCGGAGCGTGGTCGATCATGAGCTCGTACAACGCGGTCGACGGGGTGACGATGACCGAGAACGATCTGTTGGAGTCGCCGCTGAACAGTGAATGGGGCTTCGACGGGGTCGTGGTGAGCGACTGGACCGCGGTGCGGTCGCTCGATGCCGTGGCCGCGGCTCAGGATCTCGCGATGCCCGGCCCTGCGCCGGCGTGGGCCGACCTGGTCGCAGCCGTTCGCGACGGTCGCGTCCAGGAGGCGGATATCGACCGGAAGGTGCTGCGCATCCTGCTTCTCGCCGAGCGCGTCGGCGCGCTCGAGGGCGGCCGGAAGATCGACCCCGCACCCGTTGACGGTCCGGCATTCGTGCGCGCAGCGTCGGCTGAGGGATCGGTACTGCTGCAGAATGACGGCATCCTTCCTCTGCAGACCGGTGCTCGTTCCATCGCCGTGATCGGCCACAACGCCCGCGAGGCGCGTACGCAGGGTGGCGGCTCGGCGACAGTGGTTCCCGAAGAAGTCGTCTCGCCGCTCGATGCGATCCGTGATGCCTTCGCCGGTGCCGACGTGCACTACGAACTCGGCGCCGTCGTGCAGGAGGGTGTCTCCGAGATCCCGCTGACCGCGATCGTCAATCCGATCACGGGTGAACCTGGTCTGCGCGTGACCTTCCGCGACGCGAACGGCGATGCGCTGTTCGCGGAGGATCGCCGCGCAACGGCGCTGGTCTGGTTCGGCGGCGATGCTCCGATCGGAGCAAGTCGCACTGTCGTGCTGGAGACGAGATACACGCCCGCGGAGACCGGAGAGATCCAACTCGGGTTCGCCGGCGCCAACCCTGGGCGGCTGTTCGTCGATGGCGCGTTGGTCCTCGATGATTCACCGGTCCTCGAGGGCACGGATCTCGGCGCAGCGTTCCTGAACCCGCCGTCGCTGACCACGCCGGTTCAAGTGCAGGCGAACCGCACGATCGACATCCGCGCGGAGTTCACCCGCGCGTCGCGGGGCGCACTCGACGGCGCGCTGAGCGTGACGCTCGGTATCGCCCCCGAACGCACCAACCCCGATGAACTCATCGCACGCGCAGTCAAGACGGCGGAGTCCGCCGAAGTCGCGATCGTCGTCGTGGGAACGAACTCGAAGGTCGAGTCCGAGGGGTACGACCGCGTCGACCTCGATCTTCCCGGTCGCCAGGACGATCTGGTGCGCGCCGTCGCGGCGACCGGAACACCGACGGTCGTCGTCGTCAACGCCGGCTCCCCCGTCGTCCTGCCCTGGGCGAGCGAGGTCGCGGCGATCGTGCAGGGATACTTCGGCGGGCAGGAGTTCGGTCACGCGATCGCCGACGTCCTGAGCGGTGCGGCCGAGCCCGGCGGCCGTCTTCCCACGACTTGGCCGGCTTCGCTCGCCGACGTCCCGGTGTCAGAGGTCACCCCGACCGATGGGCGATTGGTGTACCGCGAAGGACTTCATATCGGTTACCGGGCATGGCTCAAGGATGCTGTCGAACCCGCTTTCCCGTTCGGCCATGGACTCGGGTACACCTCGTGGGCATGGGGAGCGGCGCAACGTCAGGGCGACACAGTCGAGGTGACGCTGTCCAACACCGGGCAGCGGCCCGGCAAGCAGGTCGTCCAGGTCTATGCCGAAGCACCCGATTCCGCTGTGGAACGCCCCGCGCGCTGGCTCGTCGGCTTCGCGGTCGTCCACGCCTCACCGGGGCAGACGGTGACGGCCACTGTGCCCGTGCCCTCTCGCCGTCTTGCCCATTGGGCGGGAGAATGGGTGGTCGAGCCGGGGCTCTACACGCTGCGAGTCGGCTCCTCCGTCGCCGAGCTCCCGATCAGGATCGACTGGAATGCCGCATGACCACGCTCTACAACCCGCTCGTGAACGGCTTCCATCCCGACCCCTCCGTCGTGCGGGTCTCCGCTGACGATGGCGACGAGTGGTACCTCGCGACCTCGACGTTCGAATACCTGCCGGGCATCCCGATCCATCGGTCCCGCGACTTCGAGACATGGGAACTCATCGGCCATGTCGCCACTGCCCCCGGTCAATTGGCCGTCGAGGACGTGCCGACGGCGGGAGGCGCGTGGGCGCCGACCATCAGGCACCGAAACGGAATCTTCCATCTCGTCATCACGGACGCCATGGGCCGAGGCATGCTGCACTTCACGGCTGCCGACGCCGCCGGCCCGTGGAGCGACGGCGACCTCATCCTGAAGCAGGACGGGTCAGGATCGATCGACGGCATCGACCCTGATATCGCCTGGGATGCGGACGGCACCGTCTACATCACGTACTCCGGGCTGATCCTCGGTGGTGAGAACTCCGGACAGCACCTCGGCATCCAGCAGGTGACGGTCGACCTCGATCGACACGTCGCGCTGGAAGAGCCTCGATCCGTCTGGTCCGGCACCGGCGGGCAGTTCCCCGAAGCTCCGCACCTCTACGAGGTCAACGGACTCTGGTACCTCATGATCGCCGAGGGCGGCACGGAACGCGGACACGGCATCTCGATCGCGCGTGGAGACTCCCCCGCCGGCCCCTTCGAGACCGCACCGCAGAACCCGCTCGTCTCTGCACGTTCGACGATCCGCCCCGTGCAGAACACCGGGCACGGCGACCTCGTCGTCGGACCGGACGGCGATTGGTTGTGCGTGCTGTTGGGCGTGCGACCGCGCAGCATGACCCGCGCATTCTCGGCGTTGGGTCGCGAGTCCTTCGTGACGACGGTGCGCTGGGAAGACAACGGTTGGCCGGCGATCGATCCTGTGCATCTGAACGCCCGTCCCGGCACACGTGTGGACGTGGACTTCGGGTCTGAGCAGCCCCTCGACGGCGAATGGATCGCTGTGCGCGCGACACCGGCATCCATCGCCGATCTCGATTCCCGCCCCGGCAACCTCGTCCTCCACGGCACTGGCCGGACCCTCGATGACTCTCACCCGGTCTTCCTCGGCCGCCGCCAGGAGCACCTCACGAACGCCGCCACCGTGCGCGTTGATGTGAGTGCGGGCGTCGGCGGCGTGGCTGTGCGTTACGACGAGCGTTTCCATGTCGAGGTCGAGGCAGGCGATGGGACACTGACAGCCCGCGCCGTCGTCGCCGGCCTCGTCCAGGAGTGGACAGTGCCGCTGACGACGACAGCACTCGACCTGCACATCGATTCACGAAAGCCGGAGGCCGCAACGGGATTCCCGCGCACCAGTGACGTGTTCCACCTCGGTGCGACAATCGACGGTGAGCGCATCGAACTCGCGCAGATCGACGGACGCTTCCTCTCCTCCGAGACGTGCGAGTCCTTCACCGGACGAGTCATCGGCGTCTACGCGGTCTCGGGAGACGTCGCGGTGGAGCACTGGACTGTTGAAGGAAACGACGAATGACCGCTGCCGCACACATCTCGGGGCTGCGTGCGGAGCTCCGTGACGACACCGCCTTCGTCGCGACCCGCACGCCTCGTCTCACCTGGACGGTGACGGACGATGCGGACGGCTGGCTGCAGGCGGGGGCAGAACTGAGCGACGGCCGAGAGACCATCACGCTCGAGGGACGGGACAGTGCGCTGATCGCGTGGCCGTTCATGCCGTTGTCTGCCGGCGAGGTCCGCACGGTGCGGGTGCGCGCTCGCGCCGCATCCGGTGCAGAGACCGACTGGAGCGACCCGTTGCGAGTCGAGTCCGGATTCCTCGA
This sequence comes from Microbacterium murale, assembly GCF_030815955.1. Taxonomy (NCBI): domain Bacteria; kingdom Bacillati; phylum Actinomycetota; class Actinomycetes; order Micrococcales; family Microbacteriaceae; genus Microbacterium; species Microbacterium murale. The sequence continues at coordinate 2,386,610 of NZ_JAUSXK010000001.1, read as the reverse complement.
CGACGGAGAGTGGGTGGCGCGGCCCATCGGGCTGGCCGCGCCGGAACGAGAAGCACAGCCCGCAGTCGTGCGCACGTCGTTCCGAATCGATCGACCGATCGATCGGGCTCTGCTGTTCTGGACGGCACTCGGCGTCGCCGAACCCGAGATCAACGGCACAGCGGTCTCCGAAGACGTCCTCTCGCCGGGTTGGACCTCATATCGCGACCGCCTCGTGCACGAGACGGTCGACGTCACAGCCCTCGTCCGCGAGGGTGAGAACCACCTCGCTGCCACCATCGCGGGCGCCTGGTACACCGAGAAGTACGGTTTCTACGTCTTCACCAACCGGTTGTACGGCACTCAGCCTTCCTTCCTGGCCCAGCTCCGAGTGACCTATGCCGATGGCACCACCGCGACGATGGCGGCGACCGGTGAAGACTGGCAGGCGGCCGGCGACGGCCCCGTCATCGACAGCGGGATCTATGCCGGCGAGCATCAGGACCTGCGACGAATCGCCTCGCGCTGGGCGCCCGTCAGGGTCGGCGCCGCAGCGCTGCCCGGCTACGAGAACGTACCGGTCCCGGAGTCGAGGATCGCTCCTCCGGTGCGACGCATCGAGTCCATCGCCGTTGCCGACGTCATCACCACCCCATCCGGCAGGCGCATCCTCGACTTCGGTCAGAACCTTGTCGGCCGTCTGCGCATCCGCGTGCGCGGCGAAGCCGGGGATCGCCTGATCGTCCGCCATGCCGAGGTTCTCGAGGACGGCGAGTTGTCGCTTCGGCCGTTGCGAAACGCCGCAGCGACGGCGACGTTCGATCTCTCCGGTTCGGACGACGTACTCGAATCGCGGTTCTCCTTCTACGGCTTCCGGTACGCGCAGCTGAGCGGTGTCGACGTGGATCCAGCCGACGTCGAAGCCGTCGTCCTGCACACCGACATGACGCGTACGGGATGGTTCGAGACATCCGATCCGCTGCTGAACCGCCTGCACGAGAACGTCGTCTGGGGCATGCGCGGAAATTTCCTCTCGATCCCCACTGACTGTCCTCAGCGCGACGAGCGCCTCGGCTGGACGGGCGACATCCAGGTCTTCTCGCCCACTGCGAGCTTCCTGTACGACTGCAACGGGTTTCTCACCTCTTGGCTGCGCGACCTCTCCCACGAGCAGAAGCATCACCATGGATCGGTGCCCCTCGTTGTGCCGGCCGCACTGCCGGGTTTCGGAAGCGCCGACAGCGCCACTCCTGCCGCCTGGGGAGATGCCGCCACCGTCGTGCCGACGGTGCTGTTCGAGCGTTTCGGAGACCGTGACGTGGTCGCCGGCCAGTATGCGAGCATGCGCGACTGGGTCGATGCCGTCCTCCGGGATGCCGGAGACAGCGGGCTCTGGGCAGGAAGGATGCAGCTGGGCGACTGGCTCGACCCTGCAGCTCCTCCGGACAAGCCGGGCCAGGCGAAGACCGATTCCGACATCGTCGCGACCGCGTATCTCGCCCGATCTCTCCGCCAGGTCGCCGACGCGGCGGCGCTGCTCGGATTCGATGAGGACGCAACCATCTACGACGCCCTCGCCGAGCGCAGCCGTTCGGCATTCGTGGCCGAGTACGTCACCCCGGGCGGTCGTATGATGAGCGACGCCGTCACCGCCTACGCGCTGGCGCTGGAGTTCGATCTGGTGACAGATCCCGACTTGCGCCACGCGCTCGGCGAGCGTCTCACGACACGCGTCCGCGAGGGCGGCTACCGCATCGACACGGGTTTCGTCGGGACCCCCCTCGTGACGGACGCCCTCACCGGGAGCGGGCATCTCGCCGCCGCAGAACGTCTTCTGCTGCAGACCGAATGCCCGTCGTGGCTGTATCCCGTGACGCAGGGCGCGACGACGGTGTGGGAACGTTGGGATTCGCTGCTGCCGGACGGTACGGTCAATCCGGGCGAGATGACCTCGTTCAACCACTACGCGCTGGGTGCTGTCGCCGACTGGCTGCATCGCACCGTGGCGGGGCTCGCCCCCGCCGAACCGGGGTACCGTCGCCTGCGGATCGCCCCACGACCACTCGCCGCGCTGACGCATGCAACCGCACGTCACCGGACACCGTATGGAACAGCATCCGTCTCCTGGCGTCGAGGGGCCGGCGACTCGGGCGAGATCGTCGTGACCGCCGTCGTCCCCGCCAACACGACAGCCGAGGTGTCGGTGCCTGGCGCCCCGGACGAGGTCGGCGCGGGAACGCATGAGTGGCGCTATCGGGCGGAGCGTGCGCCCTTACGCCCTTCATTGCCCGGACTCGATGCGCCGCTGTCGGAAGTCATCGACGATGAGCGGGCGTACCGCGCCCTGCTCGACACCCTCGCCGAGGTCGACCCGACGCGGGCCGAAGCCGTGCGCGTCGACACGGTCTGGGGCGCCGGACGCACCTTGGCCGGCGCCCTCATGTTCACCCCACCGGACGTGCTCGCGCGCGTCGACGCCGCCGTGCGCACCGCCACCGCCTGACCAGAGGATTCTCATGTTCGATCGCGCCTCCACTCTCGGCGACACACTCGACAGCCCCGTCGGCCGTGCCGTCATCGAGCGCCACCTTCCCGGCATCGCCGCGTCGCCGATGGCGCAGCAGTACCGCGGTGTGCGCCTGGGCCAGCTCATCGCGCTCGTGCCGGAATTGGAGGATCCCGCCGCGCGCGAGCGACTGTGGACAGCACTGGCAGAAGTAGGCGACGGCGAGGAGCGAGCGCCGTACGCTCCGGCGATCACCGCAGATGCCGCGTACGAAGGCGACGCGGTCGCCCGGGGCTCCGCTGCCCTCACGCCGCCCGCATCCGTCGCGCTGTGGGATCCACTGGAGATCCGGATCGTCGGCCCGTCGCACGGCAATCCGTTCGTCGACGTCGAGCTGGATGCCGTTTTCACGCGCGGCGGCGAGCAGGTGCGGGCGGGCGGCTTCTACGACGGCGATGGCGTATACGTCATCCGTGCGCTCGCGGATCACGAAGGAGAGTGGACGTTCGAGACGCGATCGACCGCCAGATCGCTGGATGGGATCACCGGCACCGCGACGGTCGGGCCCGCGCGCGATGGGTCGCACGGGCCTGTTCGCGTCGCCGGCTTCCATTTCCGGCATGCCGATGGCACACCTCACCGCCCGCTCGGAACCACCGCGTACGCCTGGACGCATCAGCCGGAAGCACTCCAGGAGCAGACTCTCGCGACACTGGCCGATGCACCTTTCACGAAGATCCGCATGTGCGTGTTCCCCAAGTCGTATCTGTACAACGCGAACGAGCCGGACGACTTCCCGTTCGCCGGCTCGCTCGCCGACGGCTTCGATCTCGAACGATTCGACCCCGCGCACTTCCGTCGGCTCGAGAAGCGCATCGCCCAGTTGGGAGCTCTCGGCATCGAGGCCGACCTCATCCTGTTCCACGCCTACGACCGCTGGGGTTTCGCCGACCTCGGCCCGGCGGTCGACGAACGCTATCTGCGCTACGTCGTGCGACGGTTGTCCGGCTTCGCGAACGTGTGGTGGTCGATGGCGAACGAGTACGACCTGCTGTGGTCGAAGGACACCCCCGACTGGGAGCGCCTGGCCGCCATCGTCGGGGAAGAGGATGCTTTCGGACATCTGAACTCGATCCACAACTGCCGCCCGTTCTACGACTACAACGCTCCTTGGATCACGCATGTCAGCGTGCAGCGCGTCGATGTGTACCGCACGGCCGAGAACACCGATGAGTGGCGCGAACGCTGGGGAAAGCCCGTCGTCATCGACGAGTGCGCCTATGAGGGCGACATCGATCAGGGCTGGGGCAACATCACCGGCGAGGAGATGGTGCGCCGATTCTGGGAGGGCGCTGTCCGCGGCGGATACGTCGGACACGGCGAGACATACCTGCCGGACGCGCTCGGGCTCGACGACGACGTCTTGTGGTGGTCCAAGGGTGGCGAGCTGCATGGGAGCTCACCTGAGCGCATCGGCTTCCTCGAACGGCTCATCGCCGAGGCACCGGCCGGAGTATGGGACCCGCTTCCCAGTGACTGGGATGTGCCGTGGGGTGGTTCCGACCGTGTTCGCGTGGGCTACTTCGGCTTCAACCGTCCACGGTTCCGCAATCTCGTGCTGCCTGAGGGACAGTGGAGGGTCGAGGTGATCGATACCTGGAACATGACGATCGAGCAGGTTCCCGGTAGGCACCCCGCCGGGTCCGTGCGCGTGGAGCTGCCCGGTCGGCAGTTCATGGCCGTTCGGGCGACCCACGTCGACGACGCACGCTAGGCGCGGCGCCCTACTCGCGGACGTTGCCGTTCGAGCAGGTCTGCTGTGCGGCCGAGTTGCCCTTGATCGAGTCGGGCAGTGCCACTGCCGTATCCGTCGGCGCCGGCGCTTCCGTCGCTGTCCCATCGGGAGCGGGGGCCACGGGCTCCTGCACCACCACACCGTCGTTCTCGGTGTTCTCGTGGGTGATCTGCAGCTGCTGGTTCGCGTTGATCGCGTCCCACATCAGCTGGGCAGAGGTCGTGTCAGCGACGACCTTGTTGGGGTCGTCCGGGTCCTCGTAGGTCGGATACTGCAGGAACACGATGTCTTCGAACGGCACGTCCTTCACCGCGAGGGCGATCTGCACGATCGTCATCGGGTTGGTCAGCGAAGTGCTGGCCTCGAGGTTGCTGAGCGCGGTGTTCGCCAGCCGGAGCATGGTCGGCACGTTGCCGAGAACCTCGCCGCTGATGAGCTTGCGGGACAGACTCGACATGTACTGCTGCTGGTTGCCGATCCGTCCGAGGTCGCTGCCGTCGCCGACGCCGTGTCGCGTCCGCAGGAACTGCAGTGCTTCAAGGCCCATGATGTTGTGAGTGCCGGCCGCCATGTCGAGGCCGGTGTAGCGGTCCTTGATCGGCGTCGCGAGGCAGACGTCGACGCCGCCGATGGAGTTGGTGATCTCGATCACGCCGCCGAAGGTGACGGATGCCGCGAACTCGATGTCCTGGCCGGTCACGTTCGAGATCGTCTTGGCGACGCAGTTCAGGCCACCGTCCATGTATGCGCTGTTGAGGGGCTGCTTGCTCATCGCCGAGGTCGTGCTGCCATCGGCACGCGTGCATTCGGGGATCTCGAGCATCAGGTCGCGGGGGAAGCTCACCGCGGTGATGCGACGAGGCTCTTCCGAGACGTGCAGCAGGATGTTCACGTCGTTGAGGTTGCCTTCGGCGTCATCGCCGGAGCACCGGTCGCCGAACAGCTGAGCGTATGCCTCTTCACAGGTGTCGGTGCCGACGAGCAGCATGTCGAAGCCGCCCTCGAACTCGCTGATGTCCGGCGGGATCGGCTTCTGGTCCTCGAGTTCCACCGCATCCGCGGTGGCAGTGCCGTACAGGTCGCTCACGACGAAGGCGCTGACGCTCACGCCGCTCACCAGCACGACGGCGAGCGCGACGCCGATGATCTTGAGGAGCTGGCTGATCGGGCCCGGGGACCGCAGCTGACCGTGGCGGGCCACAGTCCTGCGGCGACGGATCTTCTCGCTCACTCAATGCCTTTCGAATCTGAAGCGGTGCTCGGGTACCGCAGTCAGGTATCTGCGGAGGGTGTGGGATTCGAACCCACGAGACATCTCTGCCCACTGGTTTTCAAGACCAGCTCCATCGGCCACTCGGACAACCCTCCATCGACGGACGAATCCGTCGATCAGTGGTCGAGTCTAGCCGGTTTCATTCTCTCGTCCCCACCTGAGGGACCGCTGGACGACCCCAGCAGCGATTCCAGGGCGGTCGCGAGTCCGCCGTCGGCGACGTCTCCGGTCACCTCGCCTGCAGCTTCCTTGACCTCGTCGACCGCTTGGCCCATCGCCACCGCGCGGCCGCCGACGCCGAGGGCCCAGCCGAACATCCCCAGGTCGTTGCGACCGTCTCCGGCGACGAACACGTTGCCGCCTTCCATGCCGAGTTCGGCATGGACGCGCTCCAGTGCCGTCCCCTTGTCAACGCCCTGCGGCGCGATGTCGAGCCACGCGGTCCAGCCGATGGCATACGAGACCTCATTGAGTCCGGCATCCGCCACCAGCCGGTGGAAGTCGTCCTCGCTGTGGCCCGGTGACACCACGACCACGCGCGACACCGGCTCAGCGCCGAGTTCGTCGAGCTCGACCAAGCGCCCGCCGTTGAGCGTCCAGTCATCGAGCTCACCAGTGAAGAGGCGCTGCCCTGTCGCGAGTTCCACCATGTAGTGCGCCTCCGGCAGTCGCTCGGTCAGCAGCGCGAGCACCGCCGTCGGATCGAACGTCTCGACGTGCCAGCGTTCCCACGCGTCGCCCACGCGACGCATCGTGACAGCGCCATTGGAGCACACCACGAACTCCGGCGTGATCTCGAGTGCGTCGACCCAGCGCTCGGTGGCCATCCAGCTGCGCCCGGTGGCGATCGTCACGAAGTGACCGGCGTCGCGCACGCGCGCGACCGCCTTAGGTACGCCGGGGCTCATGGTCTCGTCCTGCAGGATGATCGTGCCGTCGACGTCGAGGCCGACGAGCCAGGCAGTCGTCACTTCACTGCCTGCCGAACCGAGCCCTGGGCCTGTCGCAGCGTCGGCTCCAGCACTTCCAGCCCGCCGAGGTAGGGCCGCAGCGCCTCTGGAACGAGCACGGAGCCGTCGGGCTGCTGGTGAGTCTCGAGCAACGCCACGATCCAACGCGTCGTCGCGAGAGTGCCGTTCAGCGTTGCGACATGCTGCGTCTTCGCAGTCGCGCCGTCTTCCATCTCGGGACGGTGCCGCACATCGAGGCGGCGCGCCTGGAAAGTGGTGCAGTTCGAGGTAGAGGTGAGCTCCCGGAACGCATCCTGCGTCGGAACCCACGCCTCGATGTCGTACTTGCGCGCGGCGCTCGATCCGAGGTCGCCCGCGGCGACGTCGATCACCCGGTACGACAGTCCGAGAGAGGTGAGCATCTCCTCCTGCAGGGCGACGAGGCGCAGGTGCTCCGCCTCGGCATCCTCCGGGGTCGTGTAGACGAACATCTCGAGCTTGTTGAACTGATGCACGCGGATGATGCCGCGGGTGTCCTTGCCGTAGGAGCCCGCCTCGCGGCGGTAGCAGGTCGACCAGCCCGCATAGCGCAGTGCGCCGCCGGTCAGGTCGACGATCTCGTCCTTGTGATATCCGGCGAGCGCGACCTCGCTGGTGCCGACCAGATAGAGGTCGTCGTCCTTGTCGAGGTGGTAGACCTCATCCGCATGCTCGCCGAGGAATCCGGTGCCCTGCATGATCTCCGGGCGCACGAGGGTGGGGGTGATCATCGGCACGAAGTCGTTCTGCAACGCCTTGTCGAGTGCCATGTTCATCAGCGCGATCTCGAGGCGCGCACCGATGCCGCGGAGGAAGTAGAACCGCGAGCCGGAGACCTTCACGCCGCGTTCCATGTCGATCGCGCCGAGCAGTTCGCCGATCTCGAGGTGGTCCCTCGGTCCGTTCGGGAAGGAGGCCGGGTCGAAGGTCGGTGCTTCGCCGACGCGGCGCAGCTCGACGAAGTCCGCCTCGCCGCCGGCCGGCACGCCGTCGATCACGACGTTCTCGATGAGGGCGAGGGCGGATGCCGCAGCATCCGCCGCCTCGTTCGCCGCCTGCTGCGCCTGCTTGACGCGTTCGGCGAGCTCCTTCACCTGGGCGACCAGAGCAGCCTTCTCCTCCTTGGGCGCCTTGGCGACCTGCTTGCCGAAAGCGTTCTGCTCCGCACGCAGATCCTCGAACGTGCTCAGGGCGGCCCGACGCGATCGATCGGCATCGATCGCCTGGTCGACGGTGGCGGCATCGTGGCCGCGCGCCACCTGCGAGCGGCGGACGAGGTCGGGCTGGTCGCGGAGAAGAGCGAGGTCGATCATGACCCAAGTCTAGAGCGCGTGCTCGAACGTCATTCCCGGCCCGTCAGCTCCCGCCAAGCCCGAGCGAGACGTGCGACGCCCTCGGTGAGGTCATGCTCGCCCACCTCCGAGTACGACAGTCGGGCGAACCCTCGGAACGCGTCGCCGGTCGTGGCGAACCACTCCCCTCGCTGATAGGTGACGCCCAGATCCTGTGATCGCTCGAACAGCTGCGCGAAGTCGATGTCGCCCGCGAGCCGCACCCAGGTGAAGAACCCGCCCTGCGGTTCGGCGATCTCGACCCCGTCGGCGAACTCCTCGCGGAGCGCCGTCGTCAGCGCCTCCGCCTTGCGGGCGTAGCCCGCACCGGCCGCGATGATCGACGCGTCGAACCGCTCATCGGCCAGCATCCGATCGACCACGGCCTGCAGCACGCCGCTGGTCTGGCCGTCGAGGCGATTGCGCAACCAGGTGACGCGCTCCGACATCGCGGCAGGGAGCACGATCCATCCGAGGCGCAGGCCGGGGCCGAGCGTCTTCGAGAACGTGTTCACGGCGAACACACGGTCGGAGTCGCGGAAGGCGCTGCGCTCGGGAACCTCGGTCCAGGGGAACGCGATGGCGCGGTAGGGGTCATCGGCGATGATCACGAAGCCGTACTGCTCCGCGAGCGCGACGAGGGCGGCCTCGCGTTCAGCGCTCAGGGTGACGCCGGACGGGTTCTGGAACGTCGGCACTGTGAACAGCGCCTTCGGACGGAGGCCGTCGCGGAGACGGTGCTCGAGCTCGTCGGTGTCTATGCCGTCGGCGCCCACCCGCACCGGGGTGACGTCGACGCCGATCAGATCGAGCACGCGCAGGAAGAGCGGATACACCGGGTCGTCGACGACGACCACATCTCCGGGATCGAGGAGGCTGAGCACGGCGAGCGCGAGGCCGTGAGCGCCGCCGTTCGTGATGAGCACACGATCCGCTGCGACGCCCTCGCGGGCGGCGATCGACGCGCGGAGCGACGGCAGGCCGGACGCAGGCGAGTACTTGAGCAACGGGGCGAAGCCGTCGCTCTCGGTCACCTCTCGGAATGCATCGCGGTAGACGTCGAGCGGGAGCAGATCGGTCGCGGGGTTGCCACCGCCGAGGTCGATCGATCCGGCGGCGAGTCGGATGAGCGTCGCGTCGCCGAATCCCTGGCGCGCGGGGAGTCCGGCCAGCAGGGCGCTCGAGGTGAGGACGGTGTCCGTCATGGGGTGTCCGATCGGGTCAGGGGCGGAAAGCGGCGAGGCGGGGGTCGGGATCGCCCTGCAGATCTCGGGCGATCAGCTCGGCGAGCAGCGGCGCCAAGGTGATGCCGCTGTGCGTGAGCGCGACATACACATCCTGCGTGACGCGGCCGATGCAGGGCAGACCGTCGGCGGCGTGGGGTCGGATCGCGTGGTCGACGCGGACGCCCGCGTCTTCGGGGATGCGCCACCCCAGTGCGCCCTCGATCTCGGCGCGCAACGCTGGCCAGACCGTTCCGACCGATGCCGTGGCGCCGGTGCGACGCAGTTCGGCCTCGATGCCGAGGCTCTGCACCGCGATCCGCCCTGGACCATCCGGGCGCACCTGCAGACCGGCGAGCGAGCGGATGCGGTCGAGGGGGTGCTCATCGACGTCGATCCTCGCGAGGAAGCCGTCGTCACCCGCCGACGTCGCGAGCCGCGGGCAGGGCGTCACCGTGCGCAGCAGCGCGGCGGTGCCGGCCCCCGCGGCGACGAGGATCAGGTCGACCGGACCGAGGAGTTCGCGCACGTGGTCGAGCGAATCCGCGGCGATGCCGTCACGCAGCATTCCTCCGGCCGCGCGGAGATCGGCGAGCTGCGCGGCGAGGAACGCACTGGTGTCGACCCATCCGTCGTCGGGGTACTGGACGCCGTCGATCTCGGCGCCGGTCCGCGCGAACCACTCGGTATCGTGCGCATCCGAACGCTCGGCGTGCACCCTGCGGCCGTCCTCGTTGAGTCTTCGATACTGCTCCGGCCGTTTCCCGTGCGCATTGACCCAGGCGAAACTCGCCCGCGACACCGGTGTGCTGCCTGCGGCGGCGGCCGAGATCAGCACGACCTCGATGCCGCGCTCGGCGATGCGCGCCGCGGCGGATGCCCCGACAGCACCAGCGCCGACCACCGCGATCCGGCGAGGAGATGGAATCACCGCAGCCGTCATCCGTCGATGAAATGTCGCGCGATGCGGTTGCCGATGAACTGCACCAGCTGCACCAGGGCGATCAGCACGATGATGATCAGGATCATCACCGCATAGTCGAAACGCTGATAGCCGTAGGTCAGGGCCAGGTTTCCGAGCCCGCCACCGCCGACCGCGCCGGCGACGGCTGTCGCATCGATCAGGGCGACGAAGATGAACGTCAGCGAGAGCAGCAGCGGGCCGAAGGCTTCCCGCACCACGAAGCCGAACAGGATGTGCAGCGGCGAGGCTCCGAATGCCTTCGCCGCCTCGACGACACCGGGGTCGACCGCCACGAGATTCGACTCGGCGACGCGCGCGATGCCGACGGATGCCGCGATCGTCAGCGGCAGGATCGCGGCGGCCGGCCCGATGCTCGTGCCGATCAGCGCCCGGGTCAGCGGTGTCAGCGCGATGAGCAGGATGATGAACGGGATCGGGCGCAGCGTGTTCACGACGATGTTCAGGATCGTGTGCACCACTCGGCTGTGCAGCAGCTGGCCGGGTCGCGTCGCATACAGGAAGATGCCGAGGATCAGTCCGATGATGGATGCCAGGAAGAAGGCGACCGTCACCATGAACAACGTCTCACCGAGGGCACGCGCGACCTTCGGGATCACGACATCGAGGTCGAGCAGCGCGACGGTCACCATGTCGTGACCGTCGTCCGGGTGGAGAGCTCGGCGAGGAAGCGATCGATCGCGGCATCTTCTCCGTGCAGCGCAAGGCTGAGCTGTCCGTATGGCAGGTTCTTCACGCGCGCGACACCGCCCTGGATGATCGAGAAGTCTACGGAGTGGGCACGAGCGAGCGAGGAGAGCAGCGGGCCCTCTGCGATCACGCCGTCCATCGCGACCGAGATGCGCCTGCCTGCGAACTGGGAGGAGAGCTCGTCGCGATCCTTGTCGCTCAGGAAGGTGCGCGTGTATGAGCCGACGAGGTTCGCCGTCACCGGATGCTGCGGTCGGGCGAGGATCTGGTGGATGTCGCCCGACTCCACGACCCGACCGTCGCTGAGGATCGAGACCCGGTCGGCGAGCTGGCTCATCACATCCATCTCGTGCGTGACCACGACGATGGTGATGCCGAACTCCTGATTCACCGAGCGGAGCAGGTCGACGATCTCCGTGGTGGTCTGCGGGTCGAGCGCGCTCGTCGCCTCGTCGGCCAGCAGGACCGACGGCTTCGCGGCGATGGCGCGTGCGATCCCGACGCGCTGCTTCTGCCCGCCGGAGAGCTGCCGCGGGCGCGCGAAGGCCTTCCCGTCGAGTCCCACGAAGTCGAGCAGTTCAGCCACGCGACGCGAGATATCGTCGTCCTTCCATCCCGCGAGCTTGAGCGGCGTGGCGATGTTGCTGAAGACCGTGCGCGAGTTCCAGAGGTTGAACTGCTGGAAGACCATCCCGATGCTGTGGCGCAGGGTGCGCAGCTCTGCCGGGGGCAGCGCGTGCACGTCGACACCGTCGACCAGCACGCGTCCCTCGGTCGGTGTCTCGAGCCCGTTGATCAAGCGCAGCAGCGTGGACTTGCCCGCCCCCGAACGACCGATCAGCCCGTAGACCTCACCGGCGTGCACCGAGATGTCGATGTCGCGGAGCACGCGGACGGGCTCGCCCTTTCCTCGCCCGGGGTAGTCCTTCGACACTCCGGACACTTGGATGCGCTCTGTCATACGATCCTCGGTCTGACCGTGCGGGCTGTCCGCACTGCGGGTGCTACTGCGCGACGAGCTCGGCGAGTGCCGCGCGCAGGTCGTCGACGGGCAGCTCGACGATCGTGGCCTCGCCGCGCTTCTCCTCTTCCAGGGCGGCGACGACGCGCTTGTCGCGGTAGGTCTTCTCGAGGAGCTCCCATGCCGGGTCATCGGCACGGTCGGCGGTGGTCGCGACCACGATCACGTAGGGGCTCGACGTCGTCGCCGAAGAATCCTCGAGCACGAGAGCATCTTCACTCGTGATCTCGAGCGCCGGGTCGAAATCATCAGTCGCGATCACGACAGCCGAGATGGTCGGGTCGCTGTAGCTGGTCTGCACGGACTCGTGGGCGATGCGCACGAGCTCGATCCCGCGCGGGTTGGACGTGATGTCCTCCTCGGTGGGGAAAACGCCGGCGTTCTCGTCGACCTCGATGACGCCTGCGGTCTGCAGGATGAACAGCGAGCGCGAGAAGTTGGCCGGGTCGTCCGGCACCGCGACCTTCGCGCCATCGGGGATGCTGTCGGCGGAGTCGAGGTCGTCGGAGAAGAGCCCCCATGCGGAGATCACGGTCGAGAACACCGGAGTGATGTCTGAGTCGTTCTCCTTGTTGAACTGGCTGAGCCAGGCGACGTGCTGGAAGGAGTTGCCGTCGACCTCGCCCTCGACGAGCGCGGTGTTCGGAAGGTAAGGGTCATCGAAGTTCACGAAGGTGAGGTCGAGACCGTTCTCACGACCGACCTCGACGATCGCATCCTGGAAGTCGCTCTGTGCGGTGTCGGCGATGGTCAACGGGATCAGCTCATCGTCGCCCGCGGCCTCGGGCGCGGCGTTCTGCACGACGATCGGCGTGATGATCGCTGCTGCGACGACGACCGCAGCGACGGCGCCACCGACCAGCCACAGCCGCTTGCGCTTCTTCTGCTGCGCGAGGTGCGCGTCGATCTCGTTCTGGGTGTGGCTCTGCTCTGACATGTGAGGGCTCCTGCAAGGCGAGGCGGGCGGATCGTCGGCACTGCGTCCATCCGCGAGACGGCGCGCGTCGCATATCTGAAGGACTGCGGGATGACTTCCGATGTTAGCGACGGAGCACTCAGGCGCACGAGCAGCACGGTAACGTGCCGACATACTGGCCTGTCGTCCACCGGGAGGTCCGACCGGCGAATGGCGGGGTTAGAGTAGCGCCATGACGACGCGTGCCACCCGACGCGAGGCCGCCCTCGTCTACAACCCCATCAAGGTCGACGAGAAGCGTCTGCGAGCAGCTGTGCGCGAGCTGTCGAAGGATGCGGGGTGGTCGCCACCGTCCTTCCACCAGACCACCATCGAGGATGCCGGGCAGGGAGCCGCGAGGGCGGCCATCGCTCATGGCGCCGATGTGGTCCTCGTCGCGGGAGGGGACGGCACCGTACGCGCGGTCGCAGAGACGATGGCGGGCACCGGCATTCCCCTGGCGATCGTCCCGAGCGGCACCGGCAATCTGCTGGCTCGCAACCTGGGCCTGCCCCTCGCCGCACCCGAAGCGATGATCCGCGCCGCTCTCGGCGAGTACCGGCATCCGATCGACATCGGCTGGGCTGCCCTCACTCGAGAGAGCGGCGAGACGAGCGAGCATGCTTTCGTCGTGCTCGCCGGCATCGGTCTGGACGCCGACATGATCGCGAACACGCGACCCGACCTGAAGAAGTCGGTCGGCTGGGTGGCGTATGTCGATGGAGCCGCGCGCTCGCTCCCGAACGCGAAGCCGTTCCGCATCGTCTATCAGATGGACGACTCGCGACTGCATTCGACCAAGGTGCACAGCGTGCTGTTCGCGAACTGCGGCACCCTTCCCGCTGGGATCGCCTTGATCCCCTCAGCGTCGGTCGTCGACGGCGTGATGGATGTGGCGATCATCCAGCCGAGTGGCCCGTTCGGCTGGCTCGGTGTCTGGCGCAAGATCTGGTGGGACAACTCGGTGCTGCGCAGATCGCGTGCCGGCCGTCTCGTGCTGCAGCGCCGAGGGAGGGACGCATCCGTGCGCTACCTGCAGGGGGAAGCCGCTGAAGCCGCCGCGACCGGGCCCACCCCGATCGAGCTCGACGGGGATGCGTTCGGCGAGGCCGTGCGCATCCGATGCCGCATCGCACCAGGTGCGCTACTGCTTGCACTGCCGGAGGGGCATCCGGTGGAGTCGCTCTAGCGGGCGGACCGGTACCGAATCGGCGTCAGCCTCTGAGTACTGGAACTGTTCCGTCGAGATTGTCGCCGACAAGAGTCAGGACGAACTCGCCGTCATCGTCGCCGTCGTCGCTGAAGCCGAGCATCGTCGGGCGTGGCACCATGTCCATCGTGCACACCTCGCCACCGGCGGCGAGCGTGACTGTCGCACCGCCCGGCTGCTCTTCGACGTTCTCGACGATCGGAACGCAGCTCGACGAACCCCAGGTGAGCAGCACGACGCCCTCGTCATCGAACCAGCCGGCACTCGGAGCGAAGTCGGTGGTGGATCCGGGCACGCCGGTGAGCGCGGCGTTCCCGTCCAGATCGACGTCATCGGTGAGATCTCCGTAAGTGACGACGAGCTTCACGTCCTTCGTCGGGTCGACGCCCTCGGGGAGCGCGGCGAGGCTGGCACGCGGGGCGATGTCCTTGGTGCACGGCGACGCATCGTGCACACCGTCGTCCAGTGTGACGTTCACGGTCTGTCCGTCAGCACTGATCTCGGAGACACCCGGGACGCACGTCGATGAACCCCAAGTCACCACCGCGAGTTGACGGCCGCCATCGAGCCACGCCGCCTCGATGTCATCGAGGTCATCGTTGCCGTTGTTCGCCGATGAGCCCTTGTCGTCCGGCGTGCTCGTGCTCGTCGGCACCGAGTCACCGGGCGACGCCGTGCATCCTGCGACGAGGATGGCCGCAGCGAAGAGCGCGGCGGCGGACGTGGCGAAGCGCGTGGGGAAGCTCATGCCCTCACAATAGCGAGGCCTCGGCCTTCGTTGTCGCCTTGTTCTGGGGGTCTGCCGCGAATCGGATTACTGCAGCGCGGAGGTGAGCCGGGCGAGGTTGTCGAGCACGGTGGAGCGCAGCGGCTGCTGCAGCCACTCCTCGAGGGTGAGTTCGCGGCTGAACGCGCGGTACTCGTCCTCTACCGCGCGCATCTCGGCGACGAATTCCTCGCCCCGTACCAGCATCGAGATCTCGAGGTTCAGGCCGAAGGAGCGCATGTCCATGTTGCTCGAGCCGATGACGGCGACCTCGTCATCGATCGTGAGGCTCTTGGTGTGCAGGATGTACGGCCGGCGGTACATCCAGATGCGCACGCCCGCACGCAGCAGCGCCTCGTAGTAGCTGCGCTGCGCGTGGTAGACGACCGCCTGGTCGCCCTCCTCCGACACGAACAGCTCGACGGCGACACCGCGGTCGCTGGCAGCGCTGACGGCGAGCAGCAGTGCCTCGTCCGGGACGAAGTAGGGGCTCACGATCATGATCTTCTCGCGGGCGGCGTACAGCAGCGCGAGGAAGAGCCGGAGGTTGTTCTCGACCTCGTAGCCAGGGCCGGATGGCACGATCTGACAGTCCAGGTCTCCGGTACCGATCTCCGCCTGCGTAATGTCGATCTCACCGAGCACCTCGTCGGTCTCGCTGTACCAGTCGCTGAGGAAGATGGCGTTGACCGCGAGCACGATCGGCCCGTCCACCCGAACCATCAGGTCGACCCAGTGCAGCCCGCGCTTGATGTTCTTCGGCAGGTTGTAGGTGGAGTCGGTGACGTTCTGCGACCCGACGAACGCGAGCGTGCCGTCGACGACGAGCAGCTTGCGGTGATTGCGCAGGTCGGGGCGCTGCATCCGCCCCTTGAGCGGCTGCATCGGCAGCATCAGGTGCCAGTCGGCGCCCATCGCATCGAGCCGCTTGATCGTCTTGCGATAACGGGGCTTCCAGCGGTTCGCCCAATGGTCGAGGAGCACCCGCACGGTGACGCCCCGAGCCGCGACCTCTTCGAGTGCACGGAAGAAGTTATCGGTCGAGACGTCCGACTGCAGAATGTAGAACTCGACGTGCACATAGTCATCGGCAGTGCGGATGGCATCGGCCATCTCGTCGAGCGACCGCTGGTAGTCGCTGATCAGATGGGCGCCGTTGTCGCCCGAGATCGGCAGAGCGCCCAGCTTCTGGTTCATCTCCACCAGGGGCGGGAACCATTCAGGCGGGTTCGGTCGCAGCGTTCCGAAGTGCAGCTGATCACTGGTCTCGGCGATGTACGCATTGATCTGATCCTGCTTGCGGCGTCGCGCACGGGGCAGCCGCGGATTCCCGATCACCAGGAAGAGGATCACGCCGATGTAGGGGATGAAGAACACGGCGAGCAGCCACGCCATCGCGGCGGTCGGACGACGGTTGCGCGGGATGACGATGATCGCGGTGATGCGGATCGCGATGTCGATGACGATGGCGATGCCGAAAACCCACCACGGCCATTGCTCCATGCGACTCACCCCCGACGTCCACCGCGCGCCTTCGCCGAATGCGGCGTCAGGCCTCAGCGTAGCCCGTGCGGGCGACACACCCCGCAGGCGCGGTCAGATGAAGCCCTGGGAACGCGCGGCTCAGGAGGCGCGGGGCGGGAGGCCGCGCGCTGCGCGCTCCTCCGCCTCGATCTGCGCGTGAGCCTTGCGCTCGGTGCGATCGGACCGGATGATGCCGCGCATCACGATGAAGAAGACCAGGCTCACTCCGAGCGTCGGCAGGAGCGACCATGCCGCGGCGACCCAGAAATTGTCCATATCTCTATCGTACGCCGCCGCTGCTCTCACTATTCCTGCACATCCCGACGCCGGCATTCTTGCTGTGCACAACCGTTCTCGCGCTCGTCGATGGACGACACTCACGGCATGACCACAGTCCTTCGTGCCACAGATTCCGCCGAGTTCCTCGGCCTCGTCCCCTCCCTCGCCGGGTTCACCCCTCGGCGGAGCATCGTGCTGCTGCCGTTCCAGCGCTCGCGCGCCCATGGTGCGATGCGCATCGATCTGCCCCACGACGGTGTCGACCTCGACGACTATGTCGATACGGCGATCGCGTTGCTGTCGCAGGTCAGCGGAACGGATGCCGTCGCCGTGGTGGTCTACACCGACGAGACGCCGCAGCACACCCCTGACGGGATCGTGCTGCCCTCGAGCGTCGTCGTCGATGAGCTGCTCGGGCTCGCCACCGACCTCGGGCTGCGTATCGTGGATGCCCTCTGCGTCACGCCCGAAGGATGGGCGAGCTATCTGCATGACGATCCGGTGCTGCGTGCGATGGACGAGATCCCCGCGCCGGCACCGGTCCCGGGGATCGCCGATGTATCGGGCGATCAGGATTCCGGCAACCGCACTGCCGCTCGTCGACCTCGTCGAGAAGGAGCGAGTCGGCCGCGCGCTGCTCGAACTATCCGACCTGCTCGCCCGTGAAGAACATCTCGGTCCCACCGACCAGGCACGCACGAATCCGCAGGCGATCGCCGCCGCCATGATGCTCGACGACCTACCGCTGTTCTTCGAAGACCTGCTCGACTCGCCGGAGAATCTGCCGCCGTTCGCGACCGCCGCGCTGCTCTGGTGCATGGCGCGACCGCGGTATCGCGATGTGGCGCTGCTGCAGTGGGCGACCGACCTGCCCACCGGCGAGCGCGCATTGACCGCGCAGCTCGCCTACGCAGAAGGCGGCGCGAGGGTGCCGGACGATCTGGGCGAGGTGTTCCTCGGGCGCGGCCCGCGCCCCGACGTCGACCGCCTCAAGGTCGCACTGACGATCGCTCGCAATGTCGCCGCCCGCGCGCCGCGCGCTTCCAGACCCGCGCCGCTCACCGCAGCAGCCTGGCTGTCGTGGGCGCTCGGCCGCTCCTCGCACGCCGCTCACTACCTGCGGCTCGTCAGTCAGATCGATCCGGCATACTCGCTCGCGTGTCTGATCAGCAACATGATCAACACAGCGATGCTGCCGGAGTGGTCGTTCCGCCGTGACGAGGCGCGCGATCAGTGAAGATGGTTCGCGGCCAGCAACCGGAGTGCGTTACTTGACCAGCGGGAAGAGGATCGTCTCGCGGATGCCGAGCCCGGTGATCGCCATGAGCAGGCGGTCGATGCCCATCCCCATGCCACCCGAAGGCGGCATGCCGTGCTCCAGCGCACGCAGGAACTCCTCGTCCACACGCATGGCCTCGACATCACCGCTCGCGGCGAGTTTCGCCTGTTCGACGAAGCGCTCGCGCTGGATGACTGGGTCGACGAGCTCGGAGTACCCCGTGGCCAACTCGAACCCGCGGATGTACAGATCCCACTTCTCCACGACGCCCGAGATCGAACGGTGCTCGCGCACCAGGGGCGAGGTGTCGACGGGGAAGTCCATCACGAACGTGGGGCGCACGAGGTCGCCCTTCACGAAGTGCTCCCACAGTTCCTCGATGAGCTTGCCGTGGATGGCATGCGATGGGACGTCCACGCCGTTCGCCTCGGCGAAGGCGATGAGGTCCTCCACCGCGTCATCGGGAGTGAAGGTACGGCCAGCGGCCTCGGACAACGATTCATACATCGAGATCCGGTCCCACTCGCCACCGAGGTCGTACTCGGTGCCATCCGCCCAGGTGACGGTGGTGGAGCCCGCGACAGCGATCGCCGCCTGCTGCACGAGCTCTTGGGTGAGCTCGGCCATCTGGTTGTAGTCGCCGTAGGCCTGGTACGCCTCCAGCATCGCGAACTCGGGGCTGTGCGTGGAATCGGCGCCCTCGTTGCGGAAGTTGCGGTTGATCTCGAACACGCGCTCGATGCCGCCGACGACGGCGCGCTTGAGGTAGAGCTCCGGCGCTATGCGCAGGTACAGCTCCGTGTCGAACGCGTTGGAGTGCGTGATGAACGGACGAGCGGATGCTCCGCCATGCTGCACCTGCAGCATCGGGGTCTCCACCTCGAGATACTCGTGTGTGCCGAATGTCGCGCGAAGGCTCGCGTTCACGGCGGCACGGGCGCGCACCGTGGTGCGTGCCTGCTCACGGACGATGAGGTCGAGATAGCGGCTGCGCACCCGGCCTTCCTCACTGAGCTCGGAGTAGGCGTTCGGCAGCGGCAGGATCGCCTTCGACGCGATGGCCCATTCGTCGGCCATGATCGACAGCTCACCTCGGCGGCTGGAGATGACCTGCCCGTGCACGAAGACATGGTCGCCCAGATCGACGAATTCCTTCCAACGCGCCAGCGACTCCTCGCCGACCTCCGCGAGCGAGATCATCGCCTGGATGCGAGAGCCGTCGCCTGCCTGAAGGGTTGCGAAGCAGAGCTTGCCGGTGTTGCGGCTGAAGACCACGCGTCCGGCCACGCCCACCACAACGCCGGTCTCCGCGCCGGCCTCGAGCTCGCCGTACTCGGCGCGCAGCGCCGGAATGGTGTGTGTCACAGGAACGGCGACCGGGAATGCGCCGCCCGCGGCATCCGTGCGCTGCGCGATGAGCCGCTCGCGCTTGGCGAGACGGACGGCCTTCTGCTCGTGAATGTCCTCGGCGGACGGGTCGTCTGGCTGATCTGCGGACGCGGCGGTCATGAAGGCTCCTTGAAAGTCGCTGCCCAGTTTACCGGCGGTCGCTCCGCCGGTTTCACCCGACGACGGACCATCACCGAACGGGACTCGACCGTTTCACGGCTCCAACTCGGCGCGGAGCGCGACTCCCGCCTGCCGCATCACATCGAGCGCACGGTCGCGCGCAGGTGCACCGCGTTCCCAATTGATGAGCACGGCGTACGCCAACCTCCTCGCCGGCGACATCACCAATCCGACGTCGGCGCGCACCGTGCTGATCGTGCCGGTCTTGTTCCACAGCCACACATCGCGGTCGAAATAATAGTGCGCGAGTGGATCGAGACCGAAAGCGGAGGCGACCATCGACAGGTCCATCCCGGCACCGAGCCAGCGCTGCATCGTGTCGCTCGAGGCGGCACTGAGATCGTCCCCATCGGCAGTGCGCCGCACGAACCGCACCAGCTCCTCCGCGTTGGCGTGCGAGAGTGTCCGCGGAGCTCCGGGCGGCAGCGGCCATCGCACGATGTCGTCGAGGCCCGACTGGGCGTAGCCGAGCGCACGGGTGTGCGCGTGCACCTCGTCCAGTCCGATGACTCGGCACAACGTGTTGGTCGCCGCGTTGTCGCTCGTCGCGCCGATGAGCGCCGCCACGTCGTAGAGCGTCAACGATTCCTGCTGCAGCAGGTACCAGATCCCGGAGTTGTCGATCTGTTCGACGGGGCGACGGGTCACCCTGTCCTCGAGACTGCGCTCACCCCTGTCTGTCTCGGTGAGCAGACGATGCAGCAGAAAGATCTTGCCGACGCTCGCCGTGTCGAGCACCCGTTCGGGATGGTGCCGGAAGACCTCCAGCCCCGAGTCGATGTCCACCGCGAGCGCCGAGAGGGACAGCCCGGGGAAGTCTCGCTCCAGTTCCGCGAAGCCGATGTTCACAGTTGCACTCGCTCTCCACGCGCGAACGCGCTCCATCTACCGCGCCACGGCGCGCCGCTCCCTTGCAGGACGACCTCATCGATCGCCGTGTCGACCACAGTGGTCACGAACGTCCACAGATCGTCCGAGCGACCGAGCACGCCGGGCGTGCGCAGCGCGGTGAGCACATCCTGCGCGCTCGTCGGTGTTCCGCACCCGCGAAGCACGCTCAGTCGGTGCATGCTCTCGCCGAGCCATTCGTCGCCGTCGCACACGGCGAGGCCATCACTCGTGCCGTCGAGCAGACGCAGGTGGTTCGTGTGCTGGTAGCGGCCCGTCGTCGCGGCGACATGGCCCGCGGCATTCTCGATGAGGTCGGCTCGCCCTGCGGCGTCGGCGACATCGAATGCGAAACCGCCGGCGCAGGGAACCCGGGACAGCGCGCCGCGAGCCGCCTCCCCAGTGGGCTGGCGCTGCGCATGCCGAGCGACGAAGTGCCGACCGGCACCGGCTGTCTGCGCGGTGACCACCGGGACATGGTCCATGCCGAAGGCGAGGCCGACCGACGTCGTCACGAATGCGTTGGATGGCAGCATTCCCGGGTACCAGGCCGATGTCATTGCGGGGTCGCCCTCGATGACGAGCGTGACCAGCCGAATCTGCTCGCGCAGTTCGCCGTCGCCGTCCTCGTTGTGGCCCATCACGACGCCGGCATCCGTGGTGAACGCGATGTCGCTGCACCCTGTGCCATCACGCCCCAGGTCTCCGCGAAGGTTGCGCGCCCACATGTCTCGTTCCGCGATGCCCGCGCCCTCCGCGATCCAGGCGAGCTCCTGGGATTCGACGGGCAGCAGCTCTCGTGTCGACGCGATGACGGCGTCCAGCCGCTCGGCCGCGACGCCGTCGGCCCGGCGCACCTGCGCTTCCCACGATCCACCGGGCAGCGAGCGGAACGCGTGGATCGCGTCGGCATGCTCCCGACCGAGAGCGCGCATGACCTCGGCGCGCTCCCCTCGGAAGACGCTCCACGCGAGCCCGGAGACGGGTTCGAGATGGGTGACCTGCGTCACCGGTCACCCGCGTCACGAGCCCGGCCGGTGACGTGGGCGCGGATGCCTTCACCGATGGCGCGCATCGCATCGATGACCGGGGCGCGCAGGTCCTCTCGCCGATCCTTCCAGTTCGCGGCGACCGCGTACGCGACGGTGGCGGCCGGTCCCTGCAGCCAACCGATGTCGATCCTGGCGAAGCTCGTGCTGCCCGTCTTGTGCCGCAGCAGCATGCCCTGGTACTCCGCGTCCGGGTGGGCGAGCGGATCGAGCAGGAACGCATCAGCGAGCATCGAGGTGTCGGTGTTCGCGGCCAGCCATACCAGGACCTGCTCGCTGACGGCCGCTGAGATGATCTCGCCCGCCCCGAGCCGGCGCATCAGGTCAGAAAGCTCTCGTGCGGTGCCGAACGACGGCGTCCAGGGCATCTCGGATGTGCGTTCGTTGCGGATGTAATCGTGCAGCGACGTGTCGTGGTATCCGAGTTCGACGGCCACCGCGCGCACCTCATCGAGGCCGCATAGCGAGATGAGCGCGTTGGTGGCGAGGTTGTCGCTAACGGCGCCCACGAGGAGTGCGGCGTCGTGCACGGTGAGCCGCTGATCGAGCATCCGGTACAACAGGCCCGAATCGGCGACGACATGCTCTGCCGGGATATCCACGCGCTGATCGGCACGAAGACGACCGTCGTCCACCCGCCTGGCGATCTCGATCAGGAGGAACACTTTGCCGATGCTCGCCGTCTCGCACACGGCATCCGGTTCGTGCTCGGTGAGAGCTTCGCCCGTGACGGCATCGACGATCCGGATCGACCAGCGCGCCCGCTGGTCGAGGGCGGGAACGGGGATGCTCATGCTGGGTCCTCATCGACCACGAGGGAGACACCGTGGTCGCTTCCGCCGAACGATGCACGCATCGTGCCGGTCACGTTCAACGGCACACTCAGGGCGTTCGGGTCGTGACCGAAGCCCTGCTCCCACAGCACGGGGACGCCGAGGTCGGCGAGGTATTCGTGCATCAGCGCTCGCACGCCGACGAGATCGGCGCACCCGTGCCACGAACCGAGAACGATGCCGGATGCTGCGCTGAGCCTGCCAGAGCGCCGCAGCTGCAG
This sequence comes from Microbacterium murale, assembly GCF_030815955.1. NCBI lineage: Bacteria > Bacillati > Actinomycetota > Actinomycetes > Micrococcales > Microbacteriaceae > Microbacterium > Microbacterium murale. The sequence continues at coordinate 2,364,248 of NZ_JAUSXK010000001.1, read as the reverse complement.
CAGGAAGCCGTCCAAACGGTAGATGTCCTCGTTGATGTCCTCGAGGAACAGGATCCCGCCCGGCGACTCCGCTGCCTCCGGTGCGCCCAGACCGCCCGCAAGCAGGCTCAGGTTGCCACCGGTGAACAGTCCGGCGGCAGTGCCCTCGGCAAGCGCCTCCGTCGCCGGTCCGACGATGCGGCGCCCTCCCCAAGGCTCGAACAGCCAGCGCTGCGTGTCATCGCGGACCTGCTCTGAATCGCGGAAACACATCGTTTCCCGCCATCGGGCAGAACAGGGTAGGCACGTCGAGGTGCACGCGGAACGCCTCATGCAACGCCGTGATGTCCGATGATCCGGTGAGCAGCTTCGGGCGACCGTCGCGCCGTGAAGCCGTCTCACGCATCGCCGCCCAGTCGATCCCGTCCAGAAGGCGCATCGCGCCGTAGCCTCCGCGTATGCACACCACCGCGTCGGCATCTGGATCGGACCATGCCTCGACGAGATCCTGTCGGCGTAGGTCATCCGGACCCGCCAGGTACGTCGCACGCGGGTGCGGTTGCAGCACATGATCACCGACGACGACGTTGAGGCCCCACGCCTCGTAGTACGCCACCGCACGAGCGAGACTGTCCGGTCTGCCCGGGCCGGACGGCGAGACGAAGCGCACGGTGTCGCCCGGCTGCAACGGGGCCGTACCGAGGTACGCATCCCGCGCCACGCGCCCACTCACGCCTTGACTCGTTCTATTCTCGGTGCGGCCGCCAGGAGCGTCCGCGTGTAGGGATGCTGCGGATCGAGCAGCACCTGCTCGGTGGGTCCGCGCTCGATGATCTCGCCGTCGACCATCACCGCGACGGTGTCTGCAATGTTCCAGGCGAGCCCGAGGTCATGTGTGATGACCAGCGCGCTGAGGCCGAGCCGCTCTCGCAGTGACAGCAGCAGTGCCAGGATCTCTCCGCGCACCGAGGCATCCAGAGAAGCGACCGGCTCGTCCGCGATCAGGACCTGCGGGCCGACGGCGAGCGCGCCGGCGATGACAGCACGCTGACGCTGACCGCCGGAGAGCTCCTGCGGGATAGCGGCGAAGTACTTCTCAGGCGGGGTGAGCTCGGCGTCGGTGAGGCTCTGCGCCACCCGCTCGCGCTCGTCGCCGCGGTAGCGCTGCACCCTTAGGCCCTCCGCTACCGACTCGTACACGCTGAGCTTCGGATTGAGCGCGGCGGAAGGGTCCTGCAGCACCATCTGCACCTCACCGCGGAAGGCGCGCAGCGCTTTGCCCGAGTGCGGAAGGTCTGCGCCGCGGAACTGCAGCACAGATCCCTCATCCGGAGCCTGGAGGCCGATCAGGGTGCGCGCCAACGTGCTCTTACCCGATCCGGACTGACCGACCAATGCGACGATCTCACCACGGTGGATGTCGAGGTCGACCGACTTGACCGCTCGCATGAGGTTGCCGCCGGAGCGGTAGGTGACGCTGACACCACGCGCATGCAGGAGCACTTCATCGGACTTTCCCTTGGCAGGAGCGTCTGATTCCTGCGCACGCTCCCGTCGGGTCACAGGATTGAGTCGCGACGCCGGATCACCGATGGTGGGGAACGCTTCGGCGAGCTGCCGAGTGTACGGATGCGCGGGCTGAGTGCAGATCTGCTGCGCGTCCCCGAGTTCCACGAGCTCACCATCACGCATGATCGCGATGCGCTCGCACGCCGCGGCGAGCACGGAGAGGTCGTGACTGATCATGAGCAATGAGATGCCGTGCTCGGTCACGAGCTGACTGATCATGTCGAGGATCTGCTTCTGCACGATCACATCCAGAGCGGTGGTCGGCTCATCGGCGATGATGATGTCCGGCTCGCAGGCGAGCGCCATGGCGATCATGACCCGCTGCTTCTGCCCCCCGGAGAGCTCATGCGGAAACGACTCCGCCTTGGGCAGCGGCAGGTCCACCGCCGTGAGCAGTTCGCGGACACGAGCCGATCGTGCCTTCTCCGTCTTCCATCGGTCGCTGACATGCAGCTGCAGCGCCTCGAGGATCTGGGCACCGACCTTCTGCACAGGGTTCAGCGAGTGCATGGCGCCCTGGAAGACGATGGAGGCCTCGGCCCAGCGCAGCGCCCGCAACCGACCGAAGTTCAGCGTCTGCACGTCGGTGTCGCCGACGAGGATGCGACCGGTAACCTTCGCGGTGCGCGGCAGCAAGCGCAGCACGCTCATCGCCAATGTCGATTTCCCCGAACCGGATTCTCCGGCGATGCCTAGAGTCCCGCCCGATGGGAGGCTGAGCGACACATTCGTGACCGCAGGCACTTCACCGCGACCGTTGCGACCGGACGTGCGGTAGGTGATCGAGACGTCCTCGAATGTCAGATCCGGCATGGGTCAACGATTCCTCAGGGTCGGGTTGACGATGTTCTCCACGGCACGGCCGACGAGAGTGAAAGCGAGTACGACGAGCACGATCGCAAGTCCGGGGACGAGCACGTACCACCAATAGCCGCTCGTGGCGGCGGAGACGTCCATGGAATTCCGAAGGATCGCGCCCCACGACTGCACGGTCGTGTCACCGAGGCCCAGGAAGGAGAGCGTGGATTCCGCGATGATCGCGGAGCCGACCGTCAGCGTCGTGTTCGCCAGCACCAGCGGCATCACGGCCGGCAGCAGATGTTTGACGATGATGTGCCAGTGTCCGGCGCCGAGCACGCGGGCACGCTCGACGTAGTCCCTGCTCTCCACCGACAGCGTCTGGGAGCGGACGACGCGGGCGGTCCCGGCCCACGAGGTCAACCCGATGGCGATCACGATCGTCCACACGCCTCGCGAGAGCACCGAAGTCAGCACGATGGCGAGGATCAAGGATGGCAGCACGAGGAAGAAGTCGATGCCGCGCATGAGCAGCGCGCCCCACCACCCGCTGAAGTGCCCCGCGGCGATCCCCACGATCGTGCCGATGACCATCGACATGGCTGTCGCCGCGAATCCGACCAGCAGCGACACCTGGGCGCCCCACAGCATCCGAACCCAGAGCTCGCGTCCCTGGTGATCGGTGCCGAGCGGATGCTCCCATGACGGCGGTGCGAAGCGAGGCGCATCGACGAGCTTGGTGACATCCAGCATCGATGCAGGTGCGAGCACGGGTGCGAGGGCCGCGAGCAGGACGATGACGATGAGGAAGATGACACCGATCATCCCCGCGCGGTTGCGCGCGAACTCACGGCAGAACGCTGCGAAGGCGCCGCGGCGCCGTTCCCACGCCATCGCGCGTGGTGAGCGTAGTTGTGCCTGAGCGCTCATGCCTGCCTCACTCTCGGGTCGAGGAATCGGTAGACCACATCGGCGATCAGGTTCATCGCGATGATGATCGCCGAGAAGACCACGAACGTTCCCTGCAGCAGCGGCAGATCGGGGCCCGTGATCGCCTCGTATGTGAGCTTGCCGAGCCCAGGCCAGCTGAAGACCGTCTCGACGGTGACCGCACCGGCGATCAATCCCCCGATGTGCATGAACACCAGGGTGACCGCCGGCAACAAGGCGTTGGGCACGGCATGACGCCGTCGGACGAGGTCTTCTCGTAGTCCCTTCGCCCGGGCAGTGGTGAGGTAGTCGGCGCTCTTCTCCTCCATGACCGACGCTCGCATCACCATGACGTACTGGGCGTAGACCACGGCGACCATCGTGATGACGGGCAGCACCATATGCGCCACCACGTCGCCGACCAGGCCGATCGGGTCTGTCGGCGGGTCGGGGGAAAGCATCCCACCGGTCGGGAACCAGTGCAGGGTTCCGCCGAAGACCATCAGAAGGATCAGGCCGAGCCAGAATGTCGGCACCGACCACAGCACCAGCGACGTACCGGATGTGATCTTGTCGAACAGCGAGCCGTGATTCCAGCCCGCCCTCTGACCGAGCCAGAGTCCCAGGGCGATGGCGAGGATCGCTGAGGTCCCGGTGAGCAGGATCGTGTTCCAGAAGTAGTCGCCGATCAGCGATGCCACCGACGTCTTGTATACATAGCTCTCGCCGAAGCTCAGGGTCGCGACGTTGACGAGATAGTCGCCGAGCTGCTGCCACAGCGGTTTGTCGAGCCCCATCTGCTGCCGCAGCTGCGCGACCTGATCGGCATTGAGTTGACGCTCCCGCGTGATCGAGGCGACGGGGTCACCGGGAAGGATGCGGAAGGCGAAGAAGCCGAGCAGGATCACCATCACCATGCTCACGGCGGCGCCGCCGAGTTTGCCGAGCAGATAACGCACACCCGACACCCGACGTGGCGGCTCGTCCAGCCCCTCCTCTTCCAGGATCACAGCCCCGGTGGACGGCATCATCGCGCTCATCCGTACCTCCTTGCACGTAGAAGGGGCCGCCGCGGCATGCGCCGCGGCGGCCCGAAAATCACTCTATGTCCGCGCTACGTCGGCGTCGGAGCAACAGGAACACCACGATGCCAATGATCAAGACGCCGGCGACGACACCGACGACGATCATGCCGACGGGAGCGCCGTCACCGCCGTCCGCTGAGGCAGCGTCGACGGGCTCCATCGTGAGGAAGCCCCAGTATCCCGCCTGGCTCGCGATGATGCCGCCGTCCTTCGGCTGCAGCGTGAAACCGGTGAACCGATCAGAGCGATAGGCCTCCAGGGAATTCGCGTACCACGTGCCGATCTGAGCGGTGTCGGTGTAGTTCAGAGCGAGCATCTCGTGCACGATCTCCTGTCGCTTGCTCTCATCGAGCTCCGCCCGCTGCTCCTCGTAAAGCGCATCGAACTCCGGGCTGCAATAGCCGTCCTGCGAGGTACCACCCGAGCCATCGGTGCCGGTCGGGAGGGTCGTGCACAGGTTGATGCCCAGCTGGTAATCCGGGTCGGGGTTGACGCTCCATCCGCTGAAGTAGATGTCGTAGTCACCCGAGACCGCCTTCGCGCTGATCGTGTCGGAGTCCGTTGACTCGACGTTGATCTTGACGCCGATCTCTTCCATCCACGGCACGAAGTACTCGGCGATGGACACCTCCTGAATATCTTCAGCATCCACGAGCAGGCGCAACTCGAGCTTGACCCCGCCCTTCTCCCGCACGCCGTCGGCGCCGACGACCCAGCCGGCATCGTCGAGCTTCTGCTTGGCCGCCTCTGGGTCGTACTCGACGATCACGTCGTCGTCGGCGGGCAGCGTCCACTTGCTGAATGACGTGGGAATGAAGCTGGTCGCCTGCACGCCCTGCCCGTCGAGCACCTTGTCGAGCAGCGTCTTCGTGTCTGTCCCGAGCCGGAGAGCCTGACGCACCTCCACGTCCTTGAGCGCTTCATTGCCGCTGCCGTATGGCACGCCGTCGCGCGTGATCAGACCCACGTTGAGGCTGAAGGAGTGGTATCGACGTCCCTCCCCCGAATGGACCGTGACCCCGTCGGTGCCCTCGAGCGCGTCGTACTGCGTCGGAGTGAGACCGCTGACGAAGTCGACCTCACCCGAGCGAAGCGCCTGCACCTGTGCGTCGGAGTTGGTGTAGTAGACGTACTGGATGCGTTTCACCGCCGGCTCACCCATCCAGAAGTTCGGATTCGCCTTCAGCGTGATCTGCTGGTTCGCCTCGTACGACTCGAGCAGGTACGGACCGGATCCGACCACGTCGGCATCGTTCACGAACTCGGACGGGCTGTCGATCGCTTCCCAGATGTGCTTGGGCACCACGGGAATCTCGAGGCCGGGGTTGGTCGCCTGCGGGCCCTTGAGCGTGATGACCACGGTCTTCTCATCGGGAGCCTCGACGCTCTCGAAGTTGGTCACCAGGTTCCCGTTCGCCACCGCGAGCTCGGGGACTTCCATCATCTGCGTGTACGTGTACACGACGTCTTCAGCGGTGATCGGTTCGTCGTCAGACCACTTCAGATCGTCCTGCAGCGTGTAGGTCCACGTCGTCCCGTCCTCTGTCTCCCATGAGTCCGCCAGGCCCTTGGTCGGCGAACCATCCTCCGCATCGTTCTGCACGAGGTACTCGTACACGTACCGGAGGATGTTCGTCGGGGTCAGATAGATCGACACGAACGGGTTGAACGAGTCGACGAAGCCCGACGTCGCGATGCGGAACGTCGCGCTCTCCGGTGAGCTCGTGGACTCGGTGGGTGCCTGCAGCGCCGCGACCGATGAGTCGGCCGCCTGCGCTGCGCCGGCAGGCGCGACGATCAGCAACGCTGCGATCGACAGGAAAGCAGCGCGGCGAAGCGGACGTTTCCGATGAGATACGGGCATGTGCGGGGTTCCTTTCATCAAGGGATAGCGTGAACCCTGGGATGGAGCAATAGAACCGCAAGACTGCGCTGAGGTCAACACATTCGTGTCGGATGTTCGCGAACTCCACACGATTGCAACATGTCAGAAACACGCAAATTCAGCGTTTCGGCATGAAGACGAAATTCACGCCACCACAGAAAAGGCCGTAAATTCGGGCGTATCATGCACGCGTGGCGGTAGATGTATACACATTCCGCGTCGGTCGGCCCATGCGGCATTGCTTAACATCTTCCGGGATACGAATCGTATCCCGGGTCTACTTTCCTGAGAGGAAAGCCTCCAGCAACGCGACACGTTCCAGAAGCGAGGAGGTCAGGATGTGCTCGTCGACCGCATGCGCACCGCCGCCCCTCGGGCCGAACCCGTCGACGGTCGGCACCCCCAGAGATCCCAGCAGATTCGTGTCTCCCGCCCCGGCAGCGGGGCGCCCTTCGATGTGCTGGCCGATTCCGGTCGCCGCAGCCGAGAGGGCATAGAGCAGCTCCTCGTCGGCGTCGGATGCCCGCCACGCCGGGCGATGGCTAAGCAGATCGACCTGCAGTCGCGCTCCGTTCCGAATGGGCTGGAGCGATCGAATGGCGGAAAGCACCTGAGCTTCGGTAGCGGGGTCGACGAATCGCAGGCCGATCTCGGCCTCCGCATCCGCGGGCACGACGTTCGCTCTGCCGCCGCCTCGAATCGTGCCCACATTGCACAGCACCTCGGAAACCAGGTTCGGATCAGCGACGACGGTGCGCAGCATCCGCAGTTGATCGACGAGCTCGTCGATCGCCGAGACGCCACCTTCGGGGTCCAGCGCAGCGTGCGATGCGCGGCCGGTGACGGCGAGACGCACTCGAGTGCTGCCACGTCGGCCGACTTTCAGCGCGCCATCCGGATGCGGCGACTCGAATCCGATCGCCGCACGCACGCCGGCGGCGCACTCGCGCAGCAACCCGGAAGTCGTGGGAGAGCCGATCTCCTCGTCGCAGACGACGACCACTCGAAACGCCCGGTGCGATCGTCCGCGCAAGCGCTCGGCTGCGGCGAGCATCACCAGCAGGCCACTTTTCATGTCGTACACGCCAGGACCCCGAACGACCTCGCCGTCGTCGACCCAAGGGACGTCGCTGCGCAGAGTGCCGACGGGCCAGACCGTGTCCGAATGCCCCACCAAGAGGATCGGATCGCCGTCTCCGGCGATGTCCGCGACGAGGTTCATCCCGGCAGATGTGGGGACCGTTCGCACCTGCGCACCGGCTGCGCGCCACCAGTGCGCCAGCAGGTCGACGACCTTATCGCTGGCAGCGACGTCGAGCGACGGCGACTCGATGAGTGTCAACTGCGCGAGCCGTTCGACGAGGGCCTTCGCCTGCTCCGTATCGTTCATATCTCCTCCGCGCGTCATCATACGAGACATATCGGTCCACACCTATGGCGACGGATACTTGCAAAATCAACCGTTGGCGTTCGACAACCGCCACCATAGGATACGTATCATGCCAAACCAGCCCATCGTCCCGCTGCACGCAGAGCCCCTCGTCGGCGACGCCGCCATTCGGGAAGCGGCTGCTCTGTACACGCGCGTCTTTCGCTACGAGCATGACGAGTTCTCACTGAACCCCAACCTGGTCAGCGCCCTTGCCCGTAACGGTGGCTCCGCGATCGGCGTGCGCGACGAGGGCCGGTTGGTCGGTTTCGCCTACGGTTTCGCCGGCCGTGACCGCAGCGCCGCAGAGTTCCACTATTCGCAGGCCGCGGTCGTGGATCCCGAGTACCAGGGTCGCGGCGTCGGCCGCCTGCTCAAGGCGGGCCAGCGGCAGGTCGCGCTCGGCTGGGGGCAGCAGCGGATGCGGTGGACCTTCGATCCGCTGCTGGCGCGCAACGCTCATTTCAACTTCGCCACACTCCAGGCAGAGGGCACCGGCTACGCCGTCGACTACTACGACCGGCCCGGAACCGACCGCATCGTCGTGGATTGGGCACTCGATCGCGACGGCGATCCGTTCGCTGGCATCCGGAGCCTGCCATCCCCCGCGTTCGACGCCGCAGAATGGGGGCGCGTGTTCTCGGCAACAGAGAACGATCGTCGCATCGCACGGCTCCCGCTCCCAGCCGTCACGGATGGGCCCGCTGCCACGGGAAGCACGCTGCGGGCGCACATCCGAGAAGGGATGCAGGAGATATTCGAGGCGGGTCTCGTCCTGGTGAACTGCACGAGAATCGATGATGAAACGGCGGTCTATCTTGCAGGGGAGGATGTGCGATGACACGCGGCGATGACGATGAGGATGACCGCGCACTGGATTCACCTGGGGCGCGATTCGGCGAGCGCTTCCGCACGAGCCAGTCTGCCGAGGCGTTGCAGGCGAATGTGATCGAGACCGAGACGCGGTCTCTGGCGCGCACCTTCGACGAACTCACTCGGACCGGCACCGTGTCGCACGCGGCGACGCTGATTCTGGGTGCCAGACGGCGTTACATCACCGGGCGGGGCAAGACCGTGGCGTATGCCGACCTGCTCGCCGCCGACCTGTCCGCAACCCTGTCCAATGTCTTCCTCGTCGACGACCGCGCCCTCTCCCCCCTCGCAGTGCTGACCGACGTGCGCGCCTCCGATCTGCTCGTGCTCTTCACCATGCGGCGCTATCGAGAAGAATCGATCCGCTTCGGCGAGCGGTTCCGTCGGGCCGGTGGCGAACTCATCCTCATCACCGACAGCGACGATGCACCTCTGACCGAGGTGGCATCCGTCGTGATCAAAGTGCACACCCACTCCGCGTCGTACGCGGACTCACCCACCGCTGTGGCCGCAGTGTGCCACCTGCTGAGCACCCTCACCACGGCGAGCGCGAAGGGAGCCCGGCGTCGCCTTTCCGCACGCGACGAGCTGGCGGCGGATCTGGGTCTGCACCATCCCGATCACGGCAAGGAGAACCACAGGTGAGAATCGCACGCGTCGCGCTCTTCGAGGTCTCGCTGCCGCTCGTGCACAGCTTCGAGACGAGTTCGCACCGCAAGAGCAGCCTGCAGCACATCCTGGTTCAGGTCACCGATGCCGACGGACGGTCCGGGTGGGGGGAGATCGCCTCGCCGTCCGACCCGTTCTACACGTCGGAGACGACGGACACGGCGTGGCTGATCGCCAATCGGTACCTCGTTCCTGCGGTGCTCGGCGCCACATGGGAAGACCCCGCCGAGCTGGAGAGCACGTGGTCCGGAATCCGCGGGCACGAGTTCACGAAGGCGGGCTTCTCGGCCGCCGCGTGGGACATCCATGCCCGCTCTCAGGGCCTCTCGCTGGCTGCTGATCTCGGCGGCACGCGCACGGAGGTGGTGGCAGGCGTCTCGCTCGGCATCGAGCCCAGCCTCGACGCTCTGCTGACGCAGGTGGAGACGCAGGTGGGCGCCGGCTATCCACGGATCAAGTTGAAGATCGCGCCGGGGTGGGACGTCGAGCCCGTCCGGGTCGTGCGGAACCATCATCCCCATCTGGATCTGCACGTCGACGCGAACGGCGCGTATCCGGACTCGGAGGAGGCTGCTGAAGTCTTCCGCCAGCTGGACGAGCAATCGCTCACCATGATCGAGCAGCCGTACGCGCCGCGAGACTTCCCTGCCCACGCGCGACTGCAACGACGGATTCAGACCCCCGTCTGTCTCGACGAGTCCGTCGTCGAACTGGCAGACCTGCGAACGATGATCGAGCTGGATGCCGGTCGCGTGCTGAACATCAAGGTGTCCCGCATGGGCGGACTCCTCGCTGCGCGCCGCGCACACGACCTCGCAAGAGACGCGGGTATCCCGGTGTGGTGCGGCGGCATGCACGAGTTCGGCGTCGGGCGGGCCGCGAACGTCGCGATCTCATCGCTTCCGAACTTCACGCTGCCATCGGACGTGTCCGGTTCCGACAAGTACTACGAGCGGGATGTGATCGTGCCGCCGGTGGTCGCGGAGAACGGCGTCGTGCAGGTGCCCGATGGGCCAGGCATCGGGTACGAGGTCGACATCGACTGGGTGCGGCAGAACGCCGTTCGCACCGCTGAACTCACCGTCTGAGATCCCCGAGGAGGACAATGAAACCGCTCGTTCTGTACCGCGTCGATCTCCGTGCCGGTGATCCTGCCTCCGCGCTGGAGCGCCTGGACCCGGCGGCTCCCCTCCTGACGGGCACCGATCTCGCGGCCACGCGCGGCGACGGGGTCTTCGAGACAGTTGTCCTCGTCGACGGCGTCCCCCAGGCGATGGAAGCCCATCTGGACCGCTTCGAACGATCCGCGAGCCTGCTCGAGCTTCCGTCGCCGGATCGCGTGCTGTGGCGGACAGTCGTCGAGAGAGTCGCCGCTGAGATGGATGTGTCGCGCGGGGCGGTCAAGTACATCCTTTCCCGCGGCGACGAGGCGACCGGAGAGCCGACGGGATGGGCACTCGGATTCGCCCCCACACGTCACCGCACAGGGGTTCCGCCAGAGCTCGACGTCGTACTGCTCGACCGCGGGTATCGCTCGGATGTCGCGACGACGGCACCGTGGCTGCTGCAGGGTGCGAAGACCCTGTCGTATGCGGTGAACATGGCTGCGCTTCGCGAGGCGGGACGCCGCGGAGCAAGCGACGTGATCTTCGTGTCCAGTGACGGATACATCCTGGAGGGGCCGAACTCGACGGTCATCGCGAGAATCGACGGCGAGTACGTCACGCCTCCGGTGGAGTTCGGCATCCTGCCCGGCACCACCCAGGCCGACGCGTTCGAGGCGTTGCGAGAAGGCGGCGACAGGGTCGCAGTGCGCGCCCTCACCGTCTCCGATCTTTCGGATGCTGATGCCCTCTGGCTGTGCTCGAGCACTCGTGGCGCCGCGCCGGTGCGATCGCTCGACGGCGTCGCTCAGCACGTCGACCACGCGACCACCGAGCGCATCTCCGCTTTCCTGAACGCACGAAAGGGCTGACCAATGATTCCGGTGATCGACGGCCACAACGACCTGGCCTGGGCGCGTCGAAAGCGCCACGCACTGTCCACGCAACAGTTGCATGAACTCGTTGCAGAGGCGCACACGGACATCCCGCGGCTCCACGCAGGAGGCGTCGGCGGTCAGTTCTGGTCGGTGTGGGTGGATTCCGCACTCGAGGGCGCGGCGCAGGTGACTGCAACCCTCGAGCAGATCGATTTCGTGCATCGGCTCGTGCAGGACTATCCGGAGGTCTTCGCCTTCACCCGCACCGCGCAGGAGGCCCGCACCACCATCCGGCAGGGGCGCATAGCGTCTCTGATCGGAGTCGAAGGGGGCGCGCAGATCGACGGCTCCCTCGGTGTGCTGAGGCAGTATGCACGGCTCGGTGCGCGCTACATGACGCTCACCTGGAATCACACCACCGATTGGGCCGACGCCGCCACGGACGAACCGCGCCACGACGGCCTCAGCGACTTCGGTCGCGACGTCGTCAGGGAGATGAACCGGATCGGGATGCTCGTCGATCTCGCGCACGTCGCGCCGACGACGATGCGGGACGCGATCGCCACGAGCGTCCGGCCGGTGATGGTGAGTCACTCGGGTGCCGCAGCACTCTGCGATCATCCACGCAATGTCCCGGACGACGTGATCGCCGCGATCGGAGCGGGCGGCGGGATCGTCATGGTCGCGTTCGTCCCGACCTTCCTCAGCCAATCGCGCCACGATTGGCACGTCGCAGGCGAGGTCGGCGCACCGCCCGAGGTGACGATCGCCGATGTCGCCGATCACATCGAACACGTCCGAGCCGTCGCGGGCGTGCACGCCGTAGGCATCGGTGCAGACTACGACGGCACGGATGCGATGCCCACCGGCCTCGAGGACGTCTCGGGGTATCAGCGGCTGCTCGACGAATTGCGCCGAAGGGGGTGGACGGAAGACGAACTGCAGGCGTTGGCGTTCCGCAACGCGCTGCGGGTGCTGGAGGCCTCCGATGCCGACCACCTCGCGTTCCTGTCCGGGCGTGAGGGTCGTCCGCGCGTGCTCATCGTCGTGAATGCAGACGGGTCAGGACCTCGTCGACTGCTGCGCTGGCTTGATGCCGCAGGAGTCCGTGCCGACGTGCGCTACGGCGCGCATGGTCTTCCGGAGAGTCTGGACGGCTACGACGGTCTGGTGATGCTCGGGGGTGGAATGATGCCGGATGACGTCGAGAAGGGCCCCTGGCTCCCGACCGAACGACGGCTCGCATCCGAAGCGATCGAACGGGATCTGCCGACCCTCGGCATCTGCCTCGGCGGACAGCTGCTCGCTCAGATCGCGGGGGGCGAGGTGCGCGAGTCGTACGGGGTCAAGGAGCGTGGTTCCACCGTGATCAGGACGACGCCGGCCGGACAGCAGGATGCGGTGATGTCGGGGCTCGGCGGTGCCGCACCGATGATCGAGAACCACCAGGACCAGATCACGGTGCTGCCGGCCGACGCCGTGCTGCTCGCGTCGAGTGAGGGGGTCGCCATCCAGGCGTTCCGCCTCGGAGCGCATGTCCGCGGAGTGCAGTTCCATCCCGAAGTCTCGGCCGATGACCTTCAGTGGTGGAGCGAACCGACCGATCCTGCACCGGGCGACCGTCCGGTCGCAGACCTCGTCGCAGAGGCCCTTCACGACGACGACGAGAACACCGCAGCATGCTTGGCGCTGGTGCGCGGCTTCGCACAAGAGGTGCGTGAGGCTGCGGGGATCCGGGCGTGAGCAGCACACCCGTGCCATCGACGAGGGCTGTGCTCGACCGCGCCGTGGCAGCGGACGGGCTACGGAATGCGCTCGCAGCGACGCGGCACCTCGCCCCCGCAACCGCAGCCGCCATCACTCACCATGGCGAGATCCTCGCCGTCGACGTGCAGGGGACGCCACGACGAGACGGGTCCCCGACCGCGCGGGGTACGGTGTTCCGCATCGCCTCGATGACGAAGAGCTTCCTCGCCGCCACCGCTCTCGCGCTCCGCGATGACGGACTGCTCGATCTGCACGCTCCGGCAGCGGAGTACGTGCCCGGTCTCGCCGCAGCGACCTTCCAGGGCCGCCCCGTGTCGATGACGCTGTCCTCACTGCTGTCGAACAGGGCAGGCCTCACGGAGGACAATGCGTGGGTCGATGAGATGCTCGGCGAACCGCGCGAGTTGATCGGCGAACTCGTCGATTCCGGTCTTCGGCTCGCTGCGCTTCCTGACAGCGAATACCACTATTCGAACCTCGGCATCTCGATGATCGGTCGGGCCATAGAGTCGGTCACGGGGCTGCCCGTCGAGGTCGTGATGCAGGAGCGCATCATCGATCCGCTCGGTCTGTCGGATACCAGAGCAGCGGCATCGCTGTATCCGCGCGGTACCGATCTCGCCCTGGGCTTTCGCACCTTCGACGACGGGATGACCTTCGTCGAAGAGCCGTTCGTGGGGTCGGGAGCACTCGCCTGCATCGGCAGCCTGTTCTCGACACTCGACGACATCGCACGATGGATGCACTTCCTCAGCACGGCGTTCGATGCCGATCCCGTCGCCGAGGATGTGCTCTGCGCAGCCTCCCGCCGGGAGCTGCAAGGGGCGAGATCCATGATTCCGATCTCCGGGGCACGCTTCGACCGTCACGACGTCGACGGCGCCGGCTACGGCTATGGGGTCGTCGTCGAGCACGACCGGAGGTTCGGCCGCATCCTCCAACACGCCGGCGGACTTCCCGGCTTCTCCTCGCACATGCGGTGGCATCCCGCCAGCGGGCTCGGCGCCGTCGTGTTCGGCAACTCCGACGCGTTCGACGCCGGGCCCGTCGCGGCTCAGGCGCTTCGGGACACGCTGACCACCATCGGCGCGCCGGCTGCGATCGTCCGGCCATGGTCGGATACGCTCGCCGCGGCGTCAGTCCTGGATGATCTCGTACGCACGGGGCGCCCGCTCTCAGATGCAACCGATCTGCTCGCCCGCAACGTGCTTCGCGACGTTCCGGTGCCAGTGCGCGACACCCGGCTTCGTGCCGCGTTCGACGAGGTAGGCGATCCGCTCCGGCACGCTGGGCCCGTCTCGCAGCGCATCGTCACCGCGAGGGATGCCGCTTCGCTGCGCTGGAGGATCCCCTGCGAACGCGGCGCGCTGATCTGCGATGTGCACCTGATGGGGCTGCCGGATCCGCTCGTGCAGTCGTTCTCGATACGCGTCGGCGATGGAGACATCCCCCGCGGCGAAGTCTCCGACGTCACCGCGCACTACGCCGTCGAACTCCCCTGAGCCTGAGCCGCCGTCACGTCACACGCCGAGATGCAGTCGCGCCCATCTGGGACTCACCGAGGCGCTTCGACGTCAGCGGGGTTCCTGTCGGGGGATTCGGGCACCGGCGGCGCGGAGCCCCGCCTCGACGAGCCCTGTCAGCCACTCACCGACCGTGCCCTGATCCGCCCCGACGTCGCGTACCAGACCGTATCGAGCCGTGGCATCGGAACGGGCCTGCATGCCAGTCACTATCCGCAGATGCTCCGGATTCGCGAGGTAGTGCGCCACGACTTCATCTACGAGCGACTCGATGCGGGGATCGTCCGAAGCCCAGTTGACGGCTTCCGCGGCTCGCCGGCTCAGCGCGACGAACTGCTCGTCGCCCAGAGCATTCTCGACGAGGGCGAGATGCTCCTCGAATCTCTCCGGCACCAGCGCGCTCGCCAGCACCAGCCCTTCTCGGGTGGAGACCACTTCCTCGTCGCTGAAGCCGAGTCGCGACATTCTTTCCAGCAGCGCGACAGCCCGGTCAGGCAGAAGCGTACGATCGCCGTCGGTCAGTCTTCGAAGCATGTGCCGTCGCGAGATCAGCTCGTCGATCTGCGCCGAGAGCTTGCGCTCGACGCCGACGAGCGCGGATGCGAACTCCGCGTCGTCGGCGTCGAGCAATGCGACGATCTCAGCCAGAGGAACTCCGGCACCGGCGAAGGTACGCGCCTGCACAAGCCGCAGCATCTCCGCCGTGCCGTACCTCCGATATCCAGAGGCGTCCCTCGTGGGCTCAGCCACCAGACCGAGCTTGTGATAGTGCCGCACCGTCTTCACCGTGACGCCGGCGAACGCGGCCGCCTGCCCGATCGTGACTCCGCTGCTCATCTTTTCGCCTTGCCTCTCGAAAGCACTCGGCCACAATAGCGGCCACGACCGACTCGCAGTACTGCACTCACCCGGCGATCGGCGTCCCGGCACGGAACACGGCGTCGACGAGCCTCTGCGCGCCCTGCTGGAAAGCGACGGCCAATGACATCGTGGCGTCGTCGATGTAGTTCAACGTGCCCGTCATGGCCGTACGGCCGTCGGGCGTGCAGTACATCAGCGCCGCGTATCCGGCCATGCCGCCGTTGTGCGTGATCACGGTGCCGTGTTCGCCCAGATCCTGCACGAACACGCCGAGGCCGTAGTCCATACCAGGAAGCGGCGTCGGCCGTGCTGCGAGCATCTCCGCCAGCAGCTCCGCCGGGAGCAGCCTTCCTGCGATGAGTGATGACAGGAACGTCTCGAGGTCCTCTGAAGTGGAGATCATGTCGCCTCCGCTGGATATCCAGGACGGGTTGTGCTCGCTGATGTCGACGGTCACCTCCTCGCCATCCTCCTCGTACCGGTAGTAGGCGTGCCCGTGCGGCTCGGCGAGGTCGATCTCGTTGCTCGGCTGCGTCGTGCCCTCAAGGCCGAGGGGGTCGAAGATCACGCGACGCATTTCGGCGGCGACCGTGCTCCCCGTCACCTTCTCGATGATGAGCCGGGCGATCACGTAGTTGGTGTTGGCGTAGCTCCAATCGGTGCCAGGCTCGAACCGCGCCGGCTTGGACAGCGCGAATCGCACCAGTACTTCCGGAGCGTAGGTCACGAATCTCTTGTCCACCCATTCCTTGCCGGAGGGCGTGGCCGGGATCCCCATAACGATCGTGCCGTCCGGGTAGACCTCGCCGGTGAAGTTGAAGATTCCGCTGGTGTGCTGCAACAGCATCCGGACTGTGACGCGCGGGTCGATGTCGAACTCGGGCAGGTACTGCTTCGCGGGAGCATCCAGCTCGATCAGGCCGTCGGCGACAAGACGAAGCATCACGACGGCGGTGAACGTCTTCGTGTTGCTGCCGATGCGGGCGTGACCGTTGATCGCGGGGAGTTCCGGATCTCCGATCCGGCCGACGCCGGCGGAACCGGCCCACGTTCCGCGTTCATCGCGAACACGCAGAGTGATGCCGGTGATACCCGAATCAACGATGTCCTGGAGGATGTGCTGAAGCTCAGGACGATCCGACTCCGGTGAGTCGCCTCCCGCCGCCAAAACAGTGGACTGGACGTTTGAGGTGGTGACTTCGGTCATGATATTCGGCTCCTTGCCTTGTTTTCTGCGACCGTTCTCGTGTCGCTGACGCGAGTGTGAACCCTGACCTTGGGTCAACGTCAAGTGCCTTTCATGAATTTGTTCGCAGTATGGGAATGCGTCGGCGCTCGCACTCCTCGGGCAGATCTCAGGTCCCTCGATACGCTCGAAGCATGTTCCGGAGATCGCTTCCCCGATACCTCGCTCTGCCCGTGGCCGCCGTCGCCCTGATGTTCACCGCATCCGGCACCGCGGCATCCGCCGCCGAACCGCGGACCGACGTCGATGACTTCGCCTTCTCGTCCTGGGACGCGAAGTACGAAGTCGGCATCGACTCGGATGGACGCGCCACCCTGCATGTCGAGGAGACCAGGGTCGCCGAGTTCCCCGAGTTCGACCAGAACCGAGGCATCGTCGCCGGCTACCCCGACAGCTATCAAGGCGCCGGGCTCGGCACCACGATCATCTCCGTCCGCGACGAGAACGGCGACGACGTCCCGTACGAGATCGAGGAGGACGACGGACTCGTGTACGTGCTCACCGGCGATGACGCGTACGTGCACGGCTCGACGACCTACGTCATCGAGTACGAGATGCGCGATGTCATCATCGCGGCCGAGGGCACCGAGGTCGACGAGTTCTACTGGGACCTGTTGCCTTTGGACAGCACCCAGGACATCGGCGAGTTCCAGGCCGAGATCATCTTCGATGGCGCACTCGCTGCGCACCTCACCGGCGACTCCTCCTGTTACCAGGGCCCCCAAGGCTCGACCGACACCTGTGATCTCCGCCAGGACGCGGACGCCTTCACTGTCTCGGCGAAAGACCTGGCAGCTGGCGAGGGGGTCACGGTGGCGATCGCGCTGGAGCCGGGCACGGTCACTCAGCCCTCTGCACGCCGACCCAACCCCGCCACCGATGTGCTGCCCTACGCGGTCGGCGGCGGCGCCGTGCTGCTCTCGATCGGCGGCTGGTTCGCGACCAGCGCCATGATCCGTTCCCGCCGCCGCGGCACAGGCATCGTGGTGGCGCAGTACGACGTCCCTGACTCGATGCCGCCCCTCCTCGCAAGCGCCATAGTCCCGAAGACGAAGAACTCACTCACCGCCCAGATCGTGCATCTCGCCGTGCGCGGGCTCCTGCGTCTCGAAGACCTGCCCGAGGAAGCCACGAAGAAGACGCGACGCCCCCGCCTGCGCCGGCTCGACGGCCCGATCCCCGATCCATTGGATGAGAAGGCACTCAAAGCGCTGTTCAACAACACCGAGACCGACATCGTCATGAAGATGCCGAAGAACAGCGCGGCGTTCGCGAAGCGCATGGTGGGGCTCCTCAAAGCCGGCCCGAAGGCTGCTGAGGAACGAGGCCTGACCGTACGGGCTCGCAGCAGAGCGGCGCAGATCATCCAGATCGTGTCGCTCCTCGCCCTCGCCGTGATGATCGGCCTGCTGTTCTGGGGGCTCATCTCCGGAAGAGCATCCGCCGGTCCCGTCTTCCTCGCGACACTGCTGTGCGCCATCCTGGTGATCATCTCGAGCGTCGTGGCGTTCAAGAAGCACACCGTGCTCACTCCGGAGGGCGCGCTTCAGCTCGAATACCTGGAGGGCGTGCGCGAGTTCATCCGGGTCGCTGAGGCCGACCGGCTGCGAATGCTGCAGTCGTACTCCGGGGCCGAGCGTCGCAGTGACGGATCTGTCGACGTCATCCACGTGTACGAGCGGCTGCTGCCCTACGCGATCCTGTTCGGCCAGGAGAACGAGTGGGGAGAAGTACTCGAGGTCACCTATGCGCGTGAGCAGCAGTCGCCTGGGTGGATCGACGGCTCCGCCGCCGGCATCGTCATCCGCATGAGCGCGTTGACCGCCGCGACGCACTCTTCATCGACCTACTCGGCGCCGAGCACGGGCAGCTCGTCGAGCTTCGGCGGATCCTCCGGCGGCGGGTTCTCCGGCGGAGGCGGAGGCGGGGGCTTCTCGGGCGGTCGCTGACGCACGGCTCGGGCGCGTTCGGCTCTGGACACGCCTGACCCCGGAAAACCCGGACCGCCTGGCGTGTCGCCGGACGGTCCGCCTCCGACGCGCCGAAGACACACCGACTCGTCTCTGTTCTCCCAACGTGCGCGGTGTCGAACGGCTGGGTCTGTCAGATGACGGGCGGATCGGATGCTTCGCGCAGAGCGCGCTCGACGGTCGACTGCACGAGCGCGGAGAGGTACCCGCCCGGGTTCTCCACGCCGATGCCGCGCAGCAACGAGGTCGATTGCCCGATGATCGCCCGGGAGAATTCGGATGCCGTGGCGATCGCCTCCGCGTAGGCCGCGCGGTCGTCTTCGCCGATGACGATCGGCTCGCAGCCCAGCTCGACCGCGAGGGCCTGCGCGATGGGCAGCACCGCTGCGGGTGCTGTGACTGCGGCGAAACCAGCCTGAAGCTGCCGCAGATCGATCGACGTGCCGGTGAACGAGATCGCCGGATGCACCGCCAGCGGGATAGCACCCGCACGTTGCGCCGGCTCCAGCACACCGATGCCGTAGGCAGGATCCGTGTGCAGCACGAGTTGACCCGATTGCCAGGCGCCCAGCTCCGACAGGCCGCTGACCAGCCCCGGAAGCTCATCGTGCGGCACCGCCAGGATCACCAGCTCGCTGCGACGGAGCACCTCGGCGGCGTCGAGCACAGGCACCTGGGGCAGCACACCGGCGACACGGTCATCGTCCGAGCCGCTCGTGATGCCGGTGATGGCGTGTCCTGCACCTGCGAGCGCAGCGCCTACCACCGGTCCGACCCGTCCGGCGCCGATGATGCCGACGCCGAGTCGTCCGTCACGGTTCATGCAGACCTCTCGTGCACAGCATCCTGAGCCCAGCGATGAGTCTGATCGCGGCCTGCGGCAGCCGCTGCGCGGCGTGAGATGTCATCCACTGCCGCCGTCAGATCGACACTTTCGATGCCGACGACGTCGCCGAGAACGGGCCCGGTGACACTGTGCGCCTTGAGTATGGCGACGCGCTGCGCCCGATCGATCGGCCCCTGCGCCGCCGAGACGCCCTGCAGACGGGCCAGCGGGAACACCGCGAGCTTGCGCCAGAAGTTGCCGCGGCGCATGATGACGGCGAAGTCGGTGACGGCGAAGCCGTGCCGCTTCCACGAGAACGGCCGACGCCACCACCCGCGCTTCTGCAGCACGTGATACGGGTCACCAGCCTGCGGACCGAAGATCCCGTGCTCCCAGACGAGAGGGCGATCCTCCTCAGGCATGTCGGGAAGGACCAGCGCGAGAACGCGCTCGACGTCTGCGCGCGTGCCCACCGGGAGCACGATGTTGAACTGCTGTGCGGTGCTGGACTGCTGCTGCGACACGCTCTTGCCGCTCATGCGGTTGATCTTGATGGTCCACCAGCCGAACGGTCGCCACAGGATCGACTGCGTCACCTCGACGGCGAAGATGCGTCCTGGGGGGATCGTCTCGGTGACAGTGGTGAACAGACCGAACGTGATGCGCACGCCGTCCGGCGTCGGCGCGATGGAGTACCTCAGCGACCGGGAGATCTGCGCCCAGACGATGGCGAACGCGGCGATGACGAACGGAACCCCCAACCCGAGTGTGATGCCGACGACTCCGATCCACGCGTCGGGATCGTCGTCGGCGAGGATGGCGGGGATGACGAAGGCGAGCGTCACGCCGAAGATGAGGATGAAGAAAGCGAGCCACAGCACGCCGGCGAGCACCTGGGATCCGACGAGTCGTCCGGTCGGGATCTTGACGACGCTCTCCGGTGCGACGTCGCTGAGGTCGACGCCGCCGATCAGATCGTTCACTCCGCCGTTCATCGATCCGATGAGTTGGGAACGGATCGATGTCGCGCCGGCGGCGGGGGCCGCGCTCTGAGGCGAACCGCCACGCTGTCTGGCCTCTCGTGCCGCCCTGGCGCCGGACGCGAGACGGAGGATGTCCGATCGCACGGTCTCGGCTTTGGTCGTCGAGAGATACTCAAGCGGCACATTCGCATCGGTGCCCGCGCCGACCACCTCGAGCTTGGCCATCCCGATCAACCGCGCCGGGAATGGCCTTGTGAGGTTGACGCCCTGCACACGATCCAGCGGTGCCCGCCGCTGAGAGCGGAAGACGATGCCCTTGCGCACTTCGACATGCTCGTCGGAGATGCGGAACTCCTGGAACCGCCAGACCAGCCAGAACCCCACGATCAGCACGATCAGCGCACCCAGAACGACGAGAAGCGCGATGAGGATGAGGTTGTTCTCCAGCACCCAGTCCACTGGATCGCCGCCGGAGTAGTCGCCGACATGGGCTTCTTCCGGCGCGAACAGACCGATGGCCCAGTAGATGATCCGGTCGCGGAAGTTGTTCAGCACGACGCCGGCGACGATGATGAGCACCAGTCCGCCCTTGAACAGCGGGGTCAGCGGGTGCAGTCGGTGCCATTCTCCGTCAGCGAGCGATTCACTGCCCGCAGGTGCAGTCGGCACGGGAGGCAGTGGCGGCTGCGCCGCGTAGGGATCCGGATTCTGAGGCGTGCTCACAGGCCGGTCCGCCGGGTCTCGGCGACCTCGATGAGAGTGTCGCGCAGTGCTTCAGCGGCCGCCTGGGTGAGCCCTGGGATCTGCACGCCGGTCGTCGCGGCAGCGGTGACCATCTTGAGCTGGGAGACCCCGAAGGCGCGATCCAGCGGCCCGTGCGTGATGTCGACGAGCTGCATGCGTCCGTACGGCACGGCGATGATGCGCTGCCAGAGGATGCCCTTGCGGAACACGATGTCGTCGGCGCGCAGCATGAAACCGATCGCCTTCGCCTGACGCGGGAGGATCACCAGCGTGATGACGGTGATGAGCGTGAGGAATCCTGCCGGAATCCAGACCCAGTTCTGGTGGAAAACGAGGCCGACGATGAGCGCCACGGCGACGACGACCGCGAGGAAGATGCCGTTCTGCAGGAACTGCGACACCACGTAGCGCGGCGAGATCTGATGCCATTTCCCGTCGAGGTCGATGCGACCTGCGCCTCGAGGCTCTCTCAGCTTCTCGTAGGTGCCCTCGTCGAGCACCGGGGGCGTGATGAGGGGAGAGGCCGGCGGGGCGGCGGGTGCCATCGGCGCAGCAGGGAACGCCGCAGGTGCAGCGGCAGGTGCAGCGGCAGGCGTCACAGGCGGATTCGCCTGCGGGGCTGCGGTCGCAGGATACGCGGCGGGCCCAGGGTTCTGCGGCGCGGACGCGGGCACCGGGGGTGCCGGCGGAGCTGGCGGAATGTTCGGCACCTGGTGCGGAGGCGTCGGCTCAGCGCCCGGCGTCGGCTCCGGCGGAGGGGTCGTCTGGCTGTCGGTCATCAGGATCCTTCGGCAGGGTGCAGAACTGTTCGGCGACGAGAGCCGCGATCACGAGAACGAGCGAGCTCGCCATGAGAGCGACCATCGCCACAATCGACCCTACCTGGGGATCAACGGGACGCGACAGGAGGAAGGTCAGGAGCCCTCCCCCGAATCCGGTCATGATGGCGCCGAGCAGGCTCGAGGCCCTGGCGAGCGTCGCGGCGCGCAGTGCACGGAACGGGTCGATGCGCCCCCGGGACTTGCCGCGCACGCTGCGCCGAACGGGCCATGCGATGGCGAGAACAGCGACTGCGAGGAGCAGGAGCAGCACCGGCAGGAATCCCGATGGAGCGAATGTCGACCGCCCGGACACTGTCAGCAGATGATCGATGAGATAGCCCGCTCCACCGCCGACCAGGGCGAGGAGGATGAGGATCGGAGCCGTGGTGCGCTTCATCCGCGCTCCGCGCCGTCATCCGTCGGTTCAGATCGGAGAGCGGCCGCGAGGTCGGCGATCCGGCCGCGCCCTGGGATCTCACCCTGGGGGTCGATACTGAGCCATGGATCGAGCACGAACAGCCTCTCCGCAGCACGCGGATGCGGCAGCAGCAGGTGAGGGTCATCGGAGACGACATCGCCATAGGTGATCAGATCGAGGTCGAGCGTGCGGTCTCCCCAGCGTTCGCGACGCTCGCGGCCGTGCTCCTCCTCGATCGCATGCAGCATGCCCAGCAGCACCTCTGGTGCCAGGCGGGTGGAGACGATTGCGACGGCATTGACATAGCCGGGGGCATCAGGATCCGGGCCGTCCAGGCGCAACGCGACGGTCTCGTACAGCTCGGACAACCGCACATCGTCCACGAGCGGGAGTCGCGCGATGCGTTCCACGGCGCGCTGGATCGTCTCGCGCCGGTCGCCGAGATTCGCGCCGAGGGCGACGACCGCCGTCGCAGCATCGCGGCCGGGGCGCGGGTCTGGCCGCGTCGGCGGTGGTTTGCGGATCATTGCGGCGCGTCCTTCCTGGGGCGGCTGATCGTGACCGACACGTCGGAGAACGTCAGCGGTATGGGTGCATGCGGCTTGTGGACGGTGATGTCGGCCTGCCTCACCCGAGTATCAGCGAGCACGACATCGGCGATCCGTTCGGCGAGGGTCTCAATGAGATTGACAGGCTCTCCGGCCACGACGGCGGCGACTTTCTCGGCCAGCTCGCCGTAGTGAACGGTGTCGACCACGTCGTCGGATGCCGCCGCAGCCGCCAGCTCGAGGCGCAGACGCAGGTCGATCACGAACTCCTGACCGTTCTCGCGCTCGTGTTCGAAGACGCCGTGGCGTCCGAACACGGTGAGTCCGGTGAGCCGGATCTGGTCCAGGATCGGCATGGTCATCCCTCCCAGGCGTGTGCGATCGCGAGGGCGTCGCGGGTCGCGGCGACGTTGTGCACGCGCACCGCCCAGACACCGTGCCGGACCGCGAGCGCACTGGTCACGGCAGTGGCGAGGTCGCGCCGCGACTCATCGATCTCATCGGTCGCGCCGCCCGTCGAGGAGGTCGCGTGCTGTCGAAGAGATTCGACCAGGAAGCGCTTGCGTGACGTGCCGATCAGCACGCGGTGACCGAGAGCGGTGATGTCGCCGAGGCCGCGCAGCACATCCCAGTTCTGTACCCCGGCCTTGGCGAAGCCGATCCCCGGGTCGACTATCAGCCGGGCCGGCGCGATACCTGCTGACGCCGCCTCGCCGACGCGGTCGCGCAACTCACCGGCCACCTCGCGCGATGCCCGGCGGTACTCGGCACGCGCGTACATGTCGTCTGACGGACCTCGCCAGTGACCGATGGCGAAGTCGGCCGAGGATTCGGCGACGGCGCTGAACATCTCGGGGTCTGCCAGGCCACCGGACACGTCGTTCACGATGCGCGCGCCGGCGCGCACGGCGGCCGACGCCGTCGATGCATTGAGCGTGTCGATGCTCACCGTGATGCCGTGAGCGGCGAACCCCTGAATCACCGGGATCACTCGCTGCTGCTCCACTGCCGCATCGACGCGCTCGGCTCCGGGCCGGGTGGACTCGCCGCCGACGTCGAGCACGGCGGCGCCGGCATCGCGCAGCGTGAGCCCGTGCGCGATGGCGTGCTCAGGATCCATATAGCGGCCACCGTCGCTGAACGAGTCCGGTGTGACGTTGACGATGCCCCAGATTCCGGTCATCGTCGACCCTCGCCGCCGGCACCGATCAGCGCGATGATCTCCTGTCGCGCCACCGGCTCACTGTACTCGCCGCGAGCAGCGATCGTCAGCGTGGATGCTTCGCTCTGACGTCCACCGCGCATCGTGACGCAGCCGTGGGCCGCATCGAGCACGACGAGCACGCCACGCGTGTCGAGGTGCTCTGCGATGGTGTCGGCGATCTGCTCGCCGAGGCGTTCCTGCACCTGCGGGCGGGCGGCGAGTATCTCGACCACGCGCACCAGCGCACCGAGTCCGACGACCTGCTCACCCGGAAGGTACGCGATATGCGCGTGACCGGCGAACGGCAGAAGATGATGCTCGCAGACGGAGCGGAAGCGGATGTCGCGCAGAAGCACCGCGCCGGACGGCAGGGTCTCGGGCGCGGGCCCCCGGGCGACGCTGATGGTGCGGGCAAGAGGTGCCGCGGCATCCTCACCGACGCCGGCGAAGAACTCGGCGTACAGTTCGGCCATTCGGGCCGGAGTCTGCCTGAGTCCAGGGCGCTCGGGGTCTTCGCCGATCGCCTCGAGGAGCTCGCGGGTCAGCCGCTCGACCCTCGCTCCGTCGACGGCCACGATCAGGCCGTCGCCGGCCGGGCCTGCCCGGATGCGGGTGCCCCGCCGGCCGCGCCGCGTAGCGCCGTGGCATCTGCAGACCCGTCGACCGAGGCCGCTGCATCCACCGGGATCACGCGCGTGGGCACTTCGATCGGCGGACGATCCGACACCGGACGCTCGTTGCTCGAAAGCCACAGCGGCCGCTCGGGGAGCTTGCGGATCTCGGTGAAGATCTCGGCGATCTGGTTGTGATCGAGCGTCTCCTGCTCGAGCAGCGCGAGAGCGAGACGGTCGAGGATGTCGCGGTTGTCGCTGATCACCTGGTACGCCTCGTCGTGCGCCTGCTCGATGAGCGCACGCACCTCTGTGTCGACGCGCTCGGCGATCGACTCGGAGTACTCACGGCCGCGGCCCATGTCGCGGCCCGCGAACGGCTCGCCGCCCTCCGTGCCGAGCTTGACCGGGCCGAGGTCGGTCGTCATGCCGTATTCGATGACCATCTTGCGGGCGATGCTCGTCGCCTTCTCGATGTCGTTCGAGGCGCCGGTGGTGGGGTCGTGGAAGACGAGCTCCTCGGCGACACGGCCGCCCATGGCGTACGTCAGCTGATCCTGAAGCTCGTTCCGCGTGACGGAGTACTTGTCATCCAGCGGCATCACCATCGTGTAGCCGAGCGCCTTGCCGCGGGGCAGGATCGTGATCTTGGTCACCGGATCGGTGTAGTTCATGGCCGCGGCGGCGAGGGCGTGGCCGCCCTCGTGATAGGCCGTGATGAGCTTCTCGCGGTCCTTCATGACACGCGTGCGACGCTGCGGACCGGCGATGACGCGGTCGATGGCCTCATCGAGGGCACGGTTGTCGACCAGCTGCGCGTTCGAGCGCGCGGTGAGCAGAGCAGCCTCGTTCAGCACGTTCGCGAGGTCGGCGCCCGTGAAGCCGGGCGTCTTCCGAGCGACGACCTCGAGGTCGACGCTCTTCGCGAGCGGCTTGCCCTTGGCGTGCACCTGCAGGATGTGCAGGCGGCCCTTGAGGTCAGGGGCGTCGATGCCGATCTGCCGGTCGAACCGGCCGGGGCGCAGAAGTGCGGGGTCGAGGATGTCGGCACGGTTGGTCGCCGCGATCACGATGACGTTCGCGTTCGGGTCGAAGCCGTCCATCTCGACGAGCATCTGGTTCAGCGTCTGCTCGCGCTCGTCGTTTCCGCCGCCCATGCCGGCGCCACGGTGGCGGCCGACTGCATCGATCTCATCGATGAAGATGATGGCAGGGGCGTTCTCCTTGGCCTGATTGAACAGGTCGCGCACACGAGAGGCACCGACGCCGACGAACATCTCGACGAAGTCCGAGCCGGAGATCGAGTAGAACGGGGCGCCCGCTTCGCCCGCAACCGCGCGAGCGAGAAGGGTCTTGCCTGTTCCTGGAGGGCCGTACAGCAGCACGCCCTTGGGGATGCGGGCGCCGATCGCCTGGAACTTGGCGGGATCCTGCAGGAATTCCTTGATCTCTTCGAGTTCCTCGATCGCCTCATCCGCACCGGCGACGTCAGCGAACGTGACCGTCGGAGATTCCTTGTTGACGAGCTTGGCCTTGGACTTGCCGAACTGCATGACCTTGCCGCCGCCGCCCTGCATCGACGAGAGCAGCCACCAGAACAGGAGACCGAGCAGCACGAGCGGGAGCAGCAGGGAGAGGAATCCGTCGAACCAGGTGGCACGAGGAACGACGTCGTTGAAGCCGTCCTTCGGGTCTGCCGTCGTGATGGCCTTGACGACCTCGTCGGCGCGTGCGTCCACGTAGTAGAACTGCACTGACTTGGAGTCCTCAAACGCCTTCGACAGGGTCATGTCGACGCGCTGATCACCGTCGGTGTTCGTCACCTCGGTGACGGTCTCGCCGGCCAGCAGGTCGAGCCCCTGTTGAGTGGTGATCGTCTTGGGGGCGCCGAGGTTCGAGATCAGCAGGAACCCGCCGAACAGCAAAACACCGATCAGCACCACATAAACCAGTGGATTCCGGGTGATCTTCTTCACGTCCATGATCCGTTCAGCGTATCGCGCCGTAGTTTATGGTCCGCTGGGATTCGCCCACGGCGTACGCAGGTCAGGAGTAGACGTGCGGTGCAAGCACTGCGACATCGCGCAGATTGCGGTAGCGCTCGTCGAAGTCGAGGCCGTAGCCGACGACGAATTCGGTCGGGATGTCGAAGCCGACGTACTTGCAGTCGATCTCGACCTTCGCGGCATCCGGCTTGCGCAGCAGCGCCAGCACCTCGATCGACTCGGGGCCGCGGGACTCGAAGTTCTCCAGCAGCCAGCTCAGCGTCAGGCCCGAGTCGATGATGTCCTCGACGATCAGCACGTGCTTGCCGTGCAGGTCGGTGTCGAGGTCCTTGCGGATCTGCACGACGCCGCTCGACTTCGTGCTCGAGCCGTAGCTGGAGACGGCCATCCAGTCCATCGGAGCGTGGAACGGCAGCTCGCGCGCGAAATCAGCCATCACCATGACTGCGCCTTTCAGGACACCGACGAGAAGAAGGTCCTTTCCTTCATAGTCCTTCGCCACTTGGACGGCGAGCTCAGCGAGCTTGGCCTTGATCTCCTCCTCTGTGACGAGGATGTCGGAAAGGTCGTCCTGGATCTCAGCCGCGCGCATGCATCGATTTTAGTGACACGTTCCTGTGCGTGCGCACTACTGTGAGCGGTGAGGGCGCGCGGACGCACGCCGAAGGAAGGAATCCCATGGCTCTTGACGACATCCTCAAGCAGGTGCCGATCGATGACATCGCAGCGAAGCTCAACGTCACGCCCGACGTCGCGAAGGCTGCGGTCGAGCAGGGCGGCGCAGTGCTGCTCGGCGGACTGGCGAAGAACGCTGCGAGCGAAGAAGGCTCTGCGGCGATCCAGAATGCGCTGAAGAAGCATGAGGGCAAGGCCGGCGTCTCCACTGTGGATGAGGTCGATCAGGCCGATGGCGACAAGATCGTCACGCACGTGCTCGGCGACCAGAAGCAGGAGGTCACGTCGAAGCTGAACGCCTCCGAGAAGACCGCCGGGATCGACTTCGGCAAACTCCTCCCGATCCTCGCGCCGATCATCATGGGCCTGATCGCCAACAAGAACAAGGACACCTCGACGAGTGCTGATGGCGCGGAGTCGGGCGGCGGGATCGGCGACCTCATCGGCGGACTGATCGGCGGCGGCGACAAGAGCGGCTCAAGCGGCGGGATCGGCGATCTGCTCGGCGGAATCCTCGGCGGCGGCTCGTCATCCGGCGGCTCAGGCGGCGGGATCGACCTCGGCGGCATCATCGGCAACATCTTCGGCGGGAAGAAGTAACCGGCACACGGCGCGCACCATCAGGTGCGCGCCGTGAAAACGATCTGCCCGCCCTGCCTCGTCGCCGAGCAGCCGGGCAGATCGATCGGCCCTTGGCCTGACCATTCCGTGACGAGACGCGCGACCTCCACCGTCTGAGTTCGGGTGAGGCTCGCGCCGAACTCGCTGTGCGCGACGAGACGGATGATGCGGTTCCGCAGCGCCGCCGGGTTCGCGGCGAGAGCCGCGACGCTGACGGAGATGCCGGCCTCGGCATGCTCGACGATGTCTTCGATCGTCTCGTGGATCATCTCGTCGAACGCTTCGGTGTCTTCCCGAAGCTGCGCTGCCGTGCGCGCAAGCGCCGCCGCGATGCCGGGGCCGAGTTCGGCCTCCAGCACCGGGAGCACGCGCTCGCGCACGCGAACCCGCGCGAATCGGTCATCGAGATTGTGGGGGTCGTCCCACGGCACGAGATCGGATGCTGCGCAGAACGCACGGGTCGTTTCACGCCGCACCCCGAGCATCGGACGAAGCCAGATCACGCCGTCTTCGTCGGCGCGACTGGGGGCCATCCCCTGCAGGCTTGCCGCGCCGGAGCCACGGGCCAGTCCCAGCAGCACGGTCTCGGCCTGGTCGTCGAGTGTGTGGCCGAGGAGGACCGCGACGGCGCGTTCTTCCGCAGCGATGCGGCCGAGCGCCGCATAGCGGGCGTCGCGCGCCGCGGCCTCGGGCCCTCCAGCGCCGCCGATTCCGGTCCCTGACCCGCTCGACGAACCCGCCACCTGCACTCGCTCGACTGACGCACGGATGCCGAGGGCCTGTGCCTTCGCGGCAGCCGCGGCCGCCGCGGCCGCCGATCCTTCCTGAAGTCCGTGATCGATCGTCGCGCTCACCACCTGCATCCCCCGCGCGCGCGCTTCGAACGCCGTCGCAGCGGCGAGAGCCAGCGAGTCCGCACCTCCGGAGAGCGCGACCACGAGGGTCGTGCCGTCGGGCAGGTCGACGAGGGCGGTGCGCACAGCAAGACGGATCTCGGCGATGGCAGGCGACAGTGAAGGCACACGACAACGCTACGGCACCGAGAAGCGCGCCTACCCGGCGCATCCCGTACAGCTCTAGTCTGAGCCTGTGACTGAGCAGACCACATTCGCTCCCGAGCGCCTGAAGGCCTTCGTCGATGCCGTCGTGGCGATCGCGATGACGCTGCTGATCCTGCCGTTGCTGGAGTCGGTGTCCGAGGCGGCGATCGATGAGACGAGCACCGGGCATTCCTGGTCGAGCACGGCGGTCAGATCGTCAGCTTCGTCCTCAGCTTCGTCCTGATCGCCGTGTTCTGGATGGAGCATCATCGAATGTACGAGGGAGTCCTCCGCATTTCGAATCCGCTGCTGTGCGTCAACGTCGCGTGGATGCTGACGATCGTGTGGCTGCCGGTGCCGACGGCGATGCTCGGCCAGATGGACACGGACCCGCTTCAGGCGCTGCTCTACATCGGCACGCTGATCCTGACGCAGGCGGCGACGCTCGCGGGCAAGCTGTATCTGATGCGGCATCCGACGCTCACCGATCTCAGCGCCGAGAAACTCCGTCACGGAGCAATCGGGGACATCGCCGCGATCATCCTGTTCTGCGTGGCACTGCCCATCGCGGCATGGGTGCATCCGATCGGCTACTTCGCTCTTCTGCTGCTCGTGTTCTCGACCCCACTGGAGAAACTGCTCGATCGGCTGCGCAGGTAGGCTGGTTTCCGGCATCCAACCGTCTTTTCTGAGGAGCACACGCATGGGCGCACACGACGCCGTCATCGAGATCCCGCGCGGCAGCCGCGTGAAGTACGAGGTCGACCACGAGACCGGACGAGTGCACCTCGACCGTGTTCTCTACACGACCTTCGGCTACCCGGCCGACTACGGCTACTTCGACAACACTCTTGGCGAGGACGGCGACCCGCTCGACGTGCTCGTGCTGCTCGACCAGGCGCTGTTCCCCGGCGTCGTCGTCGAGGTCCGTCCTGTCGCCGTGCTCAAGATGAGCGATGAGGCCGGCGGAGACGACAAGCTCGTCGCCGTGCTGTCGAAGGATCCGCGCTGGGCGCACATCCAGGACATCGGCGATCTCGCCGAATACACGAAGAAGGAGATCGAGCACTTCTTCGAGCACTACAAGGACCTCGAGCCCAACAAGTGGGTCAAGGTCGACGCGTGGGGTGACGCCGCCGAGGCGCAGCGCATCCTCGATGAGGCGATCGTTCGCGCGGGCGACCAGGACCACTGACCCTCGCTGACATCAGAAGCCCCCGGTGCGCCTTGCGGCGGCCGGGGGCTTCTTCGTGTTCTTGGGATCGTGCGTGCGGGATCTCAGACCGAGACGCCTCGCGCACCCATGAAGTCGATGGGGTTGGTGTACTCGCCCCAGATGTAGACCTCGAAGTGGAGGTGGCATCCGAACGATCCGCCGGTGTTGCCCTCGTAGGCGATGACCTGACCGGACTCGACCCACTGGCCGCTGCGCACCACGATGCCGCCGTCGACGATGTGGCCGTAGCCCGTCCCGACGCCGTCACCGTGCTGGATGCGGACGTAGTTGCCGTAGCCGCCGTTCCAGCCGGCGTAGTCGACGGTTCCGGCGTTCGCCGCGAAGATCGGGGTGCCGCAGCCGTTCGCGAGGTCGACACCGTAGTGCCAGCTGGATGAGCAGCCTTGCGGACCGCATTGCGATGAGCGGGGACCGTAGCCGGAGCTGCGCCATCCGCCGTGCGGGCGAACCCAGCCGCCGGTTCCTCCACCGCCGCCTCCGCCGCCACCGCCTCCGCCGCCACCGCCGCCGCCGTTATTGGCGGCTGCCGCGGCCGCCGCAGCGGCCGCCTCTTCAGCGGCCTTCTTCTCGGCGGCCTTGCGCGCTTCCTCGGCGACGCGAACGCCTTCCTGGTAGTCGGCAACGGTCTTCGCGGTCGTGTCCTGAAGGGCAGCGAGCTGCGCCTCGAGCGTGGTGAGGTACTTGGTCTGCTCATCGAGCGCGGCCTGTGCAGCTTCGGCAGCCGCCTGCGCCGCGACCATCTTCTCTTCGGCGACCTTCTGCAGACGATCCCGTTCGGTGCGCGCGACCTGAGCCTGGTCGCTGATCGACTGTGCAGAGTTGCGCGCTGCGACAGCGTCGTCGTACACCGACTGGTTGTACTCGAGGAGCTTGTCCATCGTGCCGAGCTTGGAGAGCAGCTGGTCTGCGTTGGCCGCGGAGCCGGCGAAGAAGAGTTCGAGAGCGGTGTCGTCGCCGCCGTTGCGGTACAGCTGCGCAGCGACCTGCCCCGCCTTCGTGGCGGACTCGTCGGCGATCTTCGCCTGCGCATCGGCCTGCGCCTGAAGCTCGTTGGCCTTCGTGACTGCGTCGAAGAATGCCTGCTGCGCGGCGTAGTACTCGTTGCCGGCGACCTCCGCCGCAGCCTTCGTGTCTGCGACCTTCTGAGTCAGGGCGTTGATGAGGTTCTGGATGCGCGTGACTTCTGCGGCCTTCGCTGCCTCATTGTTCTTGGCCTGCTGGACGTCGTCCCAGCTCGGGTACGAGGCGGCGTACGCCGCGTTGACGCCGGATCCGATGCCGAAGGCGCTCAGCGCGACGACGCTGAGGGCGCCGAGGCCGAGTGCGCTGCGACGGGTGAGGGTGCTCTTCTGCCAGAAGGTACGCCGCTCAGTGATGCTCGGCGCGCATCCGCAGGAGTCTCCCGCTTCGCGCGCAGCATCCATCGCGGACTGCTCGTCGTTCACACGGCCCCTTCCACAGGTTTCACTCATGCCACAGTAACAACATCTTTAACATCTGCAACAGCGAATCTCAGAAGCTGTGGCATGGCAGGCGCAACCCATCGTCCTCCCGAAACGCCCGGGCGGAAGTACGGCGCGCCCTCGATTCGCGTTTTGGTCAAATCATCCTTTATGCTTGAGCGTCGGCAAGGAAGTCCCCCGGGACGCCCTTCGGCCCCATCGTTTAGCGGCCTAGGACGCCGCCCTTTCACGGCGGTAGCACGGGTTCGAATCCCGTTGGGGTCACTTCGACCGATATACAATTTAAAAGCATGGCCCTGTAGCGCAGTTGGTTAGCGTGCCGCCCTGTCACGGCGGAGGTCGCGGGTTCAAGTCCCGTCAGGGTCGCTCTAAGCGACGGGCCCTTTTTTCGAAGAGGGCCTTTCGTCTAGGTTGCGGCGGATTTACGATGTGCCGCATGGCTCTGTAGCTCAGTTGGTAGAGCGCACGACTGAAAATCGTGAGGTCACGGGATCGACGCCCGTCGGAGCCACAGGGTGATCATTACAGTCACCTCAGAAACCCCCACCTAGCTTCTAACATGGTGGGGGTTTTGCTTTGCCTGGAACGACTGAGGTTGCGGAGGCGTTCGGGGTCGAGGGCTGAGCGGGCCACTCCCCCTCCTGCGCATCACGCCCGCGACAACTCGCAGGCCCTGCACCGACTTACCGTCGATCTCCACGAGCGTGACTTGCCTGTCGTCGCCGGGTTCGCGACGCACCCCGACTGGGATCACGCGCTCTGGCATCCCCTGCTCGGCGCCGCGCCGCGCTACGGCACTGCACGCTGTGCCGCGCGTCT
Source organism: Microbacterium murale (assembly GCF_030815955.1). Lineage (NCBI taxonomy): Bacteria > Bacillati > Actinomycetota > Actinomycetes > Micrococcales > Microbacteriaceae > Microbacterium > Microbacterium murale. The sequence continues at coordinate 2,331,667 of NZ_JAUSXK010000001.1, read as the reverse complement.
GGTGGAGCTGCGGTCGCCGCCGGACTGGAAGTCAGCGTTCATCGAAGGCCTTCCGCCCGAGATCGTCGACGACGTTCCGGTCGGTCTCTTCGGCCTTCTCACTGGCTTGCCGGATGGTGCGACACGGCTGCCGTGGGACGGTCCAGAGACTCGGGTCATCGAGCATCCCGCTCATGCGCCGGGCCACGCAGCGCTGCTGGTCACGGAACGGGGAGCGCTGATGGCGGGCGACATGCTCTCTGATGTCCTTGTGCCGATGTTCGACGAGCCGGACGGCGCGAACGATCCGCTCGAGGAGTACCTCGTCGGACTGCAGCAACTGGAGAGCGTGATCGATGATGTCGACGTCGTTATCCCCGGCCACGGCTCGCCGGGAGACCAGGCCGAGATGCGCCGGCGAATAGACCTGGACCGCGAGTACGTGCGCGCCCTGCACGACGGGGACCCGTCGGATGACCCACGGATCGGACCCGACGCGCAACCGGGCTGGGAGTGGGTCACATCGATCCACGACGGTCAGCAGGCGACGTTCGGGAAACGCTGATCGTAGATCTCATGTCGCAAACCGGGCCGAGTGCTCACATGGCGGCGATGAGCCCTTTCACATGGCTGGCCTGGACTTCTGTCGTGCCTGGTGGATTACGACGGAAGCCGCCGTTCTCCGGCAACAGCATCACCAACCAGAACGCCGCCCAGAGCGGTCGGTAGGCGCGCATCCGATCTCGCTCCTCCTCGGACAGATCAACGGCTGCGGAAAGAGCATCTGGATCGAACACGCCTGTGATGCGACCGGCGATGTGCTCGAGGTGATCGGCCAGATCGTACGCCGGGTCGGTGAGTCCGCCGTCTTCGAAATCAACCAGACGACAGCTCTGTCCGTCCCACACGATGTTCGCGGGGTTCAGGTCCGCGATCCCGAGTCCGACGAGTCGCGGAGCGGGGAGAGCATCGGGTCGAGTCAGCCACTCACGCGCAGCCTCGACACCGTCAGCCACCAGCGCAGGGTCCTGGCAGCGGGAGAGGTCATGCGTTTCGCTCAACCAGCCGGTGAGCGCGTGAGGAAGCGTCGACGGGCCGTAGCGTCGCTCGCTGATCCCTGCGTCAATGATGCGTTCGACGGGGATGCTGTACAGGCGGCGCAACGCCCGTCCCAGGGATTCCGTCTGCTGGGCGGTGAGCGGCTCGTGGCCGAGCGGATCACCCGGCAGTCGCTCCATGACGATAACGGGGTGGCCGCTCAAGGTCTCTCGCCTCAGCGGTCGTGGCGCGAGCCCCGGCGCGTGCTCCCAAATCAAGCTGAGGCATCCCCACTCCCTGTCGGCCTCGCCATCCGCCCAACTCAGAAACCTCTTACGAACCTCCGTATCGGTGAAGCTGAGGTCATGGGTCTGAGTCTGCATGCCACACAGTGTAGGAGGACCCCAGAGAACACCGCCCGAGCCGCTGCTACCGTCGAGCCATGCCCCGACCGCTGCCCGCAGGAGAACTCAGAGATGTCTAAGGCTGGCTACTGCATCTTCATGAATGGCCTGCCCGGCTCTGGGAAGTCGACATACGCGCGGAAGTTCGTGGCTTCCAGACGAGGTTGGCTGAATCTTGACGTCGACGTCCTGCGGGGACTCCTCGGTACCGCCTCGACGGACTTTCTCCAAGCCGGAGCCGAAGTGCAACCGTTGGCGCTGGCGATGCTCAGAGAACACATTTCATCAGGCGGGAACGTGATCTTCCCGCAGCTCTTCTTCACCTCAGAAGAGGCCTCCGAGTTCGAAGCGGCGGTGATTGCCGGTGGAGGCCAGGTGCGGCGCACGATGCTTCACGAAGATGTCATGGAGTGCTGGCGTCGGGTCGAGGAGCGGGGTGGGCGGGCTGATTCCAGTCTCATCGACCGCAACATCTTGAACCTGCTCACCGAAGCCGGCGGACTCGATGAACTGCGGCGAATCGAGAAACAGCTGGCGGGTTGGTCAGACCTTCCGGACCCGCCGCAGATCATCAACTCTTCGACGCCGTACAGTGAGATCGCTTTGCTCGCGCATTGACCGCGATCTACTCGGCAGGAAGGAAGCGCCGCACAGCGGCCGCGGCATCCGTCAGTGAAAGACCTCGCGTATCGACCGCCTGCTCATGCTCTCGAAGCGGAAGGGACGACTGCGCGAGGCTGGTCCGGACGACGTCCTCGATGTCAGCATCCGACGCATCGATGAGGTCATCACCGGCGAGCGCCGGGCCATCGCCTCTCGCACGGCTCCTCGCATGCGCGCGGACGTCAGCGCCGGTGGCCACGAGCCGCACGAACGACACCTCCGCATTCGGCAGCGCCGCCCGCACGGCGAATGGGCTGACCTCGAGAGGAGCGACCACCACGAGCACATCGGCGCCGACATCACGGAAGACACCGTGCACGCGCGCGATGTTCGCCATCCCGACAGCCCCGTTGATGTTCCACGCGAAGGACAGCTGCGCGAGGTCTGCGAACCCGAGGCGGCGTCCCGCGCCCCACTCCTCACTCGCGATCTCCCAGCCGATGCGCGACGCTCCTGCCAAACGCGGGCCGGTGACCCACAGCACGCGATCCACGGCCGCTGCCTCCGATATGAACGGGCGAGGAGCTCTGCTCTCCTGGACGACGACCGGATGCCATCTCGAGAGCACCGCGTCGACGGTCTCGTCCAGTGACCACCCGTCGGTGCTGATCCGCTCCCAGGACGACTCCACCCGCGCCGCCTCCGCCGTCCCGGCGGCAAGGTACTGCTGCAGTTGATCCTCGCTGCTCCCCCGCTGCCCGAGCCGTTCACGCCGAGTCTGCTCGGAGGCGTCCAACCACACCGACCGCACTGAGATCCCGTCGATCTGCGGCGGGGGGTCATCGGGAAACGCAACGCCCGAGACGACCAGTCGCTGCACTCCAGCACGCCAGAACTCTTCAGCCACCCCGGCGAGTGCGCGCTCCTTGAGCGCCCATCGGTCCGAGTCATCGTCTGGTGCCGGATAACACATGCCCAACTGGTCGGTGTCGACGTATCCGCACGGAACGCCCTCGTCCGCCAGCCGCTGGGCGATCGCCCACGCGGTCGTGGATTTGCCGACGCCTGGTGCGCCCGCCAGCCGCAAGAGGTCCATCCGTCGAAGCCTAGTCAGTCGCTCACTCCCTCGAGATCGGCCAATACTGCGACGCGCTCGCTAGCCTTCAGCCGTCGAGGCCCGCGGTGGCCGTGGCGAGGTCGGCGACGACGTCGCTCAGCTGGCCGGTCTTCTCGAGCATGGCGCGCTGGCGCATCGCCCCGTTGCCTCGGGTGAAGATCTGCTCGATCTGAGCGTCGACTAGTGCCTCGTCGCCGTTCTCGCGCAACGCCACACGAACATGATCGACGAGATCGGCCACGACCTCGCGTGCCGCACGCGGCTTGAGCGTTCGCGGATCGATCAGGTCGCCCTCGATGCCGAACCGTCCGGCCTGCCAGCTCATGAGCCGCAGCATCGAGACAGAGAGCGGCAGCGGCTCCTCCCCCGCGCTCCACGCAGCGGCCGCCGTGTCGACCAGGCCGCGGCACAGAGCCGCGACCAGCACGGTGTCCGCAGCATCCGGGCAGACATCCGCGACACGGATCTCGACGGTCGGATAGTGGTGCGACAACCGGGCGTCGAAGTAGACCATGCCCTCATCGAGAATGGCGCCGGAGGCGATCATCGAGGAGACGAGCTCGTGATACCTCTCGGCAGTCCCGAATGCCTCGGTCGGACCGGCGGTAGGCCAGCGCACCATGGCCTGAGAGCGGAAACTCGCGTACTTCGTGTCCTCCCCCTGCCAGAAGGGAGAGTTCGCGCTCAGCGCGAGCAACACGGACAACCAGCCGCGGATGCGGTCGAGCACTCCGACGCCTTCTTCGTCCGACTCGATGGAGACGTGAACGTGGCACGCTCCTGTGAGCTGCTCTGTGGTCGTCAGGCCGAAGTGCTCGACCATCTTCAGGTATCGCGGCTTGCCGACGATCGCGGCTCCGACCGGCAGCGGCGACGTCCCCGAGGCGATCACGCGAGCACCGGCACGGCGTGCGGCAGTGATCGCACGGTCCCGCCACGCACGCACGCCGTCGCCGAGCGCGATCATGTCGGTGTGCGGAATCGTGTCCGTCTCGATCTGCTGCTGCTGAAGCTCATGTTCAAGGGAGCCCCCAGGCGCATCGCCGGAGGCGGCTGTCCGCTCAGCCGCGCCGGCGCTGCCGTTGATCGGCTCCGCAGGCTTCGCGGCCTCTCCGGCGTACTGCAGGGTGCGCGCGGCAACCGATCGCGGTCGCCCGCTCTCGGCATCGACCAGCAGCAGTTCTTCTTCAACACCGACAGTACGCATGCGCCCAGTTTGCCTGCAGAGCCCGAAAGGAGAAAGCTCGACGACGAGAGGAGAATCGCATCGTGTGCAGATTGCTCGGCTACGTCACCACCCACCCGACCTCCGTCGTCGATGTTCTCGGTCGCGAGGATTTCGACACCTTCACCGCGCTCACCGAGGTGCACGGCGACGGGTGGGGCATGGCATGGCATCGCTCGGTCGATGAACCGACCGAAGCGGTCTCCTCGGCACAGAACGCATCCGTCGATCCGCAGTACGCGGCACTCGCAGAGCAGGCGCTGGGATGCTGCGGGCTCGTGCACCTGCGATGGGCGACAGGCGGTCTGCCGGTGTCACTCGCGAACACTCATCCGTTCACCGATGGCGGGTACGCCTTCGCCCACAACGGCCACATCGCGCCGATCGCCCACCTCGAAGAGCAACTCAGCGCGGCGTCTCGAGCGAAGCTGATCGGCGACACCGACAGCGAGCGCTATTTCCGTCTCATCATGCAATGCACCGACGACGCTGAGGGCGACGAAGCACAAGGCGTCACGCGTGCGCTCGAGATCCTGGTGCGCGAGTTCCCGAACTCGAGCCTCAACGCGCTCCTTCTCACGCCGACGAAACTGTTCGCGATTCACGTCAACAGCCGCGTCGATTCGCCGGTCCAGTCCTTGCGCAAGCTCTTCGAGTCGGACGATGCGATGCCCGCGAGCCACGCGACCGAGTACTACGCGATGGACTACCGCATCACGGACGACGCGATCCATGTCATCTCCAGCGGCCTCGACGCGGAAGGATGGACCCGCATCCCCGAGGACACCGCCGTCATGATCGACCTCGCCACGCGAGAGATCACGCGACTTCATCCCGCGCCGCTCGCGTGACGCGGAGCAGGTCACGGCTCGAACACCTGCATCCTGGTATCCGCGACCCCGCCGCATCCGGCACGATGGAACACATGACTGACGGGTACGACGCCGGGTTCCTGGCCACGCCGCTTCCGATGCCCAAGCCCGCGCTCGAAGTTCGGGAGCTCACCTATCCGCGGTTCTCCGTTCTGGTCGAGCCGCAGCGCCGTCTTGCCGCAGTCACGGGCGTGAACATCGACGGTGCGCGTCTTGTCGATGTGCCGCGCACCGGCGATTGGCGCCTCGATCCGCGGCTCCCCGCGGACGAGCAGACCGGTCCGGATGTGTATGCGCGAAACGACCTCGATCGCGGTCACCTCGTGCGCCGCCGCGACCCCGGCTGGGGCTCGGCCGACGAAGCGCGGGATGCGACGGAAGCAACTTTCTTCTACCCGAACGCAGCGCCGCAGGCAGCGGGCTTCAATCAGTCCAAAGAGCTCTGGCTCGGCCTCGAGGACCACGTGCTCGACTACGCCGAGACGACCGACCAACGCGTGTCGGTCTTCACCGCGCCGACGCTCGCTGACGACGATCCGCCCTACCGCGGCATCCGGATCCCCCTCCGCTTCTGGAAAGTCGCCGCATGGCAGAGCCCGAGCGGACTCGCCGCCACCGGCTTCGTCCTCGACCAGTCCGAATTGGTCGACACCTCCGAGGGTCTTCTCGTCGCACCGCCGCTGGGGGCGTTCCGCACCTTCCAAGCACCCATCGCGGACATCGCCGACATGACCGGCATCGACTTCGGCGCATTGCCGGATGCCGATGTGCTGGCAGCACAGGCCGTGCGCCCGGCAGGCTGGCGGACTCTGGCCACCGCGGATGACGTGATCCTGTGAGCGCCGACAATCCGGTGAGCATCGGCGGAACCCGTCGCATCGAACTGACCATGCACAAGCCCTGGTTCGCGCTGTACGCCGGAGTCAGACCCACGCTCGTCATCGCGGGGCGCGGTCAGCCCACGCAGTGGGGCCTCGGCACCTGGCAGGTGCCGTCTGACGAGACGGTGACGCTCGGCGTGTTCCTCTTCAACAGGCTCTGGCGCTTCGGTGAAGCCGACTTCACACTCCACCCCGATGACTCGTCAGCGCTCGAGTACCGGGCACCGGTGCTGCCGTTCGCTCCTGGCCGACTTCGCCTTCACCGCGGCACACCCCCGCGGGGGTGACGCCCCGGTCGCCTCCTCGACACAATGGAGGTATGTCCCCCGAACGCCACTGGAGGTTGTTGACTTCCGTCCGCCGCGCCATCAGCACCGATCCGTCGAAGGTGGCGCTCACCGAGATGCACCCCGTGCTGGGCGAGACGATAGTCGTCAAGATCCTCGACCTCGCGCTGCGGATCGGCGAATCGATGTTCGCGGTCGGCGCCTCAGCGCACGACGTCACGTTCGCGATCACTCGCGTGGCTCGCGTATACGGATTGACCGGGGTGCAGGTCGAAGTCACCTTCAATGCGATCAGCGTCTCGTACCATCGCGGCGAGGAGGACTGGCCGACCACCCTGATGCGCGTCGTGCGTGCGGCGTCCCCCGATCACGCCAAGCTTCAGCGCCTGCAGGCGCTGCTCGTCGACATCGCTGACGGACTCGACCTCGATGCCGCGCGAATGGCCTTCCGGATCATCCGTCGCACGCCGTTCCTGTACCGTCCCCTCGTCGTGATCATCGCCCGAGCGCTGCTCACCGTGGGCGTCGCCATCCTGTTCAGCGCTTCGCCCATCATCATCCTGCTGACTTTCATCGCGGCCCTGTGCGCGGCGTTCACACAGGCCGGCCTCGCACGCCTGCAGGTGCCGTCGTTCTTCAGCCAGATCGCCGGCGCCTTCGTCATCACGGTCATTGCGACTGCGACTTCCGCACTCGGCGCCGCAGGCATCGCGCCGTTCGATCATGTGCAGCCGTCGATCATCGTCGCCTCAGGCATCGTGCTGATGCTCTCCGGACTCACCGTCGTCGGAGCGGCGCAGGATGCGATCGACGGATTCGCGCTCACCGCGGGCGGCCGCATCCTCGACCTCACGATGCAGACGGTCGGCGTCGTCCTCGGCATTCTGATCGGGCTCGAGCTCGCCCGACTGGCGGGATTCAGCATGGCGCTTCCGGATGACATCCTGCCGTTCGGATCACTCCTCCATCAGATCGCAGGTTCCGTGATCATCGCCGTCGCCGTCGCCCTGTTCAACGGCGCGGGCCTGCGGATCATCCTCGTGAGTGCCGGACTGAGCGTCATCGCGATCGTCGGCTACAACGTCGCGATCCTCCTCGATATTCACGAGGCTGCGGCGAGCGGCGTCGGTGCGCTCATGGCGAGTTTCATCGGCATCCTGATCGCCAGGAACTTCCATGTCCCGTCCGTCGCCGTCACGACTGCGGCGATCGTCCCCCTCGTCCCGGGTTCGGCGGTCTTCCGCGGCCTGCTCGGGCTGGCCGACTCCGACGGCACTGCCGAGGGGATGCTGGTCAGCATCAGTCCGCTCGTGCTCGCAGGCTCCATCGGTATCGGCCTGGCCGCCGGCGCATCGCTCGGGCTCTATCTCGGCACCCCGCTGCGCGAGACCCTCGCCAGCGTCGCCAAGTCACGCGCCCGCGTCCGGCGCTGAGACGGCTCCGCCCGCTGCACATTCATCGCGCCATCTCTTCACAACGTTGGAAATTGGCATTGACCTGAGCTGCTCTGTCCTGCAAGAGTGTCCGCGTACGGATTTACGACGTTGTAAATACAGTTGCAGCGGGTTCATCCGCACTCCCCCATCCGACCCGGTGCGAGGCACGCCACCCGCGCCCCACCCGAGTCGGCCGAGTCACACGAGATGAGGAATCGATGGAGATCACATCCGAGAGTCGGCGTTCGAGCCGGCTCGGAAGAACGAGACGAACGGCGGCACTGCTGACCGCCGCTCTCGTTGCCGCCGCGGGGCTGGCATTCGCCGCCCCTGCGACTGCCGCCACCCCCTGGGTGACCGTGCAGGACGACGGCTACCTGAGGATCAGCGTGCCGGGCGCGGCGGTCGAAGAGGCTGTCGGACCGGTGTCGCAGGTCGTCGTCGAAGGCAACTTCGGCCCGTCCCACAACTGGGCCCAGATCGGTCTGCAGCGCAGCGGCGCCAACTGGACCGCCACATACGGCCCCTTCGAGCCCGGCCTGTACTACTACCAGGTCACCGGCGACGACAGCAAGGTACTCAAGGACGCCAGCAACCCCACCAGCGTGGCATCAGAGCCGGAATGGAGCACATTCTTCATCCCCGGCGAGTCGGCCGCGCTCCTCGCGGACGCCCCTGAGGATGCGGGCACGATCGAGACGCTGACGTACACCAGTTCGGTCGAGAACGAGGAACGCGAAGCGCTCGTCTGGGTGCCTCCGACTTACACGCCCAAGGGCAAGAAGCTCCCGGTGCTGTACCTGCAGCACGGCGGCGGCCAGAGCTACCGCGACTGGGTCGAGGTCGGTCGCGCAGAGCAGATCCTCGACAACCTGTGGTTGTCCGGCCAGTTGGAGGACATGCTCGTCGTGATGGGCAACGGCAACGTGTCGGACTTCTCCGCGGAGCTGATGGACAACATCGTTCCCGCAGTGGAGGGCGCCTACAACGTGTCGCCGTCGAGGAACAAGCGGGCACTGGCCGGGCTGTCGATGGGCGGCGGTCAGACGTTCGAGGTCTTCAGCGAGCTCCCTGGTGAGTTCACGGCGATCGGCACCTTCGGCGCCGGCCGCTTCGGCGAACTCGACGACATGCCCGTCCAGAAGATGAACGACAAGACCGACCTGTTCCGCGTCTACGTAGGCAACGCCACGGATGCCGCGCACAACGACGTCTACGACTCGTTCCAGAAGTTCGACGAGCTCGGCCTCGAGTACCAGTTCGACGGCGTCAACCCCGACGCCGGTCACAACTGGAACGCCTGGCAGGAGAACCTGATCGACTTCGCACCGCGACTTTTCACGGGCGAAGCATCCGATCCGGCGATGAGCGAGGGGCACACCGCACTCACCGAGCGCTTCGAGACGCCGGCATCCGGCACCACACCGACGCCGTGGATCAGCGATGACGGATTCGTCACGTTCGAGACGACGACCGACTTCGCGGATGCCGAGTACGTCTCGGTGTGGGCGAACATCGCCCCGGGCGGCAGCTGGCTGCGCGTGGAGATGAACAAGGTCGGCGACCGCTGGCAGACGACCATCGGTCCGTTGGATCCGTGGTTCTACCACTACCGCCTCATCGTCGATCGGCAGCCGGTCAAGGACGCGTCGAACCCGACCTCGGTCACCTCAGAGCCGATGTGGAGCACCTTCCTCGTGGAGGGCGAGGAGTCCCGTCTGCTGACCGACGTGCCGGAGGGCCAGGGCGGCGGTTTGGACGTCATGACCTACCAGAGCACCGTGGCCGGTCAGGAGCGCAGCGCCTACGTGTGGACGCCTCCGGGCTACGATGCCGACCGCGCCGAACCGTACCCGTTGTTCGTGCTGAACCACGGTGGCGGGCAGAGCTGGACGGACTGGGTGGAGGTCGGACGCGCGCGTCAGATCCTCGACAACCTGGCGCTCGACGGTTCCATCGAGCCGATGGTCGTGGTGATGCCGAACGGCAACGTCAATGACTATCCGAAAGAACTGCTCGAGAACGTCGTCCCGACGACGGAGCAGAACTACAACGTCAGCAGCGATCCGCACGAGCGTGCACTCGCGGGCCTGTCGGCCGGTGGCGCGCGCACGCTGTCGGTGATGAAGTCGCAACCGGATCAGTTCGCCTCGATCGGTGTGTTCTCCGCCGGATTCGGCAGCGGAGACGGAGTGGACGTCGAAGCGATCAACGCCAACACCGACATGATCCGTTTCTACATCGGCGACATCACCGACTTCGTCTACCAGGGGATGATGACATCTCTTGCGACGATGGACTCGATCGGCCTCGAGTACGAGTTCGACGGCGTGACGCCTGGCCCGCACGGGTGGGACGTCTGGCAGAAGAATCTCATCGACTTCGCACCGCGCCTGTTCCAGGAGTGAATGACGTCGTCTGACTGATTCGAATCGGGCGGCGCCGCTGCTTCTTCGACACGAAGGAGCAGCGGCGTCGTTCGCGTGTGCGACGGAGTCGGTCAGCCGCGGCTGCGCCCGACGTAGATCGTGTTGGACGACACACCACCGGTGACCGGGTTGTCGAAGTCGACGACGTGCGCTGCCGATTCGTCGAACACGGCGTTCATCTCGACCATGAAGTCGTCATCAGGCGGATCATCCGACCAGAGAGCGAAGACCCCGCGCAGCGCGAGATGGCGGTCGAGCGCGCGCAGCCCGGCCGCGTCGTACAGGTCGGCGTGCGTCGGGTCGAGCTGGTGCCGCGGGGAGTGATCCACATCGAGCAGGATGGCGGAGTACCCGCTCTGGCCCTTCGCAGGCGCGGCCCGCATCACGGCGAAGAAGTCATCCTCCACCAAGGTCGTGCGCGCATCGCTCACGAGCTCGGTCGACACCGGCAGCAGCATCCGCTCGTGCCAGCCGATCACGGCACCGAGCCGGTCGATCACAGTGAGCGCACGCACACGCTCGTCGCGCAGTGCGGCGACGGCCGTGTACCCGAGGCCGAGCCCGCCGACCAGGACCGAGAGTTCATCGCCCTCGACAGCGGCGAGCCCCAGGTGAGCGAGCTCTTCCTCGGCCACTGTGAACAGGCTCGACATGAGGTACTCGTCGCCGAGCTTCACCTCGTAGATCTCCTGGCCGACCGCCGGCTCGGTACGGCGCCTCAGCATGAGGTCGCCGATCGGTGTGGGCTGCCAGTCAAGTTCTTCGAACCGAGTGATCACTGCGGCGTCCCTCCGTCATGCCTCACACTACCCGCGCGGGTACCGCCGACTGAACGCCGAACGCTACTCGCGCCAGGCAGCCGGTCGCGGCAACGCGCCGACCCTGCGCTCCCAACTCCGCGGCGAGCGTGATTATCCGCGCCTCTCCGCCCGGTCGACCGATCAACTGCACGCTCACCGGATGCCCTGACGCGCTCAGCGTCACCGGCACGACGATCGCCGGCAACCCTGCCACATTCACGAAGCTCGAGTAGGGCGCGTAGCGCACCTGCTGCGAGAAGTTCGCGCTCGCATCCGTCGGGTGGAACCATCCGACCGGCTGTGGTGGCAGCGCGAGCGCCGGTGTCAGCACGGCATCGAACAGGGCGAACGCTGTGATGGTCTCGCGCTCGAACACCGTCGCCGCGGCGAGCGCTTCGAGCACCTGCGCCCCTGTCAGCTCCCGGCCCTCGCGCACGAGCCATGCGGTGATCGGTTCCACGAGCTCGAGCTCTGCATCCGAGAGATTCATCCGTGCGGCGCTCGTGCGCCAGATGGTCGTGAACAGCTCCGCATAGCCGCGCGGACGCCAATCGAACCGGTCGACGCCATGCCCGGCATCCGCGAGCAGCGCCGTCGCGACGTCGACCGCGCGCGATGCCTCGGGATCGAGCCGGATGTCCTCGCTGTCATCCCACGGCGAGACGGTCGTCACGCCGATGCGAGCGGATGCCGTATCCGCCGTCGCTGCGTTGAGGAACAACCCCGCACCCGGCGCGGCCGTCGCGTACGAGTACCGTCGCCCGGCCACCTGCACATCGAGCAGCAACGCGGCATCCGCCACGGTACGCGCGATGGGCCCCGCCACCGGCAGGCCACCGGGGCTGTCGAGACCCGATGCGAACGGCACCCTCCCCCGCGACGGTTTGATGCCGACGACGCCGACGGTCGCAGCAGGAATCCGAATAGACCCACCGCCATCGGATGCCGGCGCCAGGGGAAGCAGCCCCGCAGCCACCGCAGTCGCGGCACCGCCGCTCGATCCGCCGGCGCCGTTGATCGGGGTCCACGGGTCACGCGCGGGCGGAGCGATCTGCGTCTCGGTGTAGCCGGTGAGGCCGAACTCCGGAGTGTTCGTCTTTCCGAGGCTGATGCCCCCGGCCTCGTCGAGCACCGCGGCCTGATCCGCGGTCGCATCCGGCACGAAGTCCTGATGCAGCCGGGAGCCGAATCGCGTCGGCACACCCGCGCGGGGAACAAGGTCCTTGTCGGCGAACGGCAAGCCCCACAGCGCGCCCTCCGGCGCTTCGTCGCCGAGTGCCGCTGCGCGGGCGAGCGCAGCATCCGCTGTCACCTCGACGAAGGCACCGAGGCCATCGTCCAGGCGCATGATGCGGTCGAGATAGTGCCGGGTGAGCTCGACAGGGCTGACCTCGCGCGCACGAAGCGCCACCAACTGCTCGTTCGCCGTCAGGTCGTGCAGCTCAGTCATGGCTCGAGCCTACGGGCGCACCCGATCGTCGTCGCCGAGAACACCCAGGCAGACGCGCACAACGTCACGCTCCGACGAGGCGGAGCAGATCATGTGGGGCAAGTCGCCTCCGCCGACGTCATGCTCACGGAGCGCTCCGGCGCATCCCGGCTCACTGCCTCGGTGGCATGCCATGCTGCTGCGTGCTCGGCGGCCCTGCGTAAGGCCCGCCGGGGCGCAGCCCCGCACGTTCCGCGTCTGCGCGCAGGATGCCGTTCTTCACGGCCGTGCGCATGAGAAGGTAGCCGATCCACAGCATCAGCGCGATGGTTCCGAGGTAGATCACCAGCCCGAAGATGATCGCACCGATTCCGAGGCCCGCGGCCATTCCTGAATAGTCGTTGTCCATGCCCACAACGTAGCGAACGGCTCGCCCCACCGAAAGGGTGCACACCTGCCACGGTCGGTCAGCGCGACGTGATCCCGTCGATCAGCAGTTCGATCGCCGCCCTCGAATCTGACGCCCAGAGCGGACGATCAACCGCGGATCCGATGCCGTGCAATACCACCATGACTGCACCCGATGAGACGTCTTCGCGGATGGCACCGTCGGCAACAGCGCGATCCATCAGTTCGGCGACCGTGCGCTCCAACTCGCTTCCACCGAGTTCTTGGGCATGAGGACCCACCAGAGCTGCGAGCGTCCGCGCCAGTGCCGCATGCACCACGACATAGTCCACGAAACCTCGTAGGAACGCTTCGAGAGCCTCCCCCGCCGGCCCGGTCGATTCACGGGCGCACTCGCAGAGGGCGAGCACCTCGTCCTGATACACCGCCGCCGCCAACGCTTCTCGAGTGGGGAAGTGCCGATAGAGAGTTCCCACGCCGACGCCCGCTCGGCCCGCAAAGTCGTCGAAGCGCAGCTGATCGCCACGATCGAACGCCGCCCGCGCGGCCGCCACGATCGCGTCCCTGTTGCGGCGAGCGTCCGCCCGCATCGCCCGCACTTCGGCCATACGTCCCCCTTTGACATCCGGAGATGGTTTCCATATCGTAGCATTCGGAGATTATCTCCATTTACTAGGTGACCTGAAGAGAGACGACGATGCGAGTTCTGATGTTCGGCCGGGGAGTGATCTCGACGATCTATGGTCATGCGCTGCAAGAAGCCGGACACGACGTGGAGTTCCACGTCCGCAAGGGCCGCGCCGAGCAGTTCGGCGACGAGGTCGTGGTGGATCTCATCGACGCACGCCGCTCACCGCTCGGCATGCGCTCCCGTCTCGCAGTCCCCACCCGGCTGCGAGAGTCCGTCGGATCAGCCGACGGGTTCGAGCTCGTCGTGCTCAGCGTCGGACATCACCACCTTGAAGCTGCTGCGGAATTCCTCGCTCCCCGAATAGGTGACGCGACGGTGCTGGTGCTGGGCAACGTGTGGGATGAGCCACTCGCTGCCGTCGAGCCGATTCCGGCGACCCAGGTCGTATTCGGGTTCCCGCAGGCCGGCGGCGGGTTCGACGACGATGGCGTCCTGCGAGGCGCCCTTATGCGCACCTTGATCGTGGGCAGGTCCGACACCGCACCCAGCGCACGGCAACTCGCCGTGCGAGGCGCGTTCCTACAGGCGGGGTTCACCATCCGAGAGGAGAAGGACATGCGAGGCTGGTTGTGGCTGCACTTCATCGCCGACGTCGGAATGCATGCTCAAGGCCATCGTCACGGCGGTCTGGCCAACATGATCGGCGACAGACGGGCCCTCCGCGACGCGTTCCTGATCACCCGAGAACTGCTGCCCGTGATCCAAGCGCGGGGCGTCGACCTCCGTCGGCACCGCCGTGCCATACTCCCCTTTCGCCTGCCTGCACAGACGAGCGCTGCGCTGGCATGGGCATCCACCCGCTTCGCAATCGCTCAGGTCAGCCTGGCGGCGCACACCGATCCGGACGCGCCCGAACCTCGCGCCGTTATCCGTGACGCATTGCTTGAGACTCGCCGGCTCGGCATCCCGACACCGCGACTCGACGCGGCCCTCTCCAGCGAAGGCGTCCGCTGATTCCGAGGGAGCCTACGCCCGCCCGAACTGTGCCACGGCAGGGCAGTCGAACGGATCGGCACCCGCGGAGAGTCCCACGCGGTTCAAGTACTGGATGACGATCGCGTACGACTTGAGAAGGCTGGTCTCGGTGTACGGCACATCGTTGGCGAGGCAGTAGTCGCGCACGATCTCCCTGGCCTTCGCCAGGTGCGGGCGCGGCATGTTCGGGAAGAGGTGGTGCTCGACCTGGTAGTTGAGGCCGCCCATGAATATGGTCACCCACCAGCCGCCGGAGATGTTCCGGGAGGTGCGGACCTGCTTGGTGAAGAAGTCCAGTCTGGCGCCCGGCTCGATGATCGGCATGCCCTTGTGGTTCGGTGCGAATGCGGCACCCATGTAGACACCGAAGACGGCGAGCTGCACGCCCATGAAGGCGAACGCCATTCCGAGCGGGAGCATCAGGAAGACCGGTACCAGAACGGCGGCGAGACGCGCGGTGATGAGGCCCAGTTCGATCCAGCGCCCCTTGACGTCCTTCTTCGTGAGCAGGTACTTCAGGCCGAGGTAGTGCAGGTTGAGGCCTTCGAGCGTCAGCAGCGGGAAGAACAGCCACCCTTGCTTGCGGGTGATCAGACGGATCAGGCCTCGCGACTTGGCGGCATCCTCTTCGAGGAACGAGACCGTGTCGACTTCGATGTCGGGGTCCTTGCCCACCTGGTTCGGGTTGCCGTGATGCTTGGTGTGCTTGTTGTCCCACCAGGAATAGCTCATCCCGACGAGACCGACCAGGACGCGCGCAAGCCGGAAGTTCGCCGGCCCGGAGGTGAGGACCTGCCGGTGCGCCGCCTCATGGGCGACGAAGGCGATCTGCGTGAAGATGATGCCGAGCGCGCCGGCGATGAGCAGCTGGAACCAGCTGTCGCCCAGCAGGATGAATCCGGTCACCGCACCGCCGAGGGCGACTGCGATGCCCACTGCGTTGAGCAGGTAGAACCACTTGGTGCGCTGCAACAGGCCCATCTCGCGAACGACCTGTGACACGTTCTTGAAGGCGCGTGCCATGGGCGGGAAATCAGCGTTGCCCGCGTATGTCTGACGTACCGGTCCGAGGGTGCTGGTCGTTTCGACGACCGTAGATGTGGAGATGTTGCTCTCCTGTCGATCGGAGCCCTTGAGCTATGGAAGCCAAGGGCAGTTGCCGATCGCTTCTCTTCAGGCTAACGCGACCCGCATACGCGGGTGGGCATACGTTTCTCAGGTTTCGCGGCTCGATCGGACTTCACGAGCGCGCGCGGCTCAGGTGGCGGCGCAGCGTCTGCCGGATCGAGCGGGTGGCACGACGGGGAGAGCCGTCGAGGGCGCGGCGTGCGTCGGAGAGGGTCGCGAAAGCGCCCAGTTCGTTACCGTGGCTGTCGTGCACGACGTGCGCCGTGCCGGCGAACTCGACGAAGCCGGCGAATTCGCCGTCTCGAGTCGCGACGTGAACGTTGTCGTCTGCCTGCTTCCAGCTCAGTGGTGCTTGTGAATGTGTGGTGATACTCATGGTGATGCTCATTGCTTTGTGCGGGCGCACCTCAGGCGCGCCTCATGGTTCTTGAGATCAAGAGCGGATGCCGCGCGCGTCGGTGCGAGCGGTCCTTTACGACCCTGATCAGTGGCGACGTGATGCGCCGAAATCGCGGCGAATCCTTCACGTTGCGTGTTCAGTCTAGCAGGCGCAGACCGTTTTCGTAGCGGGTCTGCTCGCGGGCGGATGCCTGGGATGCGTCGCGAATGCCTACGAATCCTGTTTCACGACCGGCGGACGGAGCACCAGGACCACGACGATGATGATCATGATGCCGGCGGTCAAGGCGATCGGAATGGGCAGGAGCGGGTCCAGCAGTACGACGAGCGCACCTATCGGAAGCACCGTGTTCACGACTCGATCGGCGTTGTCCCGGATCGCGATCCACCAGATCCCGAGGAGGAACACGGCGATCGGCACCGTGACCGCCAGCGCGGCTGCCGTCGCGCCGAGTTCGCTGTGGCTGGTGAGAACGTCGATCTCCACTTCGATGCCGGCGGAGAATGCGGCAGCGGCAGCGAACACGAAGTAGTGCGTGTACCCGTATCGCAGCGAACTCGCGAACGAGGCGATCGCGCGGTGGTGCGGGGGCCAGAAGTAGATCCACCACAGCGAAGCGGTCACGACGAGAGTCAGCACGGCGATCGAGATGAGCGGACCGAGCGATTCGGCCTCATGCAGTGCTTCGATGATGGCGTTGGCCGAGGCGAGCAGGCTCTCGCCGAGCACGATCAGCGTGAACAGCCCGTAGCGCTCGGTGATGTGATGCGGATGCCACGGCGTCTGCTGCCGGTATTCGGCGAACACGGGGATCGAGATCTCGACGAGCGCGAAGAGCACGAAGGCGGGAACGCGAACCTCCGCGGGCAGGAAGAGGAAGCCGACCCAGAGAACCTGAGCGAACGCGATCCCGAGTGCGTAGCGTCGTGTGGCGCTGCGGATCGGGCCGGAGTGACGGGACGCACGCAGCCACTGGGCGATCATCGCGATGCGCATGATGACGTAGCCGATCACCGCGATCGTGAAGTCACCCTGTGAGAACGCGTTGGGCACGCCGGCGGCCAGCACCAGCACCCCACCCATCTGCACGATCGTCAACACGCGGTAGAGCCAGTCGTCGGTGTCATATGAGGTGGCGAACCAGGTGAAGTTCATCCACGCCCACCAGATGGCGAAGAAGACCATCGCATAGCTGGTGATTCCGTGCAGGATGTCGCCTTCGGCAAGCGCATGGTGCAACTCAGCGGAGGCGATGCTGACCGCGACCACGAACACGAGGTCGAAGAAGAGCTCCAGCATGCTGGCGGCGCGGTGAGGCTGATGCGGGTCTCTCGGCAGCATCCGGGTCAGTCGATACCGGGAGGTCACTGTCTCTGCATTCACCGGGACATCGTAGCCCGGCCGGTCAGAGCTCGCCAGGACGCATGGCCTCCGCGTCGATCGCAGAGATGATGCGCTGAGGGGCAGTGCGCGGTCGCGGCTCGGAAGCGGCACCCGCGACTCGTGACCGCCCGCGCCGCGGCGCATAGACGAACAACGAGTGGAAGAGGAACCTGGCGAAGAAGGCGACGATCAGGGAGAGCCCGGTCGCCAGCACACTCGAGATGTGCCAGGTCTCGACCATCAGCGCCATGACCGGGATCCGCAGGGCCGCCTCGACGTTGTTGAACGTGAAGGATGCGGCGAACCGAGAGCCGACGCCACGAGCATCAAAGCGCATGTCGCCGAAGACGAACCGTTCCTGCAGGAAGAAGTTGCCGACGATGGTGACCTCGGCGCCGACGATCGCTGCCCAGATGTACGGCATTCCCATCGTGGTGAGAGCCCACATGATGGCGAGATTCACGACCGCGCCGATGCCGCCGATCACCGCGAACAGCGACATCTTGCCGAAGCGCAGACGGGCGAGGTGAGCGACGAACGTCGCACCCTGGCGCATCGTGGCCTTCGACGTGCCGTTGCGGCGCTCGGAGAACTCCATCGGCACCTCGGCGATCCGCACGTCGGAGCGCGCCAGGATCTCGAGCAGGATCTTGAACCCCTGCGGGCGCAGCCCCGGCACGTCCAGGCTGCGTCGGTCGACGAGGAAGAAACCGGTCATCGGGTCTGTACTGCGGGCCAGTCGCCGCGGGAACATCGCCTTGGTGAGCCAGGTCGCTGCCCGTGAGATGCCGAATCGCACTGCTGTGCCGAGTCCACGAGAGTCGCCGCCGCCGACATAGCGGGATGCGGCGACGATGTCGACATCCCCCTGCTCGAAACGACTCAACAGTTGGGGGATCAGTTCGGGCGGATGCTGCAGGTCGCCATCCATGACGATGCAGGTGTCACCTGCAGCCTCAGCCAACCCGAGCGCGACCGCGCCGCTGAGGCCTCCCGTGTTCTGCGCCCGGTGGATCACTCTCACCGGCAGCGGCGCGTCGACTGCGACCCGCGTGATCTCAGCAGCCGTGGCGTCCGTGCTGTCATCGACGAAGAGGATCTCGGCATCGTGCCCGTCCACAGCGGCGGCGACCCGCGAGATGAGTTCGGCGACGTTGTCGCGCTCGTTGAACGTGGGGACGATGATCGTGACAGCGGTGCCCACGTGCGTCCCCCTCCCATAGCGCCGATAGGTAGAGGTCCATCGTTTCACGGTCCGCTATGAAGGTGCGCATCGACCGGGAACAGTCAGGTGCTCGACCCAGGGCCGATTCACGCCTGCGGAGGCGCGCTGACTCCGAGCAGGCTTCGCGCCATCTGAGCGACCCGCGGTGGCGTGTGCGGTCCGAGCCATACGGTCCAATCCGTCTCCGGCTCGGCGCAGGCCCATTCCACGCACCACGCATGGACGGAGATACCCAGGCGCTCGCCCCGGGCGCGCGCCTGGGTGCCGTCCCCCCTCATGAGCCATCGCACCGACACGCCCTCCGGGACATCGACATGGCGGATCTGCACCCGCGCCGCGGCTTCGAGGATCACGGTACCCATCGCGTTCCAGGGCAGCCGTCGGCACACCTCGGCGATCGCCGAAAGATCATGCACGTCGCCGGCGATCAGCACCGGCCCGTCCATGTGCTCCCAGTCGGGCTCGTGGAGGTGTTCGCATGCGGTGGTCACGCTTCGAGTATAGGTAAGGCTGCCCTTACTTGGCAAGATCGATGCCGCCTCATCCACGCGGTCGTATCCTGGATTGATGACTTCTCCTGCCTCTGACTCCATCACCCTCTTCGGCGCCGACTGGTGCCGCGACTGCATTCGCACCAAGAAGCAGCTCGATGAGCTCGGTGTCGAGTACACCTACGTCGACCTCGTCGCGGAGCCCGCGGCGGCTGACGTCGCCAAGGAGATCTCCGGGCGCACGAACATTCCTGTCGTCGTCTATCCGGACGCTTCGCACCACGTCGAACCCCGCAATGAGGACGTCGAGGCGAAGCTCCGCGAACTCGCCCTGATCTGAGCCCGCTCCGCGCCGCTACACTGGCGCGATGAGCAACGACGCTCGACCCGAACGAGCATCCGTCCGCCTTTCCGCGCGCACGATCGTCAACTACGCGATCGGATCCCTCGGCACCGGCGGCTACGCCACCCTGCCCGGGCTCGTCCTGACGTACTTCCTCACCGACAACCTCGGAGTCGCGGCTCTCGCCGCCGGCCTCATCGTCACGTCGGCGAAGGTCTGGGATGTCGTGATCGACCCCCTGATCGGCGCGGCATCCGACCGGCAGCTCGCCCGCACCGGCTCTCGTCGCGGCTTCATGGTCGTAGGCGCCCTCACGTTGCCGATCTTCTTCGCTCTCACATTCGCCGTGCCGCCGTCGTGGGGACCGGTCGCGAGCGCGATCTGCGTGCTGCTCGCCTTCCTCGGCACCGCGACATCCTTCAGCCTGTTCCAGGTACCGTATGTCGCGCTGCCTGCCGAGCTCACCCGCAGCTACGACGAGCGCACCCGTCTGCTGGGCTGGCGGGTGGTCGTGCTCACGGCCGCGATCCTGCTGTTCGGCGCAGGCGGCCCGATGCTCCGCCGCGCGACCGGCGATCCCGTCACCGGCTACCTGCTGATGGGGATCGTCGCGGGTGTCGCCATCGGGATCGGGATGCTGATCGCCAGTCGCACTGCGGCCGCCGCGGCAGCCGCCCCCTCGGCAACACCCCCCGTGCCGGTGAGCCTGCGCACGCAATACCTCTCGGGCTTCCGCGCGCTGCAGAGGAGCCTCCCGTTCCGTGCGCTGCTCGGCACTTTCCTGCTGCAGGCTCTCGCCACCGGCACAATGCTGGCCGGCGCACAGTACGTCGCGACCTGGGTGCTGCGCGACGAGTCCGCGGTCGAAGTGCTCTTCATCGCCCTCGTCGGCCCCGCCCTCATCGCCACTCCTGCGTGGACGGTGATCGCGAATCGCATCGGCAAAGAGAGGTCCTTCCTCGCCGCCAGCATTCTGTTCCTCATCGCATCCGCGACCATCACCTTCGCGGTGTGGGCGCCAGGATCGTGGATCTACGCCTCCGTCGCTGTCGCAGGTGTCGCCTACGCCGGCCTCCAGTCGCTGCCCATGTCGATGCTGCCCGACGTCATCTCGCACGACGAGCGCGCGACAGGCCCTGGCCAGGCCGGAACGTTCACCGGCATCTGGACGGCTGGTGAAACGATCGGCTTCGCTCTCGGTGCGACTGCGGTGTCGCTCATGCTCGCCTCTACCGGGTACATCTCCAGCGTGGCCGGCGCGAGCGTCGTCCAGCCGGATGCCGCAGTCGCAGGAATCGTGCTCAGCTTCAGCATCCTCCCCGCCGTTCTGATGGCCCTCAGCCTCGTCCCGCTGTCCCGGTATCGGCTGCGCCGGCACGATATCGAGGCGGCTCCGATCCAGCCCGCATAAGCTGAGAATCCCCGCGCGAAGGAGATGCCGATGACGTCAGCAACCGCCGTGACCCCCGCTACCGGACTCGACGAGGCCGACCGCGAGCGGCTGAATGCCGCGATCGAAGACCTCGGCGAAGGAGCACGCACCTGGTCGGCACTCAGCGTCGGGCAGCGGGCGACACTGCTGCGCGCGGTCCGCACCGGCGTCGCCGCATCGGCCGAGGAATGGGCGCATACGGCGGCGGTGTCGAAGGGCCTGAACGGCGGTCATCCGCTGCGCGGCGAGGAGTGGCTTTCGGGTCCGTACAGCACCCTCGGCGCGCTCGACGCGTACATCGAGACGCTGTCGAGGCTCGCCGAGGGTCGCAATCCGCTGGAGGACATCCGCATCGACCGTGCGCCCGGTGGACGAACCCGCGTGCACGCCTTCCCGCTGACGGGCATCGACAAGGTGCTGCTGTCCGGCTTCACGGGCGAGGTCTGGCTCGAGCCGGGCGTCACACCGCGGGCTGCGCGCGCGGGTGCGGGGCTTGCTCAGCGCACGCCGGGAGAGTCCGGCGGGGTTGGACTCGTGCTCGGTGCGGGAAACGTCACGTCGATCCCGGTGCTCGACGTGCTCTACGAGCTGCTCGCTCACAACCGCACGGCACTGCTGAAGGTGAATCCGACGCAGGATGCGCTCGTGTCGGTCTTCGAGCACGCATTCGCACCTCTGATCGAACCGGGATTCCTCCGCATCGTCAGCGGGGGCGGTGACGTCGGCACGTACCTCACCGCGCACCCGGAGCTCGCGCACGTGCACATCACTGGGTCGGCGGCGACGTTCGATGCGATCACGTGGGGCACAGGGGCTGCGGGGAAGAGGCGGCGGCGAGAGAACCGTCCGCAGCTGAAGAAGCCGATCACCGCAGAGCTCGGCGGCGTCTCGCCGATCATCGTCGTGCCGGGTGAATGGACCGACGCAGACCTCACCTTCCAGGCAGAGCACATCGCGACGATGCGGCTGCAGAACTGCGGTCACAACTGCATCGCCGGTCAAGTCGTGATCATGTCATCGGAATGGGCGCAGGCCGATGCGTTCCGCGCCGCGCTGCGTCGTGCCTATGCCAATGCTCCTGAGCGGCCGACCTGGTATCCCGGGTCGGAGGATCGCATGCAGCGCGCCGGTGACGACTATCCGAACGCCCTCGTGCTCGGAGACCGGCTCCTCGTCGAGATCAGCGAGGGCGAGGATGCGACGGCATTGCAGAACACCGAGTACTTCGCACCAGTGCTCGGCGTGGTCGAGGTCGGCGGAACGGGGCAGGATTTCCTGGACGCGGCCGTGGCGCATGCGAACCACGAGCTGCAGGGCACGCTCGGCGCGAACCTGCTGATCGATCCCGCCACGCAGAAGGCGCTGGGCACCGGGTTCGAAAAGGCGATCGCGAAACTGCGCTACGGCTCGATCGCGATCAACGCCTGGACGGCGGTCGGATTCATCACGCCGACGCTGACCTGGGGTGCATTCCCTGGGAACACACTCGCGGATGTCGGCAGCGGGATCGGCGTCGTGCACAATGCGCTACTGCTCGACCGCGTCGAGCGATCCGTCCTGCGCGGCCCGTTCCGGCCGTTCCCTCGGTCGCTGCCCGGCGCGAACGGCGGTGGACGCTTCACGATCCTGCCGAAGCCGCCGTGGTTCGTGACTGCGGCCACCGGCGCGGTCGTGAGCGAGGGCCTCACGCGCTTCCGGGCAGACGGCGGAGCGCTCGGTCTTGTGAAGACGCTGCTGCGGGCACTCCGCGCCTAACGGGCGGGACCGTCTCGCTCGCCGTCGGCCGGCTCAACGACCTCGTGGACAGTCAGTCGTCGGCGAAAAGGTCGGCTGCGTCGCGCAGCGCCTGCTGGATGCCTGGTTCGGTTGCCGCGTGCCCGGCGTCGTCGATGACCACGAACTCCGCTTCCGGCCATGCGCGGTGCAGGTCCCACGCCGTCATCATCGGTGTGCCCGCGTCGTAGCGACCCTGCACGATGACTGCAGGAATGTGGCGGATCCGGTCGACGCCGGCGATCAACTGCCCCTCGCTCAACCAACCGCGGTGCAGGAAGAAGTGATTCTCGATCCGTGCGAGCGCGACGGCGGCGGCAGGCTCGGTCATGGCCGCCACCACGTCCGGGTCCGGTCGCAGCGTGATGATCGACGCCTCCCATTTCGCCCACGCGATCGCTGCGGGCACGTGCACAGCGGGATCAGGGTCGCTCAGGCGCCGGTGGTACGCCTCTGTCATCCGGCTCCGCTCCAGCACGGGTATCGGAGCGATGAACTCCTCCCACCGATCGGGGAAGAGCACCGCGGCTCCGCCGTCGCAGAACCATTCCAGCTCGAGGCGTCGCAGCGTGAAGATCCCGCGCAGGATCAGCTCGCTCACGGAATCCGGATGCGCCTGCGCGTAGGCGAGCGCGAGTGCACTCCCCCACGAACCGCCGAAGACCAGCCATTTCGCGATGCCGAGATTCCTGCGCAGCAGCTCGATGTCGGCGATCAGATGGGGCGTGGTGTTGAAACGCAGATCTGCGTCGGGGTCGCTGACGTGCGGGGTGCTCTTGCCGCAACCGCGCTGATCGAACAGCACGATGCGGTACTTCTCCGGATCGAAGAACTGCCGTTGCCATGCCGAGACGCCGCTGCCGGGCCCGCCGTGCAGGAAGACGACCGGTTTGCCCTCGGGGTTGCCGCTCACCTCCCACGCGATGCGCTGGCCGTCGCCCACGATCAGCATCCCGCTGTCGTACGGTTCGATCGGCGGATACAGTGCGTCCAACTTCATCGGCTTCTGGCCCCCCGGTCAGTGAGTCGTCCGCCTTCTGGCGGTCATTCCACCGTACCGCGCAGTGTCAGAGGTCCCGTGCAGGCGGGCCTCAGAGCTGGCTGCCGTCGACGGCGAACGTGTCGCAGCTGCCGAGGCCGTTCTCGTACCCGCTCGCGAACCAGTACTGCCGCTGATCGCTCGAGCCGTGCGTCCACGATTCCGGGTTGCTGAAGCCCGACTGCTCCTGAATGTGGTCGTCACCCACCGCGAATGCCGCGTTCAGAGCATCCTTCAGCTGCGCCTCGGTGGGCGTCTGCAAGTACTCGACCCCGTTCTCGTCCTCGAGCGTGGCAGCGTCGGCCAGCCACGCACCGGCATAGCAGTCGGCCTGCAGCTCGGTGCGCACGCTGTTGCTGTCGGGACCGGTGCCGTTGTTCGGGTACTGCGTCATCGTCCCCGTGATGTTCTGAATGTGGTGGCCCCACTCGTGGCCGACGATGTACAGCTGCGCCAGCTCTCCGGCGGAGGCGTCGAACTGCTGCCGCATGATCTGGAAGAAGTCCGGGTCGATGTACACGCCCTGCTCCGGTGGGCAGTAGAACGGTCCGACCGAGTTGGATGCCGTGCCGCACTGCGTGGAGGTCTGCCCCTCGAAGACGTACAGCTGAGGAGGCGTGTATCCCTCGACGTGCTGAGCCCAGTAGTCGTCCAGCAGCACCTGCGCTCCGGCCATCCGGCAGTCGTCCTGCGTGTTCGCGTCCTCGCCCGTCTCGCAGGCGAGCACCGTGCCGCCGGATTCCGGTGCACTGCCGCCCTGGGTTCCTCCGCCGACGAGCCCCGACAGGTCGATGCCCAGCAAGGGGCCTGCCAGCAGCGCGATGATGCCGAGGAGTCCGACGCCGCCACCGGCGATCGCCGCTGTGCGTCCTGGGCGGCGCGTGCGGTGCCCGGAGATGTCAGAGTCAGGGTTGAAGGTCATGGGATGAGATTACTCCGCGCACTGCACTGTGTGCGGGTTGCGCCGTAGGCTCGTGTCATGGCGACGACGATCACGATCACAGGTGCGGGCGGACAGATCGGATACGCACTGCTGTTCCGCATCGCGGCCGGAGACCTGCTGGGTCCGGATGAGAAGGTACGACTGCGGCTGCTGGAGATCCCGCAAGGCCTCGGAGCGGCGGAGGGTGCGGCGCTGGAGTTGCAGGACGGTGCGTTCGACCTGCTCGAGCACGTCGAGGTGACGGATGACCCTGCCATCGGGTTCGCCGGGGCGAATCTCGCGCTGCTGGTCGGCGCGCGGCCGCGTGGCCCCGGCATGGAGCGCGCGGATCTGCTGGCGGCCAACGCCGGGATCTTCGGCCCGCAGGGCAAGGCGATCGCCGAGCACGCCGCGGCTGACGTGCGCGTCACCGTGGTCGGCAATCCAGCGAACACGAACGCGCTGATCGCCGCTGCCGCAGCCGAAGGTCTTCCGACCGAGCGCTTCACCGCGCTCACCAGACTCGACGAGAACCGCGCCCGTGCGCAGCTCGCGCTCGCCCTGGACGCCCCGGTGTCGAGCATCCGTCGCGTGCCGATCTGGGGCAATCACTCGGCGACCCAGTTCCCCGACGTGTCGCATGCCACCGTCGACGGCCGGCCCGTCGTCGAGGCTCTGGCTGAGCGCGTCGGTGATGTGCGGGACTGGCTCGATAAGACCTTCATCCCCCGTGTTGCGAAGCGCGGCGCCGAGATCATCGAGGTGCGCGGGTCTTCGTCGGTGGCTTCTGCGGCAAACGCGACGATCGAGCACACTCGCGACTGGGTTCGCGGGACGGATGACTGGACCAGCGCCGGCGTCGTCTCGCACGGCGAATACGGAGTGCCGGAAGGCCTCGTATCGTCCTTCCCCGTACGGGCAGTCGACGGCGAATGGCAGATCGTCGAAGGACTCGAGCTGGACGAGTGGGCTCGCGCGCGGGTGGATGCCTCTGTCGCCGAGCTCGTCGAGGAGCGAGAAGCCGTGCGGTCGCTCGGGGTCCTATAGCCCGATCTTCCAGGTCGGGTACCCGCTTGTCCGAGGCGCAAGGCAGAATGGATGCTGGAGGTGCGCCGATGAGCGATTCGACTGATCTGACGACAGGGGACCATCTAGTCGGCGAGCCGATGACGAGTCCGTTGCACCTGCCGCATGCGGCCACCGAGTGCGAGAAGTGCTTCACCGAGCTGCAGCACGATCACGAGTGGTGGCATGCCCGCCCGCAGGGCTCTCGCCTGGTCGGACTGGTGATCTCACGCGACGGCATGCCTACTGTGGTCGAACAACGTGATGAGCTCACTCGCTTCGGTGTTCCGATCGAGGGATTCCGCCATCCGGCTCCCGAGATCCTTGAGAGCTGGAGCGATCGCCTGGCGCGGTTCATCTCTTCATTGCACAAGGGTGATGTCCTGGTCGTCGCGAACGCGCGTGCGCTTGGTCGGGATCGCGACGAGGAGACCCGCACGATCACCGACCTGCGGCAGCGCGGCATCATGGTCAAGGTCCTGAGCCACGACTCCCGGCACCTCGCCGACGCGGTGCGCTGACCGATTCTCGTCAGGGGTGCGTGCGGGCGACGTGCCCGAGCGAACTCGCGAGCGCGACGATCTGCTCCGCATCATCGGCCTCGACGGCGACCAGCGGGTAGGCATCGGAGTCTTCCTCGAGGTAGACGAGCGTGAGCCCGTGCTCGTCGAGCATGCCGTTCGCGACCGCCACCGCGGTCGGCAGTTCTGCCTCGATGTCGCCGATCGCGTCGAGGTCGATCCCGGTCGCGAAGATGCGCGGCAGGCCGGCAAGAGCGTCGGCGAGCTGTGCACCTCCGTCCTTCCAGTCGAGGTAGGCGAGCGCCCCGGCTTCGTCGAGGCCGTCGATGATGACCAGCCAGGGGTCAATATCGGCGGCCGATTCGATGCCGCGATCGCGGAGGTCGTCCGCGTGGGCCGCATAGTATTCGGCCGGGTTCTCGACCGCCGTACGCACCGAGGCTGCGAGCTCTGCATCATCGTCGAGCAACGCGCACAGACGGGTCCAATCGTCGCTCATGCGTCTCCTTCTGTCTTCAGGTCCACGCTTTCAGCCTGCCAGAAGCTCCTCAGGGAACCTCGAAACCTCGAAGTGATCCGGAACCGTGCCCGCCGAGGGTGTGAGCACACCGGGCAACTCCAGGAGCCGCTCGAAGGGCACCCGCTGCATCCGACCGTCACCTCCGTTGAGCACGATGAAGTCCGCGCGCGGGATGACGGTGTGCACGTCCTTCGTCACCGTCGCGTAAGTGGTGAAGGGTCCGTCATCTCCCTGCTGGGCGAGCTCAAGCGTGGCGACGAACACGTCTACGCCGGCAGCAGCGTACGTACGATTGAGGACGTCACGGGCAGCGCTGTACTGCACCTGATCCCAACGGCGACCCATCCGCCCCACCTCCGCGGCGACGCTCTCAGGCCATTCGAATCGCTCCCATCCCGACGCACCTCGAACGAGGGGCGTGATCGAAACGCTGCGGTCTGTGTTCGCCAGCACGCGGTCGGCCGCCGCCGCTACGGACGCCAGCGAGGCGTGATCATCGGCGAACCCGACAAGCGTGTGCCCGACGTCGGGGATCACGATCACCGGCACGGCATCAGGTCGTAGAGCCGATACTGCGGCTGGATCGCGCAGCGCGGCAGCGGCGAAGGCCACTGAGCGGATGACAAGTGCTGCGCCGAACTGCTCGATGGGCGACTCGGCCTGCGCGCGGGCTGCGGCGCCGGCCCGGACGACATCGTCCATGGTCACGCGCCATTCCTCCAGCATCGTGGTGGTGACGGGCACGTCCGCATTAGGCAGATCGAGAATCGCGCCGACGTAGTAGTCCTCGACGACAGGCACGGCCGCATCGACTGCCTGCTCCACGCCTTGCACAGCCAGCAGCTGCGCCCGGATCTGGAACGGCACCACTCCGACGGGCCGGTCGGTAAGCACAGCGCGTGCCTCGTCGAGGCTCGCGGGGATCTCTATCTCACCGGTCATGAGTTGCTCCTTCGGTTCAGGCTGATGCGCCGCTGGTCAGCAGATCGCCGGGGTAGAACTCGTTGCTGCGGAAGAGTGTGCCATCGATGCCGAGAGCGACAACCACACCGGTTGCCTCGAAGGCCCAGTAACCGGAATACAGGTTCTTACCGAGGGACTCATGTCCGCCCCATCCCCAGATGCCCTTCCACGCGGTGTACCAGTTCTTGAGATACTTCTCGATCGTCTGCGACGGATCAGCGGCGTCGAACGCCTCATTCAGCGCTCCGACGATCTTGGGAAACGACAGCGTCTCACCCACCGGGTGCAACGGACGCCTGCTGGCGATGAGTCGATCGATCAGCCGATCTCCCCAGCCGAATTCCACAGCCGCGACGACACGATCAAAAGTCGCATCGTCGACACGGAACGCCAACGCCAATGACACCAGCGACAACCACTCGCGATAGAAGTCCTTGCTGTTGCCGAACGCGAAGCGCACAACTCGCTGTTCGATGGGAAGGAACTCCAACTCGAGACGCAGAGCTCTTTCCGCATCGCTGAGAACGGCGTCGAACTCGGCCCGTAGCACCTCGACGGACGCACCCTGCGAATAGAGCGCGCTGAATCGATCCCAGCGTTGCTTCATCACGTCGCCAGCGACCTGCCCGATCATCTTCGGGTCTGCCCACTTCTCCACGGGGCGCTCGAATCGTCGATCGTTGCTCTCGCATCGGGTGGTCAGATACTCCACCACGTTGTCGAAGTACGCCTGGTCGGCACGGGTGTCGCGCAGCACCGTAATCTCCTTCTCGTCTCCCGGTCGGATCGTCGCTCAGCGAGTGCGACCGCTGTCAATCACGCGCGCCGCCACGTCGAGGCTCACGGCTCAGGCGCCCAGACATTCGCTACCGACCGAACACTCTCGAGTTCGACACTGGGGGCCGTCAACTCGAAATACCCGGGCTCGACGGGCCCTGGCTGCAGTTTTTCAACCTGACTCCACGAGGGGTTCTCCAGCAGAAGAAGAGCCTCGTCTCCGGCCTGTTGCAGGACTCGCACCGGCACCCCCCGATGGCTCGCGGTAACGACGACCTCGAAGATCTCGTCGCACTCGCCGAACGGTGCCAGACGGCGATGGATCATCGGGCGGATCTGCTCGAACCCCTCCGGCACACCATCGTCACCGATCCACACGAGCTCCACTCCCGGCTGGTCGTTCGGTAGGAAGTCGGCAGGAAGATCGTGGCCTCGCCATTTCGCACGCGGACCGATGATGTGCAGCGGTGGATAGTAACCGGTTGCGCCCGTCCACCCCTTCGCAGGGGATCCGAACGCGGCAAGCTGTTCGGTGCGCCCGTCGGCGTGCAGACGCTGAATGGTCGATCCGCTCGGCACGCGAGTGCGCGCAAGAAGCCAGACCGGAGCGCGCACGGGACCGCGCAGGAACCCCGCCTCATATGTCGGCCATGGCCGTTCGCCGATGTCGGAGGGTGTCTCGAAACGCATCAGCGGACGCTGTTCGAACAGCAGCACATCCACGTATTCCGGCGCTTCGGGGAACACCAGCCCCTCACCGCCGAGCCCGTATGCGCGGACCAACTCGGCCGGGCGCACCCCGGCCACATCGGCCGCGCGCACGACTGGCCCACCGACCTCGGCGAGCCCGCCCTTCAGCATCGCGTCCGTCATCGCCGGCATGAGCAGCTTCTGCCAGATCGTCACAACGCCTCCTTCGACGTCACCACGCTACCGCGCCTCACCGGCGGCACCTGCCGGCAGGAACCGACGCCACACCTCGGGGAGACCATCATCGAAGTCGGTGAACTCCGAGATCGAAGCGACTCCCGCCACGAAATTGTCGCCGGGATGCTGACCGGTCTGTCTCTGCACCACGACTCCGTCCGGCCACCGCAGACCCGCCGTCGACGCCGAGTCCGTCCACAGCCGGAACAGGACCGTCCCGTCATCGCGGAAGACAAGATCGTGCACGCGCTCACCCTGATACGTCGCGGACGGCGAGACGTGCTTGAACCCGGGTGTCCCGCCCGGAATCTCCCGCCGAGAGGGCTCAGCGCTCGAATCAACCGCCATCAGCACCCAGTTCCGACTGTTCGACGCCGAGTTGCCGACGACACGATAGAGCACATCATCGACGAGTCCGTACTTTCCCGAACTCAGGGGACTCATGCCGTCTCCACCCACTCGAGAATCGGGTTGCCGTCCGCATCGACGCCGGTCTGCTTCAACACGGCAGTCAGGTGCTGACTTCCGTCTTGACGGATCGACCACATCTCTGCGCCCTCGCGCATTCCCGATGCCGTGCCGGTGTGCAGTTCGGGTGCGCCATCCGAGCCGAGCGTCCAACCAGCGCCCACGAGCGGATTCTCATGCGGCAGGATCACCGCTCCCGGAACATTCGGATCTGCCGGTCCACGATCTGCGATCGGCTGGGCATTGTCACCCCGACCAGGTGTGATCTGCCACGAACCGTCGTCCCAAGTGCTCTGAGATCTGTGCCCGGAGTCGCCGAACAGGCTGGAGTTGCGCGGAATCTCATGGCTGCCGAAATCGTCGGTCTGGTACCTGACGACGGTGACATCGCGGTCGCCCGCGGAGAAGGTCGTCCCCTCATAATTCAGGGCAAGTCGTTCGAAGACGTCACGCGGTGTTCGCATGTCCACAACGTCGCCGGCGCGAGCCGTGAAGCCGTAGATGTGATCTGGGCTGTTGTACCCGGAGCGGTCGTTGTACAGGTAGTTGAGCGCAGTCGTGTCGTCGACGACCTTCTGCATCCAGGTGTCCGCATCCACAGCGATGGAATCGCGCACCTGGGTGAGCATGTCGACCTGATCGGGCGTGAGATTGCGCACGTGCGTGTCGAGTGCGTCATCGAGTTCTCGTCGAGTCCACCCGCGGTCAGCAAGGAAGTTGTCGAGCGGCTGCCCGCCGAACTCGTCCTGATCCCACGGGGTGGTGTTCGCTGCGATCTGCTCGGGCGACGCCTGCACGGTGTGCGACGTGCCGTCGCTGAGTGCCGCTGTACCGCCTGAAGGAGGGTCGCCGGCAGCATCGCCGCCGTTGGGTGGGACATCACCGCCATTGGGCGGGACATCGCCGCCACCACCGGTTGCGCCGCCGTCATCCTCAGGAGCTGGATCGCCGTTGCCTTCACCAGCGCGCTCGGGAGTGAGGTCTCCTGCGCTCTCTGGAGCAGGAGCGACATCAGAGGCCGAGGAAGAGCCGGACGCCTGGGTCGTCGACGGCGCCTCAGATGCTTCACCGGTCGCGGGGGATCCCGTGAAATCTCCGCCGTTCGCGGAGGCACGCCCGTCGACACCAAGCTCGCTGACCCTGATGGTGCCGTCCGGCGCCACCTGTGCGAGGCCGCTGCGGATGTCACCTGAATCCAGCGCGTCGTTGACGGCATCGATGTCGGATTGCGACGTGCCATCCATCGCGGCGTCGATGCGGTTCGTCCCCGTGTTGGCTCCAGTGAGCCAATCGTGGCCCATCTGCCGGCCGTCGAGTGTGTTCCCGAGTCGTGCCGTGTTGTACTTCGCCTCGATGACCGCGACCTCGGTCTGGCCGTCCGGTCCGGTCCGGCGGTAGATGCCGTCGATTCCCTGCGCCGTGACCGGGTGGGACCCGTCCGCACCGTTGTCGATGCGCGTCCAGCCGTTGCTCTCCATGAAGGCCTGCGCCTGGAGTTCGCCGTACGTGCCCTTGTTGTGGTTCGCCGGTGCGTCCGGATCGCCGTTCGCTGCGTTCCATTCATCGAACGTGCGCATGTCGCCATTGGCGTCGAAGAGCCCGGCCACATGCGGGTTCGAGGAGTTCGCGGGGTTCCAGTCGGACGGTGAAAGTCGATCGCCGTCCGTCGGTGACGTCGGCGGGACGGCTGCGTCGTCCTCCGGAGAGTCGCCGGCGTCGTCACCGTCCGCGTCGTCCGGCTTGCCGTCGCCGTCTGCATCTGCATCGGCATCGGGGGCGGCGTCCTCGGGGGCTTCGCCCTCGGCTTCGCCGTCCTCGCGCGGGGTACGTCCGCCGTCGGCTTCGCCGCCGCTGTTCGGGACACCACGCGAACCGGGGCCCGCGCCCTCGGAGCTTCCACCGGTCGTCGAGTCGGCGTCGCTGTCCGGCGTCGGCTCGGGAGTGGGCTCAGGAGTCGGCTCAGGGGTCGGCTCCGGAGTCGGCTCCGGAGTCGGCTCGGGAGTCGGCTCAGGAGTGGGCTCCGGAGTCGGCTCAGGCGTCGGCTCAGGCGAGCTTTCGCCCGCAGGCGTGCCGTCACCAGAAGCTGCGCTGTCGCCCGCAGGCGATCCGTTGCCGGCATCCGGCGTCACGTTGATGTCGGTGTCCAGCGGGGCATCTCCGTGATCGGTCGGCGCGCCGCCGCCGTCACCGCCGCCGGAGCCGATCTCGTTGCCGGCGCCGACCGGGCCGTCGTAATCGGTCCTCGTCCCGTTGCCGTCGATGCTGGTCGAGCCCGGGTCGCCGCCGACGCCGGCCGGGACATTGGCGTCGGGAGTCTCGATGCGTCCGCCGTCCGGGTTTCCCGCGGTCGGCGAAGTGCGACTGGGCAGGCGTGCCGACATGACGACGCCGAGACCCGCACTCAGCGCGAGGGCGCCCGGTGTGATCTCTTCGCCTCGAACACCCATATCGGTGGCTGTGCCCGCGACACCGCCGGTGCCGTTGCCGAGGGCCTGGACGATGACTCGCCGGCCGGCGTTGCCGAACGGTGCCACCACGGCAGCGGTGACGCTGCCTCCGGCGAAACCACCCGCGAATGCCGCGAGGAAATTGGGGTTCGGGTCGACGGTCTCCGCTGCCATCGCCCCCGTCGTTCCCGACACGACCTCGATCACGACGCGGCTCAGCTTCGGGAAATTGGTGCCGGCTGCGCGCAGCGCAGCCACGATCGCACGCAGCTTGCTCGAGAGTCTCATCGCGGCAGCGACGCACTTCTGAACGAGTCCGGCGATTCTCGCACCGATGTTCGCGATGCGGATCGCGATGCCGGAGCCGGCGACGACAGCGGAGGCGCCGAAGGTGACCACGGACAGCAGGCCGCCGACGGCGATGCTCGCCACGACCTCGATGACGAGCTGCACCATCATCTGACGCGACTCGCGATGCGTCTCCTCGATGGTGTCCGCGTAGTCGCGACAGATGTTGTCGATCTGACCGATGCCGTCGCTGCTGCTGACGAACTTCCCGAGGCCATCCGAGAAGTCGTCGACCTTGGAGGAGATCGACGTGAGCTCGCCGCTCTCCATCCCGCTCAACGGGGCATCAGCAGTCGAGATCGAGGTCTTCAGCGCCTCGAGATCCCCGAGGATGCTGGCCCAGGTGCCACCCGCCTCACGGAGCTTGTCCGGATCGCCGTCAGGGAAGAGCGTGCCGACGAGGTTCATGATCTGATCCCAGATCCAGACCGCAGCCGAGTCCAGGCCATCGACCATGGTGTCCGGGCGGCCACCGAAGGCGGACGGCGGGGAGGAGACGGTCGTGCTCTCGATCTTGTCGCGCAGCACGTAGGTTCCGGCCGCGTCGTAGACGATGTACCCGGCGTTCGCGTTGGCCTGGGCGTGCGTGGCCGCCGCCGCCATGAGGCCGCGATCAAGGTCACGCGCCGATGCCTGCGTGTCGGCGAATCCCTGAAGGGCCGCCTTCGCCATCTCGTCGTACGCCTCGGCGAACTGCTCACCACCTGGGTCGGTACCGGCCATGCCGTCGTACCCGTTCAGGGAGGAACGCGCAGAAGATCCGTAGGTGTCCGCCTGCGTGGAGATGGCGTCGAAGTTGTCGGCCGCAGTGCGGAACTTCTCGGGATCGATGTTCACCATGACTCAACCAGCCCAGTTCGTGGTCATCGAGGTCTGTGCCGTCTCGTACTCGGTTGCGGCAACCCCTGCCCAGGTCGCGAGGAACTCCGCATGCGAGGTGAGCACGCTCGCCCCGACCTGCCAGATCTGAACGGCATTGACGAACTCCGCGTTCGCGACGCCCTGCCACTGCGAGTCCACCGCAGCGGTGGCGGCCATAGCGTGCGCCTGAAGGTCGCTGCAATAACCCTGCAGCTGCTTGAGCGCAGATTCGAGACCGCGAATATCGCTCGTCTCGTACGTGTGCTGCCCGGTCATACGTCAGCGCTCCCGCCGTCGGTGAAGGTCTTGATCTCTGCGACGAGTTCGGTGAGATCCTCACGCGAATCGCCGACGCTCTCGGCGAGGGTCACGCTGAGCTTCTCATCGTCCTTGGTGCCGAGCTCGCCATCCTTGCCCGGCTGGTTGATCGACACTCGCGCGGACCGCGTGGCGGTGACGATCTGACTCTCGGTCGTCTCATACGTGGCCTGGGCGCCGTGCAGGCGCGTCGCGATGCTCAGCAACGCCATCCGCGTCAGGCCCGCGCTCGTGATGAATGAGTTCCATTCCTCGACGAACGCGTCAGCGGCATCGCCGGTCCACGTGCCGCCCGCGACCGCATTCACGACGCTCTGCGCCTGCTGGATCTGTGCGTCAAGCATCCCCGCGGCATTCATCATGGATGCCGCGGAGAAGCCGAGCGACGGCGTGCTCACCACGAAATGCGCCATGAGGCACCCCCCTCAACATGTGACGATGGCAGACCCTGCGGTCTGACCGATTGGACTACTGGCGGAAGCTGTTGCCGATGTTCGACTCCGACTCCTCGTATGCCAGCGAGGCCTTGTTGAGCTGGTCGCTGATGCCGTTGAGCGACTCTTTCAGCTGCAGGCCTGCTGCGTCCCACTGCTCATAGAGATCGTTGAAGGTCTCTGATGCGGACCCGCCCCAGTCTCCGGCGATCAGTCCCTGCACGAGGGCCTTCAGGTTGCCGAGCTGCGACTCGATCGAGGACGCGCCGTTTGCGAGCTGGCTCGCGACGCCTGCGAGTGATTCTGAGGTGACCTTGATCTCGGCCATGTCGTACCCCCTGGTCATGCGGCTGTGCCGCTGGTTGGATCTGCGTAACCATTCCTAACACACGGCGGGAGGGCACAACGATGGGGAGAATTGCCCATCGTTGAGCACGCGAGTCTTGAAGCAAGCGCTCAGGAGACGATCAGCGTCGCATCGCCCAGCAGAAGACGGTCGCCGGGCAGAAGGCTCGTCGGCGTTCCCGCGACCAGGACGTACTGGGTTCCGGCGCGTTCGAGGAACGTGCCGTTCGCGGAACCAGGGTCGGTCGCTGTGGCGCCGTCGGGTACCGGCGAGATCACGAGATGCACCCGCGACATCGCCCGCTCAGGGTCAGGAAGGCGCACCGCGACGCCCTTGTGCTGAGCAGCACCCTGCTCGGGCGATCTGCCGAGAACGAGCACGCTTTCCAACGGGAGACGCTGCCCGTCCGGCAGCGTGACCGCGGTCGGGGCCGCGGCGGTGGTCGTCGGCGTCGCGGCAGCGGCGGTTCGCGACTTGTCGCCCGTCGCCTTCTTCGGAGTCTCCGAGGATCTCACGGCGGAAGGCTGCTTCGCGGGAGTTGACGACTCGGCCGACTCGGACTTGCGCGCGGGCTTGCGGGGCGCGGGCAGCGGCACGGGGTCGAGCACGGGGGCGGGCGCCGCGACAGAGGTCGAATCGCGTCGCCGTGGTGCGGAATCCGAACCGGGGAACGGCGGGGCCACGCCGGCGACGGCGTCGGTGAGCTGACCGCAGGACGGGCAGAACATGCTGTCCGGCCTGACTGCTTCACCGCAGAAACGGCATTGAGTGCTCATCGAAGATTCCCCCCTTCATCGGCCGAGCGCCCGAAAAGGGCGCGAGAACACCGCGTCAGTCTAACCCTCACCACGCCACCCGGTTTCACGCCGTGAGGTCCGGGACCTGCACAGGCAGATAGGTGCCGTCCGAGAAGAACATGCCGGATCCTGGCGCACCACGGCCGATATGCGTGCGAGCGAGCTGCACGCCGAACACCTGTGTGCCGATGATGGTCGATGTGGGCGAGAGGAGGAGTCCCGCTCTGCCCTTCTTCGCTTCTGTGAGTGCGACCGTGATCGACGACCCGGCCGACTCCGATCCGACTCCCACCACGAAACGCGCATGCGCGCGCGCCGCGCCGAGAGCTCGGTCGAGCTTCGAATCACGGATGCCCTCGCTGTCATCGACGACGATCGTGATCGGTGCATCGCCTTCGGCGAGCGCCGCGCTCAGTTCTTCATCGGCGGATTGCGGGGTCAGCACCGGCATCCCGTGGCTGCGGGCGACGTCAGAGAGCACCGAGCCGTCGCGTGCGACGGCCACGACGATGCGGGTGCCGTGCCACGCGAGCTGATGCGCGATGACCGCAAGGGCGTGGGTCTTGCCGCTGCGGCGATCACCGGTGACGACGAAGCCGCCGACCTCCGGCCAGGCGACTGTGATCCGCGACAGGCGATCGCCTCCGACGGCGACCACCGGGAACTCCGCGGAAGCGCCCTCGTGAAGCGGAAGCTGCGCCGTCTCGCTGAGTCCGATCCGCTGCGGCAGCGGATCGACCCGGAACGCCTGCGGCAACTCGGCCAACTGCGGGAACTGCGCGTAGTGCGCCGACACATACTCCACGATCGCCCGCACCGCCGCGGTCTGCCCTTCGCCGGTGACGTCGGTGGAGAGCACCGCGAGCTGCGCCTCGGTTCCTGATGAGCCGAACATCACGCGTCCGGGCGGAATCGACGCCGGCACCTCCCGGATCATGATCCCCGCGCCACGGTAGTCGTTGACGTCGCGCATCGGCAGCGCGTACCGGGTGTCGATGAAGCTGGCCACCTTGTCGCTGGGAACCGATCGATCGGCGGTGATGATCACGCGAATACCGGACGACGGGCCTTCACGCAGCAACCGCAGCACATGATCGCGAACCGTCACCATGTCATCCGCGCTCAACGATGCGGACAACCGCTCCCATCCGTCGATCACGAACAGCGCGTACGAGAGGGCGTCACGCGCGTCGGCCTGTGCCCTCTGCTCTCCGATGCTGCCGACGCCTGCCGCGGCGATCACCGACTGCCGACGAGAGAGCTCCTCGCTCATCCGCGCGAGCAGGCGCGGAAGGCGTCCGGAATCCTGTGGCGTGATGACCGCGCCGGTGTGCGGAGCAGCCACGAAGGGCAGCAGTGCACCGGTGCCGTAGTCGACCGCGTACACGTGCAGATCGGCCGGCGTGAAGCGCTGCACCGCCTGCGCGAGCAGTGTGCGCACGGCGGTCGTGCGCCCGGACCGGCTGCCGCCGAAGAACAGCAGGTGCGAATCGGTGTGCGTGTGCCACAGCAGCGGACGCTGCGTCTGACGCGAAGGCACATCGACGAGTCCGAGCACCACCGCGCCCTCCGGCGCGGAATCCTCGTCGAACCGATCGAGGGGAAGCAGCTCCGGCAACGGCAGCAGCCACGGTGACGGGCTGCGCTCCACGCCGAGCTCGGCTGCAGCCCGTGTCGCCAGCTGCACGAGCCCGCGCAGGTCGGTGTCGTCCTGATCCGGACGGTGCACCGCCTTCTCCACTGCGGGGAACCGGGGCGGCAGGCCAACGGTCTGCCATTCGAACTTCGCGGCAGGAGGCAGCACCCGCGTCGTACGCTGGTGCCCGATCCGCAGCCCTGCCACGCGCGCCGTCTGGAACACGACGGGAGCGGCATCGAGCCCGGCACGCATGTACCCGCGGCCGGGGGTGGCTGCGGAGATCAGAGCGGCGTCCGGTGTGCCGATGACGTCGGTCGAGTCCGCGCGGTCGGTCACACGCAGCGCGATGCGCAGGTTGATGTTCGACTGCATCTCCGGCGTGATGACGCCGGACGGCCGCTGCGTCGCGAGCACCAGGTTGACTCCGAGGGAGCGCCCGACGCGCGCGATGCGGACCAGTCCGTTGATGAAGTCCGGCAACTCGGTCTTCAGCTCGGCGAACTCATCCACGACGATCATCAGCCTGGCGAGGCCCAGCCGTGCCGCGGCATCCGCGTCCTTGTCCCACGCGGCGTCGACATCCTTCGCCCCGATGTCATCCCTCAGCACCCGCTCGCGGCGTTTGAGCTCGGCATCGAGGGACGCGAGCGCGCGCTCGGTCTCGCGCGCGTCGAGGTTGGTGACCATCCCGACGGTGTGCGGCAGCCGCGCGCAGTCGGCGAACGCCGATCCGCCCTTGTAATCGATCAGCACGAAGTTCAAGGCATCGGGTCGGTTCGCGAGCGCGAGCGAGATGACCAGCGCCTGCAGGAACTCCGATTTACCCGATCCGGTGGTCCCCGCCACCAGGGCATGCGGCCCATCGGTGGCGATGTCCACGGCGCACTCGCCCTCGGAGCCGGCGCCGATCACGACGAACGATTGTCGAGGTGCGACCCGCCACTGGTCGATGATCGGCTGCGGATCGTTCAGATCGATGCCCAGCAACTCGGTGTAGCGCACGCTGGTCGGCACCGTCGCGTCATCGCCGACGCCGCGGACGTGCTCTATGGAGCTCAACGCCCTGGCGAGCTCCTCGGCGTAGTTCACCGTGACCTGATCGAGCAGCACCGGCGAGTGGTAGGCGTCGCCGGACTCGACTCGTCCCAGCAACGGATCCCCCGGGTCGGCGACGACGACTGTCGTGGCCTCCTCCGGCAGACGGGAGCGATCACTGTCGATCGCGATGACATGGATGCCGTATGCCGAGCCGTGCTCGAGCAGTGCGACCATCCCCGGCAGCATCCGGTAGCGGCGAGCGCCGTCCACGACCAGCACGACGTGCGATTCGGTCTCGATGCGTCGATCGCGGCCGATGCGCATGCGCACGTCGAGAAGGGCACCCAGCTCGCGCACCCGTTCGCGGCGCGTGAGGTCGGTGTTGCCGACGAGCGCGACCGGCCCCACCCCTGGCTGAGCATGCGGCAGCCACTGCACCCACGACCAGGCGTGCTCCTGCTCGCGATCGCACAGCACGGCCACCTGGAGGTCTCTCGGCGAGCGCAGCGCGGTCAACGCGGTGAGCATCGAGCGCACGACGCCCTCGGCCACGTCGGCCGGACCTGCGACGCCCACGGGTCCGTCGGCGAGGTCGACGGCCACCGGCGATGGCGACACACCCACGTGCCGCTCTTCTCGTCGCTCCTTCTGCGGCCCGCCTTCGAACCGGACATCGAGCCGGACATCGGCGACGCCCACTCGCACTTTCAGCGCGTCGGATTCCGACCTGCGGCGCTCCCAGAGCCGCGAGAGCGGACGGGTGACGACATCGCGGATGTACACCGGGTCGAGGTGGTGGTACCAGCTCGTCAGTCGCTGCTGCCTCACCGTGGCCGCGATGCGCTCCCTTGCGGACTCGATCTCAGCGATCCACTCGACCTGCGTGCGCTCGCCCTTGCGCCTGGCGATCTTCTTGTTGGCGATGAACGACCCGACGACCATGATCGGCGAGGCCGCGGCCATCAGCAGCATCACGGGTCGCTGGAAGACGATGGCGAGCGTGACACCGAGAACGACGGGCACGATGGCCGACAGCCACGGGAGCGGAGAGGCGTCAGCCTCCTCCGGCTCGTCCCCCGGCAGAGTGACGGATGGCGGGGTCTGAGAAGGACGGATGCGGGAGGGGCGGTTGAACGCACGCGCACCGAGTTCGTCGACGGTGATGTCGGCATCGGATGCCGGTGCAGAGCCGACCCGTAGCACGCTGCTGCCCAACTGCACCAGATCAGCCGGAACCACATCGGCCGAGGAGGAGTCGGCCTCCCCGTTCACGAGCAGCTTGCCGTCCGAGGCGACGAGCTCGATGCGTGCCGACAGCGGCAAGGGGATGCCCTCGGGAGACGTTCCGCCAGTCACGGTGATGTGCGCGTGCTCTTCGGCCAGATGCGGGTCGGCCACGCGTATCGTGGCGCTCGGCCCCCGCCCGATCAGCAGCCGCTCCCCCGGTACGACCGCCACGGATTCCCCGGCGAAGGGGCCTGCGACGAAGTCGAGCCTGGTCGTTCCGGCAGGATGCACCGTGGATGAGCGACTCGGGATGACCACGCCGCTGCGCAGCATCGACTTCGCGAACGGTGCGACCGGATCAGCGCCGGGAGCGACGATCTCGACGGGAACGCTCAGCGCCTCACCGATCTCCGACACGGTGGTCGCTTCATCGACCTTCACCAGCCAGGATTCGGTGTGCGAGCCGCCGGGACGATCGGCGACTGTCAGCCGGAGGCTCATGATCCGGGTATCCCTTCCAACAGGAGTGTCAGTGGTCCCAGAAGGGATCCGCCTTCACCCGGTGCGTCATCGCCCGAAGGCGGATAGACCATGTGCAGTGGCGCCTTGCGGGCCCATTCGGGGGCCGCGAGGCCGTCGTCATCGGGTGACTCACCGATCGTCACGCTGCCCCAGGACTGCGATCCGTCTGCGGTGACCACGCGGAACATGAACTGCGAGGGCGGCGGGCTGTCGGCGGCGAGCACCGCGGCGCCCGTCCGGAGCACAGGTGAGTCCGGCCGGTCGGGGCTCGGCGCATACGATCGTCCTGTCCTCACCCCATGACAGTGCGGCGAGATCCCACTCCGATGCGCTGCTGACGACGTGCAGTGCGCCGACCGGCTGCTCTTCGTCCGCTGACGCATCGGCCGTCGCGAGCGCCGCGGCCTTCACGAACGACACCGTCAGTTTCACGTCGCCGGTCTGACCGGCATCGTCGGTCACCCGCAGCGGAATCTCGGCGTCTCCGACGACAGACCCTCTGACGGAGAGGTGC
This sequence comes from Microbacterium murale, assembly GCF_030815955.1. Taxonomy (NCBI): domain Bacteria; kingdom Bacillati; phylum Actinomycetota; class Actinomycetes; order Micrococcales; family Microbacteriaceae; genus Microbacterium; species Microbacterium murale. The sequence continues at coordinate 2,291,225 of NZ_JAUSXK010000001.1, read as the reverse complement.
GTGGCGCTCACGCCCGCATCGACGCCGTGCGGCAGCTTGCCGACCTCGATGATCGCGCCGCCGTCGTCGGAGCACATCTCGCACTCTATGCCGAGTGCGGACAGCGGCAGCATCGCCTGCTCTCCGACCTCGATGGGCATGTCCAGCCGATCCATGGTGATCTCCGGTGCCGGCGGAGGCTCCATGCGCAACGCGTACCCGACCTGGAGATCGGTGTGCTTCGAGACCATCCGTACGGACAGCGGATGCTCTCCCCAGTCCGGGTCGTATGCGGCGGAGAGAGTGATGGACTCAGCATCGCACGTGATTGTCACGCCTTCGACGACTCCCAGCGCGGCGCAGTCGATCAACCAGCCCTCACCGGGGCGGATCTCACCGGCCTCCTGGTAGGGGATCATGACGGCGCCGTCGGGTGGCGGTCCTTCGTCTTCCTCCTCGGCCTGCGCGGCGAGCATGGCGGAAGCGACTGGCAGCACCAGTGCGAGTACCGCGGCTGCGCCGCGACGCCAGGGCAACGACGAACGCATTCGACTCCAAGTCTCCGGTCGGATCACGACTAGGATAGACGTGACCGATCACCAGAGAGAATCCGCAGTCCTTCGATGAGCGATGTCCCCCGCACCCGCCGAGAGCGCAGCAGCGCGACGGACGTGGTCGCCGGGCAACCCTCGATGATCACGACCACTCCAGTGTCATGGTCATCCGCGGCCCCCTCAGCAGCCCCAGCGGCGATGGCAGGGCAGATCGGATGGTCTTCGGCCCGGCCGAGCCTGGACGCGATGTCCGGACCGATCCGTCCGCTGGAGATCTCCGGCAGCGTGCTGCCGGAGCTGGAAGAGGAGTCTTCTGCAGCGAAGCGCCGTCCGCTCTGGCTGCATCCCGCGTTCCTCGTGTCGGCCGGCACCACGTTGATCGCACTGATCGCCCTCGCCGTCTTCGTGGTCCTGGGGGTCTTCGGCGGAAAGGATGTCGCCGCAGATCTGCAGATCGAATCCACCGAGAACGTGGTGCGTGCGAGCTGGAGCGGCCCGGATGTGCCGTACCAGGTGATCGTGATCGATGGCCCGGCCGGCGATGCAGTGGACGTGTCGCAGCGCGTGACGGGAACCGAGCTGTGGCTTCCGCTCGCCGCCGGACTGATCGACGAGCGGTCATGTCTTCTGGTGCGGCCTGCCGAGGGGAATGAGAAGGCCTCGACCTCGCTCGACCGAACGGCGCTCGACCAGCAGGGAGCCGTAGCGGGGTGCGTGACGGATGCCGAAGACGAGGAGTGACGCGCTTCGACGCGTCATCATCCCGTTGACGCTCGCGCTCCTGCTCGTGCCGGGATGCTCGGGAGCACCCGTCTCACCCGTCGCCACACCGACCCACCTCGATCTGGGTGAGGACTGGGGCGACGACGTCGGCAACGGGGTGACCCTGCTGGGCACGGAGGACGCTCTGGCCGCTGTCATCGCCGCCATGCGCGCAGAACACGGGGGGACCATGACCGGCGTGTTCGTGGACACGGCGGACCGGATGATGACGTTCGTGGTGTCCGGACGTGGCGGTTCGGTGGAGGCCGAGTTCACCGTCAACGGAGTGAGCACCCGAATCGTGCTGACCGATGACGTCGCCTACGTACTGCCCTCTCCTACGGGTGAGGCGGCGGACGGTGCCTACGCCTGCATGGGCGTGGACGACCCCGCGGTGGCCCGATGGCGCACGCTGCTCGACCCGGTGCGGACCGTCGCCGAATTCAGCGCGGACGCGAGTGCGATCGCCGCCGCCGGAGAGGGCACGGCGAACATCGTCCTCGGCGCGGAGGGCACCCTCGGAGCGCTGACCGTCTCCAGGGATGGTCCCCCGTTGCCCACCGCTCTGGTGCGTGCGGATGCCGCCGGCACTATGGAAGTCGAGTTCAGCGACTGGGGCGAGACAGAAGTCGCCCCGCCGTCACCGCTCGCCGACGACTGCTGACGAGATTCGGCAGTGCCGCATCACCAGCGCGGCAGACCCTGGCACGCGGCGGAGACCCGGTACACGCCGGTCTGCGGGTCGGCGAACGCGAGCCATACGGCCTTCTTGTCCTTGCGCTCAGCCGCCTCGATGATGCGCTTGAAGGTGGCAGGAGCAGCACCTGCCCAGTCGATGTACGCATCGTCGTCGATGCCGTAGGAGCCGAGCTCCGCGACCGCGAGCACCGACTCTGCGGCTCTGATCACATCGTCGAAGTCGTCGAGGTTGCCGATCTGCGATGCCAGCACCGATGCCGTCAGATCGACGATCGGCTGCACCATACGGTCGCAGCGCTCTGCCCGAAGGTCACTCATTCGATTCCTTTCCTGCCGTGGGGCGCTTCCCCCGCCAGATCGCCATGATCGTCGGGTGGATGACGGCCGGATCGCGCGAGACGATGATCGGCACATCGGCATCCGCCGCGCTCACCCTGGCTGCCGTGGCGAGTGCGTTGATGCTGTCGTCGTCGATCGCGTGCTGCAGCGGGATCCGCGGTCCACCCGAACCCATCGAGACGAAGAAGACGCGACCAACCGCACCGGGCGCGTGCGCACGGTGATCGCGCACCGTGCCCTCGCGGACGCCGAGAAGCATCTCGACCTGCGGGTGACCGGCCGAGAGCATGATCTTGGCGGTGAGCCGCTTGAGCCCGGAGTACTGGGCACCCCGCTCGTCGATGATGAGCCCGCCGACGATCGCCGTCCACGGGAACTCGATCCCGGCGAAGCGCATGCCGTCGCGGGACACCGCGATGTACTCCTGTGGAGAGTCGCGCACCGCGTTCAGCGCGCGACGGATGCCGGCGATCCTCGCGGTGGCCACGACGGTCACGATGAGCAGCACGGCGAGGAGGGCATACGTCAGGGCGCGTCCCGATCCCGTGGCGAGAAGCACACCGGCCACGGCGACGGCCGCGACAGCCAGCAGGAGCAGCACTGTCAGGAAGACCGTGTTCCTGGCGCGCTTTCGCCGGTTGACCTCGGTCGCCGCCGGCAGCGAGAAGACACCGCCGCCGCTGAAGAACGTCCGCCACTCCGCCGCGACCGCGGCGTCGACGGGGCGCGGGACGAGCTGCGGCCCTTCGTTCTGATCGTCAGTCATCGGCGCTCGATCCATCCGTGCGTTCCTCTTCCGTGCGCAGGTCCAGCAGCGCGAGATCGGTTCTGGTCACCAGTCGCGACGCGATGGCGTATTCCACGAGCCGCCCCCGTCGATTGGTCGCGAAGCTGCGCTGTCCGCCACGCATACCGGGCACGCCGATGCGGTCGAGCTTGTCGCAGACGTTGTCGAGCTTCCGGTTGAACCGGGTGATCGTCCAGCCCAATCGCTTCGCCGCGCTCACGGAAGTGGGGATCTCGCTCATGCCTGTGCCGTCTCGCAGCAGTTGAGGCTCGGCCAGCGCGAGGATCAGCTGGCGTTGGCTCACCGTAAGCGGGACGTCGCCGATCGTGGAGTCGCCGTCGGCGCTCTCGGGGCGGGTGGGGCGGAATGTCGGCTCGGCCGCGTGCACGACGAGCTCATACGTGGTCGGTCCGGCGGTGAACACGACCGTCGTGCGTTGGAACACCAACGGCAGGCGCGCGCCGGGGGCGAGCCAGGCCTGCACTCCGCCGGCGGAATCGGTGACCGTCGCTGTGAGCCTGCTGCCGATGTTCGACAGCCACCACAATCCGGAATCATGGCTGATCTCGAGGAAGTGGCGGTGCAGGAAGAGGTTCTCGTCGATTGCGAGATCGCCTTCGCGACCGACGGTGAAGCGTCCCTCTCCTTCGACCGGGAAGTACTCGCCCGCGAACTCGACCGTGACCTGGTCGGTGCTCATTCGACGCACCCCCGCACGGGTTCGGATGCCCTTCCGTCGCCGCGACGCAGCATCACGTCCACGCACACCTGCCCCGTCGCCGACCCCTGGAACGTCATGGTCGTCGTCTCGGTGGTCTCGGTGGCTCCGGGTCCGGCGAGATCGACGGTGTTCCACAGGTACAGGTCGCCATCCTCGGGCGCGGGGTTGCTCCAGCTGAACGTGATCGCCGTACCGGCGCGCGTGCCGGTGAGTTCTTCCACCCGCGGCACGGCGTCGGAGACCGGATCCTTCGGATCGACCACGTCCTGAGTCACGATCGGATCAGGGTCGGCTTCGCCGCCGGAGACGACGTTGATTCCGACGACCGTGCCCCCGATAAGCACCGCGGCGATCGCTGCCACCGTCACCCACAGTCCCACTCTGGATCGGCGCTTGTCCCCCGGTGCCTCCGTGCTCTCGGCGGTGGGCTCGGCTCGCGCATGCAGCACCGGCGACGCGGCCGCCGCGTCGGGAGAGAGAGTTCGCGGCGCTCGCAGCAGGGTTCGATCGTCGTCGACAGGTGCGGGGGCAGCTGCGGCCGGCGCCACCCGGAGGACTGTGTCCTCCACGGCGGAGGGCTCGATCGGTCGACTCGGGGAGAAACGCGGGCCGGACGTCGACTCGGGCGCCGGCTCCGGGTTGCTGAACGGCCTGGTCGTCGCGGACGGGCGCGTGGCGCCGGCATCCGGTTCTATGCTGACGATGTCGCGCACCCGGGTGAGACCGTCGGCCTCGTCCTCGAGATCCTCCGCGATCGGATGGTCGTCGATGATGTCGATCGGCGTGACCGAGTGGGTCAACTCGATCTGCACCTTCTGCAGCGCCCGCGCGAACGCCACCGCGCTGGGGTAGCGCGCATCCGGGTTCTTCGACATCGCCCGTTCGAGCGCCCGTTGCAGGCTCGCAGGCGAATCCGGTCGCGCCAGCGGCTGCAGCGGTGCACGCTCGATGCGCTCGATCAGGTCGGCTCCGGAGTTGCGTTCGCCAGGGCGTTCGAACGGCGAGCGACCGGCGAGCAGGGTGTAGAGCGTTGCGCCGAGTGCGAAGACATCGGAGCGCGGTCCGCTCTGCGGCGGATCGGCGAAGAACTCCGGCGGCGACCAAGGGATGGACATCCCGGTCGCCTCCGTCACCGCACCCGTCGTCGACGCGATGCCGAAGTCGGTGAGCGCCGGCCTGTTGTACTCGGTGACCAGGATGTTCGCCGGCTTGATGTCGCGGTGCAGCACGCCGGCGCGATGCGCGGTCTCGACCGCGCCTGCGACCTGGATGCCGACGCGCAATGCCTCTGCGACCGAGAACGGCTCTTTGCGGGCGCGGACCTGGAGGTTGGGCCTCGGGCAGTACTCCATCACCAGATACGGACGACCGTCGGCTGCGACACCGGCGTGATAGATCGTGACGATGGCCGGATGCGTCGACAGCATGGCCATGACGTTGGCCTCGTCTGTGAACTCCTGGGCCGCGCTGCTGGAGATCCTCTCCGCGAGCAGCACCTTCACCGCCACCTTGCGCTTGGGCATCTGCTGCTCGTAGATGAAGACATCGGCGAAGCCGCCGGTGCCCAATGGCCCGACGTAGGTGAACCCGGGGAGCTCCGGAGGCGGCGAAGGGGGTCTGCTCACGGAAGATCCTCGAACGTGACGGTCACTCCGTCACCGAGGTCGACGACGTCCGCCGAGAGTACGAGGGTCTGCTCTCCGGGGTGCAGGCGCATCGGATCGGCGCCAGGCCGCAGCAGCGTCGACCCGTTCGTGGTGTGCAGGTCGACGACGACGACCGTGTCGCCTTCCGGCCGGATCTCGAGGTGACTGCGTGAGATGTCCTGCTGCGGGCTCTCCACAGCGATCAGATGCGGCAGATCAGCGCCGCTGGCGCGCGTGGAACGCGGGCGGCGGCCGATGATCACCGTGCGGTCGAGAGTCACGACCTGACCCGTCGACACCCGCACCCTGCCGGTCCCGCCGGCGACCACGGGAAGGACAGCGGTCGGGGCGTCCGGGGCAGCGGTCGGTGCCTGCTTGCGGAGCGCACGCGCCTCGGCCACCGAGATCGTCGCCCCGTCGTGGTCGCCGTCGCCCCCGTCGGCCGGCGTCACGATACCGAAAGGAGCAGGGGGCGCCGGTGGAGCGGGGGCAGGCTGCGCGATCGCGCTGGGTGAAGCGATCGTCGCTCCGAACAGCTGCTCGAACTCGTCGATGTCTGTCGAATCCGACATCTCGGCCGGCAGCAGTGTCGCCCCGTCGACCGAGTCGTCGACCGCACCATCGACGGGAGCGGGGACCTCTGGGATCTGCTCTGTCGGAGGCTCGGTCGCAGATGCCCCGACAGCCTCTTCCGCGGTCGGCTCCTCGACCTCGGAAGGTTCCGAGGCCGGCGACTCTTCGGCTGCAGGCTGCGGAGCCGGGGGCTCTGCCTCAGGCTCCGGGGCCGGCGCGACGACGGGCACCGCAGGAGGCGTCACGAGAGGCGCAGACGTGAACGGCCCGGCCGCGCCTTCGACGACGGAGTCCGTCTTCAGTGCAGCATCCGGCTCTGCCACATCGGCCGGCTCGATCTCGGCGCTGACGTTCGCGGCACGCACGATGCCGCCCGTGATCGGCAGGGGCGCGGAGTCGTCAGCGGCCGCGCTCACGGCGATCCGATTCGCATTCGGTGCGAACCGCTCGCTCCACGTGGTGACGTTCGTGCCGGTGAAACTCTCGCTGCCGTGAGGACCCGTGATCTGGACTTCCACGTCGCCGCGCACGGCGATCCTCGCATTCGCCCCTTCCAGCACGACGGCCGCGAAGGGCAGCATCGCCGCGAATGATCCTGAAGCCTGTTCGGTGAGCGCGTCGATCACAGCCGCGAGGTCGCCACCTGCCTGCTGCCGCTCCCACAGTGTCGCGACGAGGTCCTCAGGCGCATCCGGCGAGAGTGCGATGAGCGCTCCGGGTGCCACGAGCACGTACCAGTCCCCGGGTCGGTAGGTCGTCTGCATCAGCGGATCCCTCCTGCGGCGGCCTCTCGAGGCCGGGTGTTCTCATCGAAGTCGTCGTCTGCCTGTACCTGCATGCCAGGGCGCGACGCGACGAACACCGCGTCGACGACCACGACCGTGATGTTGTCCCTGCCTCCGGCGGTGACGGCTTCGCCGACCAGCGTCGCAGCAGCCGTCTGGGGGTCGGACTCGACCGTCAGTATCTCCTGGATCTGTGCATCCGGTACCTCGGAGGAGAGCCCGTCCGAGCAGATCAGGATGCGGTCGCCCAGCTCTGCCGGGAACATCCAGAAATCGGCATCGCCGGTGCTGCCGGCACCGATGGCGCGGGTGATGATGTTGCGTCGGTGATCGGAGGCCGCATCGGCGAGGCTGAGTTCCCCGGTCTCTATGAGCTCCTGAACGACGGAGTGATCGACGCTGATCTGCTCGAGCTCACCACGCGACAGCCGATACGTGCGCGAGTCGCCGATGTTGAAGCTGAGCCAATAGCCGGTGCCATCGACATCCGCGAGAACGACACCGCTGAGCGTCGTTCCCGCACGCCCGGTGGCCATGACGGACAGCGCATCGACGGCCAGGCGCGAGCGGCTGAGAGCATCGAGCACATCGTCGAGCTCCAGGCTCTCTCGCCCGGCGAATCGCGCGAACTCCTCGACCACCGCAGCGCTTGCGCGCTCGCCCGCCTCGTGTCCCCCCATTCCGTCGGCGACGATGAAGATCGGCGCGCTCGCGAGCATCGCATCCTCGTTCAGGGAGCGGCGCATGCCGGTGTGCGTCGACGACCCGGCCGACACGATCAGTGGAGCCGTCATGCGTACCCCCCGATCGTCACGATGCGGTCACCGATCTCGATCGCATCGCCGAGGCGGATGCGCACCGCCTCACCGGGCGAGCACGGGATGCGCTCACCGTCGCGGACGATGACCGTGCCGTTCGTTGAATGCCGATCCTTCACCCAGCCGCCCGATGCCTCGGCGGCCGCCTCGAAGTGCGTCTTCGACAGCGAGAGCGTCTCGTCGCGCACGATCACCGCCACGGCGCCCTCCTCGGGCGCAGGGTTGCGGCCGAACAGGGTGCGCTGCGAGACCGTCACTCTGGTTCCGTCGTCCCAGGTGAAGACGAGACGGTGGCCGGGGATGCTGATCCGGGTGTCCTCGATGTCGCCGATCTCGTCGGACGGGGTCCGAACAGGAGACGCGGGCTGCGCAGGAGGCGCGGCAGGCGCGTGCGCCGGTGCAGCAACCGGGATCGGGGGTGCAGCAGGGGCTTCGGGGCTTCGCTCGGGCGGACCGTCCTGCGTGATGCCGGGCACGAAGGCGATCAACGAGTCCTCCCCGGTCGCCGCCACCGGTGGCTGTGCGATCGGCGGCTGGCCGGCAGGCTGCTGGCCGGCAGGCTGCTGCGGGGGGTGCGGAGCGGTCTGGGGCACATACGGTGCGGGCTGAGGCAGACGCGGCGCGGGAATCGTCTCATCGAGTGCGGGGGCGGGTTCGCCCTGGGTCGCATTCGGCCCGACGAGGGCGTCATAGGCGATCGACTCCGGCGATGAGTAGCTGGGGGCCGGCGTGAGACCGGGCACGGGTGGCACGCCGGCGGCCGATGCAGCGGCCGTCTGCGAGAAGTAGGCGGGCTCGGATGCTCCTCTGCCCGGCAGCGGCGGTACCGCGTTCGGAATCACCGGGCGCGGCGGGATGTGCATCGCCTGGGTGACGGGGGCGGCGACAGATGCAGAGCCGGTGCGGGCATCCAGCATCAGTGAGCGCGCGACCTTGTCATGCCAGCCTTGAAAACGCCCTGAGCCGTCGAACAGCGGTGTGAAGTAGCCGACGACGATGGATGCTGCGAGCCAGAAGATGACATTGCGCAGCAGTGCCCGCCCGAAACCCAGCGGAGCACCATCGGTCTCGCTGACGAGACGCAACCCCTGTGCACGCATGCCGATGGAACCGTTACGGGTCTGCATGAAGGTGTAGAAGACGAGCCAGCCGACCAGCATGAGCCAGACCACCGGACCTCCGATGGCGAGCACACCCAGCATCCCTTCCGGGCCGGCGATGGTCGCGAAGACGATGAGCAGGATTCCGAGAACGAGGCCGATTCCGGCTGCGATCGCGGCGTCTATGAGATATGCCACGGCACGCCGCGACGTCGGGGCGACCGTGCCGAACGCCAGTTGTGTCATGGGGTCTCACTCTCGGGTGCATCGGAAGTGCTGTTCTTGATGGTGCCAGGTTCTCGCCGGACGCGCGCGGCTGCCGCGGTCTTGAGTCCCTGGAATCCTGTCGAAAGGGCGGAGCCGACGAGCAGCGAACGCAGGCTCAGTCGCGCCCTGGTCCTCTTCCAGAACCCCGCTTCGCTGCCGAGTCCGACGACGATCTCGTCGACCTCCTTCCAGAAGGCGTCGACGTCTTCTGCGCTCGGGTCGCGAGGGCCGAAGACCTCGGCGTCGGCCCGATCGGCGAGTGCCGTCACGGTCGGCACGGCGAGTGAATCGGCGACGAGCACTGCCTCTTCACCACGAGTCGCACCCGGTGCGAGTCGCGCTCCGTAGTCGATCGCACGGTCCGTGAGCTCGTCCCATCCGCCGGCGATCCGGTCCGCCGTCCGTTCGGCTGTTCGACGCGACCGGCGCCTGGAGGCCTTCCACGCACCGATGACGATGAACGGCGAGGCGAGCAGGGCGATGATGGCCAGGGACAGTCCGCCGATGGCGAGGATCGCGAGGATGATGCCGCCGATGTTGAGCGACTCGTCCTCGGCCTCACGGTCGTCGGGCAGCGTCGGAGGAAGGTCGACCGGTTCCTGCGGAGGAGGCGGCGGTTGCAGCACCTGTGGCTTGGGATCGGCGCGCGGTTTGGTGTTCTGGTCGTTGGGGACCTGGTCCTCAGGGGGTGTCGGGTCGAACGGCACCCAGCCGAAACCGTCGAAGTTGACCTCGACCCAGGCGTGGATGTTGTCGCCGGTCGCCGTGAAGGCGGCCGCGCCGTCCTGCTCCTCATCGGGGTAGAAGCCCATCACGACGCGCGCAGGGATGCCGAGCTCACCGGCGAGCAGTGCCATCGTGACGGCGTACTGCTCGTCATCGCCGATCATCTGATCGCCGCCGATGAGGGTGGAGATGCGCTCCGAGGTGTGGCCGGATCGTGAGATGACCTCGCCCTGGAGTCCGTGGCTGAAGAACCCGTCTTCGGAGAGGAAGGTCGCCAGCGCCTGCACGTGCTCGATGGGCGTCTCCGCCTCCGACACGATCTCGGCGGCGAGGGCGGTGAACTCCTCCGGCACGTTGTCGTTCTTCGGCAGCCGCACAGTGCCGAACTCCGCCTCGGCGAGCTGTTCGTCGCTGTACTCGGCAGGCAGCGTCGTCTGCACGGTGTAGCTGTCGCCCTTGCGGAGGCCGGATGTGGCGACCGCGGTGCCGGATCCCGTGCTGTAGAAGGTGTCTCGGCGCAGCGCATCGGCGTCGTCCCCCGAGAACTGGAACTCGGAGACGAGACCCGCCTGCGGCACCCAGACACCCGAGTAGGCGTCGATGTCGACCTTCAGGGTCACCGGCAGGCCCTCGACGTCGGGGGACATGTTCGAGCGGATCGGAGTGAACGCACTGGATGATCCAGGCCCGCCGTCGACGACATTGATGACCTGACCGTCGAACTCATCCATGGCGGCGAGGCGGATGCGGGCACCCTCCGGAAGTCCGCGCACCGTGAACAACGTGCTCTCACCGTCGTCGCGCACGTGACCGCGGAACGACTGCAGGGCGCTGGGATAATCGCGCACGTTGAACGGTGGGATGATCGTGTCGCGCAGCACGTGACGCACTTGGGTGGGCGCGGTGAACGCGCTCGTCGACACGCCCACTCCTGCAGCGACGGCGAGCACGACCGCCCCGGAGAGCAGTCTCCTCATCCGCATGTGGTTCGCACGGGCCGGGTCGATCTCGCCCACCGACACGGCAGCATTCTGCGGGGCCCAGATCTGGCGCACCGCCAACCAGGAGATGCTCGCCAGCGCGAAGACCGTGCCCTGGATGACGGGGACCGCCGGCTCTGGAGTGCCGAGGGCGATGACGACCGCGAGCAGCAGCGCAGCCGGGATCAACGCCCATGCGGGATGAGCGAGGCGAAGGGCGAGGGATGCCGTGATCACCGCCACGATCAGCATGAGCAGGAACGGCACGATGAGGAAGCCGTCAGCGCCGGAGACCGGTGCCACGGTCGTGAGCAGCTGCTTCCAGGAGGTGATGACCCCGACCGCGAGCTGCTGCAACGTGTCGAGCGACGGGATGACGCCGACGATCGCGGTATGCGGCAGTGCGAACGCGCCACCGAAGACGAAGTACGCCAGCACGGTGAGCCCGGCGATGATGAGGATCCCCCACCGTCGCCATGCGGCGACTGCAGCGATCGCGATGCCGAGGAGGCCACCGCCGATGGCCGCGGGGAGATAGCTCGGGCCTGCGAAGGTGGGCCAGAACCCGGCCGCCGAGACCCCCAGCAGCACGATGACGGCTGCGATGTCGAGGATCCAGCGGCGCACAGGAATGGTCGACGATGCGGGGAACGCCGACGCGGCAGACGCGCTCATGCGAGAACCTTCTGAAGTGCCAGGGGAATCTGTTTCAGGGCGCCGACGCTGACGACATCGGCGTCTCCGATGCGGCGAAGGGCGGGGGCCTCGGCGGTGGCATCGGCGATGATGGCGATCACACGCGCACCGAACGGGAGCCGTGCACAGGCGAGTCGAAGGTCTTCGTTCGGCACCTTCGTGCCGCATACGAGCACCACGACGCTCGCCAACGGCATCGTGGCGGCGATCACTCCGCTGAGCTCGGAGATGCCGCCCTCGCGCGGTTTGCTGGCCTCCACGGCGGCGAGCGAATCGAGCAGCTGCTTGCCGGTGCCCGCACGCAGCTCACGCCCCTGCACACGCACGTCGACACGCTGAGAGTCGCGGATCGCACGCAGACCGACCGAGCCTGCCACCGAGATCCCGAGTTCGAAGTCCTCGGAGCTCGCATAGTCGCCGCTCGAGCGGGAGAGCCCGATGACGAAGTGCGAACGACGGGTCTCCTCGTACTGCCGCACCATCATGACCCCGGTTCGGGCCGTGGAGCGCCAGTGCACGTGACGCAGGTCGTCGCCGGGCTGGTACTCGTTGAGCGCGTGGAAGGAGACGTCGTCGCGCGAGAGATCGGCGGCGGGAAGTCCCTCGAGATCGCGGAGGAATCCGAGGGACTGGCCGTCGAACAGCACGGTCTGAGGGTGGACGAAGAGATCGACGGGGTCATCGCGCCGATGTGCGCGCTCGAACAGACCGAACGGGTCGCCGCGCACGACGCTGACCGGCCCCACTTTGACGACGCCACGGCGTTGTGTGGGGATGGCGAAGAGCTCCTCGGCCTTGTCGCCAGGCGCGAGACGCTGAATGCCGAACTCGCCGCGCCCGCTGCCGACGGGCAGCACGACGCGGGACGGCAGGATGGCGCGGTTGCCGGGGTTGGACAGCGTGAGCGCTCCGACGGCGCGTTCGCCGACGACGACCCGCGTGCGGGCGAGGTCGAGGGTGACGTCGTACTCGGTGCGTCCGATCAGGAACAATGCGCACAGCATCAGGGTGAGCGCGACGATGACGGCGGTGAGGCTCAGTTCGCTCCAGCCCAGGCTCGCGCCGAATATCCAGAACACGATCGCCATGCCCATGAGCACCCAGGCCATCGGTCGGACGACACTCGCGATCTTCTGCAGACGAGCGCCGATGCGCGCGCCGATGACCGCCAGGATGTCTCGCCATCCGGCGTCACGAGCGGTCGTGGGCGCTGCGCTCAGCGTCTCTGCGGTCATCAAGCCGCCGTTCGCGCCTGAGGTGCCGCGATCGTCTCGAGCACACGGTTGAGGACGACGTCCGCGGTGGTGCCGGCGAACTCCGCCTCGGCGTCGAGCAGCAGGCGGTGCTGCCACGCCGGAGCGACGAGCGCCTTGATGTCATCGGGCAGAACGTAGTGGCGCCCGTGGACGGCTGCCCACACCTTCGCGAGGCGGATGATCGCGATCGCACCGCGCACCGACACTCCGAGCCTCACACCGCTGTCGTGGCGAGTCGCCTCGGCGAGCTCGGCGACGTAGCGCAGGACGGCCGGTTCGACATGCGCGGTCGCCGCGAGGTCGGCCATGTCGGCGACGGCCCCGGTGGTGATCATCGCGGACAGGCTCGATGAGGGGTTGCGGTCGGATGCTCCGGCGAGGATGCTCTCGGTCACCGCGAGGTCGGGGTATCCGATGGACGTCTTGATGAGGAAGCGGTCGAGCTGCGCCTCGGGGAGCTTGTACGTTCCCGCCTGCTCGATGGGGTTCTGCGTCGCGATCACGAGGAACGGGCGGCCGGCTTCGTGCGTGACGCCGTCGACCGTGACCTTCGACTCCTCCATGACCTCGAGCAGTGCCGACTGCGTCTTCGGTGAGGCACGGTTGATCTCGTCCGCGAGCACGATCGACGAGAAGATCGGGCCCTTGTGGAACTCGAACTTGTGCGCCTGCTGGTCGTAGATCGTGACGCCCGTGACGTCGGAGGGCAGTAGGTCGGGCGTGAACTGGATGCGCGAGCTCGTGCCCTGCACCGTCGCGGCCAGCGCCTTTGCGAGGCTCGTCTTTCCCGTGCCCGGTGCGTCTTCCAGGAGCACGTGGCCCTCGGCCAGCATGGATGCCAGCACCAGGCTGACGATCTCACGCTTGCCCTGCACCGCCTTGTCGATGTTGTCGACCAGGCGGGTGAAGGTGCCCTGGAACCAGGAGGCCTGTTCGGGGGTCATGGTCATTTCAGTTCGTTCCTCTGTGTTCTGTTGAATTCCGCTGGCGCGGCTCTACCAGGAGCTCTTCTCGTACGCGGTGCCGTTGATCTCGACCCATACGCTCGAACCGGGGTACCCGAAGATACAGGGCAGATCCTTACTCACATTCGGACCCAGCGAGACGCTCGGATACGTGCTGCCGACCTGCCCCAACTGGCTCGTCATGCATCTCACGGAGTACGTGCCGGACGGAAAATGCTCGTTCGTGTTGATACGGAAGTGACTGCAGGAGTCGTGACGGCATGTGTCGACCTTCTCGGGTGTGCCGCGAGTGACCCAAGCCTTCGGGTCGGGCTTCCTGTCGGTCGTCGCGGAAGCGGAAGCGACGCTCGACCAGCCGGCCTTGTTGTGCACCCGCACCTCGATCACCCAGGTCTGCGAGTACTGACCGCCGACCGTGCGACTGTTGCTGCTGGCGACGCTCTCCCAGCCGCTCCAGTTGCCGTTGTGGTCTCGGATGCGGATCTGCGTGTCGTCGAGTGCGGCGCCGTTGTTTCCGTTGTTGCTCCAACTGAGCGTGATGTTGCCGCCGTTGTTCTGGGCACCCGCGTTCGGCTGCGGCGGCAAGCCGTACGGCGTCGCGTTGTTCGACGAAGCCGACTCGACACCGGTGTAGCTCCCCGTGCCGGTATTCGACAGCGCCCGGATCTGCAACGAGTAACCGACGCCGTTGTCCAGCCCGCCGATCGTGGTGTTGGTGAGAGCCTGCCAGCCGCCGCCGTTCAGCCGGAACTGATAACTGATCTCCGAGTCCCTGGCGCCGTTTCGCTGCTCAGCCGACAGCACGTATGCCGACGTGATCCTGATCGATCGGTCGCCCGCCTCGATCGTCGGGGTGTTCGGGGCATCCGGGCGGATCGCACCACGGCGCTCGGCCGACGGTGGGCTCCACGGACCCCAGCCCGCCTTGTTCTCGGCGTGGACGATGTAGGTGTACCCCCGCTCGGAGGTGGGCACGGTGATGGCCTGGCTGGTCTGGCCGGCGGGCACGTCCACCGTGCGCACGGTCGAGCCGCCTTCGAGCACCTGCACCTGATAGCGCGAGATCGCGTCACCGTTGTTGTTCGGCGCCACCCACGACACCTGCATCTGCGCCTGGTCTCCGACCGGTGCGAGCTCAGCCGTCGTCGGGGCAGAGGGCTGGAACGGGGGCCCTGCGGGTACCTCGGACAACGACCAGCCGCTGAACGTCGAGGGCTCGGGGGCACGATTATGGGCCTGCACCCGCACCTGGTAAGACGTGCCGTTCTCCAGACCCTCCCACGTCAGCGAGTTGCCCGTCACCCCGGCCTTCTCGGTGATGCCGGAAGGCGGTGCGGGCGAGATCTGCAGCGTGTACGAATCGACCGGCGACCCCGGTGTCGTCGGTGTCGTCCACGAGACCTTGAGCGACTTGTCCCCGAAGACGAGCGTCGGCGCGACGGGGGTGTCTGGCCGCGCGTCGGGGCGCGCGATGGCCGAGGCGCCCGACGGCTCCGAGTCGCCGACGCGGTTGGTCGCGATGACCTGGAACGTGTATTCGACGTTGTTCGTGAGCCCGTCCAGCGTGCACGTCGTCGAGGCGCACTCCTTGCTGTACGCGCTTCCCGAGGTGCTGGAGACCGTGTACTTGGTGATCTCGGCGCCGTTGTTGGATGGAGCCGAGAACGACACCACCACCGTGCGGTCCTGCACGCTGGTCACCTGCGGACTTCCCGGCGCCTCCGGCACTCCCTGCACGGTCAGCACGATGCGGCCGTCGACATGACGATCTGGATCCTCGGTGGCATCCTCGATCGTGTACCTGACCACGAGCGTGCCGACGAACTCCTTTCCTGGAGTGACCCGCACCTCATCGCCGTCGACCTCGGCACTCCCGCTCCCGGACTCGGGCGCGACCGAGACGAGCTTCAGCGGGGTCTCGGGGAACGGATTGAAGTCGTTGGCCAGGACCGGCACGGAGATCGTCTCGCCCTGATCGGCCTCGTCGATCGTGTCGGTGTTGGCCGTCGCCGGCGATCGCGTGGATGCCGTGATGTTCACGATCACGGTGCCTTCGACCGGCTTGGTCTCTCCGTCGGTGACCGTGAGGGTCAAAGTCTGACTGGTGCCCTTCTTCGCGTTCGACGCCGCCTCGACGGTGAGCTTGTCGCCGTCTACGCGGGCGGTGAGGCCGTTGCCGGCGTCGCCCTCGAGCGAGAAGTCGTGCTCGCCGGCGTCCTCCGGATCGGGGTCGGTCGTCAATGCCGCCAGATCGAGCTCCGAAGCCGCTTCGCCGGGCGCGACGTTGATCTCGGCGCGGGTGAACGTCGGCTGCTGGTTCTCCGGCGGCAGGACGGTGATCGGGATCGTCAGCGTGGCCTTGCGCCCTTCCGGGTCATCAGGACCGGTGCCGTCGGTGACCTCGAACGTGATCCCGTCCTCGCCGTAGAAGCCGGCCTTCGAGGTGTAGACGAGGGTGCTGGCGTCCTTGACCAGGTCGGCTCCATCGGCGTTCGATGCGCTCACCTTCGCGTGCTCGGTGATCTTGACCGTTCCGCCGCCGGCGACCATCACGTACTCGTCCAGTGGCAGCTCTTTGGTCTCACCGCTGACCACCTCGACGGGCTTGGTCGAGGTGAGTGACGGCCGCAGGTCCTTCACGGCCGGCACGAAGATGAACGCCGACGTCGACAGTTCGTCGCGATCGGTGAGCGTATACCGGATCAGCTGCATCTCGTCGCCGACCGTGACGCGCACCTTTCCGTCTTCGAGCAGGGTGCCACCCGCACCGACTTCGACGTCCAGCGCCTCAGTCGTACCATCCGGGTCCTCGTCGTTGCCGACGATGTCGACGTCGCTGGTGAGCTCACCGTCGGTGAGGTCCGATGGCAGCACGCGGTCATCTCGGGCGATAGGGGCGATCAGCGGCACGTCATCGTCCACGGTGATCTGCAGCACGGCCTGCGCCGTCGCACCGCGCGAGTCGCTGATCGTGTACTGCAGAGATGTCTCGACCGCGTTGTCGGGCGCCTGCACGAGCACGCGGTCGCCTGAGACGCGGGCCTCGAGGCCCGAATCCTCCGGCAGCACGAGCCCGTCCTTGACGAGTGCGATCTCGTCGCCCTCGGGATCAGAGTCGTTCAGAGTCACCGGTACGGCGATCTCGCGCCCCGGCCGCACAACGACGGCATCCTTCACCGCATACGGTGCCTGGTTCATCTCCTCGGCTGGCGCGACGCCGACACGGATCGTCGCCGTGCCCTCCTGTCCGAGACGGTCGCGCACGCGATACGAGAACGTGTCGACGCCCGAGGAGGCGGCGTACGCCTCGTACACGAAGTAGTTCTGCGCGACCTCGGTGATGCGACCCTTCTTCGGGTTCGACGCGAGGCCGATCAGCTCGACGGAGTCACCGTCTTCATCGATGCCATCCAAGGGCACCGCGATGTTCGCGACATTGCCGCTCAGCACACGTGTCGTGATGTCCTGCGGGCGGGGAGCCGCGTTCTCATCCTGGACGGGCACGATCTGGATCGTGATGTACCCGCCGACCTTGTTCCCGCGAGTGTCTGAGACCTCATACGTGGCGTAGACGGTCTTCGCCTCATCACCGGCCTTGAAGCGCACCGTATCCTGCGAGACGAAGATCTCGCCGTCCTCCGGATCGACGAACGGCTCGACCAGCTCTGGCTCGAGGCTCAAGGCGTCGCCGACCGGACTCGTGTCGTTCTCGAGCACGGGGATGGTCACGACATCGCCGACGCGTACGACCGCTTGATCCGGCGTTGTGACCGGCGGGAGGATCTTTTCCGGCGCGGGGATCGGGATGACGACCACCTCGCCCTCGGCCGTCTTGGAGCCGTTCGAGATGCGGTAGCTGATCTTCACCGGCTCGTCGAGCGCGCCCTGATCGCCGATGCGCAGCGACTCGTGGTTGAGCACCGAGACCGAGATGCCGCTGCCCGGTTCCACGGTCACCGACTGGACCACGAGGATGCCGCCCGACGGGTCGGTGTCATTGTTCAGCACGCCCAGAAGCACCTCGCCGCCTGTGGGCAGCAGCGCCACGTCGCGTACGGCGACCGGCGGCAGATCCTGTTCGCTCGCATCGGCGACGTCGATGCGGACGATTCCCGGCACTCCGTTCGGACCCGCCGCGACCTCGTACAGGACGTAGTAGACACCGGGCGCCGGGGCGCTGAAGGTGAAGGTCTTGTTCGGATAGTCGGGCTGGATCGTCGCACCGGGGGTCTCGTCGCCGTTCACCCTGGTCAGGCGCAGTTGCTCTTGGCCCGAGCTCGAGTCGTTCGCGAGCGGTGAGACCGTCACCTGCTCGCCGACGCGGGTCATCACGTGATCGGCGTTCGTCTTCGGCAGCGTCGACCCGGCTTGACGAACGTCGAGCACGAGCGTGCCCGTCGCGACCTCGCCGAGGGCGTCGGCGACCGAGATCTCCACTTCCTTGCGCCCCTGCAGGCTCGCCGTGGCGCGGTAGGTGATCTGACCGTCCGTCGTGAACTCGACCTCGTCACCCGGTGCGGCGACGACGCCGCGCAGGTAGATGTCGTCGCCTTCGGGGTCGATCCAGTCCGGGAGGATGTTGTAGGAGATCGTTCCGCCGGTCTCGATGGCCAGTGCCGTCGTGCGCTTCGGCTTGGGGGCGGTGTTGGTGTCCCAGTCCTTGACCGTGAGATTCGCATTCGCGGTGTCCGTACCGCCGCGACCGTCGTTCACCTCGTATGAGAAGGACGCTGCGCCCGAGGCATCTTCTCCGACCGCGATCTGGAGCGAGCCGCCGTCGTAGATCGGCTGCACCGTTCCGATCGACGGCTGCTGCTCGGCGATCGCGGCGACCAGCACGTCGCCGTCGGGGTCGTTGTCGTTGTCGAGCACGGGCAGAGCCGTGGTCTGACCTGGACGCACGCCGAACTCGTCGTCCTCCGCGACGGGGGGCGTGTTCACGTCCGTGCGCACGGGAAGCGTGGTCTCCACGGTCTCCTGCGTGGTGTCCTCTTCGTTCTCGGTCTCACCCTCGGGCGGTGTCAGGTCATCCCAGTTGTCGACCTGCTGAAGACTCTCGTCGGTGAGCCACGCTGCACCGCCGACGGAGTCGTTGAGGATGATGACGTCGCGATTCACACGGAAGGTCAGCGACGCCGAGGATTCGGCACCGGGAACCTCTTCATTGATGTCGTCGCCGTCACCGGGGCATTCGCGAACGAAAGTGCCGGTGCCGGACCACGCGCCGTAGCTGCAGCCGAGCAGGGACACCGGGGCGGCCGGGGTGCCGTCGCCGCCCGTGCTCGTCGCCTGGGGCTCGCCGCCGTCGAGCGGCACATCGATCAGCTGGGACGCCGTCGCGACGGTCACCGCGTCCGTCGCCGCAGACGAGTACTGCAGCACGGCGGAGTCGGCCTCGGGGATCTCGGTGCGGAACCCACCAGGAGTCATCACGGCGCTGTCGGACGGTGACAGCACGACCGGGGTCGCGCCGACCGCCGTGATGGAAGGAGCGATCGAGGCGTCCAACTCACCCAGAGCGGCGGACTGCGGCTCGAGGGCCTCACCCTCGTTGTCGACGGGGATGGTGACCACTTCGGCGTTCTCACCGGAGACGGCGTACACCGTGCCGTCCTGCCCCACGGTCACGTCGGAGTTCTTGCCCAGTTCGACGAGCGGGTCGGTTCCCTGCAGCTCGAATCCCGAGATGCCCTTGACCGGCACGACCCAGAGGTCGCCGGACTCGGTGTCGAGGATCGCCGCAGTCTGCGCGCCGAGCGCGACCTTCGCCGATCCGGGGATGGTGGTGCTGTCGCCCAGCGAGACGCGGGCGGAGTCGACGGCGGTGAGGGTCGCGTTGCTGCGATCGGTGACGAGCACGGTCGACGCATCCTGCAGGATGTCGAACCCCTCGCCGGTCGTGCGCAGTCCGCCATCGAGAAGAGTGGACTCATTGTTGAAGTGGCCGACCATCAGCGCCGACGACTTCGTGATCCAGACGCCGCCGTCGTTCAGGTCGACTTTCGTGGTGGGATTGCCCTCATACGCGAAGGCGAGGGTGCCGATCGCGACGACCGCCGCAGTGACGCCCGCAACAGATGCGGCCGTCTTCGGTTTCGCGCGCAACCATGACAGCGCCTTCATCGTCAGTTTCCCCCCGGGTGGACGTCACAACCGTGCGACGAGCCGACTGACCCAGGACGCACCGGTACATCCTAACCGCCACACGCGAATTGCCCCACGGGCAGGAATACCCATCTGATCAGGTGACGCGCCAGCACCCCTCGATGTGATCGTCGACCATGCCGGCCGACTGCATGAGCGCGTACATCGTCGTGGCGCCGACGAACCGGAACCCTCGCTTGCGGAGCGCCTTGCTCATCGCCGTCGATTCGTCCGTCACCGCGGGCACGTCGGCGAAGGAGCGCGGGCGGATACCCGCCGCCGGCGCGAACGACCACATCAGCTCATCGAGCTCGCCCGGCGTCATCTCGGTCACAAGACGCGCGTTGCCGATCGTGGCAAGGATCTTGGCACGATTGCGGATGATCCCGGCATCCGCCATCAGACGCTCGACGTCGTCGTCGTCGAAGGCGGCGACCGTCTCGGGGGCGAACCCGGCGAAGACCTCCCGGAACCGCGGTCGCTTGCGCAGGATGGTGATCCAGCTGAGCCCCGCTTGGAAACCTTCGAGCGCCATCTTCTCGAAGAGCGCGCGGTCGCCGTGAAGCGGCACGCCCCACTCCTCGTCGTGATATCTGGCGTATTCAGCATCCGTTCCGATCCATGCGCAGCGAGCGCGCCCGTCAGCACCGGTGAGGAGGGAGGTCATGGCACCAGCGTAGGCAATGCCTGCGACATGGGTTTCGCGACGAGCGCGTCGCCGATAGCCTGGGCACTCGACAATCGGGGGGATGCCGTGGTGCAACGATCATCGTGGACGGCCAGGATCATCACTGCTCTGATCGGCGTGATCGTCACGCCGATCGCTCTGGGCATCATCTCGGCCGGGGGCATCGAGGCATACCGGCTCTTCACGATGTTCGGCTACACGGGTGTCGACCTCACGGAGTTCGCGGGTCCGATCGCGCTCCAGATTCTCGGGCTCCTGCTCCTCGTCGGCGTCGTCGCGACCGGGCTGTGGAGCTCTGCCGGCCTCATCGCCGCCGGTGTACTCGGACTCGCGGCGCTGGTGCTCGCCGTCGTGCCGGGGCTCATGCTCGAAGTGCTCGTCAGCGCGCCGCCGTTCCTTCCTCGGGCGTGGGTCGACGGGCTCTACTACGGACTCCCCCTCCTCGTGTGCACGGTTCTCGGGGCCATGGGCCTGACGCTCATGCTGATCCGCCGGAGCACACGCCGCGTCAGCGCAGGCTTCGTCGTCGGAGGGTTCGTCGCGGCCCCCGTGCTGCTGGCGGTCGGGGGATGGCTGCTGGTCTGGGGCAACGGCGAGGGTCAGATGAGCGCGGTGAGGACCTTCGACACCTCGATCAATCCCATGGTCGTACTCGCACTGATCGTCGGTGTCGCATTCACCGTCGCCGGGATCGGTGCCAGCGGGTGGTCGCCTTGGGCGCTCGTGATCCCGGCGCTCTTCCTGCTTCTGATCTCGCTGCTGTTCGTCACCACGATGGGCACACCCCTCTTCCACGGCATCGTGCCAATGGCTCTGCTCCGGTCCGGGACACCGATGGTCATGGTGGGAGTCGCGACCGCGGTCGCCGTGGCGCAGCTCGCTTTCACCGCGGTGCTGCTGATCATCTCGCGTCGTGGGCGCCGGAACCCGGCAGCCTTTCCCGTTGCCGATCACGGCGCCTATCCGGTCGGGCAGCACCCTGTTCCGCCTCAGTGGACCTATCCGCCGGCTCCACCGATCGCAGCGCCGCCGGCGCCTCCTGCCGCGCCGCCGGCACCGCCTGCCCCCTGACTACGGGCCAAGGACGAGTTGCACGACCGGGGCACGAATGCACGACGTGTTCGGCTCGGTCGTCGCGCATCTGCACCCGCGTCGTGCAGGTGTGCTGAAGTCAGTCCTTCTTGGCGGCCTTCTTCAGAAGCTTCTCCGAGATGGGCGCCTGACCGGATGCGGCGAGGTCGGCGTAGTACGCCCGCGCCTCGTCCTGACGATCTTTCTCCGCACCGCTGGCGATAGGAGCGCGCACGTGCTCCGGCTCGTAGCCGAAGGCGTTCACCAGGTCGAGCGCGTGCGGACGCAGCCGAAGGCAGAGCCGATCGATGTAGCTCGACACTGCGGCGGCGCGCTGCGTCGACAGGCGGCCGTTGATGATGTGCCATGCGAGGTGCTTCTCGATGAGCTGCAGCCCGAACAGATCGCGCAGCCAGGTGAGCACCTGCTTCGTGTCGGCATCCGGAATGCTGTTGACGGCATCCGTGAACGCTTCCCACTGCAGCAGTTCGCCATGCGCGCGGGCCGCCTCGATGAGATCGGCCTGGTTCTCGTTGAAGAGCTTCTCGCCGAGCACCTTGTCCTTGCCGGCCGGGCGCAGGCGACCGGCGATGTCGGCGACCATCTGCTGCACACGATCAGCCAGCAGCTCGTGCTGCTGCTCGGCACGAAGACCGTTCTCGACCGAGCGCGCCGTCGAGCCGAAGTCGGCGATGTTCTGTCCGAAGCGACGAAGGCCGGCGCCGTGGAACACCTTGCCGGCGGTCTGTCCGACCGCGTACTTCGCGAGAGCCGCGGCATCCTTGTCCTTGAACTGCCCCGCGAAATCCGTCAGCAGGCGCTTGCCCACCAGCTGCAGCAGGATGTTGTTGTCGCCCTCGAAGGTGACGTAGATGTCGAGGTCCTGACGAAGGCCGACCAGACGGTTCTCGAACATGTAGCCGGCGCCGCCGCAGGCCTCGCGCGCCTCCTGCAGCGTGTCGAGGGCGTGCCATGTCGACAGCGGCTTGAGCGCCGCCGCGAGGGTCTCGAGGTCTTCGCGGTCGTCCGGTGTGTCGGTGCGGCCCGAGAACACTCCGTCGAACTTCTGCAGGAACTCGTCGTGCGCGAAGATCTGCGCATACGTGGTGGCCAGGCGCGGCAGCAGGCGGCGCTGGTGCTTGCCGTAGTCGAGCAGCACGACCTCCTGCCCGTCGGCTCCGTCGAACTGGCGGCGCTGGGTGGCGTAGGTGATCGCGATGTACAGGCCGAGGGCTGAGCCCCAGGATGCCGCGCCGTCAAGTGACACACGGCCCTGCACCAGCGTGCCGAGCATCGTGAAGAAGCGGCGACCGGGGCTGTCGATCGGGCTCGTGTACGTGCCGTCCGGTGCGACGTCGCCGTACTTGTTCAGCAGGTTCGCACGAGGGACGCGCACGTGATCGAAAGAGAGGCGGCCGTTGTCGATTCCGTTCAGCCCGCCCTTCAGGCCGTCGTCCTCGCGGCCGATCCCGGGCAGGTCCTTGCCGTCCTCCCCGCGGAGCGGCACGTAGAAGCAGTGCACACCGTGGCTGACGCCGTTCGTGATCAGCTGTGCGAACACAGTTGCCGCGACGCCGTGCAGAGCGGCGTTGCCGAGGTACTCCTTCGTCGCGCCGCGGAACGGCGTGTTGATCACGAACTCCTCGGTCTCAGGGTCGTACGTCGCTGTCGTCCCCGCGGCTGCGACGTCGGAGCCGTGCCCGATCTCGGTCATCGCGAAGGCTCCTGGGATGCTCAGGTCCATGACACCGGGCAGCCACTTCCTGTGGTGGTCCTCGGTGCCCAGCTGCAGGATCGCCGAGCCGAACAGTCCCCACTGCACGCCGGCCTTGATCTGCAGGCTCGGGTCGGCTGCGACGAGCTCTTCGAATCCGGAGATGTTGGCGCCGTTGTTGTCCTCACCGCCGAACTCCTTCGGGAAGGCACGGTGCACTGCCTTGTTCTCGACCAGCAGGTGCAGCTGACTGAGAACCCGCTCTCGGTGCTCGTCCTTGCCGAGTTCGTCGATCCGCCAGAACGCAGGATCCTTGATCATCTCGCGCGCGGTGCGGCGCGTGTCGGCCCAGGTGCCGAGCAGAAGATCGTTCACCCGCTCGACGTCGATGCGAGGAGCATCGCCATCACGGGATGTCGTTGCGGGACGGACGGCGGCGTCGACCATTGGGGTTCCCCTCAGAGAGAAGTAAGGATGCTTCAACCGTAGGAGTCCTCCAACGGGTGACCAAGCGCTGTGTACGCAACCTCCAACGCGCCGGCGCCATGCGGTCGGGTCGAGTTGTCGCGAGGCCACAGCCCCGCGACTTCCCGCGTCGAGGAGAACGTCCGGCGTCAAAGGAGGAAAGTGTCGGCCTCGATCGAGCCTCGCCGACGCTTTCCTCCTTTCATCTCACACGCTCCGCTCAGAACGCGGTCTCGATCGTGCCGTTCGACTCGATGACCTCGCGCACCTCGTCGCTGGAGAACGCGGCCTTGAGCGCCTCGGTCGCCTTGCTGTCGGCATCCTCTTCACGGACCGCGACGTGCAGCGCGAACCGACCGTCGAGCTCGGTGATGAGGCCGTCATCCTCGGGATTGAGGCCGAGGGCTGCGATGTGCGAAGGCCACTGGAAGACGAGGTCGGCCTCCTCGTACGCCGAGTTCAGCGACGCGATCGGCACCTCGAGGAACTCGACGTTCTTCGGGTTCCCTTCGATGTCGTCAAGACTGGATGCGTAGGGGTCGACATCAGGGTCGAGGGTGATGACGCCCTCCGCGTCGAGGAGCTTGAGAGCACGGGCGAGGTTGGACGAGTCATTCGGGACTGCGATCGTGGCGCCGTCGGGCAGATCCGCGATGTCGTCGAGCGTCTTCGAGTAGAACGCGATCACGAAGTTGTAGACCGGCTGCACTGCCACCAGGGCGGCGTCGTTCGCGGCGTTGAACTCCTGCATGTACGGCTCGTGCTGTGAGAAGTTCGCGTAGGCGTCGCCGTCGTTCACGATCGTGTTGGCCGTGATGTAGTCCGAGACCTCGACGAGCTCGATCTCGTAGCCGTCTTCGATGGCCTCGCCGGCCGCCTCCACGACATCCGTCATGGGTGCCGTGACGGCGGCGATCTTCAGGACGACTGGTTCGGATGCTGCGGCATCCGAACCTCCGGACGACTCACCCGACGCGCATCCGGCCAGCACCAGGGTGGCTCCGATGCCGACGGCGAGGATGCCTATACGTGCGGTTCTCATGGGTCCTTCTTTCTTATGTGGAACGTTCTCGCTGACGCGGATTCGGCGCTCAGCGATGGTCGAGCCGCTCGGAGGCGCGATGACCGACCGCCTGGATCACCAGCACGCAGACGACGATGATGGCGATCGTGATGTACATGAGTGCGTCGTTGTACTCCTGGTAGCCGTAGCGCATCGCGAAGTCGCCGATGCCGCCGCCGCCTACGACGCCGAGCACGGTCGAGTACGACAGCAGGCTGATCGCAGCGGAGGTGAGGGCATAGACGAGTCCGGAGCGCGCCTCGGGCAGCAGCACGCGGAACACGGACTGCGGAACCGTGGCCCCCATGGCCATTGCGACACGGGAGATGCCAGGAGGGATCTCCCGGAGGATCTGCTCGACCAGCCGGGCGTAGATGGCCACTGCGACGAAGCACAGCGGCAGCGTCGATGCCTGCGTGCCGAAGCTCGTGCCCACCACGGCGCGGGTGAACGGGATGAGGAAGACCACGAGCAGCAGGAACGGGAAGGAGCGGACGATGTTGATGTACAGGTTCGCGATCGTCCAGATCGGTCGGTTCTCGGAGATGCCGCCGCGCTGCGTGAGGAACACGATCATCCCGAGCGGGAGACCGATCAGCACGGCTGCCGCCAGGGACACGAGCATCATGTATCCGGTCTCGGCGAGCGCCTCCGCGATGTCTTCGCCGTACTCGGCGAGAAGATCGGTGAGCCAGCTCATCACATCAGCTCCCGCTTGACCTGCTCGTGATAGCTGGGGATCGTTCGCAGGTCGGTCTTCTTCACGGCGAAGAGCTCGCGCATGCGCCCCTTCTCGAGCAGCAGGGCCCGATCGCAGATCGCCTTCACGACCTCGAGGTCGTGGGAGATCACGACGATCGTGGTGCCGAACTTGTCCCGGGCGTCCAGCAGCACGCGGAGCACCTCGGCGGTGGTGCTCGCATCCAGTGACGAAGTCGGCTCGTCGCAGAGAAGCAGGGGTGGCCGGGTGACCAGCGCACGAGCGAGACCCACGCGCTGCTTCTCTCCCCCGCTGAGTTCGGCGGGGTGATGGTCGGCCCGATGCGCGAGCCCGACGAAGGCGAGCATCTCATCCACTGCCGCGCGCTCTTCGGCATGCGTTCGCCTGACGCCGCCGCGACGGCTGATCTGAAGTCCGAGCGCGACATTCTGACGCACGGTTCGGCCGCTGAGCAGGTGGATGCCCTGGAACACCACGCCGATGCCGCGTCGCAGCATCCGCATCTCTCGGCGACTGCGCCCGGCAACCGTCGTGCCATCGACGCGCACTTCGCCTGCGTCTGCGGTGGTGAGTCCGTTGACGAGCTCGAGGAGGGTCGTCTTGCCCGCACCGCTCTCGCCGATGACACCGAAGATCTCGCCGCGTTCGATGCTCAGGTCGATGCCGTCGAGCGCCGGCGGCTGGTCGGAGCGGTCGCCGTAGTACTTGCTGACGTCGCTGAACTCGACGATCGTCGTGCCCGTGGTTTCCATTGATGCGTGCCGCTCTCTTCGCTCGCGGCTTCATCGCCCGGAGTTGGTGTACTGAGTCCAACTATAGTTGAGGTATGAGCATGAGGTACCGGACAGAGGCGATCAATCGCGACGGCGGAGACGGCATCGCCGGGGTTCCCGATGGCTTGAGTGTGACCGTCTCATCGCCGTTGAATCCTGACCGCGATCCCTCCGGGACGAACCCCGAGCAGCTGCTGGCTCTCGCCTGGGCGACGTGCCTGAACGCGACGGCGCAGGCGGTCGTGGCGCGTCGCACCCGCACCGCCGTGCGCGTCGAGGTGGAGCTGCACGATGCGTCGACGGGTACCGGGTATGAGTTCCACGTCGACGCATACCTGTCGGCTGAGGGCGCCGACGCCGCGGAGACCGAGCGAGTGCTCGCCGCCGCGCATGCGCGCTGCCCGGTGTCGAAGCTGCTCGGAGCGGCCGCCACCGCGCACGTGCATGCCGAGGAATTCGCGCACGAGCAGACTTCGACTCGCTGACGCCTCAGTTCGCGGCGACCACCGCGAGCACAGCGTCGCCGTACGCCTCGCGCTTCTTCTCGCCGATGCCGGTGATGCCGTCGAGGTCGCCCATGGAGCCCGGGCGGATCTCGGCGAGCGCTCGAAGGGTCGCATCGCCGAACACGATGTAGGCCGGCTTCCCGATCTCACGTGCGGTCTCGGCACGCCACGCCCGCAGGGCTTCGAACAGCGAACGGTCGCCCTCGGCCACGGCATCCGACGCAGCCGACGTCTTGCGCGTGCGACTCGCGCTGACCCGGCCCATGGTGTCCTTGCGGAGCGGAACCGATGTCTCACCGCTCAGCACCCCCGCGGCCACGTCGCCGGGCGCGAGCGTGCCGTAGTCGCCCTGCGCGACGAGGATGCCGCGCGCGAGCAGCTGCCGCACGACACTGCGCCAGTCCTGATCGGACAGCTCGGCGCCGATGCCGTAGGTCGCGAGACCGTCGTGCTTCTGCTGGCGGATGCGGTCGTTCGAGGATCCGCGCAGGATGTCGATGAGGTGGCCGGCGCCGAAGGCCTGGTTGCGCTCGCGCTTCAGACGCACGATCGTCGACAGCAGCTTCTGCGCCGGCACGAGGCCGTCGAACGTCTCGGGCTTCTCGAGGCAGGTGTCGCAGTTGCCGCAGGGACCCGATTCCTGGCCGAAGTAGTTCAGCAGATTCTGCCGCCGGCACTCGACCGTCTCGCACAGCGCGAGCATGGCGTCGAGGTGCTGGCCCATCCGCATCTTGAACGTGCGGTCGCCCGGGCTCTGGTCGATCATTCGACGCTGCTGCACGACGTCACCGAGGCCGTACGCCATCCACCCGACGGCCGGCTCGCCGTCACGGCCTGCGCGACCGGTCTCCTGGTAGTAGCCCTCGACCGACTTCGGCAGGTCGATGTGGGCGACGAATCGCACGTCCGGCTTGTCGATCCCCATGCCGAACGCGATCGTCGCGACCATCACGACGCCGTCCTCGCGCAGGAACCGCGACTGGTTCGCCGCCCGCACCTCGGCGGGAAGGCCCGCGTGATACGGCAGCGCATCGAGCCCCTGGGCCGAGAGATACGTCGCGGTCTGCTCGACCGACTTCCGACTCAGTGCGTAGACGATGCCCGCCGCGCCGTCTGGCATCGAGCGGATGAACGACACCAGCTGCTTGCGAGGGTCGACCTTGGGGACGATCCGGTACTGGATGTTCGGACGGTCGAAGCTCGCGACGAAGTGCTTGGCTGTGGCCAGTTGCAGGCGCTCGGTGAGCTCCTTGTGGGTGGCGCGGGTCGCGGTCGCGGTGAGCGCCATGCGCGGCACCCCGGGGAAGCGCTCACCCAGGTCACCGAGCGCGAGGTAGTCAGGCCGGAAGTCATGGCCCCACTGCGACACGCAGTGCGCCTCATCGATCGCGATGACACTGATCACACCGCGCTGCAGCAGCGCAGTCGTCTGCCGACTCGACAGCCGCTCGGGGGCGACGTAGATGAGGTCGAGCTCGCCGGCGACGTACGCCCGCTCCACTTCGGAGCGCTCTGATGCCGACTGCGTCGAGTTCAGGTACGCCGCGTTCACGCCGTTCGCACGGAGCGCGTCGACCTGATCGTGCATGAGTGCGATCAGCGGGCTGATCACGAGTCCGGTGCCCTCGCGTACGAGCGCCGGCACCTGGTAGGTGACGCTCTTTCCGCCACCGGTCGGCATCAGCACGACAGCATCCCCACCGCCGATCACGTGATCGACGATCGCCTCCTGGTCACCGCGGAACGCGTCGTAGCCGAAGACGGTGTGCAGCGCCTCGCGCGCCGTCGCGTAGCGCGCCGGCGTCGCCTGACGGGCGACCGGAGCGGATGCCGGTGCGACCGGCGTCGTCGGACCCTGGCCCCAGTCGAGCGGCGGCTCGTAGCCGGCACCCTTGGGCTCCCAGTCCATCTCTTCGGGCGGAGGAGCATCGTCCCAGGGCTCGGGCTCGGTCGGATCCCACGGCAGATCCTCGTACGGGTCACGGGATGTCTGCGGCATCCCTCCAGCGTAACGACCCCTGCAGACGCCCGTCGTCCTAGGGTGGGGATAACGAACGCGCCTGACGTGGGGCGACGAGCGAAGGAGCAGCCATGACAGACGACACCACAGTCACCCGCAACGACGACGCCTCTCGCTACGAGATCCGCATCGGGGACACCCTCGCCGGTTTCGCGAAGTTCGATCAGCGGCCGGGCGAGATCCGCTTCATCCACACCGAGGTCGACCCGGCGTTCCAGGGCAAGGGTCTGGCGAGCATCCTCGCTGCCGACGCGCTGGCAGATGTCGCAGCATCCGGCGACACGATCGTGCCGTACTGCCCGTACATCGCGAAGTACCTGAAGACGCATGAGGTGGACGGCGCGGAGATCCGCTGGCCGCAGCTTCCCACCGACCCGACGGATGCCACAGGCTCATGATCGGCCGGCGCAGCATCTCGCTCGAGCCGCGCGAGGTGCCACTCGGCGGAGTGCGCGCGATGAACGTGCTGCGGACTCTGCCGAACAAGGACCTGCCGACGGTCGGCGCCTGGTGCTTCCTCGACCGCTTCGGACCCGGGCCGGTCAAGATGCGCGTCGAGCCGCACCCGCACATCGGTCTGCAGACTGTCACCTGGCCGCTCGTCGGCGATGTGCGACACCGCGACTCCCTCGACAGCGACGTGACGCTGACACGCGGGCAGCTGAACCTCATGACGGCCGGACACGGTATCTCGCACTCCGAGTACTCCCTCGGCGAAGAGGAGATTCCACTGGACGCCCTCCAGCTCTGGGTCGTGCTGCCGGAGTCCGCGCGCGACGGTGCGGGCGGGTTCGAGCAGCACACGTCGCTTCCCACCGTCGCACTTCCGGCATCCTCGGGTCCTGATGCCACGGCGACCGTCGTACTCGGCGAGTTCGCCGGCACCCGCTCGCCGGCGACCGTGCACACACCGATCGTCGGGGCCGAGATCGCACTGCCCGCCGGGAGCCGCGTCGCGCTGCCGCTCGATCAGGCGTGGGAGCATGCGATCGTGCTGGTCGAGGGCGATGTGGCGGTCGACGATCTCTCTCTGGTGCGCAACGAGATGCTCTACCTCGGGGACTCCCGCGCGCAGGTGTCGGTGTCGAGCACCGAAGGCGCGCTGATATTCGTTCTCGGCGGCGAACCGTTCGAGGAAGACCTGGTCATGTGGTGGAACTTCGCCGGCCGCACGCACGACGAGATCGCGCAGGCGCGTGCCGACTGGGAGACTCCGGATGCTGCGACCGCTCGTTTCGGTCACGTCGTGTCCCATGGCGCTGAGCGGATCCCGGCGCCCGAGCTGCCGAACGTGAGACTGAAACCGCGGCGACGGCACATCTGACGTCTCGTACAGACGCAGGGCGATTTCACGGATGCAGCGCGACACACCGTGGTTTCGCCCTGCATCCGTGCATCGGCCCTGCATCCGTGCGCGGGATGAGGCGCCGCGCACCTGAGCGCGCGGCGCCTCATCCGTTTACTTCGTGTCGACCGAGACGATCGTCCGCACGTCGGAGTCGCCGTACTGCACGACGCCGAGGTACTCCGTGCCCGCCGTCAGGCCGGCCCAGCTGAGCTCGTAGCTCGTCGCCTCGCCCTGCGTCACAGCGAGCGGGTTCGGCGTCGCCGCGAGCGCCCCCTCGCCGCCCGGCGACACGTTGGCGTAGGTCATATCCCACGTCATCGGCGCCGTCGTCGAGTAGACATTCGCCACGATCAGGTACGTGCCGGCCGTCGGCGTCGGAAGCGTCACCTGCTCATCAGCCGAGGCGGTCGCCGACTGCCACCGCTCGTAGTAGCGCAGATCGTCCGGTGCGACCACGCGGTACACCGTCAGATCGAGGTCGCTGCCCTCGTCATCCGACGAATCGAGATCGAACCTCGACAGCGTGGTGCCCTCCGGAACGTCGATCACCCACGAGACGTCCTTGTTCGCGTCTCCCGAGCCCTCGTCGCCCGAATGCCCGTCCACAGGATGGGCGGGGTCGGTGAGCAGCTGGAACGGTGTGAGACCAGCGAGGTTGAGCGGCAGATCGCCATTCAACCCGGGCGTGATCTCGACGACCGTGCTGCCGTCGACGCCGGTTCCTGTCACCTCGGCCGGCGCGTCCGCTGTCACCGGGAACACCGCGATCGGCGTGCGAACCGTGTTCGCCTCGCTCGCCCAGGTGAGCGAGCCGGTCGCCCACTGCTCGACCGGAGCGCTCGCGTTGTCGAAGGTGACGGTGTACGTCGCCGTCTCGCCGGGCGCACCGAAGCTGAGCGTCGACGGTTCGACACTCACGTTCACACCGGGCACGTCGACGCTCGCGGTGAACGTGCCCGCCTCGGTCGACGTCACCGTGCGGGTGATCGTCTGCGCGCTGGCGAGCGTGCCGATCGAGATCGACGCGAGGTTGAGGTCGCTGCCGTCGATCGGCTCGACGCCGCCGAACTCCGCCAACCCCTTGCCCTCGATGAACGCCGCCCAATCCGCGACGCCGTTCAGATACAGCAACCCCGGTTCGAAGAAGCGGGTCGGATCGACCTGCCCCGCACCCTGTGCGAACGGGTCGGTACTCGGTGTTCCATCGGCGTTGACCGTGTCGTAGGCGGTGGTCATCATCGCCGACTTCACCTCGGCCGGAGTCGCGTTCGGACGCTCGCCGAGATACAGCGCGCCCAGACCGGCGATGTGCGGCGACGCCATGGACGTTCCGGACAGGATGCCGAAGGTCGGCGCATCCTTGCTGCCGTTGTTCGTCGCAGCGAGGATCGCCACGCCAGGGGCCGCGACATCCGGCTTCATGACGTCGCTGCCATCAGCGTGCACGGGGCCACGGCTGGAGAACCCGGCGATCTGCGGCACGGGAGTCACCTGGTCCGTCGTGTTCTCGCCGACCAGCGAGATCGGTCGATCGACGCCGCCCTGGACGTATGCGAGAACAGCTTCGCGATGCGCGGCAGCGAGGTGCACCGTCGGGACGACGTGGAAGTCGTTGTCGAGCGAGTCCGCTTCACCGGGGACGTTCACCAGCACCATGCCGATGCCGCCGGCGTCCTTGACGACCTGCGACTTCTCGGCACGCGCGTTGCTGCCGCGATCGCAGACGACGATGTGTCCGGTGACCTTCGCGGGGTCGAGCGTGCCGGGCAGGCACAGTCGAGGATCCACCGCACCCGCGAGCGCTGCATCAGCGGCGTAGATCGACGGGCCGGTCACCGTCTCCCCGAACGGGACCGAGACGGATGCTCCGGCCTGAGCGAAGCTGTCGAAGACGACCGTGCCCTCCCAAGTCGGGATCGTGGATGCCGCGACAGACGTGTACCAGGGCGACGCGTGGTCGGTGGTGACGGGGTCCGGACCGTCGTTGCCGGCGCTGACCGCGACGAACACTCCTGCGGCAGCCGCGTTCAGGAACGCGACGTCGTCCGGCGCGAGCACGGTGGTCGCCGCTCCGCCGCCGATCGAGTAGTTGATCACGTCGACGCCGTCGGCGACGGCCTGATCGATCGCGGAGATGAGGTCGCTGAGCGCGCAGATGTCATCGTCGGTGACCGCCGGGTCCGGACCGACGTAGCAGGCCTTGTACGCCGCGACCTTGGCCGCCGGCGCCACACCCGAGATCGTGCCGAGACCGACACCGCTGACCGCAGCGTCGACCCCGAAGGCCCCGGCCGCCGTGCTGGCGGTGTGCGAGCCGTGGCCGTCGCCGTCGCGCGGTGAGAGGTAGTCGTACTGGAAGTCGAATCCGGCCGCCGTGGCGCCCGTCGAGAAGTACTGTCCGCCGATCAGCTTGGTGGAGTAGTCGTGCTTGTCCCAGTCCTGGCCCTGGACGATGGCGCCGCGGTACTGACCGCCGTCCGACTTGTCGAAGTACACGTACGAGCCATCGCTGTATGCCTCGGCGCCGCTCTGCTTCTGCTTCTTGAGCTTGCTGCCCGCGAATGACGGATGCTCCGGCGCGATCCCGGTGTCGATCACACCGACCACGACGCCCTCGCCGGCGTGCTCGACGCCGCCGGTCTCCTCCCAGACTCCGCCCGCGCCTGCGGCGTCATCGCCGAGGCCGAGGAAGTCGGTGGAGGTCTGCGCATCAGGATGCCGGACCTCGTCCGGGAACACCCCGAGCACGTCCTTCGAAGCGCGCAGCGCATCGACCTGCTCTCCGGTGAGGTCGGCGCTGAAGCCGTTGACCGTCACCTGATACGTGGCATCGGGTGTGATCCCTCCCGCCTGTGCGAGCTTGCGCTGCTCGTTCGCGAGATGTGCGATGTACTTCTGCGAGTCGGATGAATGGGCGTCGAGCTGGTCACCGGGGGCCGGCTTGGTGCCGCGCAGACCCTTCGTGTCTCCTTCGTAGGTGGCGAGCGGATCTGCCTTCATCATGACGATGTAGTGCCCTGGCGTGCCGTCGACGGGGACGGGATGTGTCACCCCCTCGACGCTGGCGAAACTGGCGGTTGCCGAGGATCCGATGACGACTGCGGCCACTGTGACGGCCATCGCCATTCGGAAGGGTGATCGACCCATGTGTTCTCTCCGATGGTCTGCGAACTGCGGCTGCAATGCCGCACAATCGATCACCGTAACGCGCCGGCGAGGACCGCACCAGACGTCGAAATGGCGAAAGATCTGCGACGAATGCAGACCTTTGGAATGCGAGATCGAGACGTTTGGTCGACGCTCACGCGCGCTCAGGCGTGTGCAGCCGCCCGAGATATCGGTCCGTGCGAGGGGGAGCTCCGCGGGCATCCATGATCGAGACGACCACAGTGGTCGCGGCGGCCAGAGGAATCGTCCAGGCCGCCGGCTGTGCGAGGAATGGTGCCGCCGCCCCCACGCCGTCGATCGCAGCGTGGACGAGCAACGACAACGCGCACGCCACTCCGCCGGTGATCATCCCGGCCACCGCCCCTCGAGCGGTCAGACCCCGCCACCACACCCCGAGCAGCACGACGGGTGAGAGTATCGACGCCGCGAACACGAACACCATTCCGACGCTCGACCCGAGTCCGGCCGGTGCCGTGAGCAGCGCCACCACGAGCGGCACCGCAGTGCACAGCACCGCGGAAACGCGGAACGAGCGCACCGACCCCGAGAAGACATCCTGACTGACCACGCCTGCCAACGACACGACGAGCCCGGCCGAGGTCGCAAGAAAAGCGGCGAACGCGCCGGCGACGATCAGCGCGGTCAGCAGTTCGCCGAACAGCCCGGGGAACAGCCGAGAGGGAAGCACGAGCGCGACGGTGTCGGCGACCTCGGGTACGGCGAGATCCGGTGCGACGATGCGCGCCACCAGTCCCATCCCGCTCGAGACGGCGTAGAACGCACTCACCATCACGATCACCAGCACCGTGGTGTTGCGCGCCGACACCCCTGTCGGACTCGTGTAGAACCGCACCAGTACGTGCGGCAGACCCATCGTCCCGAGAAGCAGCGCCATCATGAGCGACGCCGTCTCGTAGGCACCGAATCCCGCCGGCCCAGCGGAGGGAGGGAAGACCGCAGCCGGATCGATGTCGTGCGGTCCGCCGGTCAGCGCGAACGCGATGCAGATCAACGGCACCAGTAGTGCGAACAGCTTGAGCCAGTACTGGAACGCCTGCACGTACGTGATGGCGCGCATACCGCCGGCGGCGACGGATGCTGCCACCAGCACCGCGATCGCCGCCTCACCGATCCATTGCGGAAGCCCCGCGACGACCGTGAGTGTGAGACCGGCGCCATGCAGCTGAGGCACGATGTACAGCCATCCGATCACGAGCACCGCGAGGCTCGTCACCCGCCGCGCCCGCACCGACTCGAGTCTCGCTTCGATGAAATCGGGGATCGTGTACGCCCCGCTTCGCCGCAGGGGAGCCGCGACGAACACGAGCACCAGCAGGTAACCGGCCGCGTAGCCGATCGGAAACCAGAAGCCCCGTGCACCTTCGAGCAGCACCAGGCCGGAGAGGCCGAGGAACGTGCCGGCCGAGAGGTACTCGCCGCTGATCGCCGACGCGTTCCAGACCGGACGCACCGTGCGCGACGCGACGAAGAAGTCGCTCGTGGTGCGTGAGATCCGCAGCCCGTACACGCCGATGAGCAGCGTGGCGGTCACGACGAAGCCGATGCCGACGAGGTCGAGCACGACGTTCATTCGCGATCCCTGAGCATGCGGTACGCGCGTTCATTGCGCCCGGCTCCTCGCAGATACAGCAGCGCGAAGACGACGATGATCGGATAGAACGCGAAGGCGTGCAGGATCCATGACAGCGGCAGCCCGATGATCACCACCTGATCGATCTCGGGGATCAGCGCGATCACCAGGGTCAGTACCGCTGCGATGACCACGAACCCGGCCACGGTGCCCAATGCGAGCCGCAACTGGCT
Organism: Microbacterium murale; assembly: GCF_030815955.1. Classification (NCBI taxonomy): domain Bacteria; kingdom Bacillati; phylum Actinomycetota; class Actinomycetes; order Micrococcales; family Microbacteriaceae; genus Microbacterium; species Microbacterium murale. The sequence goes on along the minus strand of NZ_JAUSXK010000001.1, from coordinate 2,256,067 downwards.
TCGTCGCAGTGCGCGCGCGTAGACGGCATCCGCATCGGCGACGGGCGAACCGGGCAATGCGATGCCGCGCGTTGCCGCGCCCTTCGGCGGGGACAGCCGAGTGCTCGGCGGCAGATCGGCAGTCACCCGCACTCGGCGCGGTGGATGCTGCTCGCTCATCGCGCATTCCCACGTCGCACGAGCGCCTCGCGGACCGCCGGCAGCAGCCTCCGGCTCACCGGCAGCTCCACGGCGCCGACGGAGACCGACGGCTCGCTGCCGGAGAGCCGAGCCTCGTCGATCGATGCCACAGCCGCGAGATACGAGCGGTGCACCCGGACGAATCCGGCATCGGCCCAGCGCTGCTCGAGTTCGGAGATCGGAATGCGCACCAGATGACCCACGTCGTCGTTCGTGTGCAGTCGGGAGTAGTCGCCTTGCGCGTGCACCCATCTCACGTCGCCGCGCTGCACGAACCGCACGCTGGAGCCGACCGTGACGCTCAGCACCTCGTCAGCCGACGCCGATCCCTGCCCGTCGAGCTCGACGACCCGGTCGACGGCACGGCGCAGCCGATCGGTGCGCACAGGCTTGAGCAGGTAGTCGACGGCGCGCAGGTCGAACGCATCGACCGCACGCTGGTCATCGGCAGTGACGAACACCACAGCCGGCGGCTCTGCGAGAGCGACCATCGATCGTGCGAGCTCGACACCGTTGAGGCCGGGCATGTGGATGTCGAGGAAGGCGATCGAGACGGCACGTTCCGAGAGCATCCGCAATGCCTCTGCGCCCGAGCCGGCCACGAGGATCTCGCCGATGCGCGCATCACGCCGCAGCAGGTGTGCGAGCTCGTCGCGGGCCGGCTGCTCGTCATCTGCGATGAGGACGTCGATCATCGCACTCCTCCTGTCCGACACGCCCGCACGCACGCACGCACGCCCTTCGCCTCAATCGCGTTCGGGATCATGCAGCGGCTGCGACTTGGGGATCCGCATCCGCACCAGCGTACCGGCGCCGCTGTTCGTCTCGACGGCCAGCCCTCCTTCGCTGCCGTACATCTGCCGCAGCCGGGTGTCGACGTTGCGCAGGCCGACGTGCGCGCCGTCATCGTTCGATGTCAGCAGTGTGCGCAGCGACTCCGGATCCATGCCGACGCCGTCGTCCTCCACCGTGATCTCGGTGTGGGTGCCGTCATCCCGTGCTTCGATCCGAATCGTGCCGCCTCCCTCTCCCGGCTCGAGCCCGTGCCGCACGCCGTTCTCGACGAGCGGCTGGACCGACAGGAACGGAATCACGGTCGCGAGCGTCTCCGGCGCGATGCGCAGTGTCACTTCGAGACGATCGCCGAATCGAGCGCGCTCCAGTGTCAGGTACGAGTGGATGCTCTGCAGTTCCTCCGCGAGCGTGGTGAATTCCCCCTGCCTGCGGAAGGAGTACCGGGTGAAGTCCGCGAACTCGAGCACGAGGTCACGCGCGCGCTCCGGATCGGCGTGGATGAAGGATGCGATCGCCGTGAGCGCGTTGTAGATGAAATGCGGCGAGATCTGTGCGCGCAGCGAACGCAGCTCGGCTTCCGCGAGCGCTGTGCGAGAAGCATCCAGTTCGCCCAGCTCGACCTGCGCCGCGCACCAGTCGGCGACCTCGCCGGCGGCCCGCACGAGGGCGGCACGCACAGGGGCGGCGAACGCCACCACGACACCGGCCACCTGACCGTCGATCACGATCGGCGCGCCGACGGCCTCGAGCTCCTCCCCTTCCGGATGCGGGAACACCTGCCTGCGTCCTGACTCGCGCACCCGCTCGGCGATACGCGTCGCCGAGGCCTCCAGTGCGTCGTCGGCCCCGTCTATCGCCACCGCGCCGTCGGCACCCACGATCGCCACGGCGGTGCCGCCGAGCAGCGCGCGGAAGTGCCGTGCCGCACGGACGACATCCGGCGAGCTCAGACCGGCACGCAGGTGGCGGGCCGCCAGGCTCGCCTGGTGCATCGCGCCGTACGACGCCTGCTCCGCCGCGCTGCCGAGATCGGCGTTGCCGCGCGCCAGGCGCCGCGCGAGCAGGAGCAGCACCGTGAGCACGATCCCGCCGACCACGCCGAGTGCGGCGGCGAGCACCACGGATCCGGTCATGGCATCAGCCTAAGACGGCGCACGAGCAGGTCACCGGCGGAGAGCATGACGAACGCGCTCAGCAGCAGCGGGCACCGGGGTTGCGGTCCTGCTCGTCCATCCGATCGCGCCAGAACTCGCGCTCCGTCATGGGCTTCTCATCGGTGTGCTGGCGGCGCTGATGCGCGAGATAGGTCTCATAGGCACTGTCGCCCATCAGGTTCCTCATGTACCAGCGGATGCCGCGACCGGCGCGCGCGAGGAACGCTCCGAGCGTCCGCAGCGGCCCGGTCACGGCATCCATCTGTTGTGTCATGACATCGGCTCTCAGCGGTGCGCCCGCGTGCGAAGCTCTTCGTTCACGATCGGCTCCCACTTCTTCTCGAGCTCTCGTTCGTCGGCCGTCGGCAGGAACCCGGCCGGGGCATAGCGCCGAGACACCACCGCAGCATCCTCGGTGTTCTCACCACCACCGTTGATCACGGCCTTGACGGCCACGATGACGGCCATGACCATCACGACGATCGCAAGGACGACGAAGACGATCGACAGCGTGCCCTGCACGGCCGTGTTGCGGATGACCGCCTCGACCGTCGCCGCGTCGCCGAGGCTCGTGTCGCCGGATTCCTGTGCCGCCCGGTACTTGAAGTGATTCGCCCAATAGCCGATCTGCGGCACCGGGGAGAAGATCTTGTACATCGAGGCGCTGATCGTGATCACTGCCGTGAACGCCAGAGGCAGGGCCACGATCCACAGCCATTTCACGTAGCTCTTGCCCTTCTTTGCGACGATCGCCAGCACCACGGCGAGCGCGATCGCGGCCAGCAGCTGGTTGGCGATGCCGAACAGCGGGAAGAACGTGTTGATGCCGCCGAGCGGATCGGTCACGCCGAGGATGAGGATGTATCCCCAACCGGCGACCATGATGGCCGTCGTGATCCACACACCCGGGCGCCAGGAGACGTCGCGGAACCTGGGAACCCAGGCACCGATCGTGTCCTGCAGCATGAAGCGGGCCACGCGGGTGCCGGCATCGACCGCGGTGAGGATGAACAGCGCCTCGAACATGATCGCGAAGTGGTACCAGAACGCCATGAGGGCCTGGCCACCGAGTGCCTGCTGCATGATGTGCGCGAGACCCAGCGCGAGCGTCGGGGCGCCACCGGTGCGCGAGACGATCGATTCCTCACCGACATCCGCGGCGGTCTGAGTGAGCATCTCCGGAGTGAGATTGACGCCGGTCAAGCCCAGCGAGTTCACGAAGGCGACAGCGCCCTCGACCGAGCCGCCGGTGAGCGCGGCCGGAGAGTTCATGGCGAAGTAGATGCCCTGATCGATCGAGATCGCGGCGACCAGCGCCATGATCGCGACGAACGACTCCATGAGCATTCCGCCGTAGCCGATGAAGCGGGTCTGCCGCTCCTTCTCGATGAGCTTGGGCGTCGTGCCCGATGCGATCAGCGCATGGAACCCGGACAGCGCTCCGCATGCGATCGTCACGAACAGGAACGGGAACAGCGCTCCGGAGAACACCGGACCGAGGCCGTTCTCGCCGAACACCGTGAGAGCCGGGACCGTGATCTCTGGACGCACCAGCACGATGGCGCCGGCGAGCATGACGATCACGCCGATCTTCATGAAGGTCGACAGGTAGTCGCGCGGAGCGAGCAGCAGCCAGACCGGAAGGATCGCGGCGATGAAGCCGTAGATGATGATGCCCCACGCGATCGTCGTCGTGTCGAGGTGGAACAGAGCCTGACCCCACCCGGTGCCGGAGACCCAGCCGCCACCGATGATGGCTGCCATCAGCAGCACGAAGCCGATGATCGAGACCTCGGTGACCTTGCCCGGACGAAGGAAGCGGAGATAGACGCCCATGAACAGGGCGATCGGGATCGTCATCCCGACCGAGAACACGCCCCAGGGGCTCTCGCCGAGGGCGTTCACCACGACGAGCGCGAGGATCGCGACGATGATGAGCATGATGAGCAGGGCGGCGATGATCGCGGCCGTTCCACCGATCTTGCCGAGCTCCTGACGCGCCATCTGGCCGATCGTGCGACCACCGCGGCGCATCGAGAAGAAGAGGACGAGATAGTCCTGCACTGCACCGGCGAGCACGACGCCGACGATGATCCAGATCGTGCCGGGCAGGTATCCCATCTGGGCTGCCAACACCGGGCCGACCAGGGGTCCTGCACCGGCGATCGCGGCGAAGTGGTGACCGTAGAGCACGCGGCGGTCGGTGGGAACGTAGTCCTTGCCGTCCTGCTTGACCTCGGCCGGCGTCGCACGCTTGTCGTTCGGACGCGTGAGGTGGCGTTCGATGACCTTGGAATAGAACCGATAGCCGATCAGGTAGGTGCAGACCGCTGCGAACACGAACCAGATCGCGTTGACGGTCTCGCCCCTGACGATGGCGAGCATGGTCCAGGCGACACCGCCGAGCAGGGCGATGGCCGCCCACAGGACGATCTTCGGCCAGGACCAGCGGCCGGCCTCGGCGTGCTGCTCATCCGTGAGAGCCACGGGCGGGAGGTCTGGATCCTGGACGAGCTCCGGCTCATCGGAGGCGAGGGCGCTGCCTGCGGTGTTCGCAGGGCGGCGCGACGAAGGTGATGACATGGCTGCTCCTTGTGTGCGCGTCATTGCGTTTTCTCACGCTAGAGGCGCAGCATCCGCCGTTCGGATCGTTCTGCGCACCGATGCGACGAACGGCGGGGACCAGGCGACGAGCGGCATGTCTCGCGAATACGGGGACGGCCGGTGCCGCCCCTGCGCAAGTAGGCTGAGGACGTGGCGCGAACCCCTCTCCTGTCGACCAGAGTCCTGCTGGTATGCGCAGCCATCGGCGTCGCGACCGGCATCGTCGGCGGGATCGCAGGAGTGCTGACGCCGTTCGTGCTGTTCACCGCTCCGTACGCATACGGTCTGCTGCTGGGCGCCCATGTCCTGCCGGGCATCATCGCCCAGGAGGTGCTGCGCATGCCGCTCGTCGCGCTGATCACCCACGTGATCGCCGCGCTGGTGTCCAGTGCCTTCAACCCGGCATGGGCGCTCCGCTTCATCGGGACTGCGCTGCTGTTCGGCGCGATCCAAGAAGGCGTGGCGGCCCTCACCCGCTACCGGGCCTGGGGAGCATGGCGGTTCTTCATCTCGGCGACGGCGATCGGCGTGCTCGTCGCAGTCGTGGTGTTCTTCGTCGCGCATCTGGGATCTCTGCCGCCGTGGGCGCAGATCGCCTACCTCGCCCTGTCGCTGCTCGGACCGATCGCCTGGACCGCGCTCGGGCTCGCGGTCGGCGCGGCTCTGGGGCGAGCGGGCGTCGCGCGTCGCTGATTCGGGCGCGTCGAGCACCATGCGTCAATGGCAATTCAGGTAAGGCTCAGCTAAGTTAGAACGGTACGATCCGCCGACCCGGGGTTCCGCCGTGCGCTCATCCGCGCCCCTTCTCCGCGTGCGTGAGCTCACCCTCACCCACGCCGATGCTGCGCGCCCGTCGCCCAGCGACGTGACCTTCGACATCGCACAGGGCGAGGTCGTTCTGCTGCTCGGACCTTCGGGTTCAGGCAAGTCGACCCTCACGCTCGCGCTGAACGGACTGATCCCGCATGCGCTGCCGGCAGCCATGACCGGCACGGTCGAAGCCGGCGGCATCGACACCGCACACGCCGACACCGCCATGCTCAGTACGCACGTCGCAATGGTGTTCCAGGACCCCGACGCACAGATCGTCACAGGCACTGTGTACGACGAGGTGGCCTTCGGCCCCGAGAACCTGCTGCTCCCAGTGGATGAGGTGCGCACGCGCACGGAGGACGCACTGCGTCGTGTCAGCCTCTGGGAGCGGCGCGATGAGAACCCCGACCGTCTCTCCGGCGGCGGACGCCAACGTCTCGCGATCGCCTGCGCCCTCGCGATGGGCTCGCCGCTCATGGTTCTGGACGAGCCCACTGCCAACCTCGACCCGCAGGGCATCGACGACGTCTATGCCGCACTCGCCGATGTCGTCGCCACGGGTGACCGTGCGATCCTGCTCGTCGAGCACAACCTCGACGCCGCCATGACCTTCGTCACGCGCACGATCGTGCTCGATCAGGCCGGCACTGTCGCGTTCGACGGTCCGGTCGATGAGATCCTTCGCGGGCACACGGAAGAACTCGTCTCGATGGGCGTCTGGCTCCCCGCCGCGACACTGGCGGCGCGAATGCTGCGGGAGCGCGGCATCCTCTCGAAAGGCGTGCCGCTTCCGCTGACTCCCGAAGAACTGGCGGCGGTGCTTCCGGCCGGCGGCGCACACCTGCAGGGAGAAATCACACCTGCAGGGGGAAACGCCGAGGAATCGCCAGCCATCCGTGCATCGGCCATGCATCCGTACGAACCGGCGGCCGACGCGCACCCCCTCATCCGTGCCCGCGGGCTGACCGTCACGCGCGGTCGGCGAGAGATCCTGCACCGCGTCGACCTCGACATCGAAGCCGGCAGCCTGACGGCCATCGTCGGCGCGAACGGTGCGGGAAAGACCACGCTCATCCAGGCGATCGCCGGTGTCGTTCCCCCGCCGAAACGACAGGTCGACGTCGACGGGCTGGATCCGGCCACGGCGTCACCACGCGATCTTTCCGCCCGCATCGGCTTCGTGTTCCAGAATCCTGAACACCAGTTCATCGCACCGACGGTCTTCGATGAGTTGGCCCACGGGCTGCGTCTGCGCCGCGTGGGCGATGCCGAGATCCGCGAGCGCGTGCAGGCGATGCTCGCCCGGTTCGGGCTGGAGCACAAGTCGGAGGTGCATCCTTTCCTCCTGTCGGGCGGCGAGAAGCGACGACTCTCGGTCGGCACGGCGCTCATCACAGGTCCGCGCGTGCTCGCCCTCGACGAGCCGACGTTCGGGCAGGATCGCGCCCGTGCCGCCGAACTCCTCGATCTGCTCGAGGCGCTGCGCGACGACGGCACGACCATCGTCATCGTCACGCATGATCTGCAGCTGGTCGCCGAGCACGCGACGCACACCGTGGTGCTCGCAGACGGACGAGTGCACGCGACGGGACGCACCGAAACACTGTTCCGCGACGAACGCGCCTTCACCACCGCAGGGCTGCGGCTGCCTGCGCTGCAGCGAGTCCTCGCCTCCCGCACAGGGGCGGTGCCGTCGTGAGCACGACCGTCCTCGATCCCTACGCGGCGATGGCCGGCTCCTCGCGCCGCGAGTTCCTGTACGCGTTGAACCCGCTGGCCAAGGTCGCAGCTGTCGCTCCCGCCATGATCATGCTGGTCTTCGTGCGCGATCTCGCCACGCCGTCCGCCTTCCTCGTGCTCGGGTATGCGCTGATCCTGATCGGCGCGCGGCTGACATGGCGACTCCTGCTCCTTCTGCTCGTCGTGTTGCCGCTCGCGATGATCGTCATCGGGCTCGGCTTCTCACTGTGGGTGGATGCCGCGCTCGTCGATGACACCGCACCCCTCCTGCAGGTCGGCGGCTGGACGCTGTTCCGCGGTGCACTCGAGATCGGTTTCGCCACCGCGCTGCGGCTGGGCGCGATCACGGCCCTCGCCCTGGTAGGCGGCCTCACGACGAGCGGCCCTGACCTGGTGCGGGCCAGCATCCAGCAATTGCGCGTGCCGTACCGAGTCGGCTACACCGCGCTGGCCGCATTCCGATTCGTGCCGCGGTTCGGCTACGAGCTCAGCGTGATCCGCGCCGCGCATCGCGTGCGAGGGCATCACGGCGGTCGCGGTCCGTTCGCACGGATCGCGCGAGGCTGGGGCTACATCGTGCCGTTGCTGGCGGGCGCGATCCGGCATGCCGAGCGCGTCGCCCTGGCGATGGATGCCCGTGCCTTCGGCGCGCATCCGACTCGCACCGAGCGTCACCTCGTGCCCTTCCGCACGCGCGACATCGTGTTCGTCGTTCTGCTGATCGCAGCATCCGCCGCGATCTTCATCGTCCTCTTCCCCTGGCAACCCGCCTGAAAGGCGTCCCATGGCATTCAGCAAGTTGGTCAAGCCCGAAACCACCGATCTTCTGCACCTCGAGGTGTTGCGCTCAGAACGACGCGCACCGCACTGGATGCGCATCACACTCGGCGGCGGTGAGATCTCGAAGTTCCGGCCGATGGGCTACGACCAATGGTTCCGGCTGTTCATCCCCGTCGGCGGCGAGGCCGGCCTGGAACGGGTGCCGGCGAAGGCGCACAAGATGTTCGGGTATCTGAAGTTCCTGCGCATCCCCGACGGCGAGCGCCCCGTGATGCGCAACTACTCGGTGCGCGCGTACCGTGCGGCGACCGCGGATCAGGGCGCGGAGATCGACGTGGACTTCGTGCTGCACGGCTCTGCCGCCGATGGCACAGCAGGACCGGCATCCCGCTGGGCGGAGACCTGTCAGCCGGGCGAGCACGTGCTGATCATCGACGAGGGACTCACATTCAACCCGGAGCGCGGCACGGATCGCGTCGTGCTCGTGGGGGACGAGACGGCGCTTCCGGCGATCGCATCGATCTGCGCTTCGCTTCCCCCCGCCGCGACGGGGGTGGCGATCATCGAAGTGCCCACCGCGGAGGATGAACTGGAATTCGAGCACCCCTCCGGCGTTTCGATCGAATGGATCGTCCGTCCGCACTCGACGGTGCCCGGCATCCTCGCTCTCGCCTCGCTGCACGACTCCGTGCTGCCCGATGAGCCGTTCCACGCCTATGCGGCCGGCGAGCAGGCACTCGCATCCGGCGTGCGCAAGCAGTTGGTCGGCGAGCGCGGTGTCGACAAGAACCATGTCAGCTTCTGCGGCTACTGGAAGATCGGGGCCTCATCACCCGCATCAAAGGCCGCCCGCGAAGCCGCCGCGGAGCCGGCGTCATGAACGCGGCAGACGCCGTTCGACGACGCAGGAGCATCTCGACGTCGCTGCTGCTGACCTGCGCCGCGCTCGGTGTCGCCGGCGGCCTGCTGCTCGCACCGGCCAACTGGTTGTCGACCGTACTGCTGGGACTCGGGTCGCCCATCCTCTCCGTCGCGATCACCGGGCTGTGGGTGCTTCCATCGGTCATCGCCCTCCGCCTGCTGCGCACTCCGCTCGTCGGCATCCTCGTAGGGGTCATCGCGGGCCTCGTGATCGTGCCGTTCTCGGGGTACGGCTTCACGAGCGTCGTCACCAACGCGTCATGGGCGCTCTTCGCGGAGCTGCCGTTCCTCCTCGTGCTCTGGCGCTTCTGGAAGACCTGGATGCACTACGCCGGCGCCGCAGTGCTCGGCGTGGTGTACCCGCTGTTCTCCTGGACGTTCTTCAACATGGGAACGCAGCCGCTGTGGGCACAGGTCCTCTTCTTCGCCGCGACGCTGGCGAGCTGCATCGGCGCGACCGCACTCGGCATCCTCATCGCCGACAGGCTGCGCAGGGCCGGCGTCGGCGGGCGGTACCGCTCGCGCTGATCAGGCAGCACGCGCCCGGGAGGCGACCAGCTCCCTCGGCGCGCCACTGGTGTGGCCGAGACCCCAGTACTCCCATCCCGCATCCCGCCATGTCTCCACCGGCAGGCAGTTGCGCCCGTCGACGACCAGACGTCGCTCGACGAGTGCACCGAGCCGAGTCGGGTCGGCATTCCTGAACTCATCCCACTCGGTCAGAACGAGAACGATGTCGGCGCTGCGGACCGCAGACTCAAGGTCGTCCGCGTAGCTCAGCGTCGGGTAGAGCCGACCCGCGGTCGGACCAGCGGCCGGATCGAACACCGTCACCATCGCCCCGCGCAGATGCAGCGCCGCCGCGACGTTCAGCGCCGGGGAGTCGCGTACGTCATCCGTGTCGGGCTTGAACGCCGCGCCGAGCACCGCCACCCTGGCATTGAGCACTGAACCGCCCAATGCACGCAGTGTGAGGTCGATGACGCGTTGCCGTTGATCCATGTTGATCTCGTCCACCTGCTGCATCAGCTTGACCGCCGAGTAGGCGCCGAGCTCACCGGCGCGGTGCATCAGCGCCCTGATGTCCTTCGGGAGGCAGCCGCCACCGAAACCGAGACCGGCGTTGAGGAAACGGCGCCCGATCCGCGGGTCGTAGCCGATCGCATCAGCGAGCACGGCGACGTCGGCATCCGCCTTCTCGCAGAGCCCGGCGATCGCGTTGATGAACGAGATCTTCGTCGCCAGGAACGCGTTGGCGCTCACCTTGACCAGCTCGGCTGTCGGCAGATCGCAGGAGATCAACGGAACTCCGGATGCCAGAGCCGCATCGTAGACGCGACGCAGCCTTTCCTCTGCCCACGGCGACGCACCGCCGATGACGACGCGGTCCGGATGCAGAGTGTCCTCGACCGCCATGCCCTCGCGGAGGAACTCCGGGTTCCACACGAGCTCGGCGTGCACTGCTGCCGGTGCGGCCTCCGAGACGATCTCCCTCAGTCGCGCGGCCGTGCCGACGGGCACAGTCGACTTGCCGACGATCAGGCCGTCATGACCGAGGCTCGCCGCCACAGCACGCGTCGCCGTATCGACGAAGCGGAGGTCGGCGGCGTGACTGGACGGGTGCTGCGGCGTGCCGACGCAGATGAAATGCACATCGGATGCCTGGACCGCGGCCTTCAGATCCGTCGTGAACGACAGCTTTCCCGTCGCCACATGCCGGGAGATCAGAGAGGGGAGCCCCGGTTCGAAGAAGGGCACCTCGCCCCGTTCGAGAGCGGCGATCTTCGAGGGGTCCATGTCCACGCCGATCACATCGAATCCGAGCTCTGCCATGGCCGCGGCGTGGGTCGCACCCAGGTACCCCGTTCCGATCACGCTGATGCGGAGCGGCGCTGCGTCTTCCTCGGCCGGCGGCGGTGCGATGTGGATGTGGTGCGCGTTCTTGGTCTTCATGATGGTGCTCCCTTCGTCTCAAGCGGTTGTCGTACGGATTCGGGGTCGAGATTGTTCAATACGGGATGATCTGGAAACGTGAGACGGGATCGGCGAGACCCTCCTGGAACGCGGCCAACGAGTCGGCACGAGAGTTGATGCGCCAGTCGTTCGTGACGCGCTCCCCGCCGCTGATCGTGGTCACCGCCAGGTTGAACCAGGCGAAGCCGATCAGGTCATCGTTCTTCGGCTGTGCGAAGGCATCGAACATGGACGCCACCCACTGCGGCTTGTTTCCGCCGACCTCAGTCGCACCGGCCTCCGCGATGATGAGGGGTTTGTCGGTGATCGCCCGAAGCTGTTCGAGGATCGCATCGAACGTGTAGTCGAAGGTGAAGTTGTTCTCCTCCTTGAACGGGGAGCGCAGATACCCGGAGACGCCGACCAGGTCCACATACTCATCTCCCGGGTACAGCGACTGCAGATAGGAGATGTCCTGATGCCGCGATGGCAGGTTGTTGACGATGTTCGGGGCCCAGGTCCAGATCACAAGGTCCCCGGCACCCTCCGCCTCGAAGATGTCGTGGACGTGCTGCCACATGGTGACGAAATCACCGGGTCCGTTGCCGTTGAGAGAGGTGCCGTCGGTGCGCTGTTCCGACCATGGATACCAGGTGCCGTTCATCTCGTGGTCGAGTCGTATCGCGAGCGGAAGCCCCGTCGCCACGATGTCACGCGCGTACTGACGGATGTACTCGTCGAAGTCTCCCTCGATGATCCGCGGGAGCGCGTACTCCGGGAGCTCCGATTGATCGTTCGGTGCGTCGATTGGCCGCGACTCCCAAGTGAGCATCGGCACGAGTCCTCGCTCCCAGGCCGATGTGACGACGTCTCCCCGGAAGGTCTGATCCCAGCCACCGAAGTATCCGACGAGCGACTGCCTACTGCCCGCTTGCAGCGCAGCCTCGTCAAAGGTGGCGAAATTGAACGGCGCCTGAGCGGTGTACATGCCGAAGTAGCGCTGCTCAGGGGAGAGAATGCTGGCGATATCAGGGGCGGTGACCGGTTCCGGCGGCGGCACGGTGGTCACGGGCGGCGGTGCGGGCGCAGGCGGACGAGGCTGCGCCTCGCTGTCCGCGTCGCGATAGACGATGATCGTCTCCGACTCAGGAGCCACCGGCTCCTCCGGGACGACGGTGGGCGTCGGAGTTGGCATGGGAACAGGGGTCGGCGTGGGTGTGGGCGACGGGGTCGCCCGGTTCGCCGCCTCGAGTTGAGATTCTGCGGCGTCCAGCTTCTCCTGGAGGCTCGCGTTCTCGTCTTGACTCGCCGCAAGCTGCGCGTCGAGCCCTGGTGGTGGGGTCGCACCGCCCGGGCTCGCCCAGACGAACGCACTGACGATGAGGAGCGCGATCACGAGGAAAGCGCCGCCGATGATGCCGCGCCGACCTGCTGCGGGGGTGGCTGCCCACCAGTTCTGACTACGCGGTGCCGAGGACAATGAACATCGCCTCCATTCCGAAGATCGTGAAGCCCAGAACGTATGGCCAGGCTGCTTTGGGGTTCAGCCGGCGGCGCTCGACGGCCGGGGCTGCTGCGCGTGCGGTGGCACGACGCAGAGGAGCGGGGGCGACCTGATCGACCAGCACTGCTGCGGGAGCACCCGATTGATCAGGACTCGCGCGCCGAGGTCCGGGAGGCGCGTCCGGGGCAGAGAGATCGCTGAGCTCCTGGAACATCCGCTCGCTCTCCAGATCGGTGTCCTTCTGCGGATCGGCTTCGTCCTGCCCTCCTACATAAGCGCCCGCTCTGGTCCCCCAGCCGGCGACGTGCCCCATCCGGAAGAATCCGATGAGTCGAACCGGCATGAGGAAGAATGTCGAGGCGAGGATGAAGACCGGCAGACGCAGGAAGTCGCCAGGACGCTCAGCGAGATGCCGCAGCTGCCGGATCGCCATGCTGAGCACCGATGAGACCACGATGAGTCCGACCACCCAGATCAATCCTGAGCCGACCCCGAATTCGGCCAGAATCGCCTCGTAGAAGTTATGACCCTGTCCGACCGCGACGCGGTAGATCCATCCCGCCATGACCCCGGCGAGCAGGAACGGCAGCACGATGTCCATCAGCATGAACACGGCGAGCATGGGAGCGTGCGCCAGCATCCACGGAAGCATCCGCAGGGTGTTGTACTGACTTCCCCGCGCCCACCGCAGTTGCTGTTTGAAGAGCTTCTTCATCTCGGTCGGAGCATCCGTGTAGACCAGGCTGGTGTGCTGGTAGACGGTGCGGTACCCCTCCTTGAGAGTGAGGTTCGTGAGCGTCCGATCGTCCGAGACCTCCAGGAAGACACCCATGAACCTCTCCGTCATGAAGCGATCCATGACGCGAACGAGGATCTCCCGGCGGAAGGCGATGGTCCGACCCGGAAGGCACCCGACCTGTCCGAGCACGCTCTGCGCCGGCATCGAGTACAGGGATCGGGTGTTCTCGAGCCAGTCCGCCCAACGCGTCATCCAGCGGCGCTCCGGCTCGAGGATGCGCTGACGCGTCGTGACGCCGCCCACTCTTTCGTCGCCGAAGGGCTTGACGAGTTCTTCCAGTGCGCCTGGCGTCCAGACGGTGTCGGAGTCGACGAGCACCGAGATCTCGTAACTCGACATCTCCACTCCGACCTTCACGGCGTTTCGTTTGCCGGCGATGGTCGTATGCACCCAGCGCACCTTGGGAGCGAACTCCGTGCAGACCTCTTCGAGGCCGAGGTTGCGCGCCCCGTTGATGACGACGATGATCTCGTCCGGTCCCTGATCGACGATCCTGCCGAGGACGTCCCGGAACAAGTCGAGCGGTTCGTCCACGACGGGGATGATCACGCTGGTGCCGACTTCATGCGGCGCGGTGAAAGGGCGATAGCGCTGGCTGATGAGCAGCTTTGTCAGCCAGAGACCCCAGATCAATGCGGAGTAGACGACGAAGAGATACAGCTCGGGATACCCGCCGAGCATGTTCCTCAGTTGCAGCAGAAAGATGAACAATTGCACTCCCTCAACAGACAGACGGTTGGTGGATCCCGCGTCGCTGAGGGTGCTTTCGATTGTCCGAGTCTGGGAGTGAGCACAAAGCTGTCGCAAGGCCTTCTCGACAGGTTTCACATGACCGTAATATGGGGACTTTGTCCCCCAGACGGAGGACAAACAGTTGCAAAATCCCCGATGAGGTTCGCTTTCTATCGCACGTGCACACCGGGAACGAAAGAAGGAAAGTGCTGGTCCTGAACCTTCAGAACCAGCACTTTCCTTCTTTCATCCGCGAGCCGCGGGAAGGCGACTCAGCGCTTGCCGACGATCTGACGGCCGACGAGGTCGCGCATGATCTCGTTCGTGCCGCCGTAGATGCGGTGCACGCGGGCGTCGGTGAAGGCGCGGGCGATCGGGTACTCCATGATGTAGCCGTAACCGCCGTGCAGCTGCACGCCGATGTCGAGCAGCTCCCACTCGCGCTCGGTCGCCCAGAACTTGACCTTCGCAGCGTCCTCGGCAGTGAGCTTCCTGTCCTTGTACGCCCGCAGCGCCTGGTCGATGTACGCCCACATCACCTCGGTCGTGGTGACCATGTCGGCGAGGCGGAACCGCGTGTTCTGGAAGTCGGCGATCCGCTCGCCGAAGGCCTCGCGGTCCTTCGTGTAGGCGATCGTCCATTCGGTGGCGGCCTGCGCAGCGGCAGCGGCGGCGACACCGATCGAGAGGCGCTCGAGCGGCAGGTTCATCATCAGCTGGATGAAGCCCTGGCCCTCCTTGCCGCTGATCAGGTTCTCATCGGGGACGAACACGTCGGTGAAGCTGAGTTCGGCGGTGTCCCACCCGTGGAAGCCCATTTTGCTGAGCTTCTTGCCCTGGTCGAAGCCGTCCATCCCCTTCTCGAGGATGAGCAGGCTGAACGCGTCGGGGCGGTTCCCCTCCCCGGTCTTCACGAAGGTGACGACGATGTCGGCCGTCGTTCCGGAGGAGATGAACGTCTTCGCGCCGTTGACGACGTAGCCGCCGTCGACCTTCTTGGCGTTGGTCTTGATGCCGCGGAGGTCGGAGCCCGCGCCGGGGTCGGTCATCGCGAGCGCGCCGAGCACTTCACCCGTGGCCATGCGGGGAAGCCACTTCTCCTTCTGCTCCTGCGTACCCATGTGCACGAGGTAGGGAACGGCGAGGTCGTCCTGGATGCCGAACGCACCGGCCAGAGAGCCCGCTCCGGATGCGATGACCTCTTCCATCACGATCGTGCGGAAACGGTAATCCTGCAGCATGCCCGCGCCACCGAACTCCTCCGGCACGGAGAGTCCGATGATGCCGGCCTCGCCTGCGGCGAGCATGGTCTCGCGGTCGATCTCGCCCGCGGCATCCCACTTCTCGATGCTCTCGTTGCTGACGTGGCGCTTGACGAAGTCCTTCACCAGGTCGCGGAATGCCTCGTGGTCTTCTTCGTAGATGTCGCGTTCCATGCCGTCCTCCCGAACGTGTCAGTGCGTCGTTGCTCCCGCGATTCTATGGCGCGGAGCGGATGCTACGACTGCGCGTTGTGAGAATGCATCCCACCACGCGTGGGACTGCGTACCGCGTTTGTGGGATGCCACAGAACGGGGTGGATGCGTGGTCAGTGCGCGTAGTCGGGTGCGGCCGGCAGCCCGAAGAACTCCTCGAGCGTGTGATAGCCGCCCTCATGGTAGGCGGCGGCGAGCTGCGGGCCCACATAGCGCAGGTGCCACGGCTCCGGCATGTACCCGGTCCTGTCGCTCGCGCCATTCTCGTAGCGGACGACGAATCCGTACTCCCACGCATGCTCCTGCACCCAGGCCGCCTGCGCTGTGGCGCCGAAAGCGTCGATGTCACCACAGGATTCGTCGCACGCGACGACATCCACGGCCAATCCGGTCTGGTGCTCACTGAATCCCGCACGCGCCGAGCCCTGATCCGCGCCCTGAACGCCCTCAGCGGCGACGAAGCCGGAGTATGTGGAGATCTGCAGGTCGTAGGAGCGATAGCCGTTGTTGATCCCGATCGATCCGGCACCGGAGACATCGGCCGCTCGGGCGAGCGCGCTCAACCCGTTCCGCGCATCGGTTCGCAGGCGATCGGATGACGTCGTCGACACGAGATCGACCGTATCGAGGCCCGACGGCTCGAAATCCAGAGGCGCCAGCGGTCGGGTCTTGTTCACGACCAACCACGTTCGGGCTGGATCGCTCAGCGTGATGCACGGAGCGTTCCCGGCCACGACGGCGTCGCGGAAGGCAACGCCTCCGCCGAACGCAACGATCGTCGCCTCATCGTCGCCTGCCGCGAGCGCATCGGTGACGACCGGATCTGCACACGGATCGGCCGCGACGACACCGCCGACCTCGACGCCGGGAAGTTGCATCGCCACGACCGGAACCGGAGGAAGCGCGGTGTCCGCTTCTGCCGGCCGGTCGGCGATCGCCCACAATGCGCCGATGGCCGTCACCGCAAGGCCGACAGGCAGCGCGATGGTCAGCACCCGCGACGGGCGCGACGCGTGCCGGGGGTGGTGGGCGCCGCTCATGACTCCATTCTGCCTCGAACCGCGGGCCGACGATTTCGTTACTGGAGTTCCCGGGCGCTCCGGTCTTCTTCGCCGCCGATGACGGCCTCTTCCGCGTCGGTGATTCGACTCGGAACCTTGACATCACCGTCCTGGGCGCGGTGTTGTATCGAGGGGTCGTCGGTGCGCCGGATTCGTCAGTCTGCGGACGCGAGCTCCAGCACGCCGTCGACGCGGCGCGGAACATCCACCCGACCGTCGCGCAATTCCGCCGGCAGCACCTCGACCGGCGCATCCTGCCATGCCAGCGGACGGAGGAAACGGCGGATCGCCGTCACACCCACCGAGGTGTGCTGAGTGTTGGTCGCCGGCCATGGGCCGCCATGGTTCATCGACCATGAGACCCGGACGCCGGTCGGATAGCCGTTGTAGACGATACGGCCGACCAGGTCCTCGACCGCTTCGGTGAACGCACCCCGCAGCTCGGTCTCCTCCGGCTCGCTGTGGATCGTCGCGGTCAGCGAGTGCGGCACCGCCTGCAGAGCCTGACGCACCTCGTCGCGCTCCGCGTAGCGCACCAGCAGGACAAGGGGTCCGAACGCTTCCTCCGTCGCCTCGGCCGTGACGTCGGCGGCGTCGATCTCGAGCACGGCCGGTGTGAGCGAGAAGCCCTCTTCACCGGCGGCAGGCGCGACGAGACTGCGCGCTCCTCCCTGCGCGATGAGCCGCGTACGGATCTCGTCGAATGCGCCGTGGATGCGCGAGTTCAGCAGTGTCTGCGCTGCGGCCGCCTCTGCCCTGGCGACGATGTCGGCGACCAGCCGATCCCCCTGCTCTCCGGTGGGCACGAAGGCGATGCCCGGCTTGGTGCACAGCTGCCCGGCGGATCCGGTCACCGACACGAACAGGCCTTCGCCGATCGCGTCGGTGCGTGCGGATACAGCGCCGGGGGTCACGATGAGAGGGTTCACGCTCGACAGCTCGCCGTAGAACGGGATCGGCGTCTCACGCTCATCGATGATGCTCTGAAGGATCTTCCCGGTGGAGAGCGAACCCGTGAAGCCGACGGCCGTGATGCGCGGGTCGGCGACGAGTGCGGCGCCTGCCTGCTGGCCGTAGACGATCCCGAACAGCCCGTCCGGCGCACCGAAAGCTGCGGCCGCGCGGGTGAGCGATTCGTGGGAGCGCTGCGACGTGAGCAAGTGCGAGCTGTGAGCCTTCACGACCACCGGGTTCCCGGCCGCGACGGCGGATGCCGTGTCACCTCCGACGACCGAGAACGCGAACGGGAAGTTGCTCGCGCCGAAGACGGCGACCGGCCCGATCGGCACCAGCATCCGTCGCACGTCCGGTCCGGCGCCGAGGGGTGTCTCCCCGGCATGGTCGATGATCGCCTCGAGATAGCCGCCGTCGTCGACGGCCTCGGCGAACAGGCGGAACTGGAACGCGCTGCGACTGAGTTCACCGTTCAGTCGTGCAGCCGCAAGCCCGGTTTCGCTCAGCGCGGCATCCACGAGCGTCTCGCGATCCTCTTCCAGGCCGTCGGCGAGCGCTCGCAGCAGCCCGGCTCGCCACGCACGCGATTGCCGCCGCAGGAAGCCGAAGGCGTCCGCGGCACGAGCAGTGATCTCGGCGACCTCGACCGCACTCGTCGCAGTGAGTTCGGTGGCGCTCGTTGTCGCGGTACGCGGGTCGGTGGTGTTCAGAGTTGTCATGCGCGGTCTCCTCCGATGAGTCCTCGAGCGGCCAGGTTCTTGATGAGTGCGCCGATGCCGAACTCCCATGGTGTCAGTTCCTCGCTGTGCTGGACCCTGTTGACGAGGGAACCCAGCGCAGGCGACGAGATCCGCACGACATCGCCGACGTGATGCGTGAAGCCGTGCCCTGCCTCGTCTCGGTCTTCGGTCGGAGCGAACATCGTGCCCAGGTACAGCACGAAGCCGTCGGGGTAAGCGTGATGCGCACCGCTCGCCTGACGTGCGAGGTCGGCGGGGTCACGACTGATCTGCTCCATGTGCGAGCTGGCCTGCATGCGAAAGCCATCGGCCCCTTCGACGGCGAGCGTCACCGTCTCGGTGCGGATGTCATCGAGGGTGAACCCGTCGTCGAAGAGCCGGATGAACGGACCGACGGCAGCCGAGGCATTGTTGTCCTTCGCGCGGCCGAGCAGCAGCGCCGAGCGGCCCTCGATGTCACGCAGGTTCACATCGTTGCCGAGCGTCGCACCGATGATGTCGCCGGCGGAGGTCACCACGAGCACGATCTCGGGCTCAGGATTGTTCCACTTCGATTCCTTGAGGACACCGACGTCGACTCCCCCGCCGACGGTGGCGAGCACTGGTGCCTTGGTGAAGATCTCGGCATCGGGGCCGATGCCGACTTCGAGGTACTGGCTCCACAGCCCCTCCTCGATGAGCACCTCCTTGAGCCTGGTCGCCTCGGCGGACCCAGGAACGAGATCGCGAACGTCGCCACCCAGCGCATCGAGGATCGTGGCTCGGATGCCGTCGGCGGACTCGGCCTCTCCGCGCGCGCGCTCCTCGATGATGCGCTCCAGCATCGAGACCGGGAAGGTGACGCCGGAGGCCTTGACCACCTGCAGGTCGATCGGCGAGAGCAGCCAGGGCTGCCCGGCGTCGCGGGCGTCGGGAGCGGTGTTCGCCCAGACATCCGCCAGCGGGGCGATCACCGAGCCCGTAGCGTCGCGGATCGCCGATGCGGGCCGGGAGGTCTCGGTGAGGTCGCGCATCGTCGGGAATGTCGCGGACACGTCGTACAGCACGCCATCGCGCAGCACCGCGACGGCTGGTCCCTCGGGCAGCTGCACGCGGCCGATCAGCAGAGCGCCGACGGCGTCATCGGGAAGGATGCCGCTGGCATCTCCGGTCCAGTTCTCGGTCATGTCTCTCCTTGGTGGGTGAAGGTCAGCGTCCCTGGAAGAGGCCGGGGCGCTTCTGCGCGAAGGCGGCCCGACCTTCGGCGGCATCGGCGGTGGCGAACGTGATGCCCTGCATCTCACGCTCATAGGCGATCGCCTGGTCCTGGGGCAGGTTCCATGCGGCGCGCAGATTCGCCTTCGCCGTCTCTGCGGCGATCGGTGGCCGCGAGGCGATGGTCGCGGCGAGCTCCTGCGCGCGGGCGAGCAGCCCATCGGCGGGGACGACCTCGCTGACGAGCCCCCATGCGAGCGCACGCTGCGCATCTATCGCGTCGCCGCTCATCAGCATGAGCGCCGCGTTGCTCGCGCCGATGGAGTTCGCCAGCAGCACCGACATGCCTCCGCCGCCGATCCAGCCGAGCTTGATCTCGGGTGCCGCGAAACTCGCGCTGTCTGCAGCGAGACGGATGTCGCAGGTGAGCGACGCTTCCAACCCGCCGCCGAAGGCGTAACCGTTGACCGCGGCGATCACCGGCTTGCGCAGCTCGCGCAGCGCATCGCAGTAATCACGACGATTGCGGAACTCCCACGGCGTCGCGTACTGGTCGAGGGTGGAGATGTCACTGCCTGCGCTGAACGCACGACCGGTGCCGGTGTAGACGACGGCGCGGATCTCGGCATCGTCGTTGAGCGCGCGGACGATACGCACCAGTGCATCGCTCATCGACTGCGTGACGGCGTTGAGCTTCTCCGGGCGGTTCAATCGCACGGTCGCCACATGCCCTTCCGTCTCGACGGCGATCTGCGCTGTGTCGGATGTGACGGTCATGCGTTCTCCTCGATCTCGGTTGCGGCCGCGATCACGGCGGCGAAACGCTCCTCGATGTCATCGAGCACACCCTCGGGGGAGCGCGAGCCGTCGACGGCGGATCGAACGAGCGCCGAAGCCTCGGCCTGGAAGGGGATGTATCCGGGTACGCGTGGACGCACCCAGGACGACTCGATGGTCGACAGCGTCGCAGAATAGAAGCCGTGGGCTGCAGCATCCACTCCGGGGTCCGTCCACGCGGCGCGCGCACTCGGCTGACCGGAATGGGTCGGGATGAATCCGCGCTGCGCCTCCTCGGAGAGGAGCATTCGCAGGTGGGCGAGCAGCGCCGCCGACGGCTCGGAACGGCGTGTCACCGCGATGCCGGTGCCGCCGATCGTCGATCCGCTGCGCCCGTCGTGCGCGGGCGCGGGGCCGAACGCGAGCACGGGAGAGCTGTAGTTGACGTAGCCGTACACGAGGGGGATGCAGCCGATGTCGCCGCGATCGCGCATCCGGTCGAGTAACCCGATCGGATTTAACGCTGCCGTGCCTTTCGGCGCGCGTGATGAGAGCCGCGTGAGCAGGTCGAGCGCCCGTCGCGCGATCCCCCGGTCGAACAGGTCGTGTCCGGCACCGGGCGAGTCGCCCAGCGAGACCGCGATCGAGCACAGCGAGACGAACGCGTGGGGGCCGGCGAGACTCGTCGCGACCAGACCCCGGTCTGCGAGAGCCAGGGCCTCATCCCACGTCGACGGCGCATCGAGCACGAGGTCCCGCCGCCGTGCCGACACCTGCGTCGCCGCATCCAGCGGCAGCGCCCACAGACGATCCGCCATGCGATACGACGTGATGCTCGGTCCGACCGCCGCGCTCTCCCACTCGCGCAGTTGGTCGGCGTCGAACAGCTCGTCGATGGGCCGGATGCTGTCGTGCTGACGCGCATCGCCGAGATGAGGATGGTCCATCACGAGCAGGTCATAGCGGCGAGCGAGGTCGTCGATCGGTGCGGATTCGAATCCCTCCAGCGGCTGCACCTCCCAGCGCAGGCTGTCCCCCGAGCCGAGGTCACCGGCAGCGGCCTCCAGTGCGGCCCGACCGCGGGGATGATCCCACGTCAATCCGACGTATTCCGTCACGCCGTCACCGGGGCGCCGCCCTGGACGATGACGCCGGCGTCCAGCAGCGCGCGAACGCGCTCCGCTTCGACGCCGAGCTCCGCGAGGATCTCGCTGGTGTGCTCGCCGACCGTCGGTGCGCCCCGATCGATCCGCGCCGGAGTCTTGGCGAACTTGTACGGGAACCCCGGAGTCTTGATGCGCCCTTCAGTGGGGTGGTCGTACTCGACGAATGTGCCGTTGTGGATGATCTGCGGATCGTTCACGAGGTCAGCGTAGCCGTAGACGGGTCCGACCCACATGCCCGCGGGCAGCAGTGTGTCCAGCCAGTGCTGCGTCGACTTCTCCCGCAGATGGCGCCCCACCGTGGCGTAAAGCTCGTCGCGGTGCGTCCAGCCGTGCACTTCGGGATCCATCCCCGCGAAACTCGGCTCGTCGAGCACTTCCCCGAGCTTCTCGAGGTCAGCGAAGCCGAGCGCGAGATAGCCGTCCGCCGTCGCGAAGATGCCGTACGGGGCACGGATGTAGACGTGCGCGTTCGGTTCCTTCCCGCGCTGCTGCTGAACCCCGCCGACCGTGTAGACGCTCAGCTCCTGCATCTGAAGCGTGGTGAGCGCATCGAGCATGTTGACCGTCACGAGCTGTCCTTCGCCGGTGCGCTCTCGATGAAGGAGCGCGGCGAGCACTCCTTCGAAGGCGGTCGACGCGGTCACAGCGTCCGCGAGGTACTGGCCTGCGGGCGTTGGCGGCTCGCCCTCACGCCCGGCGGAGAGCATCGCTCCGCTCATCGCCTGCAGCAGGAGGTCCTGGCCCGGCCGATCGCGGTACGGGCCGTCTTCGCCGTACCCGGACATCGACACGTAGACCAGCGACGGATTGATCGCCGACAGCGTCTCGTAGTCGAGGCCGAGGCGTGCCGCGACGCCCGGACGGTAGTTCTGCAGGAACACATCGGCGCCGACGATGAGTTCGCGCACGACCTCTCGTCCACCGTCTGTCTTCAGATCGACCGCGAGAGAGCGCTTGTTGCGATTCAGGGAGAGGAACGAGACGTTGATCTCATTGCCCTTGGCACCTCCGGCTGCGGCGAACCGCTGCCATTCGCCGGCGGTCGGCTCGACCTTGATGACGTCGGCGCCGAGGTCGCCGAGTCGCTGGGCCGCGAACGGGCCGGCCATCGCGATCGAGCAGTCGATGACGCGGTAGCCGTCGAGGATGCCGCGGGAGGACGGGTCAGTCATGGTTTCTCGGTTTCAGATCGGTGAGGTTCGGTTCGGGATGCGTCAGACGGCAGTGTCGGCGCCGCCGGCTGCCGACGAGCGCAGCAGGGCGTCGATGAGCTCGACGGAGCGGGCGGCCACCGTGACGTCCGAGTTGTTCTCGCGGCTGGCGCCGGTGATCAGCTCGATGAAGCGGGCCGGCGGCACGAGGCATTCGTAGTCTCCCTCGCCGGGTGCGATGGCGCGTTCTTCTCGGCGGCCGTCGTAACGACTGAGGCTCACCCGTTCCCGCTCCACGTCGATCATCAGCACGCCTTCCGTGCCGAACAGCCGGATGTCGACCTGGTACTTGTCGCCGTCCGCGAGCGTCGCCGCACCAGAGAGCGAGCCGACAGCACCGTTGTCGAAACGTATAACACCGGCGTCGAACAGGTCGACGGGAGCGCCGGCGTTGATGACTCGTCCGGCGACAGACGCAGCGCGCAGACCGGTCAGCCAGAACAGCAAGGCGGAGGAATGCGTGAGCTGTCCGTGCGCGTAGCCTCCGCCGTGCTCCGGGCTCGACCAGGTGCTCGGGTCCGGCGCGGTGTCGGAGTTCCAGCGCTCCAGCATGTGCGTCGGGTCGGTGCCGAACAGCCCCCTGGTGGGCGAGGCCATGTGACACAGGGCGTACTGGATCTCGCCGATGTCGCCGGCCTCCAGCATCCGCTTCGCCGCCACGGTGAACGGTTTGTAGTTCCACCCGTAGGGGACGAGGAAGACCGTGTCCGCCTGCTCTGCGCGAGCGGCGAGGTCCCAAGCCTGGTCGGCGTGCAGCGTCATCGGCTTCTCGCACAGCACGTGCAACCCGCGCTCGAGCGCCTGCGCGGCGAGCGGGTGGTGCAGATCGTGCGGGGTGGAGATCACCACCGCGTCGATGTCGGCGTCCAGCAGCGCGGTCGCGTCCTCCGTGGCGAACGTGAATCCGAACTTCTCACGCACCGCATCCAGCCCCGGACCTCTGCCGCAGACGCCGACGAGGTCTACGTCGTCCCGCGCGGCGAACAAGGGGAAGTGGTTGCTGGTGGCCCACCACCCGGCGCCGATCGCGCCGAGGCGCACTGGCCGATCCGTGATCGCGGTCGTCATGCGGCTCTCCTCCAGGTACGGACGCCATCGCGCTCCCCCTCGATCACGCGCGCCTGGTCGACCAAGCGTTCCAGGTTCCCGGTCATCGGGAAGATGAGGTACTCGACGGCGGCATCCGGCCATGGTCCGAGGCTGGGTGCCGCTCGTCGGATGAGTTCGAGCGAGGCGAGCTCCTCCCCCGAGGCGAGCACCTCTTCGATCACACGGTCGACGAGCTCTGTGTAGGCGAGCGACTCATCCAGGAAGGCCTCCACTCCGTCCCCGTCGTACACCGGGTAGTGCGCGGTCAGCAGCAGATCGGCCTCGAGCGCGTGCAGGCGACGGATGCTGTCGACATACGCGACCGTGTCCCGATAGGTGGGCGGGAACGCCGCCCGGCCGTCTGCGGTCGGCACCGTCTCGCCGAGTACTGCGTCGGAGATGAGCGCCGTGCGGTTCGTGGCGTCCCAGAGGGCGAGATGACCCGGCGAGTGCCCCGGCACGGCGAGCACCTCGATCGTGCGGTCGCCGAGATCGAAGACCTCTCCGCCGTCCAGCGCACGGCCCACCGCGACCAGACCGGTCGAACGACGCACCTCCGCGGTCGTCTCCGGCGGATCGTCGAAGCGATCGCGGGCTGCGAACTCTCCGTACCGCCCTGAGATGAGGAGCTCGACGTCCTCCGTCATCGGCACGTCGGCGCGGCCTGCGAGGAACTCGGCGTTCGACGCGACCGCCCGCAGCGCGGCGTTGCCCCCGGTGTGATCGAAGTCGCAGTGCGAACTGATCACCCATCGCAGTTCAGCCGGATCGAAGCCGATCTCGTCGAAGTACGGCAGCAGAGTGCCGGGCACGGAGTCGGCGACACCGGTGTCGAAGAGCAGAGCGCCTTCGGGGCCGGTGAGCAGGTACATCGCGATGAAGCGCTCGCCGAGGGGCGCGACGATGCGGTGCACGCCTGGTCGGATCTGCATCACTCTTCCCAGGTGCCGTCGTCGATCATCCGCAGTCCCGCCCGCGGCGAGCGCACGTGCGGGCCCGCCGGCTCCAACCAATCGCCCGAGCGACGCGCTTCCTCGATCGCCGGCTCGTCGATCTCGATGCCCACTCCTGGGCGATCGCCGAGCACGACACCGCCATCACAGAACTCCTGATCCAGTCGCAGACCGAGCGGGGATCCGAGATCCTGGATCTCCGCCGAGAGGTGGTTGGGCACTGCGGCTGCAGCGGCCGTGACGGAGTGATTCGCTGTGAGCCCGACCGGACTGACCGGAAGGTCGCGGCTGTGCGCCGTGATCGCGACGCGCAGAAAATGCGTGATCCCCCATACGGCACCGGCCTGGACGATGTCAGCGCCGCCGGCATCCAGCAGGGGACGGTACTGCTCGAGCCCAGTGAGGTTCTCACCGGTGGCGACGGAGGCCTTGATCGCGGCGCTCAGGCGAGCATGACCCGCCGCGTCCCATCGCCGCAACGGCTCCTCGACCCAGGTGAGGGTGACTTGCTCCTCCAGGGCCGTGATGTACCGCACCGCTTGTTTGAGGTTCCACGACTCGTTCGCGTCGAGCATGAGCGCAGGGTCGGCGTCATTGCGCGCGAGCAGCCCTCTGACGATCTCGAACCTGCGCAGATCCGCCTGCAGATTGCGTCCGCCCTTGAGTTTGGCCGAGCGGAAGCCGCGATCGGCGAACCTCTCGTAGATCTCAGCGAGCTGCTCGTCAGTCAACGCGGCATCCAGCGCCGACGCGTATCCGGGCACGAAGCGATCGCCCGCACCGAGCAGACGCCACAGCGGCTCACCGGCGATCTTCGCCTTCAGGTCCCACAGCGCGGTGTCGAACGTGCCAATGCCGCCGAAGGTGGCACCGGCGTGGGAAGACTTGAAGACGCGTGCCAGCATCCGGTCGTACAACGTCGACACCGCCCTGGGGTCCTGCCCTTCGAGCGCAGAGAAGAGCCGGTCGAGGTCGGCATGCGATCCCATCCCGATGCCCTCGATACCTTCGTCGGTCTCGAGGATCACCAGGGGGACGTCGGTGACTCCGGACGCGATGAACCCGTTGACGTCGCCGACCGGGCGTCCCCAGTCATGGACGGTGCGCAGTGTGCGGTAGCCGGTGATCTTCATGTCGCCCTTGAGTGTGAGAGATCGAGGTCTGAGTTTCGCGTCGAATCGAAGCGTAGAAACACCATACATCATATGTCTGCCGTTTCGTGAGTGTCCGCACTCGCCTTCCTGCGCGGGTCAATAGAGTGTCAGGCATGACACAGCCCGCAGAGCACGCCGGCGGTCGCGCCCGCACGCCGATCGACCGCATCGGCGCGACGGTGCTGAACGAGCTCGTCCAATCGATCGTGACCGGCGAGTTCGGCCCCGGCGATCTACTGCCCCCGGAGAGCGTCATCAGCGTGCAGTTCGGCGTGAGCCGCACCGTGATCCGCGAGACGATGAAGCGCCTGCAGGAGAAGGGCATGATCACGGTGGCGCAGGGCCGCGGAACGCACGTGAACCCCTCCACGAGCTGGAACGTGCTCGACCCCTCAGTACTGTCGGCGATGATCAGCAACGACTCCACACTCGGAGTGCTCGACGACCTGAGCGTCGTGCGCAGCGCCTTGGAAGCAGCGATGGCCGCCGCCGCAGCGCGGACAGTCGACGACGATGCGCGTGCTCGACTGCGCGAGGACCTCGACGCGATGGCGGAATGCGTCGACGACTCCGCAGCCTTCCGGGAGGCCGACCTCCAGTTCCATCGCTCCGTGATGGCGCTCTCGGACAACGCGCTCGCCGAGAACATCGCCCGCGTGCTGATCAAGCACGCCGTGGGCAGCGATCGCTTCACCGGCGTCGACCCCGCCCATGCGTTCGAGCTCACGCTCGCCGAGCACGAGAAGATACTCGCCGCCATCTCCTCTGGCGACGCGGAGGCCGCACGGATTGCCATGAGCGAGCACATCCTCGGCTCATGGACCCGGCGACGCCTGCCGTCGAAGAAGCGCTCCTGACCCGAGCCGGGCCGCACCGACCCGGCTCGCGCCACCCATCTACAGAACATCAGTCATGTGATGTTTGTTGCTCGTTTTCGTAAGACGTAGTATGTTTCGTCGCAAGGCCTCTGCACCCACGGGCCACAGCAGCACATCCCCATCAACGTTGAGAGGTATCGCAATGAAGCGAAGGATCGCCATCACAGCCGTCGTCGGCATCACCGCACTCGCACTCACCGGTTGCGGCGGAGCATCGCCGTCCGGGTCGAGCGGAGGCTCCGGTTCAAGCGACAAGCTCGTCATCTGGAACTGGGGCGACGCGGACGACGCGGCGGCCGCGTACACCGAAGAGGTCACCGCCGCCTTCAACGAGGTCCACCCTGACGTCGAGGTCGAGATCGTCAACCAGCCGTTCGATCAGTACTACACGCTGCTCGGCAGCGCGGTCGAGGCCGGCACCGGGCCGGACATCGCTCTCTTCAACGGCGGCACACAGCTGAAGAGCCGCGCGGATTCGCTCGTGCCCGTCACCGAGGAGCTCGCCGATCTCGAAGACACCCTCGCGGGGTGGCCGGCGTTCCAGGCCGGTGGCGAGACGTACTCCGCACCGACGTTCCTCCAAGGCTTCCCCATCTACTTCAACAAGGCGCTCTTCGAGCAGGCGGGCCTCGACGCCGACAATCCGCCGAAGACGTGGGATGAGCTGAGCGCGGCCTGCACCGCGATCGTCGACAAGACGGATGCCTCGTGCTTCGCACTCGGAAACAAGGAGGGTCTCGGCATCGAGTTCTTCCTCTCCGGCTTCGGATCAGGCATCTTCACCCCCGACGAGTACGACGCCTGGATCGATGGCGATCGGGACTGGACGAGCGAGCACGCCAAGCAGGCCCTGCAGCTGTGGGCCGACAGCTCCGCTGACGGCTGGTACAACGAAGGCGCGAACTCGACCGCGATGTTCAACGACTCGTTCGACCTGTTCTCCGCCGGAAGCTCCGCCATGGTCATCGGCCTGATGAGCGGAACGGCGCATTGGAAGCAGTTCGACGAGTTCCTCGGCGACGATCTCGGGTTCATGATGCCCGTCACCATCAACGACGGCACCACCCTCGCGCTTCCGGCAGAGGGCGGCATCGGCTACGCCGTGCTCAACGAGGACAAGAAGGACCTCGGCGTGGACTGGATCAAGGCGACCGTCGACCACGACGCCCTCGCCAACTACTCGCTCGCCGGCGGTCAGATCACCTCGGACACCACGATCGAGCTGGACACCGACATCGAATCGGCCAACGACATCGTCTCCGAGCTTCCCGGAAGCAAGCCCCTGCTGCACACGGCCCTCACCGCCGAAGAGCTCGACCTGCTGCACCGCCTCGGCCAGCAGCTGCTCGGCGGCGAGGTCACCGTCGACGACGCGGCCGCTCAGCTCGCCGCCTCGGAGGGCTGATCTTGTCGATCGACACCACCTCGACCCGGAGTCTTGTCCTGAAGGACAGGGCTCCGGGCCGCGCCCGCATCTCCACACGCGTACCCCGGCGCAAGAAGCCGTGGACGTTCGAACGGTGTGCGCCGTATCTGATGGTGCTGCCGGTCCTGCTGATCCTCGCCGTCTTCCGTATCTACCCCCTGGTGCTCGGTATCAACTTCTCGTTCACCGGTGACAAGGAGCTCAACGGCCAGTTCGTCGGCCTGGAGAACTACGTCACTCTGCTCGGCGACGCAAGGTTCCAGGCGTCTGCGCGGAACGTGCTCGTCGTGTTGCTCTTCGTGCCGATCCAGGTGTTCGTCGCCGGCATCCTCGCGACCTTCGTCTTCCTGAAGATCCCAGGGCACCGTTTCTACCGCAGCGTGTACTTCCTGCCTGTCGTGCTCTCCCCGATCATCATCGGTGCGATCTTCAACATCATCCTCGCCGCCAACGGCCCGCTGAACAGCGCTCTCGGTGCGATCAACATCCCCGGGGTCGACTGGCTCGGCCTGCCGTCCACCGCTCTTCCGACCGTGCTGGTCGTGCACATCTGGGCGACGTTCGGAATGGCGTTCACGATCTTCCTCGCCGGTTTCGCAACGCTGGACGCCGAACTCCTCGACGCGGCGAAGATCGACGGCGCCAACATGCGCCAGCAGATCGTGCACGTCATCATCCCCGGGCTCAGCCAGACGATCCAGTTCGTGTTCGTCACGACCACGATCGGCATGCTGACCGGCCTGTTCGCGCTGCTCTACACGATGACCGCGGGCGGGCCGGGTGCGGCGTCGTACCTGCCGGAGTTCCTCATCTGGAAGCTGAACGGAGAAGCGCGACCGGCACTCGCATCCGCGGCATCCGTCTTCCTGCTGCTGATCGTGCTCGTGATCGGCCTGATCCAGATCCGCGTGCTCCGCCGCGCCACGAAGGAGGCCTGATGCGCAAGCAACGCGCCGCCCGTTGGGCTCTCGCGGTCCCGATGATGCTGCTGGCGATCGCGACCATCTACCCGATGCTGTACGCGCTCAACATCTCCATGAAGACGCGCAAGGACTACGTGCTCGACCGTCTCGGCCTCGCGCAGACGTTCAATGTGCAGAACTTCATCGACGCGTGGACAGACGCGGACATGGGCCGTTATTTCGTTAACACCATCATCGCGACCGTGTTCTCGGTCACCCTGATCCTCATCCTCTCCTCGATGTGCGGTTATGCGCTCAGCCACCTCACGTTCCGCGGCAGCAAGCTGGCGTTCCTCATCATCCTGGCGATGATGATGATCCCGTTCCAGGTGATCATGGTGCCGACGATCAAGGTGCTCAGCGACATGGGGCTGATCAACACCTTCCCCGGGCTCATTGCCGCGTACGTCGCACAGTTCCTCCCGTTCACGGTGTACTTCATGACCTCGTACTACTCCGGCATTCCGAAGGAGCTCACCGAGGCCGCTCGCGTCGACGGAAGCGGCCTGTTCGGCACGTGGTGGCGCATCATGGTTCCGGTGGGCAAGCCCGCACTGATCTCGATGGGCATCCTGAATGCGCTGTTCGTATGGAACGACATCCTCATCGCCCTGTTGATCATGCAGTCGCCGTCGAACCGCACCGTCATGGTGGGTGTCAGCGCGCTGCGTGGGCAGTACCCGGACAACGTGCCGACCTATATCGCCGGCGTGCTGCTGGCCGTCGCGCCGATCATCATCGTCTACCTGATCTTCCAGCGGCAGATCTCCGCAGGCGTGACTGCGGGCGCCACGAAGGGCTGACCCGCATGAGCACCGACCGCATCGAGGTGTACGCAGCGCCGGACGGCTCCCCGTACGCCGACGGCTCGCACGGCTATCCCGCGAACGATCTGGAGCATGCGCTTCGGCTGGTGCGCGCACGGCGCGAACCAGGGCAGCGGGCGGTGATCTGGATGGCCGGCGGTGAATACGCGCATTCGACCCCCGTCGTGTTCACAGGTGCGGACTCGTTCACCTCGGTCGTGGCGGCTGATGCCGACAATCCTCCGGTTCTGCGGGGGTCCGTACGGGTGACCGGATGGCGGCAGGTCACGGTGAATGGCGTCGCCGCGTGGGCAGCCCCCGTCCCCGCGGGTGGGGCTCGCCGACTCTACGTAGACGGAGCGGCCGCGCCTCGGCCACGGTATCCGCGTGAAGGATTCCTGCGCGTCGAAGACCAGGAGGGTCTGGACCCCGCCGGCAGCTTCATCGGCACGCTCTTCGACGGCGCCGCCTCGTTCCGCTACGCCGACGGCGACATTCCGGACCTGTCACAGGAGTCGGCGGTCGAGGTCGTCGTTCCGCACTACTGGGTGCAGGAGCGGATGCCGATCACCGCGATCGACCGTGAGAAGCGAACGATCACCAGCAGCCTGCGCAGCATCTTCGCACTGCGCGACGACGCCGCAGCACTGTTCGCCCGCTACTATCTCGACAACGTCGCGGAGAGCTTCGGCGAGGCGACCGGCGAGTGGTATCTCGACGCGACGGGAGAGATCGCCGGCGTCACCGAACCGCATGTGCTGTATCTGCCGGAGGCGGGCATCGACATCGCCGATCTCGACATCCGGATGCCGATCGCCGAGGCCTTCGTCGTGCTCGACGGAACGGTCGAGGCGCCGGTCAGGGAGGTGCGCTTCGAAGGCGTTCACTTCACCGAGACCGACTTCGCCTCCGTGCCGGCCGCCGTACCGCCTTTCGGCGTTCGGGAGGACCCGCAGCTCCCCGCTGACGGCCGCTTCGCTGCAGACGTGCAGGCCGCGAGTACCGTGCCTGCGGCGCTGCAGTTCCGGTATGCGCGGTCATGTGCCGTGATCGGTGGGGCGATCGAGCGCGTGGGAGGATACGGCGTGAGCATGGCCGCAGGGTCCCGCGGGAACCTCATCAGTGGCGTGCACTTCGCAGATCTCGGCGCCGGGGCCGTGCGAGCCGGCGGGGGCATCGACGCACTGGGCGCGGAGTACAACCAGGCGAACGAGGTCTCCGACTGCCTCATCGAACGCGGTGGCCAGGTCTACCCGAACGCGGTGGCCGTGCTGTTCCAGCACGGCTCGCACAACGTGATCGCCCACAACGAGATCCGTGCCTTCCGCTACACCGGCATCTCCGTCGGATGGATGTGGGACTACCTGCACAGCCCCTCAGCGGGCAATCGCATCGAGGGCAACCACATCCACGACCTCGGCAATGGGCTGCTCAACGACATGGGCGGGATCTACCTGCTCGGCATCTCCCCAGGCACGGTCGTACGACGCAACCGCATCCACGATGTGGAGTGCGCGAACTACGGCGGCTGGGGCATCTATCTCGATGAGGGATCGTCGCACGTCGTGATCGAGCAGAACGTCGTCTACGACGTGTCGAGCCAGGCCTACCACCAGCACTACGGCCGCGAGGCCATCATCCGTGACAACGTGTGGGCCTTCGGTCGCAATGGCCAGATCTCGATCACGCGCCCGGAGAAGCACATCTCCTTCACCTTCCATCGCAACATCGTGGTCGGCGACGGGATGCCGGCGTTCATCGGCTATCCGGACCATCGCGACATCCGCAACTTCGGGATCGACAGCGACCTGAACCTGTTCTGGGACGCCGAGCCGATTCCTGGCGCCGCCCGCGCCGCGAACGCCTCGCGCGAGACGCAGCCCGACGGCAGCGTCGGGTTCGAGATCGTCGAGGCGCTCGACGAGCAGTGGGCTCGTCTCGGTCGAGACCTGCACTCCGTCACGGCAGACCCGCTCTTCGTCGACGTCGCCGGACGGGATTTCCGCGTGCGCGACGGCTCGCCGACCGAGCGGCTCGGGATCCGCGTGCCGGATGTGACGGATGCCGGACCACGCGCAATGGAGCGACGACGGCATCCGCTCGCCGAGCCGACGCGCCGCGACCCGTTCCTGCCCACCCAGGGTTAGAACGCTTCTTCGAATCAGGCTTGACTTAACATCGCGTATTTGTTCGAATGAACATATGCGATGGCAGGGACAGACGATCGACGACGCGGATGACGCGGCGTTGCCCGGCATGGAGAATCGCACGGGAATCGTCCGCTCCATCACGACACCCGAGTTCGCGGGGATGACGTTTCATGAGGTGCTGGCACGATCCGCGTTGAACCACGTACCCGCCGGATCGCGGATGCCGTTCAGCTGGACGATCAACCCGTACCGCGGATGCAGCCATGCGTGCGTGTATTGCGTGTCTCCCGACACGTTGGTGCTGTGCGCGGACGGACGGCAGAGGCGGATCGATGACCTCCAGGTCGGCGACGAGATCATCGGCACCGAGCGTCGAGGTAGCTATCGCCGATATGTCCGCACCGAGATTCTTGCAAAGTGGGGTACGCAAAAGGCGGCCTACCGAGTGACGCTCGCAGACGGGACCGAGATCATTGCGAGCGGCGATCACCGATTTCTCACCGATCGTGGATGGAAGCACGTCGCGGATGCTGAACGCGGTCAGCGTCCGCACCTGACAGTGAACAACCGCCTCATGGGATTCGGAATCGGTGCTGTGGGCGAAGCCGCCGTCGATCTGACGAGCGACGCCTACCGTCGTGGATATCTTGCCGGAATGATCCGCGGAGACGGAATGATCTTCCACGGTGTGTACCCGAGCGCGAAACGGGTCCGGCAGATTCACATGTTCCGTCTCGCCCTAAAAGACGCAGAAGGACTGTCTCGCGCGCAATTGTTGCTCGAGCTCGAAGGCATCACCACTCGTCTTCGCCCGTTCACGGCAGCAACTGAGACGCGAGCAACGATGACGGCGATACACACGGCAAGTCGTTCTCAGGTGGAACGGATCGAAGAGATCATCACCGTCCCCGCCAGTCCAGATCGAGCGTGGCGAACGGGGTTTCTTGCGGGCATCTTCGATGCCGAGGGCAGCTCTTCACGAGGGGTGCTTCGTATTTCCAATAAGAATCCGGAGATCCTTCACCTCATCACTTCGTCAATGACCGCGCTTGGCGTTCCACACGTGAGCGAACCGCCTCGCCCCAACGGCGTCCGAGCTGTTCGGGTCGCCGGCGGGCTCCCTCAGCGTCAGAGGTTCTTCGACCTCACACAGCCTGCCATCGCAAGGAAGCTGAGCATCGAGGGGAGCGCGGTGAAATCGGTCTCCGATCTTCGCGTCGTCGCAGTAGAGCCACTCGGCCACACGAGAGATCTTGTCGATATCACAACGGGAACAGGCGATTTCATCGCGAACGGGGTGATAAGTCACAACTGCTTCGCACGCGGAACGCACGAGTATCTCGACCTCGACGGCGGCGGCGACTTCGACTCGCAGATCGTCGTGAAGACGAATGTGGCCGAGGTGCTCGCGAAAGAGCTGCGCAAGGGCAGCTGGCAGCAAGAGAGCGTCGCGCTGGGCACGAACACCGATCCATACCAGCGCGCCGAGGGGCGGTACAAGCTGATGCCCGGCATCATCCGCACCCTCGCCGAATCCGGCACACCGTTCTCGATCCTCACCAAGGGAACGCTGATCCGTCGCGACATCCCGCTGCTGGTGGATGCTGCGACGCACGTGCCGATCGATATCCAGATGTCGATCGCGATGTACGACGACGCGCTGCAGCACTCGATCGAGCCGGGCACGCCGAGCACCCAGGCGCGTCTGGACACCGTCCGCACGCTGACGGATGCCGGGTTCCGTGTCGGGGTCTTCCTGATGCCGGTCCTTCCGCACCTCACCGATTCGGTCGCGGCAATCGATCTTGCACTGCAGCGCATCGAAGAGGCCGGCGCGGACCACGTCATCTACGGTGCCCTGCACCTGCGTGCCGGCGTGAAGCCCTGGTTCATGCAGTGGCTGCAGCGTGAGCATCCCGAACTCATGTCGTCGTACCGAGGCCTCTACCCCGGCGCCGCTTCCGAGGCGCCGAAGCCATACCGGCAGTGGCTCGCGAAGCGGGTACGTCCGCTTATCCGCGCGCACGGGCTCGAAGCCCGTCACTCTGACGACGCCTACCCGAGCCGACGACTCACCCGTCCGACCGCCGTGCGCACGACCGTCGCTGCTCCGCCTGCTCCCACCCTGTTCTGACAGCCGTCCCGGTCACGGTCAGAGTCGACCGCCCCGACGCGTAGGCTCGGTGACTATGGCTATCGGCGCGATGATCCACACGTTCACGGTGCAGTTGGCCGACATGGATCGCGGCGTCTACGACGACCTCACGCTCCGTGTCGCGCGGCATCCGTCCGAGACCGACGCGTACATGGTCACCCGCACACTCGCCTACTGCCTCGAGTACGCCGAGGGCATCACGTTCGGCGCCGGCATCTCGTCGACGGAAGAGCCTGCGGTGCTCGTGCGCGATCTGACCGGCAAGATCACCGTGTGGATCGAGGTCGGCGCCCCTGACTCCGACCGTCTGCACTACGGCAGCAAGCTCGCCGACCGGATCGCCGTCTACACGCACCGCGACCCGGCCAAAGTCATCGCGCCGTGGGCAGGCAAGCGCATTCACAACGCCGAGGCCATCCGGGTGTTCAGCTTCGGCCCGGGTTTCGTCGATGCCGCAGCCGCTGTGCTCGAACGACGCAACACCATGACACTGACCGTGACGGAGCAGCAGCTGTACCTCGATCTGAACGGCACCGCTCTCAGCTCCGCCGTGCACGAGCACGGGATCGTCTGAGCAGTCGTACCGCGTCGGCGTCGACCGGACCTCAGCTCGCCGATGGCGGGCGCTGCATCTGCGGGAACTCGTCGAATGTCGTGAACCGTGACGTTGCTCCGCCGAACCGGCCCGGCATCCAGTCGAAGATGTGGACGCTCGCCCCCGTTCCGCCAATCTTCGCTGTGGTGCGCGCGCCGGCGTCGCGCAGCGCTGCCTTCAACGCGACTCCGTCGCGGTCGGCTTCATACTCGGTCCACCTGACGACATCGACGGCAAGGCCGAACTCGTCGGTGGGCGTGACTTCGACACCCGCGCACGCGGCGAGTTCATCTCGGCTCAGCCAGAGCTGCGGCGCCGACCGCGAGGTCTTCTGATTGACCGCGATCCAGTCGACCGGCGGCAGCAGCGTCGGATAGTACCCGGGCGTCCACACCGCATACGATCGCAGCAGCTTCGTCGTCTCGTCGTACGCCCAGCGAGGTGACGCGCAGGCCGCGCCGGCGCCGCGGAAGGTGTAGCTGCCGATGTCGTCATACTGCAGCATCGGACCGTACCGCCGCTCGAGCTCGAGCTGCCTTGCACGCAGATAGAGCGGATGCCAGGGCGAGTCGGCACCAGGATCCCATCTCTCGAGGGACGCACTGCCGTCGCTGGATGTCACGACTTTCAGCGGTACCGGAGACAGCCCCCGCGGGTCGGCAGCAAGACACTCGGCCAGTGCGACACCGAAGAAGTGCACGAGGTCGTCCTGCTTCGACCCTGCGAGCAGCAACGTGTTCGCGGTCGGCGCTGCCACCAGAAGATCGCCGTCGACCTCGGACTCGAACTGCCGCAGCACGTCGGGGACGGCGAGGAACCCTGCAGCCCGCGGTGCGCTGATCCGAAGTCCAGCGAAGTGCTTCGCCGGCTCTGTGACGATGGGCGACTCCGCCATGTTGGCGAGCGCGCGCGAGTACGTCTCCTGGAAGGTCAGCCCATCGACCGTGTCACCGTCCGCGAACGCGTTCCGCCGGATCTTCTGTCCACCTCCGGTCAACCAGGCCGTCATCAGTGGCGCCGGATCCGGGACCACACCGTCGCGCGCTGCGTACTCGCTGTACGCGCCGGTGGCGCCGACGGTCAGCCCGAGTTCCTCAGATCTCCACCCGACCGGTTCACTGGAGAAGACGACATCAGAGCCCTGTTTGTCTGCCACGCGGCGAGATTACCACTGCGTCGACGTCGTCCGGATGGACCCCGATGCGGTTCGCAACTCCTCAGAACCCACGCAGAAGGGCCCCGGAATTCGATTCCGGGGCCCTGGGCCTCAAGGTTCTGAGGAGTTGTGAACGCGGTTACGCGGTGATCTCGGCGTTGCTGGGCATGCGCCCGGTGATCTCCTCGATGATGTCGTCACCGATCCGGGCGGACTCGAACGGCGCATCGATCTCGGCGCGACCCAGCAGCTCGGTCATGCGACGCTGACGCTGACGCGTGATGAGCGTGACGACGCGCCCCGCACGGCCTGCACGGCCGGTGCGACCAGAGCGGTGCATGTAGGTCTTGTACTCGTCCGGCGCGTCGGCCTGGATCACCAGGTCGATGTCATCGACGTGGATGCCGCGAGCGGCGACGTCGGTGGCGACCAGAACCGACACGCGACCCGAGGTCATGCGCTCGAGGTTGCGGGTGCGCTTGGCCTGATTGAGGTCACCGTGCAGCGCAGCCGCCGGGATCCCGGCGTCGTCGAACTGCTCAGCCAGCGTCTCCGCATACGCACGTGTGCGGGCAAAGACAAGAGTCTTGCCTGCGCGGTCGACCATCGAAGTGAGGATGTCGGCCTTGTCGCGGTGCTCGATCACGAGCACGCGGTGGTCGATCGTGCCGGAGTCCTGGTCTTCGCCGGAGACTTCGTAGACGGCGGGATCGACGAGGAACTCGTCGACGAGCGCAGCGACCTCGCGGTCGAGCGTCGCCGAGAACAGCAGCTTCTGGCTGCCTTCCTGCGTGTGACGGAGGATGCGCTGCACGGGCTCGACGAATCCGAGCTCGCACATGTGATCGGCCTCATCGAGCACCGCGATGCGGCAGTCCGAGAGGTCGAGCTTGCGCTGCTTTATCAGGTCCTCGATACGGCCCGGGGTGCCGATCACGATGTCGACGCCCTTCATCAGCGCGCCGACCTGGCGCCCCTGCGGTACGCCGCCGTAGATCTGCGTGGTGAAGAGGCCGACGCTGCGGGCGATCGGCTGGATGGTGCGGTCGATCTGCAGCGCGAGCTCACGCGTCGGTGCAAGGATGATCGCACGAGGCTTGCGACCGAACTCGCGACGCTTGCCTGCCTGCGACTTCAGCACGCGCTCGACGAGCGGTGCGCCGAAGGCGATGGTCTTGCCGGAGCCGGTGCGACCACGTCCGAGCACGTCGCGGCCTTCGAGGATCGACGGGATCGTCGCGGCCTGGATGGCGAACGGTGAAGTCGCACCGAGGTCCTTCAGCACCTCGACGATGTTCGAGCCGATGCCGAGGTCGGCGAATGTGACGCCCTCGACCTCTGGGGCCGCGATCGTCTTCGCCTCGAGGCGCTCGTGCACGACGTCTTCGGTCTTCTCGAACTTCGCTGTTGTCGACGTCTTGTTCCAGTCGTCGCGGCTGCCGCGCGGCTCGCTGCGACGGTCGTCACGACGGGGGCCGCGGTCATCACGACGGGGCCCGCGGTCATCACGACGCACGTCGTCGCGACGAGGGCGGTCGCCCTGGTGGCGAGAACCGGCGGCGGAGCCGGTTGCAGCGTCACGGCCGGGGCGTTCGTTGTTGACCCGAGGACGATCCTCGTAGCGTGGGCGGCCATCCTGCGATGCGCGGTCATCGCGACGCGGACGATCGTCGTTGGAGCGGGGACGGTCGCTACGGTCACTGTTGAAGCGCGGGCGGTCGCTCCCACGATCGTTGTTGTACCGGGGGCGCTCAGTACCGCGATCACTGTCGAACCGCGGGCGATCACCCTGATAACGCGAACCAGTCGACGCGCCGGCATCACGACGCGGACGCTCATCCTGACGAGCACGGTCATCGCGACGCGGACGCTCGTCGTTGTAGCGCGGACGCTCGGCGCCACGGTCGCTGTCGTACCGAGGACGGTCATTGCCACGATCGTTCGGACGCTCATTGTTGTAGCGCGGACGATCGCTGGTGTAGCGCGGACGCTCACTACCGCGATCACTGTTGAACCGCGGGCGATCACCCTGATAACGCGAACCAGTCGACGCGCCGGCATCACGACGCGGACGCTCATCCTGACGAGCACGGTCATCGCGACGCGGACGCTCGTCGTTGTAGCGCGGACGCTCGGCGCCACGGTCGCTGTCGTACCGAGGACGCTCAGCGCCGCGGTCGCTGTTGAAGCGGGGACGGTCGTCGTTGAAGCGACGTCCGTCGGTGCGCGGACGCTCGCTCTGGTGGTGCGGTGTCTCGCGGCGACCGGACTCCGCGCGGCCGCGGATGCCACGGGCCTCGTCGCGTCCGGCGCGCTCCTGGTCGCTCCAGCGACGCTTCGGTGCTCCGGTCTCGGCCTCGGCCGGGCGGTGGCCGCGGTGGTTTGCGCTGCGGCTGCCGGGCCTTTGCGCAGCCGACGAAGGGCGCTGCGCGCCGGCATCCGAACGTCCGCCTTCTGGGCGACCGGCGTGACGGTCGTGGAACGAGGTCTTGTTCGCGCCGTAGCGCGGCTCGAAGTTGGGCCTGCCGCCCTGGGGCTTCTTGTTCTTGGGCATGGGTGTGTCCTTCTGGGTTCTGTGCACGTAACAGCGCCGCGCTGTACGCGCGGGGAAACCCGGACATCCGTCGGCCGGGGGCCATTCATGTGATGGTTCATGCGCGTTGATCAACGCTCACCATCGGCCCCTGGGCTCACAATTTCAACAGAATACGTCCGCGCCATGCGCGGCTGCCCGAAGCCGACCGTTCAAGTTTAGCCGAAGCGTCTGGGAAATCCCCCCGTACGATGACAGCGTGACCTCGCAATCCCCCACCGGCATCCAGATCCATCTCCAGCGCGGCGCCAACACGGCGCAGATCGCCCAGGTCGGCGCGTCGCTCCGCGGACTCTCCGTCGGAGGGGTCGATCTGATCTCCAGGTATCCCGAGAACATCCCGACACCATCGTGCTCCGGGGTGGTGCTCGCGCCTTGGCCGAATCGGGTACGTGACGGCCGCTGGAACGACGACGGCACCACTCAGCAGCTCTCGATCAGCGAGCCCAAGCTGCACAACGCCAGCCATGGGTTGTTGCGCTTCACCGCCTACGAGGTCGAGCAGACGGATGCTGAGGCCACTCTCCGCGCGACGATCCATCCGCAGACCGGCTTCCCCTATGAGATCCACACGATGGTCACGTACGCGCTGACGGACGCCGGCATCCAGGTCACGCACACGCTGACGAACCGGTCGAATGCCGCGGCCCCCGCCGCGCTCGGAACCCACCCGTTCGTCACGATAGGTGATGTCGATGCGCACGACCTGGTGCTGACGGTGCCCGCCCGGACGCAGTTCGACACGGACGACCGAATGCTGCCCACCGGCACCTCCCCCGCGCCGAGTGCGCTGCGGGAAGGTGTGCGCCTCGGCGACATCACGCTCGACACCGGCTTCACAGACCTCGACCGTGATGCGGACGGGCACGTGCGCCACGCTCTCACTGCCCCGGACGGCCGACGCGTGACGCTGTGGCAGGGCGAAGGCTTCGACTTCGTGCAGGTGTACACCACCGTGAACTACCCCGGCCATGCGCTCGCGGTGGCCATCGAACCGATGACGGCTCCGGCCGACGCGTTGAACAGCGGTCTCGGCATCCGTCGCCTCGCCCCAGGCGAGACATGGAGTCTCACCTGGGGCATCGAGCTCAGCTGATCCGCTACGACACGTGCAGTTGTCCGAGCTCCTGGGTGCAGCGCGTGAGAGCGACATAGAGCCCGTTCCAGCCGCGAGGCTCTGCGGCGATGCCCTGGGCGTCGACGAGCAGCGTGGCATCCCACTCCAGGCCCTTGGCATCTGTCGCGGAGAGCACCGTCTCACCGGGCAGGGCCGCCCGTAGCGCAGGAAGGCGGTCATGAGGCGCGATGACGCCGACCGTTCCGCCTGTCCAACGCGCTGACAGCTCGTCGACAAGGCGCGCCGCCTCAGCGGCGAGATCGCTGTCATCGACATCTCGATCCCACGGCTCGATGCCCGACGCCCTGACGGCCCGGGGCGGCTCGTTCTCACTCCCGGCGTTGCGGAGCACCGGAGCTGTGAGCGCCATCACTTCCAGAGGAGTGCGATAACAGATCGTGAGTCGGGCTTCGGTCCACCTCGCGCCGAACGCCGCGTCGACCGCCTGTCCCCAGGTCGTGTGCCGATGCGGCGCCTCCGCCTGGTCGATGTCCCCGACAGCGGTGATCGACCGCGAAGGACAGCGGCGCATCACCATCTGCCACTGCATCTCCGACAGCTCCTGCGCTTCATCGATGACGACGTGGCCGTACACCCAGTCCCGCTGCCCGGCAGCACGATCGGCCAGGAACTCGCCCTGTTCCCCGCCTGATCGCGGGTCGCCCAGGAGATCTGCCAGGGCATCGATGAGAGGGATCTCACTGCTCGACCATCCGGCGGGCTCGCGGAGGATAGCGGCGCGCTCGGCGTCGGTGAGTTCGGGCACCCACCGGCGCAGCAACGCGTCGTCGGCGAGCAGCCGACGAAGTTCTGCCGTCGGATCCAACGCCGGCCACCACTCCTCCAGCAGGTCGGCCAGTCCACGGTCGGCGGCGATCCGATCGCGCAGTCGCTCGATGTCCTCCTCCGAGAGCACACCGTCGACCTCTGCACCGGTCGCGCCGGTCGTCGCGGCGCGGTCATCCGAGCGCTCCAGCCCCGCGTCGACACCGGCGAGGATGTCTTCCAGCCCGTCCTCCATCTGCGCGAGCATCTCTTCACCGCGTACGACGACGGCATCGGTGAGCAGATCATGCACCTGCTCGAAGAAGACGGCGCGCGCTGCATGGTATGAGCGCCCGGACGTCGCGGAGGCGAGTGCGTTCGAGATCCTCCGCTCATCGAGCGCGTACCTTTCGCCCTCCCACATCAGCTCGAGCCCAGTCGGAAGCGGGACCGACGACTCCGCATACTGAGAAAGCCCCCGCTGCCAGAATGCACGGCCCTTCATCTCGGCCACCTCACGTGGCTCGTCGCGCTCGACGGTGATCCCGGGCACCAGAGTGTCGCAGGTCGCCGACACGATGGCGGTCTCCCCGAGGGCGGGCAGCACTTGCGCGATGTAGTCCAGAAAGCGCATCGATGGGCCGAGGACCAGCACGCCCTGGGCAGCGAGCTGGGAATGCGTGAAGAGGAGATACGCCACTCGATGGAGCGCGACCACCGTCTTGCCGGTGCCCGGTCCGCCCTGCACGACGAGCGGCCCGTGCGCGTCGGCGCGGATCACGTCATCCTGTTCACGCTGCAGCGTCGCCGCCGCCGTGCTCATTCGTCCGGTTCGGCGTTCGCCGAGTGCGGCGAGCAGTGCGCCCTCACCGACGAGATCGCTCGCCGTCGAGCCGTCGAGCGGCTCGTCGTCCACACTCAGCACGGTGCGATCGCTGGTGCGTATGTGCCGACGCCGAGCCTGGCCCTGGGGATCGACCGCTGTCGCGGTGTAGAAGGCACGTGCGGCCGGTGCACGCCAGTCGATCACCAGAGGATCGTCCTCCTCGGGATCGGCACCAGGAATGCCGACCCGCCCCAGATGCCGCACTGTCTTGTCGAGCGCGTCGAGACGGCCGAAGATCAGGCCCTGTTCTGCGTGCCTCAACTCCGACCGACGTTGCGCCATCATGCGCATCCGCGCGTGATGCACGGCATCCGACGCGGGGATCGCGAGTTCGGCATCGAGTTGGTCGAGCAGGTCATCACGGCGAGTGAAGGCCTGATCGAGGGTGGATTG
The DNA here is from genome assembly GCF_030815955.1 of Microbacterium murale. NCBI lineage: Bacteria > Bacillati > Actinomycetota > Actinomycetes > Micrococcales > Microbacteriaceae > Microbacterium > Microbacterium murale. Next base: position 2,214,436 of record NZ_JAUSXK010000001.1, on the reverse strand, counting down.
TTCCTGTGATACTGCTGTCTCGTTCGCGATCTCGTCCTGGTCGGGCAGGGTGGTGACGTCGTTCAGGGACACTGACACTCTCTCCGTGCGCTGGGTCTGAGGTCAGCGCACTGGGCGCTCAACGCTGCCCGGCCGAGGATTATTCCGCCGCAGACGGACCATGCTGTTCGCGCAGCTCACGGCGCGTGAGAGCGTGGGCGGCGCCGTTCGGCGACTCGGGGTCGAGGTCGCCGACGGGCTCATCAGCCTCGCCGTCGCCGCCCTTGCGAGCACGACGCCGTTCTTTCGCTCCTTCGACGAGGTTGTACAGAGTCGGGAGCACGATCAGCGTCAGCACCGTCGACGAGACCAGCCCTCCGATCACGACGATCGCCAGTGGCTGCGAGATGAACCCACCGTGCCCCGTGATGCCCAGCGCCATCGGCGTCAGCGCGAAGATCGTCGCGAGCGCCGTCATGAGGATCGGGCGCAGACGCTTCTCACCACCGGCCATGACCGCATCGCGCGTCGACAGACCCTTCTCCCGGTACTGGTTCACCAGGTCGACGAGCACGATCGCATTCGTCACCACGATGCCGATCAGCATCAGCACACCGATGAGCGACGCGACGCCGAGCGGCACCCCTGTGATGATCTGCAGCAGGATCGCACCGGTCGCCGCGAACGGCACCGACACCAGCAGCAGCAGCGGCTGACGCAGCGACTTGAAGGTCGCGACCATCACGACGTAGACGATCAGGATCGCCGCGAGCATCGCGAGCCCGAGCTGTCCGAACGAATCCGCCTGCTGCGAGGCGACACCGCCGACCTCGGCGCTGGCGCCATCAGGCAGGTCGACCTCATTGAGAGCCGCAGTGACCGATGCTGTCGCGACCGCGAGGTTGTCGGACGCCGGGGGCACCGTGATCGTCGAAGTGCGGCGGCCCTGCTCGGTGGTGATCGAGGTCGGACCCTCCCGCTGCTCGACGAGAGCGATGTCCTGCAGCGTGATGATGCCACGCGGGCTCGGGATCACCAGCGAACGCAGCTCGTCGATCGTCGCCGGCGGGTCGGTGGCGGCGATGTACACGGTGAGGGCCGTGTCATCCAGCTCGACGGAGCCGGCCTGCTGCGGGCGCATCGTGCTCGAGACGATCGAGCCGACCGCGACCTCGGAGAGCCCGTTGTCGGCCGCCGCCTGACGATCGACGACCACGGCGATGTACGGCAGCGACGCGGCCAGGTTGTCCGTGATCGCCCCGATGCCGTCGCGTCCTTCGAGCTCTGACTTCACAGCCTCGGTCGCGTCGGCCAGTGCGTCGGAGCTCGGCGCCGTGACGTTCACCTCGATGTCGCTCGAGCCGAGGCCCGCCGATGCGTTGACGCTGATGTCGCCGACGTCCTCCAGAGAGTCGACAGCATCCAGCACGTCGGCGCGAAGCTGCTCCTGGTCGACATCCGCGGAGGTCATGATCGAATAGGTCACGCCGGCGCCGCCGGAGAACGCGTCCATGAGCGATGACCCGCTCGACCCGATGGAGACCTGCACGTTCTCGATCCCGTCGACCCCCTCGAGCGCGTCCTCCACGACGGATGCCGCAGCATCCTTCGTCTCGAGACTCGCGGTCGGACCGAGGTCCTGCGTGACGGTCATGGTGTTCTGCCCGGAGTCGCTGAGGAAGTTGATCTTCATCAACGGCGCAGCGGCAAGCGTGCCGCCCAGCACGACCACCGCGAGGATCACCGTGATCGCCGAGTGTTTCAGCGTCCACCCGAGGATGGGACGGTACATCTTCTGCAATGGAGTCGGCGGCGCATCCTGATGTTCCGGGTCGATGACGTTGCCGTCCTCGTCGCGCAGTTCCTTTCCTGGGCGGAGGAACCAGTACGCCAGCACCGGAACGATCGTCAGCGCGACGAGCAGCGACGCGACCATCGCGATCGTCACCGTCATCGCGAACGGCCGGAACAGCTCGCCGACCATGTCTCCGACGAAGACGATGGGCAGGAATACCGCGACGGTCGTGATGGTGGACGCCGTGATGGCGGCCGCGACCTCGCGCACGGCGAGACGGATCGCATCGCCCTTGTCCGCATCGCCCACGTAGTGCCGCTTGATGTTCTCGATCACGACGATCGAGTCGTCGACGACGCGTCCGATCGCGATCGTGAGCGCGCCGAGCGTGAGGATGTTCAGCGAGTAGCCGAATGCCTGCAATCCGATGAACGTGATCAGGACGCTGGTCGGGATCGAGATCGCGGTGACCAGCGTCGAGCGGATCGACAGCAGGAAGACGAGGATGACGATCACGGCGAACACGAGTCCGAGCAGCCCCTCGGTGGCGAGGGTCTCGATCGACTGCACGATGAAGGGGGCCTGGTCGAAGACGACCGTGAACTCCGCGTCAGGGAAGGCCTTCTTCAGCTCGTCGAGCTCGGCAAGCACACCGTTGGACACCTCGACCGTGTTCGCCGAGGGGAGCTTCGTGATCGAGATCGAGAGCGCGTCCTCGCCGTTCACACGGGAGATCGAAGAGACGGGGTCCGACTCCAGAGCGACGGTGGCGACATCGGCGATCGTCGCCGTCGTGCCCACCAGAGGGAGGGCCGCGATGTCATCGACCGACGTGATCTTCGCGCCGGTCTGCACGGTCAGCGTCTGACCGTCCTGGGTGATATCGCCGCCGGGGAAGAGCGTGCCGTTCTGCTGCAGTGCGTCACTGATCGCCTGGCTGCTCACACCGGCCACGGCGAGTCTCGCGTTGTCGGGGGTGATCGTGATGCGCTGCCCGATGCCGCCGACGATCTGTGCCGCGTTGACGCCCTCGACGTCTTCCAGGTCGGGGATCGCGACGTTCTCGAGATCGGCCTGCGCGGTCTCGGCATCCTCGAATCCGGTGACCGCGACCTGGATCACCGGGAAGTCGTCGATCGACACCGACAGCACCTGCGGTTCGACGTCTTCCGGCAGCTGCGAGGAGATGCGGTTGATGGCCTGCTGCATCTTCTGCTCAGCGGTGGCGAGGTTCTCGCCGTACGTGAAGGTCGCCTGGATGATCGAGGAGTTCGTCGAGCTCGTCGCGGTCGTGGCCTCGAGCCCTGGAACGCCCTGGATCGCCGTCTCGATCGGGGTGGAGACGTCGTTCTCCACAACCTCGGGCGATGCACCGGGGTATGAGGTCATGACGATGAGCGACGGCAGCTCGAGCGAGGGGATGAGCTCCTGCTTGAGATTGGTCAGCGCCAGCCCGCCGAACACGGCGGCTACGATCGTGATGAGAGCGATCAGTGCGCGGTTGCGCAGACTGAGAATGGCGAGTTTCGACACGGGATTCTCTCGGTTGTCTTTAGGCGGTGGACGCGGGCGAAGGGGATGCGGCGGCTTCAGCGGTTCCGAGAATGCCCGCCAGCGCGGTCTCGATGAGGTGCTGATCGAGCGGTCGTTCGTGGATCTGTGCGTGCCAGAGTACGCCGTCGATGAAAACGGCCGCTGCCCTGGCGGGGTCGGAGCCGTGAACGGGAGCGAGGATTCCGACGAGCTCGTCCGTCCAGCGGCGGGCAAGCTCGCGCAGCCTCGGATCATGCACCGCCGCGGTGACGACGGCGCGATCGGCCTGGACGGCCGTGGCGTCAGCGAGTGCTGTGTGGATCAGTTCGGCCAGCAGAGCTGGCGTCGCGCCACGTTCACTGATGACCTCACGGATCGCCGCCATCCGCTCCGCGACATCAGCGGCGAGCAACTGCAGCGCGGCGTCGCGAAGGTCGTCGAGAGTTGCGAAGTACTGGGTCGTCGCGCCGAGCGGAACATCAGCGCGCGCGGCGACCATGCGATGCGTGATCGCGTCGACACCGACCTCGGTGATGAGCTCGGCCGCAGCCGTGACGATCGCCAGACGACGCGTCCCCGGGTCGCGCCTGCGGCGGACTGCTTCAGCCACGGATCTCCCCTCTGGACGGGCGTACATGTACTTTTGTACATTCTCGCATTTGTGAGGATGCTGAGCGCCGTCGTTCCCGCTCAGGGCGGGGGTGGACCGGGCCGTCGTCAGAACGCAGCGCCGATGGCGAGCCCGGCGAGTGCCGCGATGACGGATGCCGCGAAAGTACCGAGCAGATGCAGGACGGATGCCGGTCGCTCGCCGTCCTTCCAGAGGGCGATGGTGTCGAGCATCGCGGTGCTGAACGTCGTGTATCCGCCGAGAAGACCGGCGCCGATGATGATCACGGCATCCGGCAGCGCCGCAGTGACGAGACCGAGCACGAAGGATCCCGTGACGTTCACGATCACGATCCCCCAGGGGAATCGGCGTCCGGCGAATCGGCTGACGCCGACGTCCGCTGCGTAGCGCAGGGCAGCTCCGAGACCGCCGGCCACGGATGCGAGCAGGAAGATCAGCGGAGTCATAGTGCCTCCCTCCGCCTGCCAACGCGCATCCCGAGGACGGCGGCCGCGACGCCGAGCACAAGGGTGAGGGCCGCATACGACGCCGCGAGCAACGGCGTCTCCGCCCAGAGCTGCAACGTTCCGACGGCGAACGCACTGTAAGTGGTGAAGCCGCCGAGGACGCCGGTGCCGAGGAAGACGCGCATGTCAGAACTGCCGGGCAGACGCGCGGCGAGGACGCCGATCAGCAGCGCGCCGACGAGGTTCGCGGCGAGGGTCGCGGTGGGGAAGCCCCCGGCATCCGGGATCGAGAGCGCGACCGCAAGCCGCAGCGCAGTGCCGACCGTCCCGCCGAGCGCGACGAGCAGCAGTCGGCGGGGAGTCACGCGGCCACTCTAGCCCTGTCATCGCCAGGCTGCCGACGACGTGAATGTCAAGGCCGTATCGACGCGTCGACGGGCGGCGTTGACTGGGCCCCATGAACCCGCTGTGGAAGATCGCCCCCACCGCCTCACCCGGGTCGCCGTTCGAACCCGGCGCACGGCATGACGTGATCATCGTCGGCGCGGGACTCACCGGCCTGTCGACCGCCGTGATGCTCGCCCGCGAGGGACTCGATGTCGCAGTGATCGATGCCGGAGGGGTCGGCGAACTCACCACCGGCGCGAACACGGGCAAGGTCACGCTGCTTCAGGGCCAGACCCTCGCGAAGATCCGGCGGAGCCATCCGATCTCGCTCGTGCGGGCGTACGTCGATGCCAACCGCGCGGGCATGCAATGGCTGACTGCTTTCGCCGACGGCGCCGGCGTCGCATACACCCGGCGCACCGATCACACGTATGCGCAGAGTCCGGGTGGTCTCGATGCGGTGAGGGCCCAGCACTTCGCGGCGCGCGAGGCAGGATTGGCTACCCGGTTGCTGGCACCGGCCGATCTGCCCGCGACACCGTTCCCGATCGTCGGCGCCGTCGCGCTGGAAGATCAGGTGACGATCGACCCGATGCTCGTGACGCAGGCCCTGGCCCGAGAACTGCTGGCCGCGGGCGGAACGCTGCACACCGGCATCCGCGCCACGGGTGCCAACGGTCGCACCGATTCTCGCGTGGAGACTGCCGCCGGGCCGCTGTTCGCCCGCCACATCGTCCTGGCGACGGGGACTCCGATCATCGACAGGGGCCTCTACTTCGCGAAGACCCGCGGCCTCAGGTCGTACTGCGTCGCCTTGCGCGTCCCCGGGGACGCACTCGACGGGACCTTCATCTCCGTCGACGACCCGAACCGGTCGATCCGGCCCGTCTCGCCTGCCGATGGGCCTGGCGAGACGGCACAGCTCGTCGTCGGCGGAAACGGGCATCCGGTCGGACGATCGGACGGCGAGACAGCGGCGATCGAGGATCTCGTGGCGTGGACCAGGCAGCATTTCCCTGGTGCCGAGGAGACCCACCGGTGGTCGGCTCAGGACTATGAGTCGCACAACCTCATCCCGTTCGTCGGCGCGATGCCGAGGGGGCTCGGGCGCATCCGGTTCGCGACCGGTTATGCCAAATGGGGGCTGTCCAACGCTCCGGCCGCGGCGCTGCGACTCACCGCGGAGATCGTCGGCACCGACCGGCACGACCGCCCGCGTTGGATGACGTCGATCGGCACGCGGCTGACAGTGCCTGCCGACATCGTCCGTGGGGCGGCCGAGAGCGGAAGGGTCGCAGCCGCGGCCGCATCAGGGTGGTCGCGTGCCGAGACGCGTGCAGTGCCGGTTCCTCGACCGGCGGAGGGCACCGGGGTCGTGGCCAACCGCGCAGGCCACCCGGTCGCCGTCTCGACTGTGGGCGGGGTCACTCGCGCCGTCTCCGCGGTATGCACGCATCTGGGAGGAGTGCTCGACTGGAACGACGCCGAGTGCACGTGGGACTGTCCGCTGCACGCCTCGCGCTTCGCGCCGGACGGCACGCGCATCGAAGGTCCGGCGCTTCGCGACCTGCCGGGCCTGCCGCGCTCGAGCGGGAGGTGACGTTCAGCCCTTCGGGACCGCGCCGTCCCAGCCCACCTGCGGCGTCTCGCAGTCCTCGCGATAGACGTACTGCGACGGGAGCTTGCGCTGACTGCTCGACCAGTCGATGGCCGGGCGCCGCTGATCGGGCGGCAGGTACCCCAGCCGGTACACGGCCATCAGCTCCAGATCATCCGGAACGCGCAGAAGCCGGACGATCTCATCCCACCGACCGGGCACCTCCATCGGGAACGAGATGAACTGGATGCCCATGCCGAGCTCCACCGTGGTGAGCCAGATGTTCTCCATCGCCGCACCCATGCTGAACACCGAGTAGAACGACGACAGCTGTCCGGGGCGGTACTCGCTGCGGTCGAGCATCACGCCGAGCAGCAACGGGGAGCCGGCGACGAGCTTGCGGTTCTCCCCGCCCAGCGTCTTCGGCACGCCGAAGGCGTTCATGAGCGTCTGCCCTCGCTTCGTGAAGACCTGACCGGTGAAGGGTCGCAGCGGCGCCGGGAGCTTGTCGAACAGCATCCCGCTGCGCTTCTGCTCCATCTCGGCCTGGCTGAAGCGGAAGTACGGCTTGTACCGCTCGAAGAACGTGCCGTTGGACATCGCCTCGGTCATGCTCTCCCCCGAGATGCGCGCGATCTCATCGATCGTCTCGCGACGCTCGACCACGACGAATCGCCAGGGCTGGCTGTTCAACTGCGACGGGGCGCGGCCAGCGGCCTCCAGCAGGATCCGCTGATGCTCCTTCGAGACGGGATCAGGCAGGAAGGGCCCGTTCGTGGTCTTGCGGCGGCGGATGGCGTCGAGCAGTTCCATGCGATCACTTCCGGTCGGCGGGTCGGGACGAGCGCACGATGCTCGCGGCGATGAAAGGGGCCGCGGCGAGCGCGACGAGCGGATGCCGGCGACCGTGCGTCGGAACGTATGCGATCGCGGCGAGCGGCACGACGGCCGGAGACAGCGCGAGCGCAGCCCTTCGACTCGAGTGGCGCGGTCTGCCCCAGCACGAAGCGCTGAGTGCCGTGGCTACGGCCGTGCACGTCGTGATGTACAGCGCATGATGCAGCCACCGGAACCTGCGCGTGTCGACGAGTCTCGCTGCGACGGCCAGGCCCAGTGCGCAGTTCACTGCGTAAGCGACAGCCGCTGCCAGAAACAGCGGCGCCGCGTTCGCGGTGGTTCGGCGGCCGGCCATGCATAGACCTTATGCCCGGCATCCGTTCGGGAGGGGATCACACGAACGGGAGGAGAGAACACTCCGGGATCCTCCTCCCGTTCGTGTGATCTCCTCCCGTTCGGGTGTCCTACAGGTTCGCCTCCGCATAGATGCGGAGCGCGTCGCGCACGAACTCGGCGCCGCGCGTACCGCCGTCGCTCGTGGCGTAATTGGCGCCGAATCGCGGGTCGGCGACGTACATCTCACCGAGTCCGATCACGTAGCCCCTGACGTCACCACCTGGCACGGAGGCAGGAGTCCCAGGGACCCCGGTCAGCCAATCCACATGGCGCTTCGCGACAGCCTGCGCCTCATCGGACCCCGGCTCGACGCCGCTCTCCGCTGCGGCGATCCAATCGCGCCCGAGATCGGACACGAGCTGCTGCCATTCCGCACGCTCTGCCTCCGTCAGCCCTCGCCACCAGCTGTCGCTGTCGGCGTAGGCCTTCTTTCCCCACCGGTCCTCGACCTCCTCCTTGTACTGGGTGTGGTCGAAACCGTCGAACATGTTCTCTGCCATGAGGGTTCCTCCTCCTTTCAATGCGTTGATGGTGTTCTCGACCGACGCGATCTGCCGCGCCAGCCGGCTCTGCTCCTCGCGCAGGTACACGAGGTGCGATTCGAGGGCGGATGCCTCGGCTTCGGCGCCCTTGTCGGCAGAGGCCTCGAGAGCCTCTGCGATCTGGGGCAGGCCGAGTCCGAGCTCGCGCAGCAGCAGGATCCTCTGCAGCCGCACGAGCGCCGCCTGGTCGTAGTGCCGATAGCCGTTGTGCGCGATGCGCGACGGCGTCAGCAGATCGATGTCGTCATAGTGACGCAACGTTCTGCTCGTGGTGCCGGCGTGGCGTGCGATCTCCTGGATCGACCAGTCCTGCGCGTCCACGGCATCCTCCTTTCGTGTCGATACGACCACGATAAAAGTTGACGCTGCGTCAATGTCAACCTCGGTCGCCGGAAACCCGCTAAAGTCATCCCGTATATCAAAACGACCGGTGGGGGACCCTTGAGCACTGACATCACGACATCCGACACGCCCGGGGTTGCCCGGCGCACCGTTCTGAAGGCCTCCGCATGGTCGGTGCCGGTCATCGCCGCCGCCGTCGCGACGCCGCTGGCTGCAGCGAGCACGGCCGTCGATCTCCAGCTGAGAGGCCTCAGCGGAGACAGCGTCGGGGCGCTCAGCCCCGACGGACTGCGTGGGTACTCGATACCGATCGTTGCGGGGATGTACGCCCGAGCGCTCGGCACGACGACACCGGTGGCGGCGGGATCGACGCTCACCGTCTCGTACGACAACCGGTTGATGGATGGCCCGTCCGTCACGATCGACTCGACGCCCGGGATCGCGCAGGCGCCGATCGTGAACGGCAACACGACCACGGTGATCTTCACGCTGCCGGCACCGATCCCCGCTGCCGAGCCCGGCGCCCAGGTGATGCTCGGCTTCGACTTCTCGGACCGGGCGTGGTTTGAGGACATCGAACCGTTCAGCATCATGCTGCTCCCCCCGACCGGCAGCGACGCGGACACCTCGAACAACGGCTGGACATCGGAGGCAGAGTACTTCGACACCACCGACGCGGCACTCTCGGCAACGTGGCGACCGGCCACGATCGTCAACGGGAACGGCGACGCCGTCGCGTGCACCGTGCTCGAGACCGTGACGATCACGGCCAACGCGCCGGGCGACATCCCCAGCGGCGGCCAGGTGACCTTCGGAGGCCCGCAGGCGAGCAACGAGTTCACTCCGCCTTACACCTACGTCGCCCCGTTCACCGGCGTGACCGTGACCTCCGCGCAGCTCGACGGCGTCGACGTGAGCTCGCTCATCGGCACACCAGAGGTGAGCGAGCGCCCGAGCATCACAGTGAACACCGCTATCCCGGCCGGCCAGTCGCTCGTCCTGTCGCTTGCCGTCGACGTGATCAGCAGCGCGCCGGGATGGGTCTGGCAGAGCGGCTATGTGCAGTTCTTCGGTGGAAACGACCGCGACCAGCTCAACAACAACGTTCAGGCGCCGCCCGCCTGAACGCCCCACGCCGAACGGCGCCTCACCTACCGGTGGGGCGCCGTTCGGCGTTTCACACAGCGCAAAGCGCCGGATCCGACCGACGGATCACGCGCTCCACGCGACTCGAAGCGACCAGCACTTGACACACTCGCGATATATCGTGTTATTCTGACTACACGCGATATATCGCGACTAATCAACCTCAGGAGACAACATGACCGAGAAGTGGCTCATCGCCCCCGGCGAGGAACGCGTCATCGACATCGCTCAGGCGACCCGACTCAAGGTCGGACTCGTCGGCGGACAGGTGGACGTCATCGCCCACGACGAACCCGGCATCCGCATCGAGGTGCACGGTGTCACCATCAAAGATCTCCGGATCGAATCCGACGGCAACGAGATCGAGATCGACCACCCGCAGCTGGGATGGGACAACTTCCTCGAGGTGTTCCGCAACTTCGGCTCCGGTGGCCCGCGCGCGGAGGTCAGCGTCGCCGTCCCCCGCAGCATCGCACTCAACCTCGGCGTCGTCAGCGCCGGCGCGCTCATCTCGGGTCTCACCAACGATGCCCGGCTGAACACCGTCTCCGGCGACATCATCGTCGACACTCACACGGGCGATCTGACCGTGAACTCGGTGTCCGGCGACGTGCAGGTGCGCGGCCTCACCGGCTCCGCCAACGCGAACAGCGTCTCCGGCGACGTGGCGATCACCGGCTCGGTGCGCAGGGCGACTGTCGACACCGTCTCCGGCGCGATCCTGGTGGATGCCGCCGGCGCTGTGAACACCATCAACCTCAACACCGTCGCCGGCAACAGCACGATCCGCCTCGAGGAGACGCTGCCCGCCAACTACGTGGCGCGCTCCATGAGCGGTCGGATGCTGATCGATGGCATCGATCGAGGAAACACCGGCCCCACCAACTACACGGGCTCGACCGGCGAACTCGCAGGATCGTTCGTCGACGTGCGCACCAATTCCGTATCGGGAGACATCACCGTGCTGCGTCAGCCCGTCATCACTGTGGCAGATGACGAGGAGTGGGACTCATGACCCCCGCTGTCTTCTCGCACGGCGATCTGCGCTTGTACCTGCTCTCGCTGCTGGCCGAGGCCCCTCAGCACGGCTACGGCATCATCCAGGCACTCACCGACCGCACCGGCGGCACGTACACGCCGAGCGCCGGCACGATCTACCCACGGCTCGCGAAGCTCGAAGAAGAGGGCTTGGTCTCCAAGACGGTAGACGGACGCACCACGATCTATGCGATCACGGATGCCGGACGCGCCGAGTTGGCCGGGCGCGAGGGCGACCTCGCCGGCATCGAGTCCGGTCTTGCCGACTCGGTGCGCCTGATCGCGAACGAAGTGCGCCAGAGCGTCCAGGACGCCATGAAGAGCCTTCGCGCCGATCTCGCCGCAGCAGCCAACGACGAGCGGACGTCCGCCAAGGGCCGCACTCGCTCGACGGCATCACCGATGCCGGACGAGCGGGTGACCAGCCGTGAAGAGCTGCATCGCGCAGACGCCTCGATCAATGCGTTCCGCGCGCGCGTGCGCACCGATCTTCGCACGCATGTCGCCCGAGGGGGCACGTTGCAAGGATCCGTGGTCACCGACCTGGAAGCCTCACTGGATGCCGCGGCTCGCGCCATCACGCGTGCTCTGACCCCGCCCAGCCCCTGATCATCCGCCGAGACCCCGTCGTATTGTCGAGACCCCGTCGTATTCACGTCAATACGACGGGGTCTCGGTGAGAAGACGGGGTCTCGGTACGAAGACGGGGGGTCTCGGCGAAGGAAACGAGGCTACTCGGTCCAGATCTCGGGCTGATCGTCCGGGACTGACTCCTCGAGCGGAACGACGAGAACCGAACGGTGCTGCCGGTGGGCGAGGCGAGCGGCGACAGACCCGGTGAAGAACTCGCGGATCGACTCGCCGAGTCCACGCTTGCGCGTGCCGACGACGATGAGCTGCGCGTCGATCTTGTTCGCGAGCTGCTTGATCGCGAGCGCAGGGTCACCGACGAGCTGGCGCGCGGTCCAGGTGAGGCCTTTGCCGTCGAGTTCAGCGGCTGCGGCGGCCTGGACCTCTTCGAATTCCGCGACACCGGCCTCGAGATTGAGATCGATCGGCGCCGAATGCACGTAGCCGTCCGGGTCTTCATATGTGACGAACCGAGTGACGTCCACATGCGCGACCACGAGAGGGACGCTCAGCAGGCTCGCATAGCGCGCGGCCTCCTGCAGTACGTGGACGGCCTGACCCGGCTGCATGCCGACGATCACGGCCTTCTGCAACGCGGCGTTCTGGGCCGTTTCGTCGGACGGGGAGGAGGTTGCATCAGTCATGTGGATCGTTCCCTTCACCTGCCGGCAAGAGCCAGTGCGCCTGGCCCTCGTGCTATCCTGAATGCTACTCTTACCGGCCGCACGCCGGTGTCGTGAATGCCTCGGGCACCTGATTGTCCGACAGCTTAAATCGTTAGGGGGTCTCGCGCATGGGCCGTGGCCGTCAAAAGGCGAAGCACACCAAGATCGCTCGCGAACTCAAGTCCTTCAGTCCTTCGGTGAACTACTCCGCGCTTGAGCGAGAGCTCGCTCATCCGACGGATGAAGACGCCTACGTGGACAAGTGGGCAGACGATTATGCGGACGAAGACGAAGACGAACTGGAAAAGGCCTGACCGCCTGATCTGACAACCCCCGCACCTCGTGCGGGGGTTTCGTCGTGCCCGCAACCCGGTGCCCATATCCCGGTAGCGTGCCTCACCAGCGCCCGTGACGGCGCTCCCACTCCGCCTCGATCGTCTGGCGGCGACCGGCGATCAGGCCGAAGGGAACGGAGATCACGAGGACGGCGCCGATGATGAGCAGGGGCACCAGCCAGTCATCGGTCTGGTCATGCACCACGCCGAGCAGGATCGGGAATGCGGCCGCGCCGATGTAACCGGCACTCTGCACGAAACTGCTGAGAGCGACGGCGGTCTCGGGCGTGCGCGCGCGGACGCTGATCAGAACCAGTGCCAGCGGGAAGAGCACACCGACGACGCCGAACAGTGCGACCCACAGCCCCACGAGCGCGGCAGACGGCACCAGGATGAGGCCTGCGAGGCCCACGATGCCGCAGGCCACGGCGATGATGAACAGCGGCCTGGTCGCCTGGAAGCGCACGACCAGCAGCGGCACGACGAGCGACGCCGGCAGCCCCATGAAGGCGAAGAGCGAGAGCAGAAGACCCGCCACGGATGCTGAGACCCCGGTCCGGTCGACCAGAATGGCGGGCAGCCATGCGAACGAGACGTAGGCCATCGTCGACGAGGTGCCGAACACGATTGCGATCGACCAGGCCAACGGCAGACGGACCAGCCGCGCGAAGATCCGGGAGTTCGCCGGCGCGACCGCGATCGGACCAGTGACGAGTGTCACGGGCTCGGATTCCTCGGCGTCAGCGCGTGCCGCATCTCGAGCCGAGCGATCGTCCCGCACGGCGGGTACTGGCACGCCCTCGGTGCGTCCCCGCAGAAGCATGAGCACCCAGGGGATGCTTCCGGCGAGCGCGAAAACGCCCCACATCGCCAGCGACACGCGCCATCCGGCGGCATCCGCCACCGGCACCGCGACCAACGGTGGGATGAACGTGGAGAGCGCCATCGCTGTCGTGTACAGCGTCATCATCAAGCCGAGTCGGTCGGGGAAGTACTTCTTCACCAACGGCGGCAGCAGGATGTTCCCCATTCCGACACCGGCGAAGATCAACGCAGTGGACAGCAGAAGCGTGACGGCGTCCACCGAGAACCCGCGCAGGACGAGGCCTGCGGCGATCGCGATCAAGGCGATGACGGTGACCCGCTCGAGTCCCAGTCGACGCTCGAACACAGGGGTCAGCAGTCCGAAGACCGCGAAGCACACCGGCGGCGCAGTGCCGATCAATCCGACGACCGCCGAAGAAAGCGGGAAGTCAGCGGCGACATGGTCGAACAGCGGTGACAGCGATGCCACCGCTGACCGCAGTGAGAAGGCGCACAGCAGAATACCGAGCACTGCGAGCGCCCTACCCTGCCAGAGCGGGCGCGAGGTGGTCACGACGACTGCGAGCTCTCGACCCAGGACAGGTACTCGTCGGTGACGGTACCCGTGACGTAGCGGCCGTCGAAGCAGCTCATGTCGAGGTCGGTGACGTCGGACCCCTCGATGATCGCCGCCCTCAGGTCTTCGACCTCCTGGTACACCAGGTGATCGGCGCCGAGCTCGGCGGCGATCTCGGGGATCGTGCGGTCGTGGGCGATCAGCTCGTGCTTGGACGGCATGTTGATGCCGTACACGTGCGGATACCGCACCGGTGGTGCGGCCGATGCGAACGTCACGGAGAGGGCGCCGGCATCCCGCGCCATCTGGATGATCTGCTTGCTCGTCGTTCCGCGCACGATCGAGTCGTCGATCAGCAGCACGTTCTTGCCCTGGAACTCGGTCGACATCGCGTTGAGCTTCTGACGCACGCTCTTCTTGCGCACCGCCTGGCCGGGCATGATGAAGGTGCGGCCGACGTAGCGGTTCTTGTAGAAGCCCTCGCGGTACTCGATGCCGAGCTTGCGGGCGACCTCCATCGCCGACGGACGGGCGGAATCGGGGATCGGCATGACGACGTCGATCTTCTCGCGCGGCACGTGCTTGGCGATCGTGTCGGCGAGGCGCTCCCCCATCCGCAGCCGCGATTCGTACACGGCGATGCCGTTCATCGTCGAGTCGGGGCGGGCGAGATACACGTACTCGAAAGCGCAGGGCGTGAGCGTCGGGTTCGCGGCGCACTGCTGGCTGAACAACTCGCCCTGGTCGGTGATGAAGACGGCCTCGCCAGGCGCGACCTCGCGCACGACCTCGTAGTCGCCGTTCTCGAGCACCAGGGATTCGCTGGTCACGACCCACTCATCGTGCTCCGCGCCGTCGCGGCGTCCGAGTATCAGCGGGCGGATGCCGAACGGGTCGCGGAATGCCAGCAGACCGTAGCCGGCGATCACGGCGATCACGGCGTACGCGCCCTCGATGCGCTCGTGCGTGCGGCTGACCGCTTCGAAGATGCGCTCGGGTTCGAGGTCGACATCGCTGGTCGTCGCCTGCAGCTCGCCGGCGAGCACGTTCAGCAGCAGCTCGGTGTCGCTCGAGGAGTTCAGGTGCCGCCGGTCGCGCTTGGCCATGTCGGCGGTGAGTTCGCGCGTGTTGGTGAGGTTGCCGTTGTGGATGAGGACGATGCCGTACGGCGCGTTCACGTAGAACGGCTGCGCCTCTTCCTCACTGGATGCCGTGCCCTTGGTCGCGTAGCGCACGTGGCCGAGGCCGACGTTGCCGAGGAGGGAACGCATGTCGCGGGTGCGGAAGGCTTCGCGCACCATGCCCTCGGCCTTGATCGTGTGCATGACGCCATTGGGCTCTGCAGTCGAGATGCCGGTGGCATCCTGCCCGCGGTGCTGCAGCAGGAGGAGCGCATCGTAGATGTCCTGATTGACCGGGCCGCCAGCGACCACTCCGACGATTCCGCACATGGGGTATTACTCTGCTCCATCCGCGTATGCGCCGACGAGACGCACCGCACCACCATCGACGCCTTTGGCGCCCTCTTCGAATTCTCCGGACGGGCGAGCACCCGTACCGACTGTCGCGACCTGCCAGGCGTCGATGCCCTCTGCGGCGAGCGCGGCGATCGCGGCATCCTTCTGGCCCTGATCGATGACCGCGAGGAAGCCGATGCCGAGGTTCCAGGTACCCTCGGCCGATTCCAGGCTGGAGCCGGCGATGTCGCTGAGCACGCGGAAGACCGGGCTCGGCGACCACGTGGAGCGATCGATCTCTGCCCAGCTGCCCACCGGAAGCACGCGGGCGAGGTTCGCGGCGATGCCACCACCGGTGACGTGACTGAGAGAGTGCACGCTGCCGTCTGCCAGCGCCTCGATCAGACGCAGCAGCGGGAGCGTGTAGAGACGCGTCGGCTCGAGCAGCGCCTCGCCCCAGGTGGTACCGAGGTCGGCGGAGTTGTCGCCGTAGCCGATACTGGCACCGGTGATGATGTGGCGCACGAGGGAGTAACCGTTCGAGTGCAGGCCGCTCGATGCCAGCGCGAGCACGACGTCGCCGTCCTGGACGCGCTCGGCGCCGAGCACGGCATCCGCCTCGACGATGCCGGTGGCGGCGCCTGCGACGTCGTAGTCGCGGGGGCCGAGGAGGCCGGGGTGCTCAGCGGTCTCCCCGCCGACGAGCGCGGTGCCGGTGGCCGTGCAGGCGTCGGCGATGCCGCGCACGATGTCGGCGATGCGTTCGGGGACGACCTTGCCGCATGCGATGTAGTCGGTCATGAACAGGGGCTTCGCCCCCACCACGACGATGTCGTCGACGACCATGCCGACCAGGTCCTGACCGATCGTGTCGTGCTTGTCGATCGCCTGCGCGATCGCGACCTTGGTGCCGACGCCGTCGGTGCTGGTCGCGAGCAGCGGTTTGGTGTAGCCGAGCAGAGCCGTGGCGTCGAAGAGACCGGCGAAGCCGCCGACACCTCCGAGCACTTCGGGGCCGTGCGTCGCGCGCACTGAGGACTTCATCAGCTCGACGGCACGATCACCTGCTGCGGTGTCGACGCCGGCTTCGGAATAGGGATTGGTGGGGGAGGCAGCCACCCCATAAGACTACCGGTGCCTGAGCACTCGGTTCTCCGCTGTCCGTCTCACCTGATGGGTCGACGGTTGGTGACATGCGCGTGATTCCCCGCGACCGATCGCCGGCCCAAGCTGAACTTAGGTGCGGCCGCAGCAGCGGCAACGCGTGTTCCATCCAGCAAGTCGGACAGGTGCCCCATGACCTCCCTAGGATGGGGCCATGGCCGACAAGCCGCAGTGGTTGATCCGTGAGGATGCCGGGGTGCCGGCGCTGGTCGCGCTCGCGCTGCGACAGATGCTCGGCATCCGCGAGCCCGAAGGCCTGCCGAGCCTGCGCGATCTGCAGGTGCGGGCGCCGGATCAGGCAGACGCCAGCGCCGACCTCGAAGCGCAGTGGCGAGACTACTGGGACATGGCTGTGGAACCGCGGGCTCATCCCGCCGAGGGGCCGTTGGAGCTGATCGACGGATTCGACACTCTGGTCGCACTGCCTGCCACCGGCGCCGAAGAACTTCGTGCTGCGATCACTCCGCTCGCGGCACCTGCCCTGAAATACGCTCAGGATGCCCACAACCGCTATCTGGACACGATGAAGACGGCCACCGGGGGCGGCGCGTATCGCGCCTATGCGAGCGCGATCGCCGAGTTCGAGCGTGAGATCGGCCGCCGCGCGCATTCATTCGAACTGAACGTGCAGGTGCTGCCGTTCTCTCAGCGCGGCATCTGGTGGATCGGCGCGCTCACGGTCGCCGTCACCGATGGGCTCAGACGCGATGTAGTGGCGTTCGACGCCGCCATCCGGCCGATCATCGCCGAACTGGCGTGACGGTGATCAGTCCGACTCGATGATCGTTTCGCGGTCGACGCGCACGACGCGGTCGTGGCGGCGGGCGACACGTTCCAGCAGAATCGCGGCCACTCCCCCGAGTGCGAGCCCGATCGGCACGGTCCAGAGCAGCGCGAAGCCGAAGACCTGGCTGGGCGGGTAGACGACATCGAGCGCCTGCGACGGCTCGTAATTGCCGACCATGGTCAGGATGCCCGCAGCGATGATGCCGAGCACCACTCCGATGCCCATGAAAACGCCGTAGCGGGGCACCCGTCGAACGGTCGCCTCGACAGTCTCGTGAGAATCGGTGGAGGACATGCATCCATTGTCCCACTGTTCGCCGGCGAGCGGACCTCAGGTGCGGGTCAACGACAGTGGCCCGACACAGATGCAGGGCGATCGTACGGATGCAGGGCGACACGCCGCCAGATACCCCTGCATCCGTGCATCCGCCCTGCAGGTGTGCCGGCCGCGCGCTACACCTGCCCGACGGCCTCGCGCTTCTCGGCCTGGAATGCGTCTTCGCGGCGGCCGTGGGCCCAATACGCCGACAGCGACAGCTGCGCGCGGTCCAGGCCGCGCTCATCGGTCAGGAACGGCCGAAGCTGCTTCATCGCCCCGCGCTCGCCGTGCGCGAAGACCTGCACGCGACCTGGACGCCACTCGAGAGTGCGCACGGCGTCGATGAGTTCGGTCGTCGTCCCTGCTTCACGGTCGCCTCGGTGCAGCCAACGCACCTCGATCCCCTCGGGGGAGATCAGCTCAAGATGCTCGGACTCATCCTGCACCTCCAGGAGCACCGTGCCGACAGCATCCGCCGGCATCGCCTCCAACGCCGCCGAGATCGCAGGGATCGCCGACTCGTCACCTACGAGCAGATGCCAGTCCGCCGCGGCGTCCGGTGCGTATCCGCCACCGATCCCTCCGAGCACGACGGGATCACCCGGCTTCGCGTTCGCCGCCCACGGCCCCGCCACCCCCTCGTCGCCGTGCGTGACGAAGTCGATCCAGATCTGCCCCGCGTCCAGATCGAACCGGCGGATCGAGTACGTGCGCACGGAGGGCAGCAGTTCGACAGGAAGCCGCTCACGCAGCTCTGCCATGTCATACGGCGGCGTGAGCTGCGCCTCAGCCGGGGCGAAGTGCATCTTCGTATAGGCGTCGGTGAAGCCGTTGTCCTCGACGGCCGCGATGCCTGGGCCACCCGCGACGATGCGCACCAGATGAGGCGTCAGCCGAATGCGCTCGACGACGTCCAGCACGATCTGCGGACGGGGGCGTCGCTGCGGACGTTCAGTGGTGGCCATGGCATCAATCCTCGCCGATGGTGGCGGAAGCCGCATCCCGGCGCCGCTTGACGATGACGCCTGCGCCCGCACCTGCACCGACGACCAGCAGTCCGATGACCACCCACGCCCAGATCGGCAAGCCCGCGGCGTCGCCGGCGATCGGCGTCGCAGCGGCGCTGATCGCGGCGACGGCCTCGTTGTCTGCCGGTTCCTCCACCGGGGCGAGTCCGCAGTCCGCACCAACGGGGATGCGCAGCGACACCGGGTCGAACGACTCGCCGGCCGCGTAGGTGCCGAACGCCGCGGATCCGCTCTCGGTGAGGACGGATGCAGCGTCGTTCACCGTCAGCACGCCGTCGACGATCTCGGCATCCGCGACGGAGAACTCGACGAATCGCACACCCTTCTGGTCGATCTGCTCGCCGCCCTGCGTGGTACCGGCGATGTCGAACAGGATGTAGCCCTTGTCTCCGGCCAGTTCGACGCGCGCGTTGTTCAGCTTCGTGTCGAGTGCGCCGTCGTGACCGTGGAACGCGATAGTGCCACCGAAATCGACCAGACCGCTCCGGGCTTCGGGATCGAACGAGCCCGTGCCCTCGGACCAGACGAACTCGGGGAACTCGTAGACGACGCCGGTGAGATTCCAGCCGCCGTGCGCGATGCCTTCGATGTAGTTGCG
Organism: Microbacterium murale; assembly: GCF_030815955.1. Lineage (NCBI taxonomy): Bacteria > Bacillati > Actinomycetota > Actinomycetes > Micrococcales > Microbacteriaceae > Microbacterium > Microbacterium murale. The sequence goes on along the minus strand of NZ_JAUSXK010000001.1, from coordinate 2,195,404 downwards.
GAAGCTCTCCTTGTAGCCCCAGTCGAGGCTGGCGCCCTCTACCGCGCAGACGCCGACGGCTGCCGTCGTGCGATCGAGGGTGAAGGCGAGCCCGCGGTCGACGGAGCCCTGGAAGGTCAGCGTGTGCGCGCCGGCCTCGAGCGTGGCAGGCAGCGCGCCCGTCCATGTGGCGACGCCGTTCGCATCCGCAGTGACCGTGTCGAGCAGAACCGGCGTCGAGTACACGACGACCTTGATGCCTTGTTCGCCCGGCTGGAACCCGGCTGCCGACGCGGTGGCGGATGCGCCGGACTGCAATGCTCTGAGGTTCTCCTTGTCGATTTCGATCCCATCGGTCGCCGGAGGCGCCGAAGGCAGTTCGACCTTCGGCTGGACGGATGCCGCCGCCACCGTGCCGACAGTGCCGTTGGGCGCCGCGGCCGGTGTTCCGATCGTGAAGGTCACCGGATTCAGGACGGTACTGAAGCCGCCGAGCACCTGATTCTGCCCCGCAGACGTCAGGGTCGCTGGTGCCGCGGTGAACGTCGTCGCACCCCCTGCGGTCGTCTTCGCAGCAGACGCGATGTCGATCGCCGCGAACGGCACGCGAGTGCCGTTGTGCGTGAGGTAGAGCGTCGCAGCCGTCGCGGAGGTGATCTCGACGCGGGGGTTCGAGATCATCACGTTGAGCACGCCGTGGTGGCCGGTGAATCGAACCGCTCCGGTGTATCCCACCGCACCGAGACCGGTCGCCCGATCGTAGGTCGCGCCCGCGGCCTGCCCGAACTGGAACTGGCCGCCGGAGCGCGTCGCGCCGCCGGTGACCCGGATCTCCCCCTGCGCGATGTGTCCCGTCACGTAGTCCGCGAACGATGACGAGATCGCCCAGCGCAGCGAACCTCCGGCGACCGGCTGCTGGGGGGCGGTGGGCGGAGCCGTCGGCGGCGTCGTCGGCTTCGGCGGCTCGGGCGACGGACCATCGATCAGCTTCCACTGGTCGGCGGTGATGGTCACTCCACTGCGCGCATGGATCGTGTCGGCGTTCGGCATCGTGTGCTGCTTCCAGACAATCACCTCGTAGGCCTTGGTCCGATCGAGCGTGTCACCGGCCGCGGTGAGAGCGGTCGTGAACGCGCCGTCTGCGAGGTTCCGCACGTACTGCATCGCGAGGAATCCGCCTCCGGCCGTGACATCCGCCTCGGTGCCCTCCTCGATCAGCGCGGCGTAGACGCCCGGTTCGCCGTCGAACCCTCGTCCCTCGACGTCGACGACGAGGTCGGTGCCGTCGACGGACGTGACAGTATCCACGACCTTGTCCTGCACGGTCCGATAGTCCAGCAGCACGCTCTGCTCCTGTGCGGCGTTCTTCACGCCTCCCGCGCCGTAGGTGTACACGCCGTACGCCCCGTTCTCCGGCTGTGCCGGCGCGTCCTTCAGCGTCAACGTCGCCGTGAAGGTTCCGTCTGCGGCGATATCCACCCACTGCGCGCGGATCGCTCCCTGGTACTGCGTCGGGACCTGGTCGAGCACGCTCTCGGCCAGCGCCCACGCCTGCGCCCCGACGGATCGTGCGCTGGACGCCGCGCCCGTGGACGGCTGCCAGTTGGCAGCGAAGTCTCCGAACACGACGTACGTGCCCTGCGGCAGATGCGCCGGGATCGGCACTCCGCGGCCGCCGACGTTGGCCATCGGGTCGTAACCGCTGCCCTTGATGATGACCTCATCGCCCGCCCTGAGTACTGAGCCAGCGGCCGGAGTAACGCCGTCCGAGAGGAATACCTCGATCGAGGGCTGCAGCGGGGCGGGCTGCAGCGCCGCCCACTGCTCGCTGCTGATGACCACGTCGGTGCGGGCGTGGATCGTGTCTGCGTTCGGCATCGTGTGCTGCTGCCACGCGATCACCTCGTATGAGACGGCCTGGTCGAGCGCATCAGCGGCGGCGGTGAGGTTCACCTGGAACGCACCGTCGGTGATGCCGCGGACGTACTGCATCGCGAGGAAGCCGCCCCCAGCTGTGACATCCGCCTCGGTGCCCTTCTCGATCAGTGCGACGTACTCGCCGGAGAGAGCGGCGAATCCGGCACCGGCGACGCTGACGACGAGACCCCCATCGGCAGATGCTGAAGACACTGCTGCCGTGACGGCCGGAGCCGGCGTCTCAGGTTCTACCGGGACCTCAGGCTCGACCGGGACCTCGGGCTCGACCGGAACCTCGGGTGGGAACACCGCATCCCACTGCTCCTGCGAGATCGACACGACCGAGCGCCCGTAGAGGTTCTCCGGTGCGAACGCGCTGTGCTGCTTCCACATGACCACCTCATAGGTCAGCGTTCGGTCCAGTTTCTCGATGGGCGCAGTCAACGCGAACGACGTCGATCCTGCGGCGACCGCAGGAAACGGCAGCGCGAACGCGACGTACTCCTGGCTGTTCAGCGCATCGTCCTCACCCTGCACGATGAGCGCCGCGTAAGTCCCCCCGATGTCGCCGGGAAGCCCCTCGGCGCTGACCTGGATCACCAGACCGGACTCAGATGCCGCGGTTACCTGGGGCGATACCGTCGCGCCATCGGCGGCGAACGCGGCCGGTGCGGTCAGCGTGCCGAACAGCATCATCAGCACGGCCAGCACCGCCGCGAACGCTGCTCGGGTGCGACTGTTCGTCGCGCGGATCTCGGTGTGATTCACGGATGCCTCCAGGCGTGGGGCCGTCTGCGCCCGGTCATCAGGGCGCGCGTGACGGCGGAAACCTCTTCAGGTCTGATGCTGTGATTTATGTTGGTTAGGCTTAGCTAACCTCCGCTTCTGACCATAGACTGATCGACGTCATCTCGTCAAAAATTAGGACAGGCTAACCTCAATGCGCGCTCGTCTTTCCCTGCTCATCGCGGCCACTCTGGTCTTTGGACTAGCCGGATGCGCCATCCCGGCGACCGCAGGCTCAGAGGGCGCAGCATCCGACACCTGCCCCGCCGCCGCGCAGCAACTGTCAGATCTCGAACTCGTCGACGACGTGCGCACCGCGACCGGGGGTTCCACCGCGTGCCTTCCCGATCATGCGATCAGTGCTGTCTCCGACAAGACCGCACCCGAGCTCCCCGTCACCGTCACCGACGCCGAAGGCCGAGACGTCGAGGTATCCGATGTGAGCCGCATCCTGCCGATCGACATCTCCGGCACCATCGCGGCCACGGTCTTCGCGCTCGGCATGGGCGCTGACGTCGTCGGTCGCGACTCCTCCACGACCTTCGACGGGACGCAGGAACTGCCGGTCGTCACCAAGGCCGGCCACACCCTCAACCCGGAGGCGATCCTCGAACTCGCCCCGACCGTGATCCTCACCGATACGACGATCGGACCGAAAGAGGTGCGCCAGCAGCTGCGCGACGCAGGCATCGCGATCGTCGTGATCTCGGATGAGCTGCGCCTCGACAGCACCGACCAGCTCATCGAGGAGGTGGCGTCAGCGCTCGGCATCTCGAGCCGTGGTCAGGAACTCATCGCCCAGGTGGACGCAGACCTCACTGCGGCGCTCGCGGAGATCGCACAGGTCGTACCTGCGGACGAGTCCGAACGCGCGCGGATGCTGTTTCTGTACGTGCGCGGCAGCGCGAACGTGTACTACATCTTCGGCAAGGACTCCGGCGCCGATTCGCTCATCGAGGCGGTCGGCGGCATCGATGTCGCGAGTGAGATCGGCTGGGAGGGCAACAAGCCCATGACGGCCGAGGCACTCGTCGCCGCGCAGCCCGACGTGCTGGTCATGATGACGGACGGCTTGGAGTCGGTCGACGGCATCGACGGGCTCATCGAACGGGTGCCTGCTGTCGCTGAGACGCCCGCCGGCGTCAACCGCCGCGTGATCGACATGGCGGACGGCGAGATCCTCAGCTTCGGCCCACGATCCCCCGAGATCATCCGCGCGATCGCGCGCGCTCTCTACGCGCCCGCCTCCGGCGAGATCGCAGAATGACCTCAGAGGTCATCACCCGCACGCCCGAGCGGCACCGGGTGATGAGGTTCGGGCTGGTCGCTCTCGGCCTCTCCGGGGCACTCGTGCTGACCTGCATCGTGTCGCTCGCGAGCGGACAGTACTCGCTGTCCCCCACCCAGATCGTCGGCATCCTGCTGCACGGCGTCGGCATCGAGACCACATGGGCCCCGGCGAATCTCTCCGATGCGGGCGTGATCTTCAACATCCGCCTGCCCCGCCTCGTGCTCGGCATCCTCGTCGGCACCGCGCTGGCGGTCGCCGGCGTGCTGATGCAGGCGATCTTCGGGAATCCGCTGGCGGATGCCAGTGTCGTCGGCGTCTCGTCCGGAGCAGCCCTGGGGGCGGCTGCCAGCCTCACGTTCGGCCTGTCGACCTTCGGGATGTGGACCACCCCCGCACTGTCGTTCATCGGGGGACTCATCGCAGTGTTCTCGGTGTACTTCATCAGTCGATCCGGCGGGCGGACCGAAGTCGTCACGTTGCTGCTCACAGGCATCGCGATCAACGCGATCGGCGGCGCGGGCATGGCGTTCATGACGTTCCTCGGCACAACCTCGACGCGCGAGCAGATCGTCTTCTGGCAGCTCGGCTCCCTCAACGGGGCGCTGTGGCCGAACATCGCCGTCGTCGCGCCGTTGACCGGGGTCGGCATCGTGGTCGCGGTGATCGTGGCTCATCAGCTGGACCTTTTCGCGCTCGGCGAGCGCACCGCACGGCACCTCGGGGTGCATGTGGAGCTTCTGCGGATCGTCGTGATCGTGACCGTCGCCATCCTGGTCTGCGCCGCTGTCGCGTTCGCAGGCATCATCGGGTTCGTCGGACTCGTGATCCCTCATCTCATGCGCATGGTCATCGGTCCCGCGCATCTACCGGTGATCGTCGCTTCTGCGATCGGCGGCGCGTTGCTCATCGCCCTCGCCGACCTCGTCGCCCGCACTGCCGTGCCACTGGCCGACATGCCGATCGGGATGATCACCTCGCTCGTCGGCGGCCCGTTCTTCTTGTGGCTGCTCGTGCGCACGCGCCGTCGCGCCGGAGGGTGGGCATGAGCGCGGGGCTGCGGGCCTCCGGCGTCACCGTCCGTGTCCCCGGAGGCAGAGCCATCCTCTTGGATGCCTCGATCGACGTGCACCCCGGTGAGATCCATGCCCTGGTGGGGCCCAACGGCGCGGGAAAGACCACGCTGTTCGGGGTGCTCGCCGGGGACATCGCGCCGGGATCCGGCACAGTCGAGATCGATGGGCGTTCGATCACCGGCATCCGGCCCCGCGAGCTCGCCCGCACGCGGGCGGTGCTGCTGCAGGAGAACGCCGTCTCGTTCCCTTTCCGTGCGGAACAGGTCGTGAGGATGGGCCGCGCGCCGTGGGCGCGCACCCCGCGCGAGGCGGATGACGACGCCGCCATCACCGCGGCGATGCGCGCAACCGAGATCGACGCGCTCGCGCATCGACCGGTGTCGTCGCTGTCAGGAGGCGAGCGGGCCAGGGTGGCCATCGCCCGCGTGCTGGCGCAGTCGGCGCCGATCATGCTGCTCGACGAGCCGACAGCCTCTCTCGATCTCAAACACCATGAAGACGTCATGCGCCTCGTGCGCGCCACAGCGGATGCCGGCACCGCCGTCGCCGTGGTGCTGCATGACCTCAACGCCGCACTCGCCCACGCCGACCGGCTGACGCTGCTCGCTTCCGGGCGCGTGATCGCGTCGGGATCGCCCGCGGAAGTCCTGACGGGTCAGCGCATCGCACAGGTGTACGGGCAGGCGGTGGATGTGTTCCCGCATCCGATCACCGGTGCTCCGCTGGTCGTGCCACGGCGGTGAGCGCACGACCTGCGCTGCACGCCTGCAGGACGATCGTACGGATACAGGGCGACACACCGACGGACGACCCTGCATCAGTGCATCGGCCCGGCAAGTGTGCGGACGGGGCGAGGGCCTAGGGGCGCAGCGGCATCAGGTCCGAAAGGTCGGCGCGTGTGCCTGAGGCCTGAACGCGCCCTCCGGCGACGGCCTCGTCCCAGCTCTCGACACCCGTCGCCATGTCGATCCAGGTCGCCGCATCCATCTCGATGACATTCGGTGGCGTGCCGCGCGTATGCCGCGGCCCCTGCACGACCTGCACCGCGCCGAACGGCGGCACTCTCACCTCGACGCTGTTGCCAGGTGCCTTCTCATCGAGCAGCTGCAGAAGGTAGCGCACCGCTGTCGCGAGGTCGGTGCGCGCTGGCTTCACCGTGGCCTCGGTCGCGGTGCGCACGGCGGCCAGTGCAGCGCGCCCTGCACTCACGTCGATCTTTCTGGCCACGGGATCAGCCTACGACGGCGCGCGAGATCTCAGACGCCGTCCTATCCCAGCGGGACGAGGCGGACGAACCGCACTGCGAGGTCGTCAGCGCCGTCGACGACGGAGATGCGCAGGCGGGTGGCGTCCGTTCCGATGGCACCGTCGGGAAGCGCGATCGTGGCGGTACGCCATTCGCCGGATCCGGTGCGCGTCACGGCGGAGGATGCCCCGGCGTCCGTGTCGACGGTGAAGGAGCCTGTGCCGTTATCGAGGAACGTCACTTTGATGACCGACTGCTGCCCGTCGGATGCCGCAGCGAACCGCGGATCGACATCGAGGAGGAACCCCGTGTCGCCCGCAGCGATGCCGGTGGACAGGCCCTCGTGCGCCGTCCCGTTGGCCTCTTCGAGCTCGCCGACGTGCGTGTCGACCTCGGTGCGGTGGGCGATCGATCCGGGTTCATCGACCTGCACGATCCAGCGCTCCAGATTGCGCACCCACGGCCGTGACGGCCAGGCGTTCTCATCCTCGAACGGACCTGTCTGGTCGCCGTGCGCCCAGAAGGTGTCCTCGGCATCGCGCAGCGCCGCCCACGCGTCAGGCGAAGTCGCGGCCGTCTGCCCCAGCTCGAGTCGCACCCAGTCCCAGTGCTCGGCGTACTCGGGCATGTACGAAGGTCCTGGCACGACGTACATCCAGTTCATCCGGAGCTGCAAAGCCTTCAGGTTCGCCTGCCGCACCGCGTAGTACGGGTCTGACGTGTCATAGCCGCAGTCGGTGAAGCACTCGTTCTCGGTCGCGACGACGAACCGGCCGGAGTGGATCGGCAGCGACTCGTCCACGATCATGTGCCCGTCCGGCTGGACGTGAGACCCGTACGCCGGCGCTTCGCTGAGGTGGAAGTTGCTCGGCTCGGTGATTCCGGTGCGGATGCCCATCCCCGCATCCACCGCCTGAGCGGCGAGCAGGTCGCCTGCCGAGCCAAACGGGCCCCATGGGTAGTCCTCGCCGGTGAAGACGAGCTTGTGAGCGTTGTCGCCGAATAGCTCGACGAGGTCGGTCCAGGCGTGCGCGTACCAGGCGAGGTAGGCCTGCTCGTCGAGATCACCGCTCTCCACGGCCGCTGTCACCATCTCGTAGTCGTACTCGGCCCATGTGAACGCCCCGGGCACGTACACGAACCGCAGCCGCGGGTCCTCGGCAAGGCCGAGGTCGACGAACAAGGCACGGTAGGTGTCGAGGAGATGGCCCCAGACGCACTCGTCCCAGATCGGCAGATGCAACTGGCCGTCGTAGTCCGGTCCGTACGATGCCACCCCGCAATCCTCTGCGACCCACTCCGGTGCCCAGTCCTCGCCGCTGGCGAAGACGCGCATCCAGAAGTCGCCGGGTGCGGCGAGCTGCGCTTCCAGCGCGTCGAAGCTCGTGCCCTGGGCTGCGCCTGTCGACTGCCTGTCGATCGGCCCGTCCTGCTCCGGTCGGATCTGTCGCCAGCTGACATCTATGGATCGCACGGCGACGAGGTCGCCGAGCGAGGCCTCCTCCGAGAAGTACCCTGAGTTCGGCGCTGGGCGAGCCCGCTGCGGCAGAGTCCAATCGTCGCCATCGACCACGCGGACACCATCGGGACCAGCATCGATGAATTCCGTTCGCGGTCCGACGTCGAGGTCGACATCGAGCGAGCCGCCATCCGGCAGCACCTCGCTGGTCATCGTGCATCCGGGGAGAGAGGCGAGGACGATGGCCGCGGCGGCCGCCGCCACCCTACGGTGCACAGAGCGCACCCTCTCCGCGGAAGGCGTCAAGACCGACGCTCATGCGTGCTGCTCGACTTCGGCGCGACTCGCCTGCCCGCCAGTGCCGCCGGCTCCGCGGGTGGAGAGCGAACCGGCGACAGCCGCCCAGCCCAGCGCACGAGCCACATCGCCGTGCTCGATCCACGAGGCGAGGAATCCCGCGTCGAAGCTGTCGCCCGCTCCGGTCGTGTCCACGACGTCGACAGGCAGGCCCGCAGCCCGCAGGACGAGTCCGTCTGTCACTGCCAGCCCGCCGGCGGCACCGTTCTTAACGACGACGACCGGTCCGTGTGCGGCGAGCAGCCGGGCTGCGGACTCGGCATCCGCGGCGACGCCCGGATCGAGCGCTGCCGCCAGCGCGATCGCTTCGGCAGCATTCGGCAACAGCAGGTCGAGCAGCGGCAGACACTCCCCCACTCCTTCCCACCGCTCGGCCGGGTCCCAGTTGGTGTCGAGGCTCGTCGTGATCCCTCGAGCACGCAACGTCGCGAGCACCGCGGACAGCTCGCGAGCGAGCTCGGGCACGAGGAAGTAGGACGCGAAGTGCACATGGCTCACGCCTTCGGCAGCCGCGAGCACCTCATCGGCGGTTATTCCGGCGAATGCGCCGGTGAGCGTGAGGATCGAACGGTCGTGAGGAGCGGAAAGGATGACGGACACGCCGGTGGGCTCGTCCACGACTCGAACAGCACCAATCTCCACGCCGGCCTGCGCAAGCAGTTCCCTGGTGCGATCGCCGAACACGTCAGCCCCGACCCTCGCCACCAGCGCCGTCGCGACCCCGAGCCGCGCGAGTCCGGCCGCACAGATGCCCGCACTCGATCCGAGCACGAGGTCGACCCCATCGAGCAATTGCTCGGCCTGGCCGAAGCGCGGCACTACATCACCGCGCAGCACGAGGTCGAGATTGGCATCGCCGGCGACCAGCACGCGGGCGCTCACCCTTTCATCCCCGACATCGTCATCGTCGCGACGAACTGCTTCTGCGCGAACAGGAAGAAGATGACCAGCGGAGCTGTCGCGATGACATTGCCCGCCATCAGCAGCTCCCACTGTGTGCGACGGGTGCTCTGGAAGTTCGCAATGCCCAGCTGCACCGTGAAGATGCTGTCGTCGTTGATCGCGATGAGCGGCCAGATCAGATCGTTCCAGGAGCTGAGGAGAGTGAAGATCGCCAGCGTCGCGATAGCAGGCTTGGCCAGCGGTAGCACGACGCGCAGGAAAGTCTGCAGCCGGTTCGCACCGTCCAAAGCTGCTGCTTCTTCGATGTCCGCAGGAATGGAGAGGAAGAACTGGCGCATGAGGAAGATGCCGAACGCCGAAGCGAGCCACGGCACGAAGGCGGCCGAGAGGGTGTTGATCACGCCGAGCTTGGAGAACATCACGTAGGTCGGGATCATGAGCAACTGGGTCGGGATCATGATCGTGGCGACGATCATGAAGAATCCGAAGTTTCGCCCTCGGAACTTCAATCGTGCGAAGCCGTAGCCGGCGAGCGAGCACAGGATCACGTGTGCGACGATCGCGATCACCGAGACGATGATGCTGTTCATCAGCCAGACGACGATGTCGGTTGTCGTGAACAACGCTATGAAACCGTCGATGGTGAACCGCGAGGGGATGAACGGAGGTGGGAACTTCACCAATTCGTCCGCAGGCGACAGAGAAGCCAGCACCATCTGCGCGAACGGGATCACGAAGAGGAGCGCGATGGGCGCGAGCACGAGATGCCAGCCGCTGAAGCCCTTGCGCCGCCGCGGCCGCTTGTCAAGCTTTCCTGTCGTGATCGCATAGGTGTTCAGCACCATCAGAACGCCTCCATCTTGCGGCTGCGGGCGTAGATCACCATGCCGATTGTGATGAGCAGTGTCACAGCGAACAGCACATACGCCGCGGCAGATCCGTACCCGAACTCGAGTGTCTTGAATGCCTTCTCCCACAAGAAGTAGACGATCGTCTTGGTGGCGTCCAACGGACCGCCGCGCGTGGTGGTGTAGACGAGATCGAACAGCTGCAGGGCGCCGATCATCTGCCAGATCGTCACGAACACGGTCACCGGCCCGAGCTGGGGCCAGACGACCTTCCAGAAGGTCTGCCAGCGGTTGGCGCCGTCGATCCGAGCAGCCTCGAGCAACTCGCCCGGCACATCCTGGAGGGCTGCGAGATAGATGACCGTGGTGAATGCCGCCTGCCCCCACAACGACGTGATCGCGATCACGAGCATCGCCTGGTTGGGGTCCTCCAGCCAACCCTGCGCTGGCAGGCCGGCCGAGCGGAGCACGTTGTTGGCCAGACCGTATTGCGGGCTGAACAGGTAGGTCGCAAGGATTCCGGTGGCTGCGGCCGACGCGACGAACGGAACGAAGATCGCGGTGCGGTAGAGACCGATGAATCTGATGTCGCGGTTCAGCGCCACGGCGAGAAAGAGACCGAGCAGCACGGATGCTGGAACGAAGAGCGCCACGTACAGGCAGGTGTGGCTCACTGCCTCCCAGAACTCGCCGTCGGTCATGAGGTAGGAATAGTTGTCTCCGCCCACGAACTGCGGCTCGGCGAAGCCGTTCCACTTCTGCAGCGAGAGCAGGAATGCCCATGCCGCGGGGAAGATCGACAGCCCGAGGATGATGATCATGGCCGGACCGACGAAGCCCCAGCCGGTCAGGTCAGCCCGCCATCGTCCGCGCGCTCGTCGACGATGCGGTGGTGGCGTATCCGGGTCCGGTTCGTTATCGGTGATCATCACCGGGTTTTCGCTCATCGTCGTCATCGTTCCTCCTCGGGCTGCGCGGTCTGGCCTCAGATGGAGTCGCCGGTCAGGACAGGACGATCGATCTCGTCAGATGACGGGGCTGATCGGGGTTCAGGCCTCGGTTCTCAGCCACGGTCACCGCGAGACGCTGCGCGAGAACCAACTCGATCAAGCCGTCATCCGTGCCTTGCACGACGGTCGCTCCGGTGCGTTCGATGTCGCGGGCAAGACTCTCATCGGCGACACCGAGGAACCAGACCAGAGACTCGGCGTGAGCGACGGCGAGCGGACCATGACGGTAATCGAGCAGCTGATACGATTCAGCCCACGCCTGCGCGGCCTCACGAATCTTCAGTGCTGCCTCCTGCGCGAGGCCGTACGTCCATCCGCGCCCGAGGTAGACGATGTGATCGAAGCCGGTCGGCAGGGTCGATTCGACAGCGAGAGCCTCCTCCAGCCTGCCCGGCAGGTCTGCCACATCATGACCGAAGGCGGCACGCGCGAGAAGGAGGAACGTGGTGGGGAACCGGGTCTGGACGACAGATTCCTCGTCGGCGAAGTCCAAGACGAGCACATCATCAGCGAGCTGGGCGCAGGGCGAATCCGCGACGCCGGTGACCACGATCTTCCGCACTCCCGCCGGGAGATCTTCCAGCGCCTGAATGATCTCCGTGGTCGTTCCCGACCGTGTGATCGCCAGCACGGCGTCGTAAGGGCGCCACGTGCGCGGCTCCGACGCATACGCGGCGTCCGTCTCCCCGAGCCCTGCCTGTTCGCGCAGCAGTGCGAAGGATTCGGCGACGAACGCCGAGGTGCCGCATCCGATGACCAGCATCCGCTCTCCTCTGCGGACGACGACCTGTGCCGCCTGCGCTCTCAGATCGAGTGCTCGGCGCCATACATCGGGCTGGCTGGCGATCTCTTCAGAGGTGATGCTCATGTCTGTTCTCCTGCGTGCATGTGGGGCCATGAATCGTGATGGTGGAGACCGTACGGTCGTGCGTCAATCGCCCGACAATGATCGGTCGGCTTTCTCCGCCGCCGCTTTCAACGCTTCCTCCGGTGTGCCCTGGCCCTGGAGCACCTGTGAGATCGCGTTGCCGACGGCTTCCGAAAGGCCTACGTATCCCGACACTGTCGGGCGGGCGTTGGTGGCGTTCTCATTGTTCTGGGCCATGATGTCGAGTCCTGGCAGAGCCGCGACCTGTTCCTGGAACTCAGGCGTGTCGATCTCACTGGCGCGCAGAGGCAGGTTGCCGTACGCGACATTCCAGCGCAGGTCCTGCTCAGAAGCGGTGAGCCATTTCATCAACTCCACCGACCAGTAGTTCTCGTTGACGTCCTGCGTGTCGAAGAGCGCCCAGATGTCGGGGCCGGAGACGGTCTGGTGATCGCCGTCTGTGCCGGGCAGCATCGTCACGCCGTAGTCGGTGCCGGCGACGCCCAGGTCCCACAACTGCCATGGACCGGAGGTCATCATGCCGATGCGGTCGGCAGCGAACAGCTGCGCGAACTTCGTGTCGGTCTGGTCGAGGTAGATGCTCTTGTCATCGACGGCCATCTGGCGAAGGAACTCGAGCGCCTCGACGCCCTCTTCGCTCGCGAACGCAGCAGTGGACTGATCCTCGGAGAGAATCTCTCCGCCGTTCTGCCACAGGTGCGGCCAGAACTGCCAGGTCGTCTCCTCGGAACCCGACACCGAGTAGGCATACCCATATGTCTCGTTCGCGGGATTCGTCAGCTTCTTCGCGGCGTCACGGAACTCAGCCCAGGTCCACTCCTCCGTCGGGTAGTCGACCCCGGCCGCGTCGAAGACGGTCTTGTTGTAGATCAGGGAGATGTTGTCGACAAGGGCGGGGAAGCCGATGATGGCCTCGCCTGTGGGCTGGACAGTGGCGCGCGCCGCTTCGGAGAACTCGTCCCATGCCACCTCAGGGTCGGCGACCTGCTCAGTGATGTCGAGCGTGCGCTGGGAGGACTCCAACTCGCTGGCCCAGGCTCCGAACGCGTACGAGATGTTCGGGTAGCTGCTGCCCGCAAAACCTGCGGAGAGCTTCTGCAGGAGTTCTTCTGTGGACGATGCTCCCGGCGAAATATCGATCGTGACATTGGGGTGGAGTTCTTCGAACTCGCCTGCCATGCCTTCCAGGAGCTTCTGCGCCTCGTCGCTCTGGCCCGTCCACCATGTGATCGTGACATCGGCCTCGGGATCGAGCTCGGTGGCCCCCTGGGAACCGGAGCATCCGGCCAGTGAGAAAAGTGCGCCGATCGCGGTGATCGCGATGGCCGTACGAACCATGCTGCTGCGGTGTGTCATGACGTCCTCTCGGATGGGGCGCGGAGTCGATGCGGTGCCCAGGTAGTCGCTAATTTGGTCTGAGAATGATCACTTGTAAAGAAATATGCGTAAAGCAGTCATTTTTCTTGATCAGATCATTGCCCGCAGGTCGGGAACGCGAGCGTAATCAGGCGGTCTGGAGCGTCCCGCCGAGGTCACGCGGCAGCAGGCCGGCATGCGCGGCGGTGAGCTCGTCGCACAGCTTCCAGATCTGCGCCGGTGTCAGCGTCGAGCTCGCATTCGGATCGGTGAGCACGGCGCGACGCACCATCTCCGGATCTCCCTCGCGCGCGCCGCGAATGGTGAGTTCGGCAACGGAGAGATACGTGCGGTTCAGGGCCGCGCCCGCCGCGGGGATCGAGCCCCACGCGATCGGATGCACGCCGTCAGCGTCGACCGAGGCCGGGACCTCGACCACGGCTTCCTCCGGCAGGTTGTCGATAAGACCGCGGTTGGGCACGTTCACGTGGATCTCACGCGTGATGCCGGTGAGAATCGAGTGGATGATCTGGGGTGCGTACTCGGCAGCATCCCCCTCCTCATGCAGAGGAATGGGTTGACCTGCGGCAAGCAGTTCGCGCGCTTCATGGAACTCGCGCACGTTCTCCTCGGAGATGCCGATGTATTGCAGCGGCTCAATGCGGAACCGCTCGATCTGCGCGTCGGAGCGGAGGAACCAATCGAGGTACTCGGCGGAATGCTCACTCGTCTCGGTCGGGTAGAAGCCGATGCGCCGGAAGATCTCAGCGCGCACGCGCCGCTGCAGATCAGCGTCCCCGTCGATGAGTTCGCGCAGGCGGGGATAGAGGTCCTCACCGTCGCGGCTCCATTCGGTGAGCCAGGCCTGGTGGTTCACGCCGGCGGCTCGGTAGTGGGTGCCCTCCAGCGGAACGCCGATGAGATCGCACAGGTCGTTGACCGTCCAGTAGACGCTGTGACAAAGCCCGACGGCTTTGATCTCGGGGGCGATGACCGACATCCACCAGACGTTCATCGCCATCGGATTGGTGTAGTTGAGGAACCACGCATCCGGGCACAGCTCCTGCATGTCACGGGCGATGCCGGTGAGCACCGGGAACGTACGCAAAGCCCGGAAGACCCCGCCGACGCCGGTCGTGTCGCCGATCGTCTGTCGCAGGCCGTGCGCTGCGGGAAGCTCGAGGTCGATACGAGTGGCGTCGATGCCTCCGACCTGGATCATATTGATGACGAAGTCGGCTCCCGTGAGAGCTTCGCGTCGAACGAGTGAAGCAGTCACGCGAACGTCCCGGCCAAGCTGCTCCGCGACGTTCAGCACCGTGCCGCGAGCGACCTCGAGGCGTTCGCCGTCGATGTCATGCAACGCGATGTCGAGCGTCGGCAAGTCGGGAAAGCGCAGGAGGTCGGTGACGAGCTGACGCGTGAACACGACGCTGCCCGCGCCGAGAAAGGTGATCGTTGGCATGACCCGATTCTCAGAGGAATGCGCGTTGCACGCAAGCAAATGACTGAATTGACACTCAAACGCTCAGCTGGCATGCTCATTTTCATGGCCACCGCCTACAGCACCAGCACAGTCGCCGAGCTCGGCGGCTCACCTAAACGCTCTCGCCGCATGGCCGGGATCCTCGACACGATCGCCGAACGCGGCGAGGTCTCGCTCGGTGAACTCACGCAACAGTTCGACAGCTCTGCCGCGACGTTGCGCCGCGACCTCACCGTGCTCGCCGATCAGGGACTCATCACCCGCACGCATGGCGGCGCGAAAGCGGCAGGCTCGCTCGCCGAGCTGCCGGTCGCTCTTCGCGATACCCGCTTCCAGGATGCCAAACGACGCATAGCGCGGGCGGCGGCCGGTCAGATCCCCCGGGAGCGCCATGCGATCGCTCTGAGCGGCGGAACCACCACCGCCGGCGTGGCCCGTGAGCTCACAGGCCACGCGGACCTCACCATCGTCACGAACTCGCTGTCGATCGCCTCGCTCGCCGCCCCGTATCCGAGACTACGGATCGTCATGACCGGCGGCATCCTGCGTCCGCAGTCCCTCGAGCTGGTCGGCGTGCTCGCTGAAGGCACGTTCAACGCGATCAACGTCGGCACTGCTGTCTTGGGTGCCGACGGGTTCTCAGCTGCGGCGGGCGTCACAACCCATGACGAGACCGAGGCCCGTACGAACCACGCGATGGTGGCCAAGGCGCAGCGCACGATCGTCGTCGCCGACGGCTCGAAGATCGGCAAGGTCGCTCTCGCACAGATGGCGGACACGTCGAGTATCGACATGCTCATCACGGACGACAGCGCCGACCCTGACCAATTGGATCAGCTGCGGGCAGCGGGCGTCACTGTCGTAGTCGCCTGAGTCCGATCCCCGTCACGCGGCTAACGCTCTATCCCACGCCGGCCCTTCGCGTGGCGGATAGGCTCGGATCGTGAGTGACAACCAGCATCCGGAGGGCGCCCGCGCCGAGTTGCTCGCCGCTGCACAGTCGGACGGCTGGGGCACGCGCATCCTGCCGCGGCTGGCCGATCCGGACGCCGCCCGCGAGTCCGCCGTGCTGATCCTGTTCGGGGTGCTCGACAGCACTCCCGCCCCGCTCGCGGACGTCTCCGTGGCGAAGGATCTCGACGTGCTGCTCCAGCGACGCGCCTCGACTCTTTCATCGCATCCGGGGCAGGTGTCGTTCCCCGGTGGCGGCCGTGAAACCGCCGATGCGGACTTCGTCGCCACCGCGCTGCGTGAGGCGGAGGAGGAGACCGGCCTCGACCCGGATGGCGTCGAGATCCTCGGTGTGCTGCCGGAGCTCCCCCTCGCGGCGAGCAACCACCTCGTGACGCCGGTGCTCGGATGGTGGACGAAACCGTCGAAGGTGGCGGCTGTCGATCACGCCGAGACCGTGGAGGTGTTCCGCGTACCGGTGGCGCAACTGCTGGCCCCTGCCACCCGCTTCACCTCGGTGATCGAACGTGACGGATTCCGGTTCAGCGGCCCCGCGTTCGACGTCGACGGCACGATCGTGTGGGGCTTCACCGCCATGGTGCTGGACCGCATCTTCGACACCTGCGGGTGGACGGTGCCGTGGGATGAGACGGTCGAACGGCCGGTGACCGTCTGACGTCGCGCGAGCGGCTCGGTAGTCTGGACGGGTGAAGATCCTCGTCCTCGGTTCCGGTGCCCGTGAGCACGCGATCATCCTCGCCCTGAAGGCAGAGGACGCGCAGCATGAGATCCTCGCCGCCCCTGGTAACGCGGGTATCGCCCAGGATGCTGCACTCGTCTCCGTCGATCAGCTCGACGGTGGCGCGGTCACCACCTTCGCGAACGAGAACGGGATCGATCTCGTCGTCATCGGCCCGGAGGCCCCGCTCGTCGCCGGCGTCGCGGATGCATTGCGCGAACGCGGCATTCCCGTGTTCGGCCCCGGGAAGGCCGCCGCTCAGCTGGAGGGCTCGAAGGCCTTCGCGAAGCGGGTGATGGACGCGGCGTCCGTGCCGACCGGCCGCGCCGTGCGCGCCGCATCCGTCGCCGACGTCGAGACGGCTTTCGACGACCTCGGCGCGCCCTATGTGGTCAAGGCCGACGGCCTGGCTGCGGGCAAGGGTGTCATCGTCACGTCCGACCGTGCCGAGGCCCTCGCGCACGCGACTCACTATCTCCCGCACGGCCCTGTGCTCATCGAGGAGTTCCTCTCCGGCCCCGAGGTGTCGCTCTTCTTCCTCTCCGACGGCGACACGGTCCGTGCACTGAGCCCCGCTCAGGACTTCAAGCGCGCGTACGACGGTGACGAAGGCCCGAACACGGGTGGCATGGGCGCGTACTCTCCGCTCCCCTGGCTCGACGAGCAGTTCGGCAGCGAACAGGCTTTCGTGTCTCTTGTGACAGAGCAGGTCGCGCTGCCGGTGATCCGCCAGCTCGATTCCGAAGGCACTCCGTTCATCGGCCTGCTCTACGCGGGGCTCATCCTCACGGACAAGGGCATCAAGGTCATCGAGTTCAACGCCCGCTTCGGTGACCCGGAGACGCAGGTCGTGCTGCCCCGCCTTGTGACTCCGTTGTCGGAACTGCTGTTCGCCGCGGCATCGGGCACTCTCGAAGACCAGCCGGACCCCGTGTTCTCGGAAGACGTCGCGATCACCGTCGTGCTCGCGAGCGAGGGCTATCCGGAGGCGCCGCAGACCGGGCGCCAGATCTCGGGGCTTTCGGATGCTGCGAGCGTCGACGGTGTGCGGATCGTGCACGCCGCGACAGCAGGGCCGGATGCTCCGGGCGGTGACCTGCTCGCCACCGGCGGGCGCGTACTGAACGTGGTGTCGGTCGGATCCGACTTCGCCGCCGCGCGCACGCGGGCGTACGACGCGATGAGCCGCATCGGCCTGGACGGCGCACACTTCCGCCGCGACATCGCCGCCCGCGTCGCCGAGTAGGCGGTGCGGCGCGCTCAGCCGTCGAGCGCGAAGCTGCGGGGCAGGATCTCCGGGCTCAGCGCATGCTCGATCGCGAGCAGGCTGGCACCGCGCACGGCGGCTTCTCCCGCTGTGACCGACTGCACGATCGCGAGGTGCTCGGTCGCCAGCGGCATGGAGTGCGTGTAGACGACCTCGCGAACGCCGGCGATCAGGTGCTCGCCCACGCGCGCCATGGCGCCGCCGATGGCGATCACCGACGGATTGAGCAGACTCACGGATGCCGTGAGCACCTCGCCGAGGTCACGGCCGGCCTGGCGCACGGCCTGAATCGCTTCGAGGCTGCCGGCTTTGACCAACTCGACGACGTCGTCGCCATCGGTCGCCGGGATTCCGCGCTGGCTGAGCGAGCGCGCGATAGCGGGGCCGGAGGCAAGCGCCTCGAGGCAGCCGGTGTTCCCGCAATGGCACGGCACATCCGCTCCT
The DNA here is from genome assembly GCF_030815955.1 of Microbacterium murale. Classification (NCBI taxonomy): domain Bacteria; kingdom Bacillati; phylum Actinomycetota; class Actinomycetes; order Micrococcales; family Microbacteriaceae; genus Microbacterium; species Microbacterium murale. The sequence continues at coordinate 2,177,403 of NZ_JAUSXK010000001.1, read as the reverse complement.
CTGGCGACGCGCACGTGACCGAAGTCACCAGCGATGCCCTGCGCCCCGCGAAGCAGACGTCCGTCCGAGATGATGCCCGCACCGATGCCGGTGGCGACCTTGACGAAGATCATGTGATCGGTCGATGGCCAGGCGGCAGCGCGCTCACCGAGCGCCGAGATGTTCACGTCATTGTCGACGAGCACAGGAACCTGCAGGTGCTGCTGCACCCAGCCCGGCACGTCGAATCCGTCCCAGCCGGGCATGATCGGCGGCTTCGCCGGACGACCGGTCGCGTGCTCGACGGGCCCTGGCACGCCGACGCCGACCGCCGCGACGCGGTCATGGCTGAGTCCGGTCTCGAGGATCAACTCGTTCGCAGCCTCGACGAGCCACGACAGCACGGTCTCCGGCCCGAGCGAAACGGCGAGTCTGCCGGTGCGTTCGGCGAGAATCGTTCCGGCGAGATCCGTCACGGCGACCGTCGTGTGCGACGCGCCGATGTCGACGGCGATGACGACCTTCGCCGTGGGGTTCAGGGCGAACTGGGAAGGAGGACGCCCACCGGTCGATGCAGCATCGGCGACGGGGGCGATCAAGCCCTTTCGCATGAGTTCGTCGACGCGCGCGGCCACGGTCGATCGGGCGAGTCCCGAGGTCTTCGCCAGTTCTGCTCGGGTACGCGGTTCACCGTCGCGCAGCAATTGGAAGAGTTCGCCGACACCGCCGGTGCTGAGATTGCTTGCCATTCCTACCCTGTGATTCTCGTGAACGGCTCTGTGCTTCGCCAGGACTGCACCGCATCCACGCCCTGGAGGCCCTCGTTTTCGGCCCTTCCGCGTCTGTCGAGTCTACGCGGGAGGCACCACCTGACCCGCGGGGCGCAGGCGGCTGCGCGGGACGCGTCCGACGGCGAAGCGCTGCTGCAGCAGTACCGCGACGACGATGATCACGCCCTTGGCGACGGCCTGCGCAGAGGACGTGAGGTTGTTCTGCACGAACACGTTCGACAGCGTCGCGAAGATCAGCACACCGAACACGGTGCCGGTGATCGTGCCGCGTCCGCCGATGAGGAGGGTACCGCCGACGACGACGGCCGCGATCGCGTCGAGCTCGTACAGGTTGCCGTGCGTCGAGGTGCCGGCCGTCGTACGGCCCATGAGCATGACGGCGGCGATTCCGGCAGTCAGGCCGACGAGCGCGTACAGCCACATCGTGTGCCGCTTGACCTTGATGCCCGCCAGACGTGCGGCCTCGGGGTTGCCGCCGATTGCGACCGTGCGGCGTCCGAACGTCGTGCGATTGAGGAGGAACCATCCGGCGACCGCGACGACGGCGAAGATCCAGATGAGGATGTCGACACCGAGGATGTCCACATTCATGGCGCGGACGAAGTCGCGGTCGGAGATCACCAGGGTGCGATTGTTGGCGAGGATCTCGGCCAGGCCGCGCGCACCGACCATCATCGCGAGCGTCGCCATGAAGGCCGCGACCTTGCCGTACGCGATCACGACTCCGTTGATCAGGCCGGCGCCGACCCCGACCAGCAACGCGACGACGACTGTCACGATCCAGTGGCTGGAGCTCGCGATGTCCTGGATCGCCGCCAGTGAGCCGACGACGGATGCCAGCGCCAGGACGGCGCCGACGGAGAGGTCGATGCCACCGGCGATGATGACGAAGGTCATTCCCACGCTGATCACGCCGATGATCGAAGCCTGGCGCAGGATCACGAGGGCGTTGTCGAAGTTCAAGAAGTTCGAGGAGGTCACCGCCCCGACGACGATGATCACCAGAAGCGCCAGAACCAGGCCGAGATTGCGCCCGACGGATCCGGACAGCCACCGGCGCAGCGCGGACGGGGTCTCAGCCTCGGTCTGACCGGGCGAGGTGGGGGTCTGCACGCTCACGCGGCGACTCCTTTCATGACGAGGTCGAGCACGCCGTGCTCGTCGATCTCTGATGCGGGGAGTGTGGTGAGGACGCGTCCGTCGCCGACGACGAGGACCGAGTCGGCGAGACCGAGGACTTCCTCGATCTCGCTCGAGATGACGACGATGGCGTGCCCGGATGCCGCGAGTCGGCGGATCAGCGCGTAGATCTCGGAGCGCGCTCCGATGTCGACGCCTCGGGTGGGCTCATCCAGCAGCAGCACTGAGCTGCCGTGCACGAGCCAGCGGGCGAGCAGGATCTTCTGCTGGTTTCCCCCCGACAGGGTCGCCGCAGGGCGGTCGGGATCAGCCGGCCGCAGTTCGAGAGCGGCGATCTGATCCCTGGCAGTGCGGCGCTCGCTGCGCTCATCCAGCAGCGGGCCCTTGGCGAACCGCGTGAACGACGACAGCGTGACGTTCTTGAAGATCGGCTCCCCGAGCACGAGACCCTGGGACTTGCGCTCCTCGGGACTCAGCCCGACGCCCGGCAGCCACTGCCGCGGAGACGGATCCGCGCGGAAGCTCTTTCCCGCCGACACGGACGGTTCCGGTCGACGCCCGCCGAGCACCGTAGATCGTCTCGATGATCTCGCTGCGCCCCGAGCCGACGAGACCGGCGAGACCGATGATCTCGCCGGCGCGCACGGAGAACGACACGTTCTCGAAGACCCCGTCGAGGCCCAGGCCCTCGACCTCGAGCAGCACCGGCGCGTCGGCGGCGATGGGCTCTGCCGGCGGGAAGACGTTCTGCACGGCGCGACCGGTCATGTGCTTGATCAGCTCGGCGGTGGTCGTGTCCGCCACCGACAGATTGCTGGCTACGGTGGAGCCGTCCTTGAGCACTGTGATGCGATCGCCTATCTGGCGGATCTCCTCGAGGCGGTGGGTGATGTACACGACCGCGATGCCCTGCGATGTCAGTTCCCGCACCACCGCGAACAGATTGCGCACCTCTTCGGAATCGAGAACCGCCGAGGGCTCGTCCATGATGATGAGCTTCGTGTCATGCGACAGGGCGCGGGTCATGCTGACGATCTGCTTCTCGGCAGCGCTGAGCGAGCCGACTTCGGCGTGCGGCGACATCGATCCGTGGCCGAGCCGCTCGAGGAGCCTGCGCGTCTCGTGGATGAGCTGGCCGCGCCGCGTGAATCCGAAGCTGTCGAACTCATGGCCGAGGAAGACGTTCTCCGCCACCGTGAGGCCGTCGACGACGTCGAGCTCCTGATACATGGTCGAGATGCCGAGCGAGATCGCCGTCTGCGGGTTCGCGATCTCGACGGGCTCACCCATCCAGCGGATCTCCCCGGCATCGGGAGTGTGCACACCGGCGAGAGTCTTGATGAGCGTCGATTTGCCTGCGCCGTTCTGGCCGAGCAGGCAGTGCACCTCACCCGGCATCACCTCGAGGTCGACCCCGCGCAACGCGCGCACACCGACGAAGCTCTTCTCGACACCGCGCATCTCCAGTAATGCCGGAGTCTGGTCAACTTTGATCACAGCAGGAACATAACATGCTCTGATTTCTAATGCGAGAGCGTCGTGCTTCACGTTCGAGCGATCCCCATCGAAGCAAGTTCCCCTGGATAACAGGATTACAACGCTGTACTTACTTCTGACAGTCTTCCAACAAAAGCTGGTCACGTGATGACATGTTCTGCTAACTTGACCATGTCAGTGCGCGGCGCACACCGACTCGATCCCGATCGAGAATGCCTGCACCGCACGCATCTGCATCACATTTCAAGGAGGAAAGACATGCACAGCATGCGCACACGCGGGCTCCGCCCGCTGATGGCAGGAGCGGCAGCACTGTTCGCCGTCACTCTGCTGGCCGGATGTACCAGCGATGGTGCAGAGGGCGAAGGCGAGACCGAGAACCAGGGCACCACGAGCGAGGAGAACACGGCCTCGGGCGACACCGTCGTCATCGGCTGGTCGGGCCCAGAGGCCGACCACGGATGGCTCGGCGCGATCAACACCGGCGCCATCAATGCGGCCGAGAGCTTCGACGACGTCGAGCTGCGTCAGGCAGAGGGAACCAACGACGCCAACCAGCAGATCGCGGCCGTCGAGCAGTTCATCAACGAAGGGGTCGACGCGATCGTGCTCCTTCCCACGGACGGTGCGGCGCTGACCCAGGTCGCGCAGAAGGCGATGGATGCCGGCATCCCCGTCATCAACGTCGACCGTGAGTTCTCCGACACGTCCGCCTCGCGCCTCACGATCCTGGGCGACAACTACGGCATGGGCGTCAGCGCCGGTATGTACATCTGCGAACAGCTCGACGGCCAGAGCGATGCCGTCGTCGCAGAGATCGCTGGAATCGACTCCCTGCCGCTGACTCAGGACCGTTCGCAGGGCTTCAAGGATGCTCTCGAGACCTGCGATCTCGAGGTCGGCGCCCGAGTCGCTGCAGACTTCACCGTCGCCGGTGGCGAGAGCGCGGCATCCCAGCTCCTCTCGGCGAACCCGAAGATCGACGCGATCTGGAACCACGATGACGACCAGGGCATCGGCGTCCTCGCGGCCATCGATGCGGCCGGCCGCGACGAGTTCTTCCTCGTCGGCGGCGCCGGAAGCGTCAACATGATGGACAACATCAAGGCGGACGACACCGTCGTCAAGGCGACCGTCATCTACCCGTCGACGCAGGCAGCCGACGGCATCGCGATGGCACGTCTGATCGCACAGGACAAGACGATGAGCGACCTGATCACGCCGAGCGTGCCGTACCGCATCGTGCTGGACGCGCCCGTCGTGACCAAGGACAACGTCGACGAGTTCATCAAACTCGCCTTCGAGTCCTGATCAACACCCGCGGGGCGAGCGCCACTGCGCTCGCCCCGCACCGTTTCCCCGGGAGTAGATATGACAACTGAGCTGCGAGTGGCCATGATCGGCCACGGATTCATGGGAGCCGCGCACTCCGTCGGCTGGCGCCAGGCGCCTGCGGCGTTCGACCTTCCCCTTTCCCCTCGGATGGCGGTGCTCGTCGGACGCGATGCCGACAAGACGGCATCCGCGGCACGCAAGTGGGGCTGGGACGAGACGTCTACCGACTGGCGAGCCGTCATCGCTCGTGACGACATCGACGTGATCGACATCGTCACGCCCGGGGAATCGCACGCCGAGATCGCGATCGCCGCGCTGGCCGCCGGCAAGCACGTGCTGTGCGAGAAGCCACTGGCCAACACGGTGGAAGAGGCCGAGGCGATGGAGCAGGCCGCGCAGGATGCTGCGACCCACGGCATCCACGCCATGGTGGGGTTCACCTACCGCCGCGTGCCCGCTGTCACCCTGATGCGCGACATGATCGCGGCCGGACGAATCGGCACGGTGCGGCAGGTGCGCGCGAGCTATCGCCAGGACTGGCTCGCCGACCCTGAGGCTCCGATGACCTGGCGGCTCGACAAGGACCGCGCGGGCTCCGGCTCGCTCGGCGACATCGGCGCGCACATCATCGACATGACCCAGTTCGTCACCGGGCAGTCGCTGACGCAGGTCTCGGCGGTACTGGAGACCCTGGTCGACGAGCGCCCGCTGCTGGGCGAATCCGTCGGACTCAGCGGCACCGCGAGCACCGAGCGCGGGAAGGTCACGGTCGACGACGTCGCTCTGTTCACCGGCCGACTCGAGTCGGGGACCCTGGCGACCTTCGAAGCCACCCGCTTCGCGACCGGCCGCAAGAACGCGCTCGACATCGAGATCTCGGGCGACGGCGGCGCGCTGCACTGGAACCTCGAGGACATGAATGTGCTCGACTTCTACGACGCCACGCAGCCCGCAGGAGAGCAGGGCTTCACTCGCATCCTGGTCACCGAACCAGAGCATCCGTACCTTGCGGGATGGTGGCCGACCGGGCATATGCTCGGCTACGAGCACGGTTTCTCGCACCAGGCGAAGGATCTCGTGGAGGCGATTGCGAGCGGGAGCGCCGCGCACCCGACGTTCACCGAAGGGCTGCACGTGCAGCGGGTGCTCGATGCTGTCGAGCGCAGTTCGTCGAACGGCTCGGCCTGGACCGGCGTCTGAGAACGACCACGATACGAATCTCATGAGAAGAGGACGATGATGTCACGACCTGTCACCCTGTTCACCGGCCAGTGGGCCGACCTGCCGTTCGAAGAGGTCGCGCGGCTCGCGGGCGAGTGGGGCTATGACGGCCTCGAGATCGCATGTTGGGGCGATCACCTCGACCCGTGGCGCTGGGATGACGACGCGTACATCCAGGACCGCCTGGAGGTCCTCGAGCACAACGGTCTGAAAGTCTGGACGATCTCGAACCACCTCAAGGGCCAGGTCGTATGCGACGACCCGATCGATCAGCGTCACCGCAACATCGTCTCCGATCATGTCTGGGGAGACGGCGACCCCGAGGGCGTGCGCCAGCGCGCTGCGGAGGAGATGAAGAACACTGCGCGCCTGGCCGCCAAGCTCGGCGTGAAGACGGTCACGGGGTTCACGGGGTCATCGATCTGGAAGTACGTCGCGATGTTCCCGCCGGCCACCGACGAGATGGTGGAGGCCGGATATCAGGACTTCGCCGACAGGTGGAACCCGATTCTCGATGTGTTCGACGAGGTCGGCGTGCGCTTCGCGCACGAAGTGCACCCGTCGGAGATCGCGTACGACTACTGGACCACCACGCGCGCCCTCGAGGCGATCGGACACCGTGAGGCGTTCGGGCTCAACTGGGACCCCTCGCACATGGTGTGGCAGGACATCGACCCGGTCGGATTCCTGTGGGACTTCCAGGATCGGATCTACCACGTGCACTGCAAGGACACGAAGAAGCGCCTGGGCAACGGTCGCAACGGTCGCCTGTCGTCGCACCTGCCGTGGGCCGACCCTCGGCGCGGCTGGGACTTCATCTCGACGGGTCACGGTGACGTGCCGTGGGAGGACGCGTTCCGCATGATGAACGCGATCGGCTACACGGGGCCGCTGTCGGTCGAGTGGGAGGACGCCGGGATGGACCGGCTCGTCGGCGCGCCGGAGGCTTTGGAGTTCGTGCGCAAGCTGTCGACGTACAAGCCGTCGGTTGCCGCGTTCGACAGTGCTTTCTCCGCGAAGTGAAGACGTTCCGGGCCCGCTGAGGACGGTCGCAGGCTGCTGGATCGCGCGGTCTAGAGCGTGATCCAGTAGCGGCGCAGCCGCGGGTGCCCCTCTTCCGACGCGTCGATGACGTCCTGCAACTCGCCACCGGCACCCTCGATCGTGCGGAACGAGCCGGGGTTGTCGTCGTCGCAGGTCAGCATGACGCGGTCGAGTCCTTGCTCCCGCGCGATGTCGAGCACGAGCCTCAACGCCTCCTTCGCTATTCCTTCACGACGGCGTGAGGATCGCACGGAATAGCCGATGTGCCCGCCGAACTGCCGCAGATGCTCGTTCAGTTCACGGCGCAGAGCGATGAACCCGGCGACCTCGCCCGAGTCCGTGATCCACAGGAAGTCGCACGGCACATGACCGTCGGGAAGTTCGGCGGCAGGATCGGCGTACCGCGCAGCCTTCGCGACGAAGGCCTCGCACGCGGCACGATCAGGCACCATACCGGCGTCGTATCCACCGCCGTCGACGTGCCCGCCCTCGAACTCCGCGACAGCGGCCGCCCAGGATTCGAAGAGCGCGGTCGTGGGGCGGGTGAGCTCGATCGTCATCGCAACAGAACATCACGGCCGCGGCCGTGCGCGCAAACTGACGCGCCCGCTACTTCTTGCGCGCCCCCAGGTGAGCAGGACGGCGCAGCACCAGCACGGCCGCGACTCCCAACAGGATGACGGCCGCAGGCAGCAGCATCGTCTGCGCCATCGCATCCGCGAAGTGACCGGCGACAGCATCGGGCATCGGGCCCCCACCGAATTCGCCGGTGGCATCCGATGCGCCAGGCAGGTTCGCCTCGAGTCGGTTCTGCATGAACGAAGCGATCGCTGCTGAGCCGAGCACCGAGCCGACCGTGCGCATCGTGTTGTAGATGCCGGAGCCGGCACCGGCCTGACGCGGCGGCAGGTCGCGGGTGGCCGTCGTGGCGAGCGGACCCCACATTCCCGCGTTGCCGAATCCGAGGATGGCCGAGGGGAGCAGCAGCCACCCGATCGGGATCTCGGTGTTCATCATCATGGCGAACAGGAACAGCGAGATCGACACCAGCAGCAGGCCGGGCACCAGCATGAGGCGCGGATCGATCCGGTCGAGCAGCCTGCCGGCGAACGGCGAGACGATGCCGGCGGCGAGAGCCATCGGAATCAGCAGCAGCGCGGACTCGGTCGGTGACAGACCGCGAGCGAGCTGCAGGAAGAACATCAGCGGCAATCCCTGAGCCGTCACAGTGAATCCGACGATGGCGATCGTGATGTTCGACCAGGCGAAATTGCGGTTGCGGAACAGCTCCAACGGTACGAGCGGCTCGTTCTTCGTCCGCGATTGGTACCAGAGGAACAGCACCAGCACGACGAAGCCGGTGATGATCAGGCTCAACACCGAGATCGGTCCCCAGATCACACCCCAGTCATACGCCTCTGCTTCCTGCAGACCGAAGACGATCAGGAACAGGGCGATCGCGCTGAGGAAGACACCGGGGACGTCGAACCGGTGCTTGTGCGTCTGCAGCTTCGGCACGAGGATGCACGCCAGGACGAACCCGACGACGCCGACCGGCAGGTTGATGAAGAAGATCCACTCCCAGCCGAGGCCATCGACGAGGAATCCGCCCGCGAGCGGGCCGACGAGCATCGCAACACCGGACGCTGCGCCCCACAGCCCCATCGCTGCGCCTCGACGCTCCGGCGGGAAGGTGCGGGTGATCACGGCCATCGTCTGCGGCGTGAGCAATGCCGCACCCAGCCCCTGCACCGCACGCGCCCAGATCAGGCCGTCCAGTGTCGTCGATAGACCGCACCACAGCGACGCGAGTGTGAACACCGCGAGGCCGATGAGGTAGATGTTCTTCGGGCCGAAGCGGTCGCCCAACCTGCCGGTGATCAGCAGTGGAACGGCGTACGCGAGCAGGTAGGCGCTCGTGACCCATACGACGCGGTCGAGATTGTTCGACGTCGAGTCGAGCGCCTCCTTGATGGCAGGGTTCGCGACGCCGACGATGGTCGTGTCGACGAGGATCATGAAGAACCCGATGACCATCGCCCACAGGGCGGGCCACGGGCTGCGCGGACGATGCCCGGTCGCGTAGGTGCCCGTCGATGGTCCGGAGGAGGGCGAAGAGTCAGTCACGCGGTAACGCTACACCCGGCCACCGACAGGGATAATGGGCGGATGAGCGATGCACTGAACATCCCCGGCTGGCGTCACCTCTACTCCGGCAAGGTCCGTGATCTCTATGCCTCGCAGGACCCCGCTGACACCCGCATCCTCGTCGTCGCGAGCGACAGGGTGAGCGCCTTCGACTTCGTGCTCTCCCCCGGCATCCCGGAGAAGGGTGCTCTGCTGACTACGCTCAGCCGCTGGTGGTTCGCGCAGCTCGACTTCCCGAATCACCTCGCCGAGGGGGAGATTCCGGATGCCGTCGCCGATCGCGCCATGCTCGCGCAGTCGCTGGAGATGCTGCCGATCGAGTGCGTCGTGCGCGGATACATCACCGGTACCGGCTGGGCCGAGTATCAGCAGAGCGGGACCGTGTGCGGCATCCCGCTGCCGTCCGGTCTGGAGAACGGCGACCGCCTTCCAGAGCCGTTGTTCACCCCGGCGTACAAGGCGCCGATGGGCGAGCACGACGAGAACATCACGTTCGATCGCGTCGCCGAGCTGGTGGGCGCGGAGCGCGCAGCCGAGCTGCGCGACGCCTCCATTGCGATCTACGCGAAGGCTGCGGCGATCGCCGAGCAGCGCGGGCTCATCCTCGCCGACACCAAGTTCGAGTTCGGAACGGATGCCGACGGCATCCTGCGCCTGGCCGACGAGGTTCTCACGAGCGACTCGTCGCGTTACTGGGATGCGGCGACGTGGGAATCCGGCACGACTCCGGCCGAGCGGATGGCGAGCTTCGACAAGCAGATCGTGCGCGACTGGCTCGCGTCGAACTGGGACAAGCAGGGCGAACCGCCCGTGCTGCCCGACGAGATCGTCGAGCGCACCGCAGACCGGTACCGCGAGCTCATCGAGCGCCTGACCGCGTAGGGATGGCCCGCGGGGAGCCGTGATCGGCCGCCCCGCCCGGCCTCGCCCCGCCCCGCCTCGCCACCCGCGCCACCCGGCGAGGACCCACCCGCCCGCGCCACCCGCCCGGCGAGGACCCACCCGCTCGCGCCGCGCCACACGCGCCCGACACTTCGGGGGCCGCTTGCACAGATGTCGGACTCGACCGCCCGAATGGTCCGACGCCTGTCGTTCCGGCCCCCAGACTGTCGCGTGCCACCCGCGTCGACGCGGCGGCCGTTCGCAACTCGATAGTGTTTCTCCAGCATCCCCCACCCGATTACCGAGGAGCCCCCATGCCCGTGTGGAAGATCCATGGCAACGGTCACACCGTCGCCCCCGGTGAGGTCGTCCGACCCGAAGAGCGGCTGAACTGGCCCGCCACCTTCGCGATAGGCGCACAGCACGTCATCGCGATGTTCGGCGCGACCTTCCTGGTGCCGATCATCACCGGATTCCCCGTCTCGACGACCCTGCTGTTCTCGGGCCTCGGCACCCTGCTCTTCCTGCTGCTCACGCGCAATCGCCTGCCCAGTTATCTGGGTTCGTCATTCGCGTTCCTCGCGCCGATCACCGCGCTCAACGGCGGCAACGCCCTCGAGACGCCGGAGCAGATCGCCCAGGCGCTGGTCGGCGTGCTCGTGGTCGGCCTGCTGCTGGCCGGCATCGGATTTCTCGTGCAGGCGGTCGGCAGCGGCTGGATCGACAAGCTCATGCCGCCGGTCGTCGCCGGCTCCATCGTCGCTCTGATCGGCTTCAACCTGGCCCCGGCCGCCTGGAACAACTTCACGCTGCAGCCCGAACTCGCATCCGTCACACTCATCGCCGTCGTGCTGTTCAGCGTGCTTTTCCGCGGGTTCCTCGGCCGCATCTCGATCTTCCTCGGTGTGATCGTCGGCTACATCGTCGCCGCCTTCACCGGTCAGGTCGACTTCGCACCGATCGCGGATGCCGCGTGGATCGGCCTGCCCGAGTTCCACCTCGCTGCGGTGACGGACCCCGGCGCATGGACCATCGTGCCGATGTTCCTGCCCGTCGTACTGGTGCTCATCGCCGAGAACGTCGGGCACGTGCGCGGCGTCGCGACCATGACGAACGACCCGTCCATCAACAAGCACACCGGACGCGCCTTGGTCGCCGATGGCCTCGCCACCACGCTCGCCGGTGGCTTCGGCGGCTCGGCCACCACCACGTACGGCGAGAACATCGGCGTGATGGCTGCGACCCGGGTCTACTCCACGGCCGCGTACTGGGTGGCCGGCTTCGCCGCGATCCTGCTGGCCTTCTCGCCGAAGATCGGCGTGATCTTCAACACGATCCCGCCCGGAGTCCTCGGCGGAGTGACCACCGCCCTCTACGGCCTCATCGGCGTCATCGGCATCAAGATCTGGGTCGACAACCGCGTGGACTTCTCCCGCCCGGTCAACCAGTACACCGTCGCGATCTCTTTCGTCATCGCTGTCGGCGGCTTCGCGATGCAGTGGGGTGCCTTCCAGCTCGGTGCGATCGTGATCGGCACGGTCGCGGCCCTGCTGGTGTACCACGTCGGCAACGCGATCGCCCGAGCCCGCAAGACCGGCGCGGATGACGGCGGCCCCATCCCCGCCGTCGGCCCACTGGGCGGCGACCCGGAGTAGGCCGCCCACCCTCACCGGGCTGCTCACCCGAACGGGAGGAGTTCACACGATCCGGAGGACGAGATCCGGCGCGTGGATCCTCCCGTTCGTGCGTTCTCCTCCGCATCCGTGTGGCGGAGGGATGCCGCGGCTCAGCCGATGCGGCCGATCACGGCATCCGCGGCCACTGCTGCGCCCGCTTCGGCACCGTGCACGAGTGCGCCGGCGCGGTGCGCGGTGACCTGCGTCTCCATCTTCATCGCGTCGAGTACTGCGACGGCATCCCCCGCCGCGACTGAAGCGCCGTCGTCCACGAGCCATCGCACCAGCGTGCCGGGGGCCGGTGCGCGCAGTTCAGCCGGATCGGCGGATGCCGGAGCATCCGCCTGCACGGTCGAAGAACCGAGCCCCCGCAGAAGTGCGGCCGGAACCCCGAGCATCACGCGCCGCCCGTCGATCTCGACCGGGAAGCGCTGCAGCGCGGCGTCCTCGACGGGAGCCGGTCGCAGTTGCGGCTCCAGGCGCGGCAGCAGTGTGCTCTCGATCCACTGCGTGTGCACGGCGAACGTCGAGGTCTGGAACTCCGGCTCGTCCACCGCGAGCCGATCGAACGGGATCACGGTCGCCGGTCCTTCGACCGACAGCTCGCGCAGCGCACGGCGCGCGCGGATCAGTGCAGCATCCCGCGAGTCAGCGTGCACGATGAGCTTCGCGATCATCGAGTCGAACGCGGGCTGCACGGCATCTCCTGCTTCGATCCCGCTGTCCCATCGCACGCCCGGGCCACCGGGAATCCGCAACGACTCGACGAGCCCGGGGCTGGGCAGGAAGCCGCGCCCCGGGTCCTCGGCATTGATCCGGAACTCGAACGCATGCCCGGCGGGCTCAGGTGTGTCGCGGAACGACAGCCCGTCACCGAAGGCGATCCGGAACTGCTCCCGCACCAGGTCGACCCCGGTGACCTCTTCGGTGACCGGATGCTCGACCTGCAGCCGCGTGTTCACCTCGAGGAACGAGATGGTTCCGTCGGCCGCCAGCAGGAACTCGACCGTTCCGGCGCCACGGTAGGACACCTCGGCGCAGATCCGGCGCGCAGCGTCATGGATCTCGGAACGCTGCTCGACGGTCAGACCGGGAGCCGGAGCCTCTTCGATCAGCTTCTGGTTCCGGCGCTGCATCGAGCAGTCGCGGTCACCGACGACCACGATCTCACCCTGACCGTCGCCGAGCACCTGCACCTCGATGTGGCGCGGACTCTCGAGGAACCGCTCCACGAAGCACTCACCACGACCGAAGGCCACGATCGCCTCGCGGGTGGCGGCGTCGAACGCCTCCGCCACCTCGGAGAGCTCGCGGACGACCTTCAGCCCTCGGCCGCCGCCGCCGAACGCGGCCTTGATCGCGATGGGCAGCCCATGCTCCTCGGCGAACGCGACGGCTTCGGCCGGCCCTTCGAGTGGCTGATCGGTGCCGGCCGCAAGGGGCGCATTCACCCTCTGCGCGATCCGGCGTGCGGTCATCTTGTCACCGAGCGCGTCGATGCTGTCCGGTGCCGGGCCGATCCAGACGAGACCGGCGCCCTCGACAGCACGTGCGAAGTCCGCGCTCTCGGAGAGGAACCCGTATCCGGGGTGCACGGCATCCGCTCCGCTGTCGGCGGCAGCGCGCAGCAATGCGGCGATCGAGAGGTACGTGTCGGCGGCAGTCGAGCCGTCCAGTCCCACCGCCTCATCGGCCAGACGCACGTGCAGCGCGTCGGCATCCTGATCGGCGTACACGGCGACCGAACCGTACCCGGCTTCTGCGCACGCGCGGATCACGCGCACCGCGATCTCGCCGCGGTTGGCGATCAGCACCTTCTTCATGACAGTCCTTCTTCGATGCGGGCGATACGGAAACGGATGCGTGCTCCTGGCGGCAGCTGTGCGGCGAGATCCAGGCAGCGATCGGTGAGCGCGCCGATGATCGGGTAGCCGCCGGTGAGCGGATGATCTGGCAGGAACAGCACGGGCTGTCCGTCCGGCGGCACCTGGATCGCGCCGGTGACAGCGCCTTCGCTGGGCAGCTCGCCCTGGGTCGTGCGCTCGAGCGGCACATCGCCCTGCAGACGGATACCGACCCGATCGGAGCGCGGCGTCACCACCCACTCCTGCGCCGTCAGCGTCTCAAGAGCGGATGCCGAGAACCAGTCGTCGCGCGGGCCGAGAGTGATGTCGAGGTCGACGAGGTCGCTGGATGCCGGCAGGTCGCGCAGGGGCGCCACGGGTTCGACCGAGTGCGGTGCGGCGTCGCCGACCTCGACGATCGCACCCACGACGAGCGGGTCTGGCCCGAGACCCGCGAGCGTGTCGCTGGAACGGCTGCCCAGAGCGGATGCAGCGGCGAGCCCACCGCGTATCCCGATCACGTATCGCAGCCCACGTGTCGGGTGGCCGAGACTGAGCTCGTCGCCGTCGGCCGTGGCGAACGGGGTGCCGTGCGCGATGCTGCGGGTGATGCCCGGAGCATCCGTCAGGGTGAGCTCCCCGATAGCGCCGGCGACGGCCGCGACGCCCTCGCCGTGGAACCTCAGCACCGCTCCGCCCACGCTCTCGAGCACGGCGGCATCCGGCTCATTGCCCACCGCGCGATTGGCGTCGCGCAGCGCGCGACGGTCGGCGGCTCCGGATGCCGAAACTCCGAGGGCGGCATGCCCCGGCCGGCCGGCATCCTGCACCAGCAGCTGCATCGACGTCCGGACGATCTCGACGCTGCCGCGTGCTGGAGAACCCGGACGACCTGGCGTGTCCTCGGCGTGGCGAGCGGCAACACTCCGGCGACTCGCCAGTTCGTCTCTGTTTTCCCGTGGTGGAGAGGCCGGAAGTGGTGGAGAGGCCGGAAGCGGCAACGTCTGTCGTGCAGCACGCTCGAACCGCACCAACGCCCCTGGCGACAGCAGCGCCGGAGGGTCGCGGTCGATGTCCCACATCACGGCATCCGTGTGTCCGATCAGCTGCCAGCCGCCAGGGCTCTCCCGCGGGTACACCCCGGTGAACTGTCCGGCGAGCGCGACCGATCCGGCCGGCACGCGAGTGCGCGGCGATGACCTGCGCGGTACGTCGAACAGCGGATCCCCGCTCACCACGTATCCGAAGCCCGGAGCGAACCCCGAGAACGCGACCTGCCAGTCGGCGGCGAGATGCCGGTTCACGAGCTCCTCCGCCGAGACACCGAGCAGCCCGGCGGCTTCAGAGAGATCCTCACCGTCGTAGTGCACTGGCACCGTGATCTCGCGGGTATGCGGCACGTGCTCGGCGTCGACCTCGGTCGCCTGGAGCACTGCGGCCAGCGCGGCGGCCGACGTCTGCAGTGGATCGAATCGCACGAGCACCGTACGGGCCCCGGGGATGCGCTCGACGATGCCGGGCACTCCATCCCATGCGAGGTTCAGCCGCATGGCTTCGTCGAGGTCGGCCGCCTCGACGAGCAGGGTGCGATCGGATGCAGTGAGGATGCGCATCAGACGATGTACTCCGCGTCCGGCACGTCGGTGATGAACATGTAGCCGGGCGCATGCGTGACCGCGAACGGTGGCTTCGACGCCATGATCGCCGCCTGCGGGGTGACGCCGCAGGCCCAGAACACCGGGATCTCCCCCTCGCGCATCTCCGGCGCATCGCCGAAATCGGGCCGGCTCAGGTCGGCGACGCCGAGTGACGCGGGGTCGCCGATGTGCACAGGTGCTCCATGCACAGCAGGAGTCCGCCCCGAGATCTGCACGGCATCCGCCACCCGTCCGGCGGGAATCGGCCGCATCGACACGACCATCTCGCCGCGCAGGCGCCCGGCCGGCGTGCAGTCGATGTTCGTGCGGTACATCGGCACGTTGCGGCCGAGTTCCTGGTGCCGGATCGGGATGCCGGCATCCACGAGCCCTGTCTCGAATGTGAAGCTGCATCCGATCAGGAAGGCGACCAGGTCCGGATGCTCCTCCCACGCAGCCGTCGCATCGGTCGTTTCGGAGGTGAGTTCGCCGTCGCGCCAGATCCGGTACCGGCCGATGTCGGTGCGGATGTCGCTGCCGGGCGCCAGCACGGATTCCACCTGTCCCGGCTCGATGACCTCGAGCACCGGGCACGGCTTCGGATTGCGCTGCGCGTAGAGCAGTGTCTCGAACGCCCAGTCCGCCGGCACAGCGATGAGGTTCGCCTGCGTGAGCCCCGCTGCGATACCGCTCGTCGGCGTCGCGTGTCCCGCACGGTACGCCTCACGCGCCGCCCTGGCGGCGGTGACCTGGACCGAAGTCGCGAGCACGACCATCTCAGACCCCGGCGAACGGTGCGATCGTGACGCCTGCTGCCTGCAGCATCCGCCTCGTCTCCGCCGCCATCGCGATGGAACCCGGGCTGTCGCCGTGCACGCAGATCGACTGCGCCTCGACGCGCACGTCGGAGCCGTCGATCGCCCGGATCACACCGTCGGAGGCGAGCCGCACCATGCGCTCGGCGACCGTGGCGGGGTCGTGCAGCACGGCACCGTCCTGGGTGCGCGAGACGAGCTGTCCGTCGGGCTGATACGCACGATCGGCGAAGGCCTCTGCGGCTACCGCGAGCCCCGCGCGCGACGCGACATCCAGCACGACACCACCGGCGAGGCCGAGCAGCACGAGGCTGGGATCGATCGCCTTGATGGCCGCCACCACGTCCGCTGCCTGCCGCTCATCGCGGGCGATCGTGTTGTACAGCGCCCCGTGCGGTTTCACGTACGAGACCCTGCCACCCACGGACGAGGCGAGGCCTATGAGGGCGCCGAGCTGGTACTCGACATGCGCCTGCAGCGTCGGAGAGTCGATCTCGACGTTCGTGCGGCCGAAGTTCTCGTAGTCGCGGTAACCGGGGTGCGCGCCGATCACGACCCCACCGCGCACCGCGGCCGCCAAGGTGTCGCGGATGCCCTCAGGACTACCGGCGTGGAACCCGCAGGACACGTTGGCACTGGTGACGATCTCGAGCATCGCGACATCGTCGCTGACGATGCGGTCCGGGACGTTCTCGCCGAGGTCGGAGTTCAGGTCGATAGTGGGCATTGTCACGCTCCGGTTCCGAGGAAGGCGAAGATGGGGCCGACTGAGACGATGCCCATGTACCAGGTGAGCAGCGTCACCAGAGTGCCGGCGATGAGCAGTACCAGCGGGTACTTCTTCGTGCCGAGCAGGTCGCGGCGGAACCATCCGATGTACATGAACACCGTAAGTCCGATCGGCAGGATGAGTCCGTTGAAGCCGCCGACGAACACCAGGATCGCTGCGGGCGCAGTACCGATCGACAGGTAGACGATCAGCGAGACGACGATGAACGCCACCGTGGCGATCTGAAGCGACCAGCCGCCGAGGAAGCGCTTGTGGAACGACGACAGGAACGTCGCCGAGGTGTATGCGGCGCCGATCACCGAGCTGAGGGCCGCGGCCCAGAAGATCGCGCCGAAGATGCGCAGACCGGCGTCGCCCAGCACGGATCCGAAGGCCTGACCCGCCGGGTTGGCAGCCTGGCTGGACAGGTCGAGCGCGACACCGGATGCGACGACGCCGAGGATCGCGAGGAACAGCACGTAGCGCATGATGCCGGTGATCAGGATGCCGTTGGCCGCTGCCCGCATGACCGGGCCCGCGTACTGCGGACCGGTCTGACCGGAGTCGAGATAGCGATGTGCGCCGGAGTAGGTGATGTAGCCGCCGACGGTGCCGCCGACGATCGTGGTGATGGTGGCGAAGTTCAGCTCATCCGGCACGAACGTCTGGCGCAATGCCTCGCCGATCGGCGGCTGGGCGACGATCGCGACGACGACCGTCATCACGATCATGCCGATGCCGAGGACGACCAGGACGATGTCCATCACCTTGCCGGCCTTCTTGATGAGGAAGATCACGATCGCCAGCGCCGCGGTGAGCAGGCCGCCGATCTTGGGATCGACGCCCAGCAGTGCGTTCAAGCCCAGGCCACCGCCGGCGATGTTGCCGATGTTGAAGGCGAGGCCGCCGATCACCACGAGGATCGCGATCACGTGGCCCGAGAACGGGATGGCCGAGTTCGCGAGTTCGCCGGCGCGCTTGCCTGAGGAGGTGATCATGCGCCAGACGTTGAGCTGGACGGCGATGTCGATCAGCACCGACACGAGGATGGCGAACGCGAACGCGGCCCCCATCGATGCGGTGAATGTCGCGGTCTGCGTGATGAAGCCGGGGCCGATGGCGGATGTGGCCATCAGGAAGATCGCACCGATGACCGCGCTGCGGCCGACGCGCTTCTTCACTGCGGCGAGCTTGGCGTCGGTCTGGTCGTCAGTCTGGGACTGCTCGGACATGGCGGGGGTTCCCATCGTCTTTGGCGGGTGTCGGATGACACCCGAGTGTAGAACGGATTAGGTCCGATTGTTCAACAATTATGTTTCCGGGATGCTACGCGGGAGGACTCGCCCGCTTAACATGAAGGCGTGAACCATCAAGGAGCGCTGGCCGATGTGCTGCGGCAGAGCATCATCGACGGCGACTTCGCGCCAGGGGCCCGCCTCTCGGAGGCAGCGCTGGCAGAACGGTTCGAGGTCTCCCGCAACACCCTGCGGGAGGCGTTCCGCGTGCTGGCAGAGCAGGGGCTCATCGAGCACATCCCGCACCGCGGCGTCTCGGTAGCGGCGCCCTCGATAGCCGATGTCATCGACATCTACCGTGCGCGCCGCGTGATCGAGTGCTCTGCGCTGCGCCAGTCGGAGCCGGAACATCCGGCGGTGCAACTGATGCGATCCGCTCTCGCCGAGGCCGAGCAGCATCTGCCGAACGAGGAATGGCACCGGGTCGGCAGCGCGAACATGGCCTTCCATGATGCGATCGTCTCCCTCGCCGACAGCCCCCGACTCGCCCGCACTTATCGTGACGTCGCGGCAGAGCTTCGTCTGGTGTTCCTGGAGATCGACGACCCCCGCGCACTGCACGAACCGTTCGTGCGCAAGAACCGCATCGTCCTCAAGACCCTTCTCGAAGACGGCCCGCATGCTGCGGCCGATGCGCTGGAGAGCTATCTCATCTCGTCCGAGCGCACCGTTCTCGGCGCGTTCGCCCGCATGGGGCGCGGGTAGACCGGAATACCTTCTGGTCGCGGCAGGTTCATATGTGTATGAATGAAAAGCTTGCCGCGGCGACATCGATGGGTGCCGTCACCCTGTTCGTCGCCGACCTCGATGCGATGACGGCGTTCTACCGCGATGTCGTCACGCTCGAGGTGCAGGATGCTGCCGGTGACACCGTGACGCTCGGGCGCGCCCGCACTCCGCTGGTCGTGCTCCATCACGATCCGTCGTTGAGCCATGCCGCCGCCGGCTCCGCCGGGCTCTTCCACACGGCGATCGTGTTCGAGTCGCAGGCGGCGCTCGCCGGCGCCCTGTTCTCGGTCGCGCAACGCGCGCCCCAGACGTTCACGGGCAGCGCCGACCACCTGGTCAGCCAGGCGTTCTATCTCACCGACCCCGAGGGCAACGGCATCGAGCTGTACTGGGACCGCGACCGCAGTGAATGGTCGTGGACGCACGGCCAGATCGAGATGGCCACGCTCTATCTCGATCCGAACGCGTTCCTCCGCAAGCATCTCGTCGAGGGCGCGACGAACACCGCCGCCGCGCGGATCGGGCACGTGCACCTCTCTGTCGGCGACGTCGCTACCGCCCGCGAGTTCTACGTGAATCGCCTGGGCTTCGACAGCACTGCATCCCTCGGTGAGCAGGCGCTGTTCGTCAGCGCGGGCGGATACCACCACCACATGGCCATGAACGTCTGGAACTCGCGCGGCGCCGGCCCGCGGATGCCGGCACTCGGGCTCGGGCAGGTCGATCTCGCCCTGCCGAACGCGGACGCGCTGGGTGAACTCGGCGAGCGCCTTGCGCACTACGGCACCGAGGTGCGCGACGACGGCCGCACTCTGATGTTCCAGGATCCGTGGAACAACACGCTGAAGGCAGAGCTCGCCGCCTGAGGACCGTGGCGCGACAGCGACAGCTACCGGCGCGCGTTGAGCACGTTCAGTTCACCCCGCCCCGCGCGGATGCGGTCGCTGCGGCGTGCGGCAACGCCAGGTTCACCAGGCTCACCACGAACTTCCCGGGCTCCTCGTGCATGCACAGGTGTGCCGAGTTCTCGAACCAGACGACGTCCTTCGATGGCGCAGTCACCCGTTCGATCCAACGCTCGACAGGAGCCGTCGGAGTCGTCCAGTCGTGGCGGCCGAGAAACTGCACCATGGGCACATCGAACGCGACCTGATCCCGCGCATCGAAGCCGAGCAGTGCGGGGAGCGCCTTCGGCATCGTCGCCTGCTGTCCGACACCGATGAGCTCCAGATCATCATCCGTGTAGTACGGCGACAGCTCTGTCGCATCCGTGAAGTAGGCGAACTCGGATCGAAACGCGGACAGGCCCCCGTAGTGTTGCGCCCACTTCCGGCAGGTCACGATCCGTTCGATCGTCAAGGGTTGCGCGCCGGGGTACTCGCCGAGCGCTCGAAGCTCCGCGAGGGCTTCGTCGTTCTGATCCGCGGTCGCGCTGCGCACGGCGTGTCCGAAGCTCTCCACTTCGTTCTCGGGACCGGAGATCACCTGGCCGACACCGATGTAGCACCAGAGCAGGTCGGGTCGTCTCTGCGCCAACGTGACTCCGAGGATCGTTCCCCAGCTGTGGCCGAGTACACCCACTTTCCTCACGCCGAGCTCGCCCTGGAGCCAGGCGATCAGCTCCACGAGATCTTCGACGTACCGGTCGACGCTCAGGTCCGTCTCGTCGTTCACGCGTGCCGCAGACTTACCACTCGCACGCTGGTCGTAGTTGACGACTGTGAAGTAGTCCTCGACTCCTCGCTGCCAGATCCACGACGACGGCAGTGAAGGAAGCGCCGGGCCGCCGTGGCAGACGATCAGCACCGGGTTGGTGGAGTCTCGACCGCGGATCGAGACGAATTGCTCGACTCCACCCAGCTCGACGAACGTCGTGCGATCGATCGCTTCAGGATTGGGGATGCGGCACAGATCCGCGATCAATGCTCGGCCGACTTCGTCGCTCATGTCGGTCAGTCTAGAAGGACGGTCGCTCGCACCGCTGCCGAGCCGGCCGCACTCGAATACCCCTTCGCGACCGGCGTGTCATGATGGGCCGGAACCACATTCCACCGCTGGGGGACACCATGACGAATCGGGTACGACGTGCGATGACAGCGGGATCGGCGCTGTTGCTCAGCGCCCTCGTCCTCACTCCTGCCATCGCCGCCAACGCCGAGACTCCGCCGAGACTCGACCCGGGGTATGTCAGCGACCTTTCCGGTGTGCTCGACGACGCAGACGAGGCACGTCTCGAGGAACGTCTCGGGGAGCTCGCGTCCGACGAGCGCCTCCCCGAGCTCTACGTGGTGCTGGTACCCGACTTCGAGAGCCCCTCCAACGCGCTCGCCTGGGCCGACGACACCGCCCAGCGCAACAATCTCGCACCCGACCAGTACCTTCTCGCGATCGCCACGGACGGCCGCAGTCTCGCCATATCGGCCGAGTACGGCGGCGAGGGCGTCTCAGCCGGCCCCCTCTCCGAATCCCGGGTGCTCGACATCGAGAACGGGCTGGGCGGAGGCTACCTCGCGGACGACGACTGGGCCGGCGGGATCGAGTACGTCGCCGACGAATTCTCGAAGGTCCCGACGCCGTGGTGGGTGTGGCTGCTGGGGGCAGCCGGACTCATCCTGGTCATCTTCCTCATCACACGGCTCGTGCTCTTCCTGCGCCGCCGTGCGAGTCTGGCCGCCGAGCTGCGAACGCTTGAAGGACAGAAGAAGCGCGCCGCCCGTCAACTGGTCCAGACCGATGAGGCGGTGCGCACCAGCGAGCAGGAGCTCGGATTCGTGACCGCGGAGTTCGGCGAGGAGACCACCTCCGAGTACGCCGACGTCCTGGACGCGTGCCGATCCCGTCTGCAGGAAGCGTTCCAGCTTCTCGAGAAGCTGGAGGACGCCGACGAGGACTCCACGCAGGAAACCCGGTCCTGGACCGACACGATCATCCGGCTGTGCGCGCAGGTCGACGGCGATCTCGAAGGGCGCAAGCGTGAGATGGCCTCCCTTCGGGCCCTGGCCGACGGAGCGGCGGACACCCTGACCCGGCTGAAGTCGGAACGCGCGGACGCTGCAGCTTTCCAGAACGAGGCGGCAGTTCGTCTCACCTCCCTCGCTGCCGCATTCCCGCCGGCGGATCTCGTCGGTGTAGCGGACAACGCCGACGAGATCGGCCGTCGGCTGGCCGCCGCAGACGGCCAGCTCGACGCACTGCAGAAGGCGGTTCACGCGCGCAAACCGCGGGCGATCACCCAGGCCGTGCACGAGATCGAGCGACTGCTCGCAGAGGCGAGGGACCTCCGCGACGCCGTCGGCGCCCAGGCGGACGCGCTCGCTGCGCGGTCTGTGCCACCCGCCGAAGCTGCGGGCTCGATCATCGACCGGGCGAAGGCAGCCGTGCACGCGGCGGAGATGTCGGTGCAAGCGCGGCCTGGTGAGGTGACGTCGTTCCCGTTGATGCGGTTGCAGCTGGCCCAGCGGCAGCTCGCCGAGTCCGTGGCTGCCGCCGGCACGGATGACGCGGAGCGGCTGGCGGCATCCGCCCTGTCCGCCGCCGAGCAGGTGCAGAGCCTCGTCGGCTCATCGACGGCACCCGAGAGCCGCCGGTTCGCCCGATCCGCGCAGCCGTCCGAGAGCGGTCCTGTCATGTACGACTCACCTGCCTCTCGCGCGACCGAGCGCTCCGAATGGCAGCGCCCGCGCGTATACGAAGAGGACGACGGCACAGCAGGGAAGGCCGTGTGGGGCGGGGTCTGCGGTGGCGCCCTCGGATTCTTCGGCAGTATGAGCGTCGCCGCGGAGCAGCCGGGGCTCATCCTGCTGTTCGTCCTCGGCGGGGCGGTGATCGGCGCGCTCTCCGGTGCCTTCGGCGGTAGCGGAGGCGGCAGCAGCAGCTCTTCCGGTTGGGGCGGATCTTCGCGGAGCAGTTCGTCGCGGAGCAGCTCTTCGCGCTCATCGAGCAGCCGGTCCTTCGGCGGCTCCTCCGGTGGCAGCAGGTCGTCGGGTCGTTCCGGTGGCCGCCGGTTCTGAGCGGCGGCGGGGGTCCCCGCTCGCTTGATAGAAGCTGGGGCGCAACCGCCTGCTAGGCCGAAGCGCGAACGACCAGCTCCGTAGGCAGGATCGTCATCTTCTCCGGCTCGCCGCCGGCGAGACGGGACAGCAGCACAGCCGTCATGGTCTCGCCCTGCAGATACATCGGCTGACGCATAGTCGTCAGCGGGGGGTCGGTCGACAGCGCCACCGAAGAGTCGTCGAATCCCATCAGCGCCACGTCCTCCGGCACCCGCAGCCCTATCGAACGCATGGCCGTCAGCGCGCCACGTGCCATGAGGTCGCTGGCGACGAAGATCGCGTCGGGAGTGCCTGATGCAAGAATCCGACGCACGGCCTCCGCTCCACTCGCTTCGCTGTAGTCGCCCTCCTCCTCTGCGAGAGGCGTGAGCCCTGCATCCGCGAGCGCATCACGGAAGCCCTGCGCCCGGTCGACGGACGCGAGCATCGTGAGCGGTCCGGAGATGGTCGCGATGCGCGTCCGGCCGGTGTCGACGAGATGCTGAGTGGCGGCGCGCCCTGCAGCGACGTTGTCGACGTCGACGATGTAATCACTCACCCCGCGGCCGCAGCGGACGTCCGCCCCACACCACCGGCACGGCATCCGCGATCCGATCGATGAACGCGTCACTCGTGTGGTGCGAGACGATCAGTGCGCCGTCGACCCCGCCGTTGCGTACGAAACTCGTCATCTTGTCGCCGGGGTCGTCACTGGCGATCAGCAGATTGAGCAGGTAGTCCGAGCCTCTGAGCGCACCGGTGATGCCGGCGACGATCGAGGCGAAGAAGGGGTCGCCGAAGAAGCGCGTGGTGTCTTCGGGGACGATCAGCGCGATCGCGTGCGTCTGCCTCGAGGCAAGCGACCGGGCGGCCCGGTTCGGCACATAACTGAGCTCGGCGATCGCGGCCTGCACTGCGGCGAGAGCCTCGGGACTCACCGCGGTCGACCCGTTGACCACCCGCGACACGGTCGAGCGTGACACTCCGGCGGTCGCCGCCACCTCTTCTATCGTCGCCCTCGTCATCGACTTCCTCCTTCGTTCGAATCGCGCGAAGGGTTGCGTTCAGAAGTCGAATGCAGCGCTTTGCGCGACTTGAAGGCCGTCGGCACCGGTCAGAGGGCCCGCGCGGCAATGATGCGAGCGTACTCCCGACCGCTGTCCTTGATGCTCCGCTCCTGGGTGTCGTAGTCGACGCGGACGATGCCGAAGCGCTTGTCGTAGCCCCAAGCCCACTCGAAGTTGTCGAACATCGACCAGTAGAAGTAGCCGCGCACATCGACACCGGCATCCGCAGCATCCAGCGCGGCGCCGAGGTGCGCGCGAAGATAGTCTGCGCGCCGCTCATCGTGAACCCGCGTCTCGCCGTCCTCCACGACCACGACGTCGTCGTACGCGGCGCCGTTCTCGGTCACGTGCAGCACCGTGCCTGCCGGCTCGGCGTACTCGAACCAGACCCTCTTTAGCAGGCGCGTCAGCCCTTCCGGCTGCACCTCCCAGTTCTGGGCCGTGCGCGGAAGGCCGCGCTCGACGGAATGGATGCCGTCGCTCGACGGATACGGACTTCGAGTCGCCCGTTCAGTCGCGGGTCCGCCCGCGACCGGCGGCTCGGCCGGCGCCTCGCCTGCGAGGAAGTCACCGTGGTAATAGTTGACGCCCTGGGTGTCGATCTTCTGCGCGATCATCGCGAGATCACCATCGTGGATCACCGCCTCGAATCGTGCGACAGCTTCTGCATCGACCGCGCGGATGTCCTCGACGATGTCAGCCGGGTACGTCCCCCGATAGATCGGGTCGAGGAACCAGCGGTTGAACTGTCCATCGACCCGTCGGACGGCATCGAGGTCCGCCGGGTTCTGCGGATCGGCCGGGTCGGCGACGGTATGGTTCAGCGTGATGCCGAGGTTCAGCGCAGCGTCACGGCCGCGCAGTTCCTGGATCGTGCGGCCGTGAGCGAGGAGCTGATGGTGCGAAGCGAGCAGCCCTTCAGCGATGCTCGTGTGCCCCGGTGCGTGTTCGCCCCCGGTGTAGGAGAGGAACGATGAGCACCACGGCTCGTTCAGCGTGGTCCACACGTTCACCCGGTCGCCGAGCGCGTCGTGCATGGTGCCGGCGTACTCGAGGAACCGGTCGACCGTGTCGCGGTTCGTCCAGCCGCCGCGCTCCTGAAGCGCCTGCGGCATGTCCCAGTGGTACAGCGTGAGCCACGGCAGGATGTCTGCGCCCAGCAGCTCGTCCACGAGTCGGCTGTAGAAGTCGACACCCTTCTGATTCACCGCGCCGCCCTCGGGGCGCACCCGCGACCATGAGGTCGAGAAGCGGTACGTCTGCAGACCGAGTTCGGTCATGAGGGCGACGTCCTCCGGGTAGCGGTGGTAGTGATCGCATGCCACATCCCCGCTCTCGCCGCCGACGACCGCGCCGGGCACACGGGCGAACGCATCCCAGATCGAGTCGGTGCGGCCGTCCTCGTGCGCTGCCCCCTCGATCTGGTACGCCGCGGTGGCCGCTCCGAACAGGAACTTCTCGGGGAAGGGGCGGGTCATAGAGGTCATCCTTTCACCGCGCCGGCCATGATTCCACTGACGAGCTGCTTGCCTGCGACCGCGAAGAGGACGAGCAGGGGCAGCGTCGCGAGCACAGCGCCGGTCAGCACGATCGAGTAGTCGACGTAGTACCCGGACTGCAGCTGGCTCAGCGCCGTCTGCAGGGTCGGGTTCTGCGGGGAGAGCACGATCAACGGCCACAGGTAGTCGGTCCATGCGGTCATGAAGGTGAAGAGACCGAGGATCGCCATGGCGGGTCTTGCAGCGGGGATGCCGACCGTGAGGAACGTGCGGAACTGGTTCGCGCCGTCCATCCGCGCCGCCTCGATGAGCTCGTCCGGGATCACGTCGACGAGGTACTGGCGCATGAAGAACACGCCGAACGCCGTGACGAGCGTCGGGATGATCACCGCACCGATGGATCCGGTCCAGCCGAGCTCGCGCATCACCATGAACAACGGGATGATACCGAGCTGCGTCGGAATCGCCATCGTCGCGATGACGAAGACCATGAGGCCCTCGCGGCCCTTGAAGCGCAGTTTCGCGAAGGCGTAGCCGGCGAGGGTCGAGAAGGTCACGACCGACAGTGTGATGATCGTCGACACGAGGAACGAGTTTCCGAGCGCCAGCCAGAACGGGATGGCGTCGAAGACCTTCGCGGCGTTCGCGAAGAAGTTCCCACCCGGGATCATCGGCAGCGTCTCAGCGCGGGTCGAGTTCGTGCCACTCGCGACCACGACCGACCACCACAGCGGGTAGATGCTGCCGATGATGAAGGCGGCGAGCAGCCCGTACGTGAGGAAGCCTGGACGGCTGCCGACGCCGGCATTACCGCCGGCACTGCGACGGCGTCGGATCTTCTCGGGCACGCTGAGTGCCTGCGTGGCGGTCATCGCGCCTCCTCCTGAGTGTTGTCGGCGGACGCGGTGCTCTTGCGGGTTCGACGCCTGACGGCACGGCCGCTCCTGGGTGCGGATCCGGTGGCGATCCGCCGGGAGAGCAGGAAGTTGATCACGCCGATCCCGACGATGAGCAGGAACAGGAGGATGGCGACTGCGGATGCTTCGCCGAGGTTCCTGCGGAAGAACGCGAGTTCCCACAGGAAGAGCACAGTGGTCTGGAACTGCCGGTCGCTGCCACCGATGCCTCCGGCCGTCGACACATCGAACAGTCGCGGCTCGGCGAAGATCTGCAGACCGCCGATCGTCGCGGTGATGATCACGAAGATCAGCGTCGGGCGGATCGTGGGAATCGTGATCGAGAAGAACCGTCTTGCAGGCCCCGCCCCGTCGATCGCGGCCGATTCGTACAGGTCACGTGGCACCGCCTGCATCGCGGCGAGAAGGATGAGTGCGTTGTAGCCGGTCCAGCGGAAGTTCACCATGACTGCGACCGCGACGTGAGAGAGGAACGTGTTGTGCTTCCACTCCTGATCGACGATGCCGATCAGGTTCAGCAGGTTGTTGGCGAGGCCGTCGGCCTCATTGAAGATGCTGGAGAAGATGATGGCGACCGCGACCGGGGTGACCACGAACGGGATGAGCACGCTCATCCGCCAGATGGTCGGGGCGCGGAGTCCCCGATCGAGCAGGTAGGCGACCAGCAGGGCGACCGACAGCTGCGGGATCGCGGAGAGCAGGAAGATGCTCAGCGTGTTGAAGATCGAGTTCCAGAACATCGAGTCGCCGAGGATCTCGATGAAGTTGCCGAAGCCGACGAAGTCGCCTTCGCCCTTGAGCAGGTCCCACTCGTGCACGGCGACGTACACCGTGTACACCAGCGGGAACAGCCCGACGAGACCGAACAACAGGAAGAAGGGCGCGACGTAGGCGTACGGCGAGGCATTCTGGTCGAATCGCGAGAGACGGTGGCGCCAGGAAGGCCTCGGCGGGGCATCCGTCTGCTGTGCGGATGCCGTGTCCCGGCGCTCCTTCGGCGGAGCGGTGAGAGTCATTGTGTGTTTCCTTGTCGCGTCTCGTACGAGTAACAGGGAGCGTGCCTCGACAGGCTCAGCAACCGGAGGCCGGCCGCTGAGCCTGTCGGGATGCACGTCAGCCGACGAGCTCGTCCAGGAGCTTGATCGCCTGATCCCAGGCGCCCTTGGTGTCTGTCTCGCCCCGGTCGAGGCTGCTCAGTGCCGGGCCGAAGACGTTCTCCTGGATGACCGAGTCATCGGCACCCTTGAACTGGGCGACGACGCCCTTCGCCCGCTCGGCGAGGATGGCGCCGGTGGGAGCGTCGTTGAAGAACTCGTTCGGTGCCGCGGCGGCAGCGAGCTCTTCCTGCGCCTCGACGGTCGACGGGAAGTTGCCAGCGGCCTCGGACTGCTTGACCTGCTGCTCGGGTTGCGTCAGCCAGTCGGCGAGAGCCGCTGCCGCCTCCTTGTGCTCAGAGCTCTCCGGGACGGAGAGGAATGCGCCGCCCCAGTTGGCTGCACCTCCGGGGAAGACATCGGCGAAGTCCCAGCCCGTCGAAGCGTCGCCGCCGCCTGCTTCGACCTGACCCTGAATGGTTCCCAGCATCCAGCCGGGGCAGACGAACGTCGCGAAGGTGCCGTCGACGAACGACTTGCCGCCGTTCCAGTCCCACGCCGCCTGCGCGGCGGACTGGCCGCCCTCGGTCGCTGCTCCGAGCATCTCGAAGCGTTCCTTGAGCTCGGCGTTGCCCTCGACGTTCAGCTCACCGTCCACGGTGTAATAGCCCTCGTCGAGCTGGTTGACCATCGAGTTCCAGACGAAGCCGGAGTGGTCGTACCAGGCCTTGCCGGTCTTCGCCGTGTAGTCGGCGCCGACGGTGAAGTAGTTCTCCCAGTCGCCGTTGAGCAGCTCCGCGACGGACTCGCGGTCGCTGGGCAGCCCGGCGGCCTCGAAGGCCGCACCGTTGTAGCAGATGCCACTCGGGCCGATATCGGTGCCGTAGCCGATCACGCGACCCTCGGCGTCGGTTCCCTGGGCGTACTTCCAGTCGACCCAGTCGTCCTTGCGGTCCTCGATGCCGTAGTCGCGCAGATCGACGAAGGTGTCGGAGACCTCCATGATCGCGCCGAGCCAGCCTTCTTCGACGGCGACGATGTCGCTGAGGCCGGAGCCGGCGGCGATCTTGGTGAAGGCATCGGTGCGTGCGTTGCCACCGGTGTCGATGTTCGTCGCCTCGATCGTGATGTTCGGGTTCTCCTCCTCGTACTGCTCGTAGAGGTCTTCGTAACCGAAGGTTCCGAACGTGGTGACAGTCAGCGTGATGTCGCCATCGGCGCTGCCGCCGGAGGTGTCGCCGTCTGCGCCGGCTGAACAGCCGGCCAGGGCGAGAGCGGAGACGGATGCGACGGCTGCTGTCGTCAGGATCCGTCGGCGGGCGCGTGTGTTCACAGGTCACTCCTTTGTGGTCGTGCAGTGGTTGTGGTGCAGGTAGGCGTTCGCGTGCGTCGCTGGGCGTGCGCCCCCCTGGGAGCGCTCCCACGAACGTGAGTGCCACTGTATGGGAGCGCTCCCATGAATGTCAAGCGAGCCCATGCGGGTGGCACTGAAGTAGCCTTGGGCAGTGCCGTCCGCCGAACTCTCCCCCGCTCTCACCCGCGCCGCATCGCTGATCCGCAGCATCCCGGACTACCCCGAACCCGGCATCCTGTTCCGCGACATCACGCCACTGCTGGCGGATGCAGAGGCGCTACGCGTCACGACCGAGGCGATCATCGAGCCTTTCGCCGGGCAGTTCGACGTCATCGCCGGAATCGAGGCGCGCGGATTCCTGATCGCGAGCGCCGCAGCGATATCGGCCGGCGTCGGGCTCATCCCGATCCGCAAGGCGGGCAAGCTGCCTCGACCCGCAGCATCCGTCGACTACGCCCTCGAGTACGGCACCGCGACGATCGAGATGCACGATGACCTGCCTGCCGGCTCACGCGTCCTCTTGATCGATGACGTGCTCGCAACCGGTGGAACTCTCGCCGCCGGACGCCAGCTGATCGAGCAGCTGGGTTCGCACGTCGCCGGCATCTCGGTGCTGTTCGAGATCGACGGCCTCGGCGGACGCGACCTCATCGGTGACCTGCACACGGTCTTCCACTCGGCCTGACAGCGGCGCGCTACTTTCCGGGAGGCTTCGCGAGGTCGGCCGGCGCGACGCCGCGATCTATCGCAGAGCGGATGGATACTGCCGCGTGCGCAAGACTGCTCACCGCGACGAGCTGTCGAGCGCGCGCGTGGACGGCGAGCAGCATCCTCGTGGCCACCTCGTCGCGCGATCCATCCGGCTGGAGGGCGGCGATGTTCCGCCCCGCGAGCGGCTCGAGCGCATCGGCGTACTCCATGAGCTCTTCGACGTCGTAGTCCAGACCGACCGTGGCGGCCTGCGCCAGCGCGTGCGCGAGGCCCTGCTCGGCCGCGCCAGGGTAACCGCGCCAGTCGCGGCGCCGCATCAGCTCGTGCGTACGTTCGCGGAAGACCTCGTAGTCAGGGTCGGAGGCGACGCCCTCGGAGATTCCGAGCGCGAACGCCTGACAGGCGTTCATCACTTCGAGAGTGGCCGCGTCGGAATCGATCACATCCGTGAGTGATCTGATCGCGGCTGTCGATGCGCGATAGGAATCGCGCATCACGACGATCAGCCGCGCGCGATCGACGTGGCGCCTCTCATAGACGGCTGTGGTGCGATTGCGCAGCCGCCCAGCAGGCATGATCCCCACCCGTATCCAGTGCTTGAGTGTCGTCGTGCTGACTCCGCTCTGAAGCGCGAGCTCGTTGAGCTTCATGCGTCCCTCCCTCGAGGTCGATCATTGGAGAGTGGCATGCCTCGCAACTCTCCACGATGCGGCTTCTGTGCGATGACTCTAACCTGCTTGTGGAGGGCTTTCTCGCCGCTGGGGTTCGCGGACGGGATCGTCGACGAGGGGGGCTCCTCGACGGGCCCGGACGGATTTACCGGGGGGTGCGTCATCCGTCCGGGCATTCCCGTCCCGCATCCGAAGCCGCGCCCGACGAGCTTCCCGAGCATCCGGGCGTCACTACCCGGACGCTAGACTGGAACTGCCCGCCTTCCCGCGACTTCTGGAGCCTTCAATGCCCACCATCGTCGTCGACGTCATGCCCAAGTCCGAACTGCTCGACCCGCAGGGGAAGGCCGTGTCCGGCGCTTTCGCACGGTTGGGCGTAGAGGGCTTCAGCGATGTGCGCATCGGCAAGCGCTTCGAGCTCACGGTCGACGGCGAGGTCACGGATGCCGTGCTCGCCGAGGTCAAGAAGCTCGCAGACGACGTGCTCTCCAACGCGGTCATCGAGGACGTCGTCGGCATCGAGGTCGTCCAGTGACGGTCCGCATCGGCGTCATCACCTGGCCGGGTTCGCTCGACGACCGCGACGCCCAGCGAGCGGTCCGCCTCGCCGGCGGCGAGCCCGTCGCCCTCTGGCATGGCTCGCACGATCTCGCCGGCGTGGACGCACTCGTACTGCCGGGTGGGTTCAGCTACGGCGACTACCTGCGCGCCGGCGCGATCGCAGCGCTGTCGCCGATCATGACCGAGGTGAAAGATGCCGCGGCCAAGGGCATGCCGATACTCGGCATCTGCAACGGTTTCCAGATGCTCGTCGAGGCGCACCTGCTGCCGGGCGGCCTGATCCGCAACGATCACCAGCACTTCGTGCGTCGCGACCAGAAACTGAAGGTGGAGAACGCCGGCACGGCCTGGACCGGCGGATTCACCGCGGGCCAGGAGATCACCATCCCGCTGAAGAACGCCGACGGCGGATACATCGCCTCGGAGGAGACGCTGGATCGTATCGAAGGCGAAGGCCTGGTCGCGTTCCGCTACGCGGGCGTGAACCCGAACGGCTCACTGCGCGACATCGCCGGCCTCACGAATACTGCAGGCAACGTCGTCGGCCTCATGCCGCACCCTGAGCACGCGACCGAGGCCGGCTTCGGCCCGAACACCTCCGACGCCATGCGCTCCGGCACCGACGGCCTCGCGTTCTTCACGAGCGCGATCGCCGCCGTCAGCCGCGTTGCCGCCTAGTCGCCGGATCAGGTCGCCCAGGTGGTATCCGCCCGCGTGATCAGACGCCGAGCTCGGCTCTGATGCGAGTGAGGTGGGCGGCGAACGCCTCGTCGTGGATGAGGCCCTCCTCCGTGAGCACCGCGTATGGACGCTCGAGGATGCCGTCGCCGGGGCGTACGTCCAGATGGGCCGTGTCGAACCCCTCCGCGTGGAGCTGATCGGCCATCAGATAGTCGCTGCGTGAATCACCCACGCTGAGCCACTTGCGAGGCATCGGACCGCGCGCCCGGAAGTGCTCCAGCGCGCGCTGGGCGGCGTGATCCTTGTCGAGCCGGATCGACTCGACGTCGGTGGAGATCACCGTCGGATCGATACGGAAAGGTACAGCACCGTCCGCGTCGGGAACGACCTGTTCTTCGTAGCGCAGCCCGACGCCCTGCGCAATCAGGATCCGAAACGCCTCGTCCTGGAAGTCGCGCTGGGCACGGCGGTACTCCTCGGATCCGACATCCGTGCGCTGCTCCACCGAGATCATCGCGCGCTTGGTCTCGTCGAAGAACATCGTGTCGGCGAAGCGCCGTTCGACCAGGTCGCGGATCGCGTAGACAGCATCCGCGCCGAAGGCCACCGTCTGATCGATCGTCGGCTCCCCCATGCCATCCGCGTCGATCGTCGACCAGGCGCCGCCCTTCTCGAAGACGCCGAACATGCGCGCCTCGGGTCGAAGCAGCGCTTCGCGCAGCCCCGCATCCTGAAGCGCCGGAATCACCACGTCGGCGATGAACTCGTGCGAGCGCCCGGTGATGAAAGCGATCGGAACGCCTTCGGCGACGAGATCCACGAGGTCACGGGCGATGGATCCGATCGCGATGGTGCGGGTGACGGGACTGGCAACCGGGCCATCGACGTCGAGGAGCAGACCGAGGTCAGGAAGATTCACCTTCTCAGCCTAGGCATTCGATCGGTGCTCTCCCGCCACACTTCGGGGGCTCGGAACACAGATGTCGGACTGAACCGACGGATGTGTCCGAGTCCGACATCCGTGCGTTCGGCCCCCAGAGTGTCGCTGCGAGGCGCGTCTCAGATCCCGGCCGGAGGCCACACGCCGATGAGCACGGCCATGATCACGAGCGTGACCAGCTCGTGCGCGATGTTCATGGTGGTGAGCGCAGTCGGGCGCCCCTCGAAGGCGTCGTGAGTGATGAACCGTGCCGCGGTGAATCCCGCCCACAGCAGTATCGACGTCACCACTGCGGATACGAAGAACGAGCCCTCGTAGAAGTGCCAGGCGATGGCGGATGCTCCGGCGAGCACCCATGCGGTCACGAAACTCACGATCAATGTGGTGACGATCGGCCAGACGGCGCTCTTCGCGGAGCCGCTCATGTCGACATTCGCGAGCTTCGCCCAGCGAGTGCCGAACACCTTCGGGGTGTACCAGATCGATCCGACGATCATGCTCGAGATCATGGCCAGCAGCACCGCCCAGTAGTTGATCTCCGGAATCATGGCTCCTCCTCCGCGCTCGAGCGACCGAGCGTCGCTGTTGCCGCTGACGCTACTCTCCGAACCGTCCTTGATCGATAGGCTCGACGTGTGAGTCTCTTCGTCACCGTTCCCACTGCCCGCCTGGCCGAGAGCATCGGCCCGCTCCCCGAGGGCGTCGAGCTCGAGGTCTGGGATCTCGCATCCCCCGCACCGCGAGAGAAGATCGACCTCGTGGTACCGCCGTACATGGGCGGATCGTCGGCGTTGGAGGCATTGGAGGGGCTCGATGTCGGACTGGTGCAGAGCCAATCGATCGGTTACGAAGGCATCGGGGAGAAGTTGCCCGCCGGCATCCCGTTCGCAAATGCGGCCAGCGTGCATGAGACCTCGACCGCGGAGATCGCCCTCGCACTGACACTGGCCGCGCAGCGGCAGTTCCCCCGATTCGTGCTCGCCCAGCAGAACGGCGAATGGGCACCGGCCTTCGCCGAGAGCCTCGCAGATCGACGCGTGCTGCTGGTCGGCTTCGGCGGCGTCGGCGAGGCGATCGCCCTGCGCCTTGAGCCGTTCGAGGTCGAGCTGACCGTCGTCGCCCGCACCGCCCGCCCGGTCTGGCACGAGCGGCTCGGACGCGTGCAGGTGCACGCCATAGACGAGCTCGCCGAGCTGCTCCCGAACGCCGAGGTCGTCGTGCTCGCGCTGCCCGGTGGTGACGAGACCCGCCACCTCTTCGACGACGAGATGCTCGCGTTCCTGCCCGACGGCGCGCTGCTCGTCAACGTCGGTCGCGGCACCCTCGTCGACACCGACGCGCTCGTACGCCAGAACGGACGCATCCGCGCCGCGCTCGACGTGATGGATCCGGAACCGCTCCCGGCGGAGCATCCGCTCTGGAAGACCGAGGGCGTGCTCATCTCGCCGCACGTCGGCGGAGCCTCGACTGCGATGAACCCGCGCATCGCGAAACTCATCCGCAAGCAGATCGAGCGGATGCTGCGCGGCGAGGCCCCGGTGAACGTCGTGCTCGACGGCTCCTGATCCGTGTACGGATGCAGGGCGATTTCACGGATGCAGGGCCGTCCGTCGGCGAGTCGCCCTGCATCTGTACGATCGCCCTGCATCTGTGCACAGCGCACGTTCCATCAGACCTCCGAACCGATTCGATCCCGGCCCTCGCGCAACTGTAAGCGCTTGCAGTAGGCTCGTCGCATGACAGAGCTTGAACAGTTCGCCGCCCCCGGAGCAGAGTGGTGGCGCAGCGCCGTCATCTACCAGATCTACCCGCGCTCGTTCGCGGATGCGTCCGGCGACGGCATCGGAGACCTTCCTGGCATCACGAGCCGCCTCGATTCGCTGAAGGAACTGGGCGTCGACGCGATCTGGTTGAGCCCGTTCATGACGAGCCCCCAGAAGGATGCCGGCTACGACGTGGCCGACTACCGAGACGTCGACCCGATCTTCGGCACCCTCGCCGACTTCGATGAGATGATCGCGCAGGCCCACGCCCGCGGTATCCGCCTCATCGTCGATCTCGTCCCCAATCACTCCTCCGATCAGCACGTCTGGTTCCAGGAGGCGCTCAAGGCCGGACCGGGCAGCCGCGAGCGGGCCCGTTACGTTTTCCGCGACGGCAAGGGCGAGAACGGCGAGATCCCCCCGAACAACTGGGAGAGCGTCTTCGGCGGCGGCATGTGGGAGCGCGTCACCGAGGCCGATGGCTCCCCCGGCCAGTGGTACCTGCACATCTTCGACCCGACACAGCCCGACTTCGACTGGACGAACGAGGAAGTGAAGGAGGAGTTCCGTTCCGTGCTGCGCTTCTGGCTCGACCGTGGCGTCGACGGCTTCCGCGTGGACGTCGCCCACGGCATGGTCAAGGAGGCCGGCCTTCCCGACTACGCCCCTGTCGCAGATGCCGACTCCATGGGCGGCGGCGAGGACAGCGTGCCGTACTGGGGTCAGGACGGCGTGCACGACATATACCGCGACTGGCATGAGGTGCTAGCGGAGTACGACGGCGACCGCGCCCTGTGCGGCGAGGCCTGGCTGCC
Source organism: Microbacterium murale (assembly GCF_030815955.1). NCBI lineage: Bacteria > Bacillati > Actinomycetota > Actinomycetes > Micrococcales > Microbacteriaceae > Microbacterium > Microbacterium murale. The sequence continues at coordinate 2,142,497 of NZ_JAUSXK010000001.1, read as the reverse complement.
GACGCTCAAGCAGACAGCGCTCTGGGTGCGTCCTGACGAGATGCACCAGACGTTCAACTTCCCGTACATGATGACCTCCTGGGACGCGAAAGCCCTCGGCGATGTCATCCGCGAATCGCTCACGGAGTTCGGCGGCGTAGGCGCCCCGAGCACATGGGTGCTCTCGAACCATGACGTCGTCCGACACGCTTCACGCCTCGCGCTGACGGCCGACAACCCGCAGGGCGAGGGCATCGGCCCGAAGTCGCCCGGCAAGCCCGATGCGGTCGTCGGTCTCGCCCGCGCACGCGCCGCGACGACCGTGATGCTCGCGCTTCCCGGCTCGTCGTACCTCTACCAGGGTGAGGAGCTCGGCCTCCCGGAAGCCATGGAGATTCCCGACGAGTTCCGCCAGGACCCGACATGGTTCCGCACGAACGGCAAGCGGTACGGCCGCGACGGGTGTCGCGTGCCGATCCCGTGGGAGGCGGATGCACCGGCCTTCGGCTTCAACACCACCGGTGACGCATGGCTGCCGCAGCCGGCGGAGTGGGCGACGTTCGCGCGCGATGCGGAAGAGGCGGATGCCACATCCACCCTCAACCTGTACAAGCAGCTGCTCCAGCTGCGGCGCGAGCGCTCGCTGGGCACGGGTTCGCTGGTGTGGGAAGACCTGGGTGCATCGGCAGTCGCGTTCCGCCGCGGCGACCTGCACGTGGCTGTCAACATCGGCACCGAGCCGCTGGATCTCGGCGACGGCGTCACATTCGTCGTGCAGAGCCAGCCCTTCGACGGCGCCGCTCTGCCGGTCGATCATGCCGCCTGGTACACCAAGGCCTGAACGTATTCCATGGTGAGCATCGATGAGGTCGCGCGACTGGCCGGCGTCTCCACGGCGACGGTCTCGCGCGCTCTCAGCGGTCGGGGGCACGTGTCTGCGGCGTCCCGCGACCGCGTGCTCGTCGCGGCGCAGACGCTCGGCTACGTCGTCTCGTCGCGCGCCTCGTCACTCGCCTCGGGTCGCACGCGCAACATCGGCGTGGTCGTACCGTTCCTTGACCGCTGGTTCTTCAGCACGGTGCTCTCGGGAGTCTCGAGCGCCCTGATGCGCCAGGGCTACGACATCACGCTGTACAACATCACGGCCGACAAGGACGTTCGACGCAACGTCTTCGACACGGCGTTGAGGCGCCAGCGGGTGGATGCCGTGATCGCCGTGTCGATCGAACTCGATGAGGCCGAGACGACCCAGCTCCTCGAACTCGGACTCCCCATCATCGCGATCGGCGGACCGAATCCGCAGCTCGACACCCTGACGGTGGACGACGGCGCAGTCGCGCAGCTTGCGACCGAGCACCTGCTCAGCCTCGGCCACACCGCCATCGCGCACATCGGAGCGAACCCGGAATTCGACATCGACTTCCACATCCCCACCCAGCGTCGGCTCGGCTTCGAGAAGGCCCTGGCGGATGCCGGTATCACACCGAAGCCCGCGTTCATCGAGCCTGCGGATTTCACCGTCGAGGGCGGTTATCGCGCCGCCAAGCAGCTGCTCGGCAGGCCGGGGCGTCGGCCGACAGCCGTGTTCGCGGCATCCGATGAGATGGCGATCGGCGCGGTGCTCGCCGCGCGCGATCTCGGTTTCCGCGTGCCGGAGGACCTCTCGATCATCGGCATCGATGGCCACGAGCTGGGCGAGTTCTTCCAGCTCACCACCGTCGACCAGTTCCCGTTGGGCCAGGGCGAGCGCGCGGCCGCCGCTGTGCTGGCGAAACTCGAGGATGCCGTGCCTGCCGCTCCTCCGGGAGCGCTGCCGTTTGAGCTCCTCGTCCGCGGGACGACCGCGCGGGTCTGACGCCGGGTGCGCGCCCGGACCGTCGACGTGATCGGTCGTGAGGCGTATGGATCCCGTTAGGATTCCGTCATAGACGTCGGCGCTCGCGTAGCGTTCCCTCTTGTGGTTCGAACCGACTCCTTCGCGCGCTCGCGTCGCCCGAAGCAGCGGAACCTCGCCCCCGCACGGGCGATAGCCACCGGATTCGGTGCCGCGATCGTGATCGGCACCCTCCTGCTGATGCTGCCGATCTCTTCAGCGAGTGGCAGATGGACCGGTCTGGTCGACGCGCTGTTCACCTCGACATCCGCCGTATGCGTCACGGGACTCATCGTCGTCGACACGGCGGTCTACTGGAGTCCGTTCGGCAAGGTCGTGATCCTGCTGCTCATCCAGCTCGGCGGGCTCGGGATCATGCTGTTCGCCTCGCTCATCGGCCTCGCGCTGGCTCGCAAGTTGTCCGTGCGCTCGCGCGTCATCGCCGGCACGGAGACCAAGACGACCGGCGGCGGAGACATGAAGCGCGTCGCGACCGGCATCCTGGTGACGACCCTGGTGATCGAGGCCGCCGTCGCCGTGCTCCTGTTCGCCCGTTTCACGATGGGCTACGGCTACGAGCCCGTTCGCGCCGCATGGCACGCGGTGTTCCACGCGGTCTCGTCATTCAACAATGCCGGTTTCGCGCTGTACACCGACAGCTTGATGGGATTCGTCTCCGATCCGTGGATCTGCCTTCCGATCTGCGCCGCGATCATCCTCGGTGGTCTCGGGTTCCCGGTGCTTCGTCAGCTGCGCAAGGAGTTCCGTCGGCCGCTGCACTGGACGATGAACACTCGCATCGTCCTGTGGGCGACGATCGGACTGCTCGTTCTCGGCACGGTCTACGTCGTGGCGATCGAGTGGCACAACCCTGAGACCCTTGGCGCTCTCGACCCCGGCTCCCGGATCCTGGCGGGCTTCTTCCACGCTGTCCAGTCCCGCACTGCGGGCTTCAACTCCGTCGACACGTCTCAGCTGCACGACGAGACGTGGCTCGGCACCGACGTCCTGATGTTCATCGGCGGAGGACCAGCCGGAACCGCAGGCGGGATAAAGGTCACGACCTTCGCCGTGCTGTTCTTCATCATGTACACCGAGCTTCGCGGCGGCACCGCCGTGAACGTGTTCGGCAAGCGCCTGTCGCGCGCAGTCCACCGCGAGGCGATCACGGTGGTGCTGGTCGCCCTTGGCGCTGTGATGTCAGCGGTGATCGCCATTCTCGCCATCACGGATCTCGACCTCGATCGAGTGCTGTTCGAGGTGGTGTCCGCGTTCGGAACGGTGGGGATGTCGACCGGAATCACGGCGGACCTTCCGGTAGCTGCTCAGCTCATACTGATACTGCTCATGTTCCTCGGGCGACTGGGCCCGCTGACGCTCGGGTCGGCGCTCGCTCTGCGGGAGCGGGCGACGGCGTACGAGCTCCCTAAAGAACGCCCGGCGATCGGATGATCTCTCTCCGACGCACGTCTGATCGAAAGGACCGCACATGACCAGATTCCTCTCATTCGGGCAGGACGCCCGACGGATCGCCGAAGCCGACTCCGTAGCCGTCATCGGCCTCGGCCGATTCGGTACGTCCCTCGCCATCGAGCTGATGGACTCCGGCACCGAGGTCCTCGGCATCGATGAGGACGAGGACATGGTGCAGTCGCTCAACGGTGTCCTGACCCAGGTGGTCCGCGCCGACTCGACGCGGCTGGAGGTGCTGGAGCAGCTCGCGATCGGCGAGTTCGACCGCGTCGTTCTCGCGATCGGCAGCGACATCACCGCATCCATCCTCACGGCGTCCCTGCTGCTCAAACTCGATGTTCCCGTCATCTGGGCGAAGGCGGTCGATGAGCGGCACGGTGCCGTGCTCGAGCAGCTCGGTGTGCACAAGGTGATCTACCCGGAGAAGGATATGGGACGCCGGGTCGCGCACCTCGTCCGCGGCGCGGCCGCCGACTATCTGGAGATCGACAAGGGGTACGCGGTGGTCAAGACCGTCGTGCCGCAGTTCCTCCATGACATCACCCTCACCGAAGGTGCAGTTCGTCATGCGCACGGCGTGACGATCGCGGCCTATCGCGACGCGAAGGGCTCATGGCGCAATGCCCAGGCCGACACCGTCCTGCATGACGGTGACATCGTGCTCGTGGTCGGCCCGACGGTCGAGGTGGAGCGCTTCGCCCAGCTGCGCTGACGCAGGCCTGTCGACTAGAATGGGCAATGGAGTGTCGGGAAGCCTGGTCGACGGCCCCGTCATCGACCAGAAAGGCGCTCATGTCGCCCTCCCCGTCCCGCTTCTCCCGCGTTCGCAGCATCTTTCCCTCGGCATCCCGAGCGGAGTCGATCCGCGTCACCGAGATCCTGCGCAAGGAGACGGTCGGCGGCATCCTGCTGGTGATCTTCGCAGCCATCGCGCTGATCTGGGCCAATTCGCCCTGGGCTGATTCGTACTTCGCGATCCGCGACTTCGAGGTCGGCTACGAACCGTGGCACCTCAAGCTGTCGTTGGGCGCGTGGGCCGCGGACGGCCTGCTCGCGATCTTCTTCTTCCTGGTCGGCCTCGAGCTCAAACGCGAGTTCGTCGCGGGTGACCTCCGAAAGCCGAGCACGGCCATCGTCCCCGTCGTCGCAGCGATCGGTGGCGTCGCCGTCCCCGCACTCCTGTACGTGGCCGTGGTGGGCACGACCACGAGCGAGGCCCGCGGCTGGGCGATTCCGACGGCGACCGACATCGCATTCGCCGTCGCAGTGCTCGCGATCATCGGATCACATCTGCCCAGCGCGCTGCGCATCTTCCTGCTGACATTGGCCGTCGTCGACGACCTCATCGCGATCGGGATCATCGCGATCTTCTACACCGAGTCCATCGAGCTCGTGCCGCTGCTGCTCGCGCTGGTGGCCATCGCCCTCTACGGTGCGATCGCGCAGCGCTTCCGGCAGTTCTTCCATGTTCGCCCTGGAGCTGCGTGGCTGATCCTGCTGCCCATCGGATTCACCGCCTGGGCTCTGATGCACGCATCGGGGATCCACGCCACGATCGCCGGCGTGCTGCTCGGGTTCACGATCCCGGTGCTGCACAGGAAGGCGCATCGGTCTCACGATGCCGGCCCAGGGCTTGCCGAGATCTTCGAGCACCGATTCCGTCCGTTGTCCGCAGGGTTCGCCGTTCCGGTGTTCGCGTTCTTCTCCGCCGGCGTCGCGATCGGTGGTGCCGAGGGATTCGTGTCGGCGTTGACCGATCCTGTGCTGATAGGGATCGTCCTGGGCCTCGTGGTCGGCAAGCCTCTCGGCATCACGGCTGCGACCTGGCTCATCACCCGGATCCGCCGCATCAACCTTGATCCGTCCCTGCGCTGGATCGACATCGCCGGGGTCGGCGTCCTCGCCGGCATCGGATTCACCGTCTCGCTCCTCGTGGCCGAGCTGAGCTTCGCGGCCGGCAGCCCGCACTACGACCACAGCAAGGTGGCGATCCTGACGGCGTCCGTCGTGGCGGCCGTACTCGCGGCGGTCGTGCTCGGGCTGCGAAATCGGCGCTACCGCAAGGCCGAAGAGCGCGAGGTCGGCGAGCACGACAGCGCAGGCGAACACTGACCGCCACGACGTCACTGAGTCATGGCACCGAGATCAGCCCCTGCGTCGCTGCCCGAGCCTTCTCGAACCGCTGCTGCACGTCGGCCCAGTTCACGATCTCCCAGAACGCCTTGACGTAATCGGCGCGGACATTCCGGTAGTCGAGGTAGTACGCGTGCTCCCATACGTCCAGCTGCAGCAACGGCGTGACGCCGAGCGGAGCGTTGCCCTGCTGATCGAAGAGCTGGAAGATCACCGGTCGCGCACCGAGGCTGTCCCACGCGAGAACGGACCATCCCGATCCCTGAACGCCGAGCGCCGTGGCCGTGAAGTGAGCACGGAAGGCGTCGATCGAGCCGAAGGAGTCTTCCAACGAGGCGGCGAGTTCGCCCTCCGGAGCCCCGCCCCCGTTGGGCGACATGTTCTGCCAGAACACCGAGTGATTGATGTGGCCGCCCAGGTTGAAGGCGAGGTCCTTCTCGAGCTTGTTCACGTTCGCGAGGTCACCAGCCTCGCGTGCGGCGGCCAGCTGCTCGAGTGCGGTGTTCGCGCCAGTGACATAGGCCTGATGGTGCTTGGAGTGATGCAGCTCCATGATCGTTGCGGAGATGTGCGGCTCGAGCGCCGCATAGTCGTAGGGCAGTTCGGGGAGGGTATAGGGAGTGGGCATGTCAGTTCCTTTCAGAGAGGGTCGGCAGGGAGTGGAAGCGTCGGTCGAGGTAGACGAGGGGTCGGCCGGATGGGCCGGCGACGACGTCGAGCACCTCGGCGATCACCACGGTCGATGACCCGACCGGAATGGTGTGCAGCGCCCGGCAGCGCAGCGCGGCTCTTGCGCTGGGCAGGTGCGGTTCGCCGGAGCCGAGCGTGATCCACCCCTGCTCGGAGGTGAACCGATCGGCGCCGCTGGTCGCGAAGGCCTGAGCGAGGTCGGCGTGGTCGTCGTCGATGAGGTGCACGACGAAGGTGTCTGCATCGAGAAGCGCGCCCGCGCTGCCCGTCGCCCTCGTGACCGAGAACATGATCGCCGCGGGGTCCACCGCGACCGAGGCGACGCTGGAAGCCGTGAGACCCACGGGGCCTGTCGGCGTCGCGGCGGTGATGACCGCGATGCCGGCCGGATGCGTACGAAATGCGGCCTTCAATCTGTCACCCACTGCTGAAGGCGTCGGTGTCGCGGTCGCAGTCATCTCGCCGCGGTCGACCAGCTTCGTGCGCTCGCGGCCGCGCTGTGCGCCGGCACTGCGCTCGGCCGCGTCGATCCTCAGCCAGCCCGTCCAGTCGACGGCGTGAGTGAGATGCACGAGCGGGTCGCGCTCGTCGCCGATCCGACCGGAGGCTGCGAGGTCGTCGACCAGGTGCTGCACGGTCTGCGCCGCATCCGACTTGGTCGAACCGATGAGTCCGATCGGTCCGCGTTTGATCCATCCTGTGGCGTACAGGCGCGGGATCGGCACGCCCTCCGCGTCAACGACGCGACCTTCTCGGTGCGGTACGACGCCGGAATCCTCATCGAAGGGCGCGCCGGGCACGGGCGATGACCGGTAGCCGATCGCCCGATAGACAGCGCCGACGTCGTGTCGAACGAGGTCGCCGGCACCCACCATGCGGCCAAGCGGGTCGGATGCCGTGCGCTCCATCTCGATGCCGGTGACATCCTGCGCACCCACGATCCGTACCGGCCGCTGGCGAAAGTGCAGGTGGATGCGGCGCGACGCGGTCAGTGAGGACGACGGACGTTCGGCCCAGGCGCGCAGCGTCCGCAGGATGATGCGACGCTGCGAGAACTGCTCCAGCATCCGCTCGCCGTGCGCATCCAGTTCCAGTTCGGCCGGGTCGACGATGACGTCGACGTCGCGCTGCTCGCCGAGCTCACGCAGCTCGAGCGCCGAGAATCGGACGTCTGCCGGCCCACGGCGGACGAAGAGATGGATGTCACGGAGCGGGTTCGCCGCCAGTGCCTCGAGCACATCGTCCGGGGTGTCGGTGCGATCGAGGTCCTTCCCATGTTTGGCGAGGATGCGGGTGACGTCCAGCGCCACGTTGCCGGCACCGAGCACAGCGACGGTCTCGGCCGCGAGCGGCCAGGTGCGCGGCACGTCTGGATGCGCGTCGTACCAGGCGACGAAGTCCGCGGCGCCGAAGGATCCTGGCAGATCAGCACCAGGCAGCTCGAGTGCCACGTCACGGTCGGCGCCCGTGGCGAGGATCACGCCGTCATAGGCAGCGCGCAGCTCATCGAGCGTGATGTCGACGCCGACCTCGACGTTCGCGCGCAGCCGGATCGATGGGTGCTGCAGCACATCGTGCAGCGCATCGATGATCTTGCGGATGCGTGGATGATCGGGGGCGACTCCGTATCGCACCAGGCCGTAGGGGGCGGGGAGCTTCTCCAGCAGGTCGATGCGGGCATCTGGAACGCGGGAGAGGAGGATGTCTGCCGCATAGATTCCGGCTGGACCGGCGCCGACGATGGCCACGCGAGGTGCGGTTGTCATTCGGTTCCTCCCTGTGGAGGCAGGGCGTCGACCAGCGGATGATCGTGCGCGATCACCCCGAGCTTCGCGGCGCCGCCTGGGGAGCCGATGTCGTCGAAGAACTCGACATTCGCCTTGTAGTAGTCGGCCCATTCCTCGGGCAGATCGTCCTCGTAGTAGATCGCCTCGACAGGGCACACCGGCTCGCACGCACCGCAATCCACGCATTCGTCCGGATGGATGTAGAGCGAACGCTCCCCCTCGTAGATGCAGTCGACAGGGCATTCGTCGATGCACGCTCGATCTTTGACATCGACGCAGGGCAGCGCGATCACATACGTCATAGGGGCATGTTCTTCCGGGTCATGCTCTCTACGCTAAAACCTCAAGTACACTTGAGGTCAAATCGAGGAGGGTCGCATGGTCGAATCGGGCGAGACGTCACCGTCGCACGCCCCGGATGAGCTGCTCAGCATCGGCGAGATGAGCAGGCGCACCGGCGTGGCTGTCTCCGCCCTGCACTTCTACGAGAAGCTCAACCTCATCGCATCGACGCGCACACCAGGCAATCAGCGTCGATACCCTCGCCACATGCTCAGGCGCGTCTCTCTGATCACGGTCTCCAAGAGACTCGGCATCCCGCTCGCCGACGTGCAGGAGGCGTTCGCCGACGTCCCCCTCACAGAGACGCCGAGCCACGAGGACTGGCAGCGTGCATCACGACGATGGAAGCGCGACCTGGAGCGACGACGCGAGGGGATCGAGCGTCTGGAACGAGAGCTGACGGGATGCATCGGCTGCGGCTGCCTGTCGATGAAGGCGTGCGGCCTGCTCAACCCCGACGACGCCCTCGGAAGCCAGGGCTCGGGCCCGCAGCGACTGCAGGATCTGGAAGACTCCGACGACTGACGCTCAGCCCTCGCCGCCGAGCCTCCCGGTCAGCCTGCCGTGGAACGATCCGCTGGCGTCGTTCAGCCCGAGCAGTTGCACGGTCTTGCCGTGCTGTGCGTATTTGGTCTCGATCGCGTCCAACGCGGCGACGGTCGACGCATCCCAGACGTGCGAGCGCGACATGTCGATCACGATTCGTTCAGGATCTGCCGCGTACTCGAACTGCGTCGTGAGGTCGTTGCTGCTGGCGAAGAACAGTTCGCCGTCGACGACGTAGTGCGCGGTGTCGTCCGACACGGTGCGGGTGACGGTGACGAAGTGCGCGACGCGCCTGACGAACAGGACGGATGCCACGATCACCCCTGCCACCACACCGATGGCGAGGTTGTGCGTGATGACGACTGCCAGCACGGTCACGAGCATGACGAAGGTCTCGCTCTTCGGCATCCGCTTCAGAGTCGACGGACGGATGCTGTGCCAGTCGAACGCTCCGATCGCGATCATGATCATCACTGCGACGAGCGCCGCCATCGGGATCGTGGCCACGAAGTCGCCGAACACGACGACCAGCAGGAAGAGGAAGACACCGGCGAAGAACGTCGAGATGCGGGTGCGCGCCCCGGACTTCACGTTGATCATCGTCTGGCCGATCACCGCGCAGCCGCCCATGCCGCCGAAGATGCCGGAGAGCATGTTCGCGACGCCCTGTGCCCAGGCCTCACGCGTCTTGCGGGAGTGCGTGTCGGTGATCTCGTCGACGAGCTTCGCGGTCATCAGCGATTCGAGCAGCCCGACCACAGCGACACCGAGCGCGAACGGCGCGATGATGGTGAAAGTCTCCCAGGTGAGCGGCACATTCGGGATGAACAGTTCGGGAAGGCTGCGCGGCAGCTCACCCTGATCCCCCACGGTCGGCACGTTGATCGCGAACACGATGACCACGGCGGTGACGATGACCACCGAGACCAGCGGCGCCGGAATGATCTTGGTGATCTTCGGCATGAAGATCATGACGAGGATGCCGAGGACGACAAGGGGATACACCAGCCACGGCACGTTCAGCAGATGCGGCACCTGCGAGCTGAAGACGAAGATGGCGAGCGCGTTGACGAAGCCGGTCATGACGCTGCGGGGGATGAAGCGCATGAGCTTCGCGACGCCGAGCACCGCGAGCAGCACCTGGAAGACACCGGCGAGCAGCACGGTCGCGATGAAGTAGTCGATGCCGTACGTCGGTGCGACAGGGGCGATGACGAGCGCGACAGCTCCGGTGGCCGCGGTGATCATCGCCGGTCGCCCGCCGAGGAACGAGATCGCCACCGCCATGATGAACGACGAGAACAGCCCGACCTTGGGATCGACTCCGGCGATGACCGAGAAGGCGATGGCCTCGGGGATCAGTGCGAGCCCCACCACGAGTCCGGCGAGCACCTCGCGCGTCAGCATCCGCGGCGACTTCAGCGCCGTGAGCACGGAGGGGTTCGCGCGGTAGCGCTCGCGGTCGGTCACAGTTGTCACGAGACTCAACCCTATTCCTGTCGCCGAGACCCCACCTTCGCGCCGAGACCCCTGTCTATTCACGCAGCTACCTAGGGGTCTCGACGATAACCGGGGGTCTCGGCGTCAGGTAATCGTGAACCCCGCGGTCAGCAGCACCTCGTCCCGTGAACTCGGACCCACCAGCAGTTCGAACTCCCCTGGCTCGACGACGCGGTCACCGGCGGAGTCGACGATCGTGCAGTCTTCGACCGGCAGCTCTATGCGCACGCGAGCGCTCTCTCCCGGCGCCAGCGACACCTGACGATAGGCCTTGAGCTCCTTGTCCGCCCAGCTGACGCTGGTCACCCGATCCCGCACGTACACCTGCATGGTCTCGATGGTCGGGCGCTCGCCCGTGTTCGTCACCGTCACGTCGGCGACGATGGTGTCGGATGCCGCGAGCGCCGCCTCCTCGAGAACGAGGTCCGAGTAGGAGACGGTCGTGTACGACAGCCCCTCGCCGAACGACCACGCGGGCGACTGCGTGAGGTCGGCGTAGCGATCGCCGTGCTGGCCGCGGATCTGGTTGTAGTACGTCGGCTGCTGACCGGCATGCCGCGCGAACGAGATCGGCAGACGTCCGGTCGGCTCGATCGCACCCGTCAGCAGTTCGGCGATCGCACGGCCGCCCTGCATGCCGGGATTCGCAACCCACAGCACGGCAGCGGCATTCGAGACAGATGCCGGCAGCACCAGCGGCTTCGATGACAGCAGTATGACGACCACGGGCGTGCCTGTGTCGACGAGGGCGTCGAGCAACGCGTTCTGGCCGCCGATCAGCTCGAGCGTCGCGGTCGAGCGACCCTCGCCGTACAGTCCCTGTGCGTCGCCGACGACAGCTACGACGACATCCGCCGCCTCCGCTGCAGCGACGGCTTCCGCGATCTGCACGGCATCCGGGGCGCACGGCTTCACTACTGGCGGACGCGGCTGACCATCTGGCCACGTCGCGCCGGCGGGATCGGGCGCGAGCGTGAGGATATCGGCTCCTCGCGCGTGCACGATCTCCCACGGGGCGATCTCGCGCAGTCCGTCGAGCACCGTCGTGATCATCTCGCGCGGCTGTCCGTCCAGCCAGCCGGCCTGCCCTGAGCCACCGGCCCAGTCGCCGAGCTGCTCCTGCGCGTCATCCGCAAGCGGCCCGACGACCGCGACGCGTGCGGTCGCGGCGGCACCTCCCGGCGCAACCGGCGAAAGAGTCCCACCGGGCGCAGCCGGCCGTAACGGCAGCGTGCCGTCGTTCTCCAGCAGCACGAGCGAGCGCCGCGTGATCTCGAGGTTCAGTTCAGCGTGCTCCGCGCTGCCGATGATCTGCTCGAGACCGTCGACCGGTGTGCGCGGGTTCTCGAACAGCCCGAGCTCGAACTTCAGTGTGAGGATCCGCTCGACCGCGGCATCGAACGCATCCGGTGCGAGCAGGCCGTGCGCGACGGCATCCAGAGCACCCTCGAAGAAGGTGGGCGTGTTCATGATCATGTCGTTGCCCGCGCTCACCGCGGCGGCCGCAGCGTGCGTGATGTCGGGCTGCACGTGCTGCTCCCAGACCATCCGGCCGACGTTGTCCCAGTCGGTGATGAGTGTGCCGGTGTACCCCCACTCGCCGCGCAGCACGTCGCTGAGCAGCCAGTCGTTGAGGGTGATCGGCACGCCGTCCATGCTCTGGTAGCCCAGCATGAACGAACGGCATCCCTCACGGGCGACGCGCTCGAACGGCGGCAGGAACCACGACCGCAGCTTCCGCCGCGAGATGTCGGCTTCGCTGGCGTCGCGGCCTCCCTGGGTCTCGGAGTATCCGGCGAAGTGCTTCGCCGTCGCGAGGATCGCCGTCGGATCCTCGAGCCCCTCGCCCTGATAGCCGCGGACCATGGCCGATGCGAGCTCGCCCAACAGGAACGGGTCTTCGCCGAACGTCTCGTTGACGCGCCCCCAGCGCAGGTCACGGGCGATGCAGAGTACGGGTGAGAACGTCCAGTGGATTCCGGTCGCCGCCACCTCGACGGCCGTCGCGCGGGCGACCTTCTCCAGCAGCGAGGCATCCCACGATGCCGCCATTCCCAGTTGTGTCGGGTAGATGGTCGCACCCGGCCAGAACGAGTGACCGTGGATGCAGTCCTCACCGACGAGCAGCGGGATCTGCAGTCGCGTGCGCAGCGTCAGCTCACGGGCAGCGACGATCCGCTCGGGCGAGGTGTGCAGGATCGACCCGACCGTCCGGCGCAGCACATGATCATCGAGATCGTCGCGAGCGTCGAGCTGCAGCATCTGCCCGACCTTCTCCTCGAGCGTCATGCGATCGAGGAGGTCGGCGACGCGCGCCGAGACGGCCAGGTCGGGATTCAGGTACGGGAGCGTCAGTGTCTCAGAGGTCATCACTTCTTGTTCTCTGCAGCCGGAACGGCCACGTCGGTGGTGCGCACGGCCGTGACCGCGTCGTTCACGTTCAGGCCCTTCTTCTTCATCGCGCGCGCCCGCTCGCCGGCGGAGCGCAGGCGCGGGTTGACGTACTCGTCGATGCCGAAGTTGATCAGCGACAGAGCCACGCCGATCGCGGCGATGCACAACCCCGGCGGCAGATACCACCACCACTGGTTCTGCCCGAACGCGCCCTGGGCGGATGCCCAGTTCAGGATCGTGCCCCAGTTGTAGGTGGTCACCGGGATCACGCCGATGTACGAGAGTGTCGTGAGGCCGAGGATGGCGGCGGTCACCGTGCCGACGAAGCTCGCAGCGATCAGCGCCATCAGGTTCGGCAGCATCTCCACCGTGATGATGCGGCGCAGCGGCTCGCCGTTCGCACGGGCGGCCTGCACGAAGTCGCGATTGCGCAGTGACATGGTCTGGGCCCGCAGCACGCGCGCACCCCAGGCCCATCCTGTGAGGCCCAGCACTGCGGCGATCAGCACCAGAGGTGGATCCTCGAACATCGAGGCCACGATGATGATCAGCGGAAGACCGGGGATCACCAGGAACACATTGGTCAACGCCGACAGCGCCTCGCTCTTCCAGCCGGAAAGGTATCCGGCGATCACGCCGACCGTGATGGCGATCACCGTCGCGATCAATGCCGCGAGAAATCCGACGACGATGACGCCGCGCGTGCCGTGGATGACCTGGCTCAGCACGTCTTCACCGATGTGCGTCGTGCCCAGCCAGTGCGCTGCGGACGGCGGCTGGAGCCGGGCGGAGTTGTCGATCTGCGTCGGAGAGAACGGTGCCAGCACGTCGGCGAAGATCGCGACCAGCACGAAGAACCCGAGGATCGCCAGGCCGGCGATCGACTTGCGGTTACGGAACATCGCGAAGGCGGACACGATCTTCGCCCAGAAGCTCTGGCCCTGGCCGCCGTTGCCGTTGCCGGCACCGCTGGTGCGGATGAGGAAGGTGTCCGGAGCACTCGCCTGGCGCCGACCGGCTTTCTCTGTTGTTGACATGGCTCAGGCCTCCGTCTGGCGCGTGCGCGGATCGAGGAATGCGTAGGCGACATCCGCGAGGATGTTCGCGACCAGCACCGAGAGGGTGATGACCAGGAAGACGCCCTGCATCAGCGCATAGTCCTTGGCATTGGTGGCATCCAGCAGCAGCTTTCCCACCCCGGGATAGCTGAACACCATCTCCATCACGATCGTGCCGCCGACGATGAACCCGATCGAGAGCGCGAAACTCTGGATCTGGGGCAGCACGGCGTTACGAGCGGCGTACCGCCACAGCACGCGCTGGTTCGGCATGCCCTTCGCCTGCGCCACGGTGATGTAGTCCTCATCGAGGACGGTGAGCATCATGTTGCGCATGCCCAGCATCCACCCGCCGAGCGATGCGATGACGATCGTGACTGCGGGAAGAGTGCCGTGGTGGACGACCTGACCGATGAACTCGAAGTTCCAGCCGGGCTCCATCCCGACTCCGTACGCCTTGCCGATCGGGAACCAACCGAGGTTGACGGAGAAGACGGCGATCGCGAGCAGTCCCAGCCAGAAGTAGGGGATCGTGCTGAGGAAGGTGGTGACAGGGATCAGTGCTTCCAGCCGACTCCCACGCCGCCATCCGATGACCGCGCCGCCCACTGTGCCGATCAGGAAGGACACGATGGTCGCGAAGCCGACCAGGCCCACCGTCCATGGCAGCGCCTGACTGACCACCTCGGTGACAGGGCGGAGGCCATGCAGCAGAGAAACACCGAGATCTCCCCGCAGCAGCAGACCCCAGTAGTCGAGGTACTGCTGGAACAGCGTCTTGTCGGTGTCGAGCCCCAGCAGCGAGCGCAGAGCGTCGGCGGCCTCCGGCGAGACATTGCGGTTTCGCGAGAGGTACTGACTGACCGCGTCGCCCTTCATCATGCGAGGAAGGAAGAAGTTGATCGTGAGCGCAGCCCAGAGCGTGAAGAGGTAGAACGCCGCGCGGCCGCCGAGGAATCGCCACGGGATGCGGGAACGTCCGGCGACCGCCTTCGTCGCGGTGGTGCCGATCTCGACGGCATCGACGTCTGGTCGATCGTCGGTGACGGGCAGTTGGGGTTCGACGGCGGTCATCGTGCACCTCCGAGAGTGTCGGCGAAGAATCGCTCGGGGTCGGGGGAGGCTGCGCGCAGCTCCTGCGTGTACGGATCCTGGGGCCGGAGGATGACGTCGTCCGCCGTGCCGTGCTCCACGATCCGCCCCTGATTGAGCACCATGATCTCGTCGCTGAAATGGCGGGCGGTGGCGAGATCGTGCGTGATGTAGAGCACGCCGAGTCCCTCCTCGCGCTGCAGGTCGGCGAGCAGATTCAGCACGCCGAGACGGATGGAGACGTCGAGCATCGACACCGGCTCATCGGCGACGAGGATCTTCGGACGCGAGGCGAGCGCACGGGCGATCGCGACGCGCTGACGCTGACCGCCGGACAGCTCGTGCGGGCGGCGATCGATCACGGCATCCGGAACCAGGCGAACGCGCTCCAGGAGCCGGCGCACCTCCGCCTCGGTCTCGTCCTTGGGAACCACCGCATCGAGCCGCAGCGGCCGCTCGAGGTGGTAACGGATCGAGTGGTACGGGTTCAGCGAGGCGAACGGATCCTGGAAGACCATCCGCAGCTGCTGTCGGTACGTGCGCAGCCCGCGGCCACGGCGTGGAATCGGCTTGCCGTCGAGGAGCACCTCCCCGCTTGTCGGCGTCTCCAACTGCGTCAGGATCTTGGCGATCGTCGACTTGCCGCTGCCGGACTGTCCGACCAGGCCGATCGTCTGCCCGGAACGCAGCACGAAGTTCACATCGTCGAGTGCGGTGATCTGACCGGCTCCGCGAACGTTGTACGTCTTGGTGACGTGACGCACCTCGAGAACACTCATCGCACCACCACCCCCTTCTCTCCGGTGAGGCGCGGGAACGATGACAGAAGAGTCCTGGTGTACTCGTCCTGCGGAGCGTTCCAGATCCGCTCGGCGGTGTCGAGTTCGACGATCTCGCCCTCACGCATGATCGCGATGCGATCGCTGATCTCCAGCAGCAGGGGGAGGTCGTGGGTGATGAAGATCACCGAGAATCCGAACTCCGCCCTCAGCTGGGATATCTGGCGAAGGATCTCGCGCTGTACGAGCACGTCCAGCGCCGTCGTCGGCTCGTCCATCACCATCAACTGCGGCCGGAGGGCGAGTGCCATCGCGATCATCACGCGCTGGCGCATACCGCCGGGACAGCTCGTGAGGGAAGGAGCGGACGCGCTGCGCCCCCACCTTGACGATCTCCAGAAGTTCGGCGACCGCGTCTCTGCGCTGCTTCCTGTTCATCCCTGGGCGGTGCACCTCGAACACGTCCTCGAGCTGCGCACCGATCGTGGCGACGGGGTTCAGCGCGTTCATCGCACCTTGGAACACCATCGAGATCTTGTCCCACCGGAATCGGCGCATCTGCTCGGCGTCGAGCACGTTCACGTCGATGTCATCACCGTCGGCGTCGTGGAAGACGACGGATCCGTTCGTGATCACGGCCGGCGCCTTCAGCAGCCGCTGGATGCCGTAGGCGAGCGTCGTCTTTCCGCACCCGCTCTCGCCGGCGAGGCCGAGGATCTCGCCGCGCTGCAACTCGAGAGTGACGTTCTTCACCGCCGCGACGGGCGGGTCCACGTCGTACACGACAGAGAAGTCGCGGACGGACAGCAGGGGATCTGGCATGGGTATCGCTTTCGTGCAGGGATGGATGCCGGGCGGAACGATGCTGAGCCCGTCGAAGTGCGCCTCGACGGGCTCAGCATCCGCCGTCTTACTTGGATTCGAGCTGCGTCAGCACCTGCACGATGCCAGGCTGGGTCGGGTCGCCCGACGCGTACTGGTCGTCCTCGCTGGGCCATCCGACGTAGTTGCGGGTGTTGAACTCGCCCAGCAGCGGATGCGCCCCCAGCGGGATCGCCGGGACGTTCTCAGCGAAAGCCGTCTGCAGCACCGCCGAGGCCGCCGCACGGTCCTCGTCGGTCGACGCGTTGGCGTACGTGTTCAGCGCCTCGGTCACGGCCGGGTCGTCGAAGCGGCCGAAGTTGTACTGCGCCTTGTCGTCGACGATCCACTTCGGGTCCATGGTCGAGGTGTACAGGCCGTAGACATTGCCGGTGTCTTCGAGCCAGTGGATGATCGCCTGGAAGGTGCCCTCCTGGCGGGCGGCGTCCCAGCCGCCCCAGTCGGGCTGGTCGACCTTGACCTCGATGCCGAGGGCCTCATCCAGCTCTTCGGCGATGAGCGCCTGCTCGGTGTTCCAGTCGCTCCATCCGGCGGGGACGGAGATCGAGAACGAGACCGCCTCGCCATCGGGGTCGATGAGCTTGTCGCTCTTCCACGTGTAGCCGGCGTCGGTGAGGATCTGCTTGGCCTTGTCGACGTCGACGGAGTAGTTCTCTTCCTGGTACTCGGGGAGGATCTCGTCTTCGAGAAGAGTGCCGAGGCCGGTCACGTTCCAGACCGGTTCGCTCGCGCCCTCACGGGCGATGTCGACATATGCCTCGCGGTCGATCGTCCAGGCCAGCGCCTCTCGGAGTGCCGGATTGTTGAAGGGCTTGGTCTGCAGGTTGAAGAACAGCGTTCCCGCGCCGGCCGTGGGCGATACCAGGAACTGGTTGTCCTCGTCGGCGGAGAGGTAGCTGTCCTCGATCTGCGGGATGAATGCCTGGGCCCAATCGGCCTCACCGGACGCGAGCGCCGTTGTAAGGGCTGCGTTGTCACCGTAGGAGACGTAGTGCAGCTCTGGAACTGCCAGCTCACCGCCCCAGTAGTCGTCGTTCGCCGTCAGGGTGACCGATTCGGTCGTCCAGCTCGAGAGCGCGTAGGGTCCGGTACCGACGGCGAGACCCTCTTCGGTCAGCGGGTCGGTGTTGGGGTCTTCGATGCTCTCCCAGATGTGCTTCGGCACGATCGGGGTGTGCAGCACGCGCGCCTGGGCGGTGTACTTGGAGTCGCCGAACTTCAGGGTGATCTTGTCGCCGTCGACCGTTGCGCCCTGGTAGTTCAGGCCCTGGGCGTCGGTGAGCTTGCCGTTCAGGAACTGATCGAACGTGAACACGATGTCTTCGCCGGTGAACGGCTCGCCGTCGCTCCAGTTGACGCCGCTTCGTGGGACGACGGTGAGCTCGGTGTAGTCGTCGTTCCACTCGACAGACTCAGCGAGCCATGGGGTGGTGGCGAGGTCGCCGGTGGGGTTGACGAGCGCGAGCGGCTCGAAGATGACCTTGGCGTAGCCGTACTTCGACGCGGACGAGTCTCCGAGATACGGGTTGTGCGACTCGGTGGTGATCGCGCCGTCGGGCTTGGCGATCGTGAGTGCGGCGGCCGATGAGCCGGAATCCCCGCCGCCGTCATTCGAGGCCGGCGAGCACCCGGCGAGCACGCCGATGCTGAGGGTCGCGATCGCGCTGATCGCGATCAGAGATCTGCTGAGCTTCATTGCTTCTCCTTGGACACGGGTCATTGTGCGGGTGTGGCTCGCGTCGGTGTGACGCTTTAGCTTACTCATGAGAAAGTAAACTGAAGCGAGGTTACCGACAAGTAAGTAAGCTTGCAAGTACGCGATGCCGGACCGTTACACTCACCTCAGAGGGGGATGCCGTGGCAACAGAGAATTCGACGCGCACGCGCCCTGCCACCAGGCAGAAGCGCACCGACATCCTGGAAGCAGCGGTCGAGATCTTCGGCAACAAGGGGTCGACGAACGGCACGCTCGCCGACGTCGCCGAGCAGGTCGGGATGACGCACGCCGGTGTGCTCCACCACTTCGGCTCGAAGCAGAAGCTGCTGCTCGAGGTGCTCGCCTACCGCGATCAGGCGGACGTCGCCGAGCTCGACGAGAAGCACATCCCCGGCGGGCCCGAGCTGTTCCTGCACCTGGTGCGCACGGCGTTCGCGAACGAGCTGCGCCCCGGCATCGTGCAGGCGTACACCGTGCTCTCCAACGAGTCCGTGACCGATGACCACCCCGCACGCGGCTTCTTCGAGGAGCGCTACACGACTCTCCGCCGCGAGGTGTCAGAGGCGTTCCGTGAGCTGTGCGCGCAGGAGGGCGTGACAGAGCCCGACACGATTGCGGCAGCATCGGCCAGCATCCTCGCCGTCATGGACGGCCTGCAGCTGCAGTGGTTGCTGCATCCCGAGATCGTCGGACTCGGCGAAGCCAGCGAGTTCGCGATCCGCGCGATCGTGGGCGCCGTGCTGCGGCAACCGCCTGAATTGGAGACGTACGTCCGCGAGGTCTGACAGTAGGCTCGGGCCATGAGCATCGATCTCGAAGCGTTGTACATCGACCTCCATCAGCATCCCGAGCTCTCGTTCCAGGAGACCCGGACGGCCGGCATCGCCGCCGGACACCTGCGTGATCTCGGGCTCGAGGTCGAAGAGGGTGTCGGCATCACCGGCGTCGTCGGACTGCTGCGCAACGGCGATGGCCCTACGATCTGGGCGCGCGCAGACATGGACGCTCTCCCCGTAGAAGAGCAGACCGGACTGGCGTACGCCAGCACAGCGACCGGCGTCGACCCTGCCGGCCACACCGTCCCTGTGATGCACGCCTGCGGACACGATATGCATGTCACCGCAATGATCGGCGCTGTCGAGCGGCTCGTCGCCGACCGGGCGGAATGGTCGGGAACACTCGTCGTCATCATCCAGCCGGCCGAGGAGTACGGCGCCGGCGCCAGGGCGATGCTGGACGCCGGCATCCTCGATCGCTATCCGAAGCCCGACATCGTGCTCGGCCAGCACGTGACCCCCTTCGCCGCAGGCATCATCGGCGTCCGCAGCGGCACGCAGATGGCAGCATCCGACGGCCTCACCGTCACTCTGCACGGCCGCGGCGGGCACGGATCAAGACCGCACACGACCGTCGACCCGGTGGTGATGGCCGCTGCCACCGTGATGCGCCTGCAGACGATCGCCTCTCGCGAGACCGACCCGCAGGACGTGGCGGTCGTCACGGTCGGCTCGATCCACGCCGGCCTGAAGAACAACATCATCCCCGCCGAGGCGACGCTCGAGCTCAGCCTGCGCTACCCGAACGACGAGGCCCGCGCGACCGTGCTCGCGAGCGTGGAGCGGATCGTCCGGGCTGAGGCCCTCGCATCCGGCGCCGAGCGCGAGCCCGAGATCCGCACCGACCACACGCTGCCGCCCACGATCAACGACGAGGATGCCGTCGCGCGGGTCACGACCGCGTTCCAGCGCGTCCTCGGCGAAGCCGCTGTGATCGACCCAGGGATGATCACCGGCAGCGAGGACGTCTCATGGTTCGCGCGTGATGCCGGCGCGCCTCTGGTCTTCTGGTTCTGGGGCGGTGTCGACCCGGCGACGTTCGCGGCGGCGGTCGCAGGCGGCTCGGTCGCCCACGACATCCCCACCAACCACTCGCCGCTGTTCGCGCCGGAGATCCATCCGACCATCGAGGTCGGGGTCACCGCGATGGCGACGGCGGTGCGCGAGTTCCTGGGCTGAGCGTGCGGAAACGGCGCACACCCCTCGCCGTCGCCGGCGCGGCGGGAGTCGCTGTCGTGCTGGCCGGATGCGGGAACATCGATGCGGGTTCCTGGGCGGAGGAACTCTTCGTCGAGCACATGGCGGCCACTCCGGGGGTGCTCCAGGCGAGCGGCTCGATGAGCAACGACCTGCCCTTCCAAGGCAGCGGCGATCTTGCGGTGGAGCTGGATTCCCGGAGCGACGTTGACGTGCTCGACGCCGCGCTGGAGCATGCGCTGGAGTTCGATGTCCCCAGCACCGTCAGTGTGAAGTGGCTGATCGTCGAGTTCTCCGAAGGGTTCGACACCCCCGGCGATGCTCCCGCAGACGGAGCGAGCATCACGATCGAGATGCCGTGGTCGGGTGAAAGCGACGGCATCATCGATCGCGCGCTGGCGCTGAGCATGATCAACGGGTTGCGCTCGTACCAGGAAGAGCAGGAGTACGTGCCCGGCGATGGGTACGAGGTGGTCACGACTGTCGTGGTGGATGCTCAGATCGATCCCTGCCCGGTGCTGGAACTCGTCGGCGGCGTCTCCGGCGTCGACGACGCCGCGCTCGAAGAGTTCCAGCAGGCGACGCGGGCTTCGACCAGTCATCTCATCCGCAGCGAGATCTGCGCTGCCGCCCCCTGACCCTCGAGCTGAGCCTCTGCCGGCTCACACCTCGACGATGCGCGGCGGGGGCGGCGGATCCAGCTGACGCTGTGGCACGCCGTGCGCCTCGCGGTGCAGTCGCTCCATGCGCGAGTCGAGCTCCGCGGCGGCATCCGCCGCGTCCGACAGGCTCTCGACGAGATGCGAGGGCACCTGGTTGGAGAACTTGTAGTAGATCTTGTGCTCGAGGCTCGCCCAGAAGTCCATCGCTATCGTGCGGAACTGCACCTCGACGGGCACCAGGAGCGGCCCGGTCGACAGGAACACCGGCACCTCGATGATGACGTGGAGGCTCTTGTAGCCGTTGGGCTTGGGGTTCTTGATGTAGTCCTTGACGGCTCGCACCGTGATGTCGTCCTGCTGCGTGAGCAGGTCGAACAGCTGGTACACGTCGGCGACGAAGCTGCAGGTGACTCGGACGCCTGCGATGTCGGTGATCTCCTCGCGGATGCGCTCGAAGTCGGGCTCTTCGATCCCCTTGCGGGCGATCTTCTCGACGATGCTGTCCGGCGTCTTGATGCGGCTCTTCACATGCTCGATCGGGTTGTACGCGGTGATCGTGCAGGAACTCGTCCCGCAGGATCGAGATCTTCGTCTCGACTTCACGCATCCCGAACTCGTACTCGCGCAGGAACTTCTGGAATTCGTCACGGAGCTCGCGCGTCTGGCGGATATCGTCTTCGCTGACCTGAATGGTCGTCATGAGATCGACGTTACGTGAGCGTGATCAGAACGCGCTGTGCGTTTCGCTGTGGGCGGATGCCGCGGGCATGAGGATTCCGTATGGGGGATGCCGGCACCCGTAGGGATTTCGTAAGGATCCCGTGAGGATGCCGCGAATCGGCGTAATGTCACGCCTCGTGACAGAAGAAACCCGCGCGCTCCCGGACGCCCCACCGCTCGCCAAACGCATCCTCCTCGGCGACCCGCTCACCTCGAAGCAGGTCGACGATCAGCTGCTGCCCAAGCGGATGGCGCTGCCGATCTTCGCATCGGACGCACTGAGCTCGGTGGCCTATGCGCCCCAGGAACTCGTGATGATCCTCTTGATCGGCGGGCTGACCTTCCTTTCGTTCACCCCGCTGGTCGCCGCAGCAGTCGTCGTGCTGCTGATCGTCGTCGTGCTCAGCTATCGGCAGCTCATCAAGGCGTATCCGTCCGGCGGCGGCGACTACGAGGTCGCGTCGAAGAATCTCGGCGAGATTCCCGGTGTGGTGGTCGCGGCAGCGCTGCTGGTCGACTACGTGCTCACAGTCGCGGTGTCCGTGGCATCCGGGGTCGACAACATCATCTCGGCTGTGCCCGGCTTGAACGCCTGGCGCGTCGAGCTGGCCGTCGGCTTCGTCATCCTGATCATCATCGTCAACCTGCGGGGCGTCCGTGAGGCATCCACGGTGTTCGCGATCCCCACCTACGTGTTCATCGCCTCCGTCGGTTTCATGATCGTCACCGGTCTCGTCCAGACGTTCCTCGGGAACGCTCCAGTGGCGTCGAGCGCCGAGTTCGCCGTGCATTCCGAGGATCTCAGCCAGGCCGCCGTCATCCTCTTGGTGCTTCGCGCATTCTCCAGCGGATGCTCCGCCCTGACGGGTGTCGAAGCCGTCTCCAACGGTGTGCCCGCGTTCCGCACGCCCAAGGTGCGCAATGCGCAGGCGACGCTAGTGCTCATGGGATCCATCGCCATCTGCCTCTTCGCCGGTCTCACTGCGCTCGCACTCATCACCGGCGTGCACTACGCCGAGAACCCCTGCGATCTGGTCGGCTTCGACTGCTCCAATCCGCAGCCGAGCCTGATGGCGCAGATCGCGGCGGCGACATTCGGCGGCGGCAGCATCCTCTTCTTCATCGTGCAGGCGGCCACCGCCTGCGTGCTGCTGCTGGCCGCGAACACGGCGTTCAACGGCTTCCCGTTGCTCGGTTCCGTCCTCGCCCGTGACGGATACGCTCCCAAGGCCCTGAACACGCGCGGCGACCGACTGGTCTTCTCGAACGGGATGATCCTGCTGGGCATCGCAGCGATCGCCGTGCTCGTGGTGTTCCAGGCACAGCTCACGACGCTCATCCAGCTCTACATCATCGGCGTCTTCGTTTCGTTCTCGCTCGGCCAGATCGGAATGGTGCGGCACTGGCGGCGGATCCTGCGGACGACGTCGTCGGGCGAAGACGACGCTGACGTCGCGGTCGACGGTGCCGCAGCATCCGATCGCCGGTCAGCTCGGGTCGGGCTGATCATCAACTCGGCCGGTGCCACTCTGACGATCCTCGTGCTCCTCATCGTGACGATCACGAAGTTCACGCACGGGGCGTATCTCGTGTTCTTCGCGATCCCGATCCTCGCCTTCCTGATGATGGGGGTGAAGCGCTACTACCGAGATGTCGACCACGAGATCGCGATCGACGACACGACCCACTTCGGTGCGAGCGGTGATGTGGCGCTGGTGCTGGTCAGCAAACTGCAGAAGCCGGTCATCAAGGCGATCGATTACGCGATCGCGGCGAAACACGGAAAGACGCTCGCGGTGCACATTGCGGTCTCCGAGGACGATGCGGAGCGCCTGCAGCGGGAGTGGGCGGAGCATCGCATCCCCATCCCGCTGATCATCGTGGATTCGCCGTACCGCTCGTTCGCGCAGCCGGTCGCCCAGTTCATCAAGCAGTACCGACAGAAGCACGGTTCCTCGGTGGTGACGGTCTACCTGCCGCAGTACATCGTGGGGCACTGGTGGGAGAGCTTCCTGCACAACCGGCGGGCTCGCCGCATGGCGAACCAGCTCATGCTCGTGCACGGCGTCTCCATCACGCTTGTGCCGTGGCTGCTGGACTCGTCGGAGCTGATCTACGGGCGGCGCTCACGGCCGATTCCGGGGCAGGAGCGCGCCGGCCGCCCGGTACTCACCGCCACCAGCGGCCGCCGGGCGCACCGGCCCGCCGGCCCGCCGACGGAGGACTGAGCGCGTCTCACCCGCTCCGCCGCTTTCTGCCGACTCACCTCTTCGGCCGGATCCGACGCTTTCCGCCGACCTATCTCTTCGGCCGACTCAACCCTTTCGGCCGATTCAATCGGCTCGCTCTCCCTATCCGGGGATGGGTTGTCGGTGGTGGGGGCTGCGGGTGGGGTGCCATCTCTGGTGGCGGTCCCACCAGGCGGGGCCGCGGACTTCGGGAACGCCGTGGTTCATGCGGATCACCCACTCGGTCAGGTGCAGGGTGCGGTGATGGAACCAGCACAACAGCACCCCGTTGTCGGTATGGGTCGGGCCGCCGCCGGCGTGCTCCTGCACGTGGTGCACTTCGCACCACGTCGCGGGGATCGTGCACCCCGGGATCACGCACCCGCCATCCCGTGCGGTGATGGCGCGGCGTTGCAGGGCGTTGAAGATACGACCACTGGTGCCGATCGACACGATCCGACCGTGGTCATCGAACAGGATCCGTTGGATGCCACCGGCGCACCCAGTCTGCAACGCCGCAGCGAGCGGAACCAGATCACCGGTGTGCCCGATCTGCGCCCACCCGTAACCGGCCGAAAGGTCCGCCTCGGTCGCGGAGACAGTGAGCGTCGGTGCCGCACCGCCCAGGTGCGGGAACAGGTCAGTCCGGGCCGCCGTGTTCAGAATCGCCGCCAACGCATCATGCAGCCTCTGCCCACGCGTACGGGTATCCGTGACACCCGTATCCGTCACATCCGCGGGACCCGCGTCTGCGTCCTCGTGGGCGGACGGGACGAACCGCACCCCACCACCCGCACCCATCGACCCGCCATCCTGATCCGGGTCGTCCGCCCTATTCACCTTCGGGTTCAACAGACTGTCGATCAGCAGGCTCAGCTGCGCGGCGACTTCGGGCAGGAGGCTGCCCCGTACCGGTGCCGCACCGTCCTTGACCCTCCCGATCGAGAAGTACCGGCCCCGCATCGCCGCCTCTTCCGCCGGTTCGGCACCATCCGGATCCAGATACGCCACCATCACCCGCGCCAACACACCCAGATCCTCCGGAAGAGGGATCGGACGCGGCACCCCCTCGTCCACCGCGGCACCGGCGTCCATGCCGCGGGGCGAAGTCCGCGAGCTGCCGGTCCGCCTCGACCCGGTTCTCGTCACTGATCCGACGCGCGGACTGCTCGATCGGATCCGTTGCCGCCAACAACCCCGCCACCCCCAGACCGCCCTCGACCATCACCTCCCGCAGCGCCTGATACCGGGCCGGAAGGAACGCCCCATCCGTGATCCCCACCTCGCGGCGCACCAACCGCGCCGCCCGCACCAACCGCGCCGCGCCACGCGTGTCCGTGCCGACCAGCATCCGCACCAGATCCGCAGGCTTCGCACACCCATAACGAGTCGTCATCCGCTCTTCGTTGAGCCCCTGCGACCGGTCACTGACGAGAACTGTCGTCTCGACCTGCATACCTTCCAGTCGCCGCTGAATCTTCCCCGTCAGTACAAGAACCTCCGCCGCATCCTGATCAGACAACCCCGGAATCTGCTCCGAACCGAACGCATCACACGCCACGGAATCGAGGGACTCCTCGAGTTCCCGAAGCCGAGCAACGATGCTGTTCATACCAACTATTCAACACCGGACCACCGACATTCCCACCCCGCTTTCACCCAGGTCAGAGAACCTTTCCCAACAACTTTCGAAGCGCCGCACAAACCCGCACACGCTACAGGTTTCAACACCGGACAGCGACTTCTCCGAGCCGATGCCGGCACGACGCGCACCGCCCCCACGCCCCCTGACCCGAAGCCATGACAGTTGTCACCGACATGGGTGACAGCGCAGCACTTCTGTGCACGCCGACCGATTGCTTGACTGGTCGGACACCCGTAGAGCGATGCCCTTGCTCCGCCGAATCGAGAAGAGCAAGATGCGCAAGCCCTGGAGAATCGCCCTCACGACCGTCGGCGTCATCGTCGCGATCCCGGTGCTCCTTCTCACGACGACCACCGTCGTCAACGTGGTCGCGACGGCAGTGGAGAAGGACTCGATCGAGTCGTACGGTCAGCTCGTACCCGTCGACGGCAAACAGATGAACGTCGTGGTCAGCGGTGCGGGAGACGAGACCATCGTGCTCCTCCCCGGCCTCGGCACCGCCGCACCAGGACTCGACTTCCGTCCGCTGATCGACGAGCTCGACGACACCTATCGCGTTGTGGCAGTGGAACCCTTCGGCACCGGACTGAGCGACGCGACCGATACACCGCGCACGGCCCAGAACATCACGCGAGAAGTGCATGAAGCGCTGCAGCAACTCGACGTCGACCGATACGCGCTGATGGGCCATTCGATCGCGGGCATATACGCACTGACTTACGCGGCCGCCTACCCCGACGAGCTCACTGCTTTCGTGGGGATCGACAGCAGTGTCCCCGATCAGCCGGGAATGGATGACCCGGTCCAGACCTCGACACTTGTCGCGCTCCGCAATCTCGGAATCACGCGCATACTCACGGCGATTGCAGGCGATCCTTTTGCCGGCCTCCCCTACGACGAGCACGTCAAGGAACAGATGGCGCTGCTCACAACGAAGAACGCCACCGCCTCGACGCTGATCGACGAGATGGATCGCATCCCCGCCAATTTCGCTGCGGCCAGCGGAATGACGTTCCCACCCAACCTGCCGGTGCTGCTCTTCGTGGTGTCGGACGGCGCCGAGGTGCCGGGGTGGATGGCGCTCCACGAGGAGCAGGCGGCAAGCGTCGACTTCGGTCAGGTCATCCCGATGGCGGGAGAGCACTATCTCCACCACACCCTCTCGAAGGAGATCGCTCAGGACACCGCCATCTTCCTGTCCTCACGATGAGCGGATCACAGCCCCGGTCTACTCTGAAACCATGACCGACGCGCAGCGCATCGACCCGTGGCCGATCCGCACCTCCCGGCTCGAGATCCGTCGCTGCGCACCGGACGACCTCGACCCGATCTGGGAGTTCAGGCGGCTCCCCGCAGTCAACCGCTGGCTCGGCGTCGCGCCGGCCACTCGCGAAGAGTTCCATGAGCGCTACCTCGATCCCGACCGCCTCGCAGCGACCTTCGTCATCGAGCTGCTGCCGACTTCAGACAACGAACCCGTGATCATCGGCGACCTCATGGTGCGCATCCAAGACGCGTGGGCGCAGCTGGAGGTGGCCGACGACGCCAAGGCCGTCGAAGCCGAGCTCGGCTGGGCGCTCGACCCCGCGTTCGCGGGGCGCGGTTACGCCACCGAGGCCGTCAAGGCCGCGATCGACGTGTGCTTCGGCCCGATGGGGCTGCGCCGCGTGCATGCCGGATGCTTCGCCGACAACGAGCCGTCGTGGCGACTCATGGAGCGCATCGGCATGCGCCGCGAGGAGTTCAGCCGCAAGACAGCCCTGCACCGCTCGGGCGAGTGGATGGACGGGATGAACTACGGGCTCCTCTCCGAGGAATGGCAGACGAACTAGCGCCGATGTGAGCATCCCGCATGCATCGCCCCTGCAGCCGTAGGGAAAGCGTGAGGATCATGGCCGCGGCGCCCGCACCGGAGTTGTATCGAGTCTCGTGCTCGACATCATCTACCTCGCGCTGACATTCGCGCTCTTCGCCCTCGTCGCTCTGATCGCGAAGGGGGTGGAACGACTGTGATCGTCTTCGAGATCGCCGCCGTGGCTCTCGCCGTCGCCGCGATCGTCTACCTCGTGGTCGCCCTCGTCGCACCGGAGAAGTTCTGATGGATGCCACTATCTGGTTCGGCATCCTCCAGGCCGCGACGCTCATCGTCGCCCTCGTGCTCCTCTACCGCCCACTCGGAGACGGCATCGCGCACGTCTACTCCTCGGCACGCGACCTTCGCGTCGAGCGCGGCATCTACCGCCTGATCGGCGTCGACTCCGCATCGGAGCAGACCTGGCGCGCCTACGCGCGCAGCGTGCTCGCCTTCTCGCTGGTCGGGTTCCTCCTGGTATACGGGCTGCAGCGCCTGCAGGCGTTCCTGCCGCAGTCGCTCGGGCTCCCGGCCGTGCCGGAGGGCCTCGCGTTCAACACCGCCGCGTCCTTCGTGGCCAACACGAACTGGCAGTCGTACTCGCCCGAGCAGACCATGGGCTACGTCGTACAGCTCGCCGGTCTCACGGTGCAGAACTTCGCCTCCGCGGCTGTCGGCCTCACGATCGCGATCGCTCTGATCCGCGGGCTCTCCCGTCGCGGCTCCGCGACGATCGGCAACTTCTGGGTCGACCTCATCCGCGGACTCGGCCGCATCCTGCTGCCGATCGCCCTGATCGGGGCCGTCGCCCTGATCGTCGGAGGCGTCGTGCAGAACTTCGCCGGCTTCACCGAGGTGCAGACCGTCTCGGGCGGGACGCAGACGATTCCCGGCGGGCCGGTGGCCTCGCAGGAGGCGATCAAACTGCTGGGCACGAACGGAGGCGGATTCTTCAACGCGAACTCCGCGCACCCGTTCGAGAATCCCACGGCCTGGACGAGCCTGCTGGAGATCATCCTCGTGCTCGCGATCCCCTTCGCACTGCCGCGCACCTTCGGGCGCATGATCGGCGACCACCGCCAGGGCTACGCGATCGCGGCCGTCATGGGCACGATCTTCCTGCTCTCGACGTTCGCCCTGTCCGCCCTCGAACTGGCAGGCCGCGGCACCGCACCCGAACTCGCCGGCGCCGCCATGGAGGGTAAGGAGCAGCGATTCGGCATCCTCGGATCAACACTGTTCGGCAGTGCGACGACCCTCACCTCCACCGGCGCGGTGAACTCCATGCACGACTCCTACACGGCGTTGGGCGGCATGATGCCGATGCTCAACATGATGCTCGGCGAGGTCGCCCCCGGCGGCGTCGGCTCGGGCCTCTACGGAATGCTCGTGCTCGCGATCATCGCCGTGTTCGTCGGCGGGCTGCTCATCGGGCGCACGCCCGAATACCTCGGCAAGCGGATCGGGCCGCGGGAGATCAAACTCGCGAGCCTCTACATCCTGGTCGTGCCGGCACTCGTGCTGGGCGGCACCGCCCTGAGCTTCGCCATTCCGGGCATCCGGGAAGACGTCGAATCGACCAGCATCCTGAACCCCGGCGTGCACGGCATGAGCGAGGTGCTCTATGCGTTCACCTCGGCAGCCAACAACAACGGCTCCGCGTTCGCCGGCCTCACCGCGAACACTCCGTGGTTCAACACCGCGCTGGGCATCGCGATGCTGCTCGGACGGTTCATACCGATCGTGCTCGTGCTGGCTCTCGCCGGTTCGTTCGCAGCGCAGGAGCGCATCCCCGCGACATCAGGGACGCTCCCCACCCACCGGCCGCAGTTCGTCGGCCTCCTCCTCGCCGTGACGGTCATCGTCACCGCGCTCACGTACTTCCCGGTGCTCACTCTGGGCCCGCTCGCCGAAGGACTCGTCTGACATGACACTCATCACCTCCGTTTCTGAACAGCAGGATGCTGCGGCATCCGCACCCTCGCAGAGTTCGACATCGCGGGCGTTCGGCTGGGCGCAGCTCGGTCAGGCCCTTCCTGGCGCGGTGCGCAGACTCAATCCGGTGAGCCTCGTCCGCAACCCCGTGATGCTGCTCGTGTGGGCCGGAGCGGCGTTCACGACTGTTCTCGCGATCGCCGAGCCGTTCCTCGGCGGCCCTGGCGAGTCCGGCGGCACCGCGGTGCCCGCGCCGTTCACCTGGGGCATCGCCGTGTGGCTCTGGCTCACTGTGCTCTTCGCAAACGTCGCGGAATCGATCGCCGAGGGGCGCGGCAAGGCCCAGGCCGCCAGCCTGCGCAAGACGCGCACGAGCACGCTCGCACGTCGCGTGTCCGCTTATGACCAGGCATCGGATGTCGCGGCGACCAGCTCCGCGACATCCCAGGTGTCATCCGCCGATCTGCAGCGCGACGACATCGTGATCGTCGAAGCCGGAGAACTGATCCCCGGCGACGGTGACATCATCTCCGGCATCGCGACGGTCGACGAATCGGCGATCACCGGCGAGAGCGCCCCTGTGATCCGCGAATCGGGAGGCGACCGCAGCGCCGTCACCGGAGGCACGCGAGTGCTCTCGGACCGCATCGTCGTGCGCATCACATCCAAGCCGGGCGAGACCTTCGTCGATCGGATGATCGCGCTCGTCGAAGGGGCGAGCCGTCAGCGCACCCCGAACGAGATCGCCCTGAACATCCTGCTCGCGAGCCTGTCGATCGTGTTCCTGATCGTCGTGCTGGCACTCAACCCGATCGCCGCGTACGCGGCGTCCCCCGTGAGCATCCCCGTGCTGATCGCCCTGCTCGTATGCCTCATCCCGACGACGATCGGCGCACTGCTCTCCGCGATCGGCATCGCCGGGATGGACCGACTCGTGCAGCGCAACGTCCTGGCCATGTCGGGTCGCGCGGTCGAGGCCGCAGGCGACGTGACGACCCTGCTGCTCGACAAGACCGGCACCATCACCTACGGCAACCGCCGTGCACATGAAGTGGTGCGGATGCCGGACATCGATCCGGACGAGCTGCTCCGCACCGCCGCACTGTCATCGCTTGCGGATCCGACTCCAGAGGGCGCGTCGATCGTCGAGCTGGCCATTGCTCGCGGCATCCGGGTCGACGAGCCCGCTGACGCGATCATCGTGCCGTTCACAGCGCAGACCAGGATGAGCGGGCTCGACCTCCCGGACGGCACGCAGATCCGCAAGGGCGCAGGTTCCGCCGTGCAGGCCTGGCTCGGCGCGCCGGACGACGACGAGCTGACGTCCCGCACCGAGGCCATCGCGCAGAGCGGTGGCACACCCCTGGTCGTCGCGGTGAAGGACGCTGCCGGCTCCGGCCACGTGCTCGGCGTCGTGCATCTCAAGGACATCGTGAAGGACGGCCTGCGGGAGCGGTTCGATGAGCTGCGCAGCATGGGCATCCGCACCGTCATGATCACGGGCGACAACCCGCTGACCGCGGCCGCGATCGCGAAGGAGGCGGGCGTCGACGACTTCCTCGCCGAAGCCACCCCGGAGGACAAGCTCGAGCTCATCCGCCGCGAGCAGGAGGGCGGCCGGCTGGTCGCGATGACGGGTGACGGCACGAACGACGCCCCTGCCCTCGCCCAGGCCGACGTCGGCGTGGCGATGAACACGGGCACATCGGCCGCGAAGGAGGCCGGCAACATGGTCGACCTCGACTCGGACCCGACCAAGCTCATCGACATCGTGCGCATCGGCAAGCAGCTGCTCATCACCCGAGGTGCGCTCACGACGTTCTCACTGGCGAACGACATCGCGAAGTACTTCGCGATCATCCCCGCCATGTTCATGGGCGTCTTCCCCGGACTCGCGGCGCTGAACATCATGCAGCTGCACTCGCCGGCATCCGCCGTGACCAGCGCGATCATCTTCAATGCGATCGTGATCGTCTTCCTCATCCCGCTCGCCCTGCGCGGAGTGAAGTACCGCCCGGCGAGCGCCTCGCGGATCCTGCAGCGCAACCTGCTCATCTACGGCCTCGGCGGCGTGATCGCGCCGTTTATCGGCATCAAGCTCATCGACCTCGTCGTCAGCCTCATCCCCGGTTTCTGACCGGCACCCGTTAGGAATCAGAGACATGTCCTCCACCCGCACCGCGGCTCGTACCGCAGGCGTCGCCGTCCGCGCGATGCTCGTCATCACACTCCTCCTCGGCGTCGGCTACACGCTGCTGGTCACCGGCATCGGCCAGTTGATCCTGCCGTGGCAGGCGAACGGATCGGCCGTCGACGACGGGAAGGGAAGCGCCCTGATCGGCCAGTCCTTCACGGATGCCGACGGCGAGGCCCTGCCGGAGTACTTCCAGTCACGCCCTTCGGCCGCAGGAGACGGGTACGACGGCGCCTCCTCCAGCGGCAGCAACCTCGGTCCGGAGAACCCCGATCTGGTCGCGGCGATCGAAGACCGAAAGGCGCAGATCGCCGAGCGCGAAGGGGTGGAGGCGTCCGAGATTCCGGCCGATGCGGTGACAGCATCCGGATCCGGTCTCGATCCGCACATCAGCGTCGCCTACGCCCTGATCCAGATACCGCGGGTCGCCGAGGCACGCGGGCTGTCAGAGGCGGAGGTCCGCAGCGCAGTGGAGTCTAGGATTCAAGGGCGGGACCTGGGCTTCCTCGGCGAAGAACGCATCAACGTCGTCGAGCTCAATCTCGCACTCGACGAGCGGGAGGGCTGATGCGCGCAGAGCGGATGCCACGGCGCGGCCGGCTCCGCGTTCTGCTGGGTGCCGCCCCTGGCGTCGGCAAGACCTTCGAGATGCTCGACGAAGGCCGCCGACTGCTGGACGAAGGGCGCGACGTCGTGATCGCGATCGTCGAGACCCACGAGCGGGCAGCGACCCTGGCCCAGACGGTCGGGCTGCCCGAGGTTCCACGCCGCGGCGACCGGCACCGTGGAGTCGCGCTCACCGAGCTCGACCTGGAAGCCGTGCTCGCCCGCGCACCGGAGATCGCTCTCGTCGACGAGCTCGCACACACCAACATCCCCGGCTCAGCGCATCGCAAGCGCTGGGAGGACGTCCAGGTCCTCCTCGACGCCGGCATCGATGTCATCACGACCGTCAACGTGCAGCACGTCGAATCGCTCAACGCCGTCGTGGAGAAGATCACCGGGATCGCCCAGCAGGAGACGATTCCGGATGCCGTCGTGCGCGCCGCCGACGAGATCGAAGTCATCGACCTCGCACCGCAATCGCTTCGCGATCGTCTGGCAGCCGGCCTGGTATACCCCGCCGAACGCGTCGACGCCGCGCTGTCGAACTACTTCCGGCTCGGCAACCTCACGGCGCTCCGGGAACTCGCACTGCTGTGGCTCGCCGACGAGGTCGACAGCGCGCTGCGCAGCTATCGCGCGGAACAGGGCATCGAGGGGGCCTGGCAGGCCAGGGAACGTGTCGTCGTCGCCCTCACGGGCGGCGCGGAGGGCGAGACGCTGCTGCGACGCGGCGCACGGATCGCCGCGCGCTCTGCGGGAGGCGAACTGCTCGGCGTGCACGTGTCCACACAGGACGGCCTGCGTACAGAGGCGCCGGGGGCGCTGACGGCGCAGCGCGCGCTGGTGGAGTCGCTCGGCGGCAGCTACCACCAGGTCATCGGCGATGATGTGCCCGAGACGCTGGTCGAGTTCGCGCAATCCGTCGATGCCACGCAGCTCGTGATCGGCGTGAGCCGCCGAGGACGTCTGGCCACGATGCTCACCGGCCCCGGCATCGGCGCCGAGGTCATCAGACGCTCAGGCGACATCGATGTGCACATCGTCACGCACGCCCACGCCGGTGGTCGCACCGCCCTGCCTCGGATCACCGGTGGGGCACTCGGGTGGCGCCGCCAGGTGCTCGGCTTCGTGGTGGCGCTCGTCGGCGGTCCGCTGCTGTCGTGGCTGCTGATCACGCTGCGCACCCCTGAGTCGATCACCTCCGACGTGCTGTCGTATCAGCTGCTCGTGGTCGTGGTCGCGCTCATCGGCGGCCTGCGCCCCGCGCTCTTCGCCGCTGTGCTCTCCGGGATAACGCTGGACTTCCTGTTCGTCGCCCCGCTGTACACCGTGACCGTCGCGCACCCTCTGCACGCGATCGCCCTCGCGCTCTACGTCATCATCGCCATCCTGGTCAGCCTGATCGTCGACCAGGCCGCTCGCCGCGCACGCTCCGCGCAACGCGCGACAGCTGAAGCAGAGCTGCTCGCCTCCATCGCCGGCAACGTGCTGCGCGGCGACAGCGCGGTGCTCGCCATCGTCACACGCACCAGAGAGGCGTTCGCCCTGTCCGGCGTGCGCCTCGTCGCACCTGACGGCGAGGTCCTTGCGAGAGACGGGGAGCCCCTGCGCGACGGCCGCGCGACCACGATTCCGGTCGGTCGCGGAGCCAACGGTGAGCCCCGTGCGTTCCTGGAACTGCACGGCGGCCCCCTCGACACTCCGTCCCGCAGGCTGCTGGATGTGATCGTGGCGCAGTTGTCGGCAGCCATCGAGCACACCGATCTCAGCGCGACCGCACGAGCGGCCGAGGCACTCGCCGAAACGGATCAGGTGCGCAGCGCACTGCTGTCCGCCCTGAGCCATGACGTCCGTCGCCCACTGGCCGCCGCCGTCGCCGCCATCGGTGGACTGCGCGGATCCCATCGGCTCTCGGCATCCGATCGCGATGAGCTCCTCGCCACGGCAGATGAGAGTCTGGCGGCCCTGTCGACTCTCGTCACCGACCTTCTCGACGTGAGCCGGGTGGAGGCCGGCGTCCTGGCGGTCTCCGCCACGCGCGTGGATGCCGCCGGCAGCATCCTGGCCGCCCTCGATGAGCTCTCGCTCGGCCCCTCCGACATCGAGCTCGCGCTCGACCCCGCTCTCCCGCCGCTGCAGGCGGATCCGGTGCTGCTGCAACGGGTGCTCGTGAATCTGCTGACCAACGCGTTCCGGCATTCGCCACCGGACCAGCACGTGATCGTCTCGACGAGTCGTCTGGGCGACCGGGCCGAGCTGCGCATCATCGATCGAGGAGCCGGGGTTCCGCCAGAACGCCAGAACGCCATCTTCCAGCCGTTCCAGCGCTACGGAGACACCGACAACACCACCGGTCTCGGACTCGGCCTCGCGCTTTCGAAGGGGTTCACGGAGGGAATGGGCGGTAGCCTGACTCCGGAGGACACCCCAGGTGGCGGCCTCACGATGGTCATCTCCCTGCCCCTCGCTGCGGGAACGTCCGACAACCAGGAGGCGGAGTGAAGCTCCTCATCGCCGACGACGACCCGCAGATGGTGCGCGCCCTCCGGATCACGCTTTCCGCGCACGGCTACGACGTGGTCGCCGCCGCTGACGGCGCCGCCGCGATCGCCGCAGCCGCGCAGACGCATCCAGACATCATCCTGCTCGATCTCGGAATGCCGCGGCTCGACGGCATCGAGGTGATCCACGCCCTCCGCGGCTGGACGACGGCACCCATCATCGTCATATCCGGACGTACCGGATCCGCGGACAAGGTCGAGGCCCTGGATGCCGGCGCGGATGACTTCGTCACGAAGCCCTTCCAAGTCGACGAGCTGCTCGCCCGGCTGCGCGCACTGTCCCGCCGTGCAGCGCCGACGACCGGCGAATCGACCGTGCGCTTCGCGGACGTCGTGATCGATCTGGCCGCGAAGGCCGTGACGCGCGCAGGCTCTCGGGTGCACCTCACACCGACCGAGTGGCGGATGCTGGAGCACCTCGCCCGCAACCCCGGCGCACTCGTCACTCGCCAAGATCTGCTGAAGGGGATCTGGGGCAGCGAACAGGTGTCGGATTCGGGTTACCTGAGGTTGTACATGTCGCAGCTGCGCAAGAAACTCGAGGCGTCACCTGCTGCGCCGGAGCATCTGCTGACAGAGTCGGGGATGGGTTACCGCCTGGTGCTCTGACTCAGGTGTCCCGCGACCGCCAGAGCAGCCAGACGAAGTACGGCGCCCCCAGCAGCGCGACGACGAGACCTGCCGGCAGTTGCTCGGGCGCGATGATCGTGCGGCCGATCGTGTCGGCCACGCCCACCAGCAGCGCCCCGAGCAGCACCGCGACCGGGATCACCCGAGTGTGACGGGAGCCGACCAGTGCACGTGCCGCGTGCGGGGCGACGAGTCCGACGAAGCCGATCACACCGACCGCGGTCACGCTGAGCGCCGCCAGCACAGCCGCCGCGACGAGCAGGATCATGCGCGTGCGCTCCACGCCGATGCCGATCAGGCGAGGGGTGTCCTCATCCAGCGCAAGCACGTCCGCCTCACGGCGCACCGCGAACGCGAGCGGCACGGCGATGACCAGCACGATCGCGACGGGGATGACCTGTTCCCAGATCCGCCCGTACGTCGTGCCGGAGAGCCAGGTGTAGATCTTCGGGGTGTCCCACGGGTTGGCGCGCAGCAGCAGGAACGTGGTCAGCGCCGAGGCGCCGTAGGAGATGCCGATGCCGATGAGGATGAAGCGGTCGGCGTTCAGTCCGCCACGCCAGGCGAGCAGGTACACCAGCGCGAAGGCGAGCAGCGCGCCGACGACCGCTGCCGCGATCATCCCCGCCGTCGAGGCGACAGCGCTGGTCACGACGATCACTGCGCCGAGGCCCGCACCTCCGGTGACACCGAGGATGCCGGGGTCGGCCAACGGGTTGCGGCTGACGGCCTGGATCAGCGTTCCGGCGAGTGCGAGGGCAGCACCGGCGCACATCGCCGCCGCGACGCGCGGCGCTCGTTCGGAGAGCGCGAAGGCGATCTGCGGAGGAGCCTGACCCTGCAGCCACAGCATCACGTCCCCGGTGAGCAGCGCGGTGTGGCCGAGCAGCAACCCGATCATGCCGATGGCCACGACCCCGGCCCCCGCGAACACCATGACGAGCCGGAACCGGGCCACGCTGCGCACGCCGAAGCGCACCTTCGGGGGCTCCCTGGTGGGTCCGGCATCGCGCAGGCGCCGCGCCATCAGCACGAGCACGAGCGCGCCCAGCAAGGTGGTGGCGACACCAGTCGGAATGCTGATCGCCTGCTCCGCGCCGAGGATGGCCCGAAGGACGGCATCCGACAGGATCACGACGAGAGCGCCGAGGAGACCGGATGCCGGCAGGAGGAAGATGTGCCGGCTGAGGCCGGGAACGACCCGGGTGAGCAGTCGTGCGAGCACGGGGGCGCACAGACCGACGAAGCCGAGCGGACCGGCGAGCGTCACGGAGACGGCGGTCAACGCGACGGCGAAGAGGATGCCGATGGCCCGCGTCGAACGGATCGGGATGCCGAGGGACGAGGCGGTGTCGTCACCGAGGGCGAGCACGTCGAATCGACGGGCGAGCAGCAGAGAGGCCGCCAGCACGAGCACGACGACCGGCGCCGCCTGCAGGAAGGCGTTCAGGTTCAGCTGCGTCAGCGAACCGCTGCCCCAGGCCAGCAGTCCCTTGGTCTCCTCCGAGAAGAGGATGAGCAGCGTGGATGACCCGGCTTGGAACGCCATCGCCAGTGCAGAACCTGCGAGCACGAGCCGTGTGGTCGAGGATGCCGCGCCGCCGGCAAGGCCGAGCACGATCATCGCGCCGACCAGACCACCGATGAAGGCCACGGTCCCCGATGCCCAGATCGGCAGAGCGATGCCGAATGCGGCGATCACGGTCACAGCCAGGTAGGAGCCGGCCGTCACGCCGAGGGTGTCAGGGGAGGCAAGCGCGTTGCGCGAGAGCGACTGCAGCAGCGTGCCGGCGATGCCGAGAGCGACGCCGACCGTGACTCCGGCGGCGAGACGCGGGATCCGCGAC
Organism: Microbacterium murale; assembly: GCF_030815955.1. Lineage (NCBI taxonomy): Bacteria > Bacillati > Actinomycetota > Actinomycetes > Micrococcales > Microbacteriaceae > Microbacterium > Microbacterium murale. Next base: position 2,105,339 of record NZ_JAUSXK010000001.1, on the reverse strand, counting down.
CCCCACAGCACCGTCTCGTCCGCGAAGACCGCACCGCTGGTGCCCTGCGTAAGATGCCACACCGAGGCGAGGACGAGCAGCGCGGCGAGGGCGACGAGCGCCCCCACCGCGCCGAGGCGCGCGGCACGCCGAACGGGAGCGGCGGGCGCCTCCGTCGGCGTGCCGCGCGTCTCGGCGAGCGTCACTTGCTCAGCGCCGCGACGTACGCGTCGATGATCTGCTGTGCCGAGCGAGGGCCGCCGAACGTCCAGATGCCTGCCGGGAAGCTGTAGATCCGCTCTTGTGCGACGGCCGGGACCGTCTTCCAGATGCTGTTGCCGTCGAGGGCTGCGAGGAACTCATCGGAGTCGTCGCCGACCGTGCCGGTGTGCAGCAGCGTCGCATCGCCGATGGCGAGCATGCCTTCGATGTCTGTCTGGCCGAGCCCGTACGCCGCGTCCACCTCACCGGTCCACGCATTCGTGAGACCGAGCTCCTCGCCCAGCTCGCCGATCAGCGAGCCCTGTCCGTACGGTCGCAGTGCGACGTTGCCGCCGTCGACCCAGCCGTCGAAGAACACGAAATCAGTGGTGGGAAGGTCGGCATCCGCGAGCTCGCCTTTGGCGTCGGCGAGGTACGCGTCGAACTCGTCCTTCACGACGTCAGCACGCTCTTCGCGGCCGGTGGCCTGCGCGATCAGGTCGAAGGTGGCGAGCATCTTCGCGATCGGGTCCGCCGCGTCCGCGCCGATGGTGGCGATCACGGGCACGTCGTAGGCCTCGAGTTGAGCGATGATCTCGTCGTCCGGACCGGAGGCTTCGACGATCACCAGATCGGGGTTCGTGGCGAACAGTGCGTCAAGATTCGGCTCTTGCCGCGTGCCGACATCGACCACGCCCTCCGGCAGCACCTCTGCGGTGTCCCAGGTCGTGTACCCCTCGGCATCTGCCACGGCGACCGGCGTCACACACAGCGTCAGCGTGTCTTCGATCTGCTGCCACTCGAGCACGGCGACGCGCTCGGCAGGCTTGTCGAGCTCCACCGTGCGTCCGAAGTCATCGGTCAGCGTGACCGGGTCGGCCGAAGTACTGGTCTCATCCGCAGCGCAGTCTTCGCTCGCGACGGATTCGGGCGCGGCGCTGTCCTGCGGGGCGACTTCGGTGGTGCCGCACCCGGAGAGCGCCAGCGCCAGGATGCTGATGCTCGCGAGCGTCGCGATCTGGGTCTTCTTCATCATTCCTCGGTTCACTTCATCCTCTGTTCGCACGTCGTCTGTTCACTGCGACGTCTGTTCAGTGCGACGTCCGTTCATGGTGCGGCGATGCCGCCGGCGGGTACGAGTCGTCGCTGTTGGTGGCGTCCGCGCGGGAGCACGCGGACGTGGCCTGTCTCGTCGTCGACGACGGTGTCGATGTGCAGCCCGTACACCTCTGAGAGGTTCTCCGAGGTGAGCACATCGGCCGGGAGACCGCTGGCGCGGACGCGACCGCGGTGCAGCAGGATGACCTCATCGGCGACGGATGCCGCATGCCCGAGGTCGTGGAGCACGACGCCGAGGGCCGTGCCCCGATCGGCGAGGTCGCGCACCAGATCGAGCGTTTCGATCTGGTAGCGCAGGTCGAGATGATTTGTGGGTTCGTCCAGGAGGAGGATGCCGGTGTCCTGAGCGAGACACGTCGCCAGCCACACACGCTGCAGCTCGCCTCCGGAGAGTTCGTCCACGGCACGGTGAGACATCTCGCCGAGGCCGGTCAACGCCAGCGCACTGTCGATGGCTGAGCGATCAGCATCGCTCACTGCGGAGAATCGTCCGCGATGAGGGTGCCGTCCGAAGGCGACGACGTCGCGGATCTCGAGGCCGGACGGATGCGGCCTCGACTGCGAGAGCATCGCCACGTTGCGGGCGAACTCACGTGCGGAGAGGCTGCGCAGTTCGGCATCACCGACGTGGACGGTTCCGGAGTCGACCGGATGGAGCCGCGCGAGCGAGCGCAGCACGGTCGACTTGCCGCTGCCGTTCGGGCCGATCAGGGCAGTGACGGCGCCCGGACGCAGCTGGAGGGAGACGTCGTGCACGACGCGGTCCCTGCGGTAGCCGAGGGCGAGGTTGTCGCCACGAAGGACGCCTTCGGACACACGAGAATGGTCGGATCTCACGTTAGGAGAGCCTAACCTATATCTCGCATCCGTGCGTATTCGTTGCGAGATTCAGCGCCGGGCCACCACCAACGCCGCCTCGGTACGCGTCGCTACTCCGAGTTTGCGCAGGATCGCCGACACATGCACACTCGCCGTCTTGGCGCTGATGAAGAGTCGCTCGCCGATCTGCTTGTTGCTGAGCCCCTCGGCCACGAGCTCCAGCACCTGTCGCTCACGGGCAGTGAGCTCAAGGTCATCCTTCACGTGCCCGTCTGCAGTGACGCCGCTCGCCCGCCCGAACGCCGCGATGCTCTCCTGAAGAGGCACGTGACCGATCGCCGTCGCCACCGTCGCGGCCTCCGCCAGCACAGTCTGCGCCTCGCCTCTCTCACCGCTCGCGACAAGCATCCGCGCCAATTCGAGGCGGGTGACACCGCGCATGATCGCGGGGACATCCTGCTTCTCGGAGGCATCGATCGCCCCACGCAGCGCGTCGATCGACGGGTCGAGCAACGAGTCGAGCATCGTCGCCCAGCCGTCGTCGCGCACGGACGATGGAACCACGGCCCAGAGCCGACGAATCGCCGCCACGGCTGCGTCGGTCGAATGTCCGGAGGCACGTACCTCGGCGACGAGCCAGCCCGACTCGAGCAGCAGCCGATACGCGTGCAGCAGCACGAAACCCTTGTCCTCGGTCATCTCGACAACGGCGTCCAGAGCCGCGGACCACTGCCCGCGGGCCACGGCGAGAGCGATCTCATCCTCGATGATCCGGTACCACGCCTGACGCTCGATCTCGCCGGTGCGGCGCAGCGACGGCATCCACTCCTCGCGCAGCCGCTCGACCTCGTCCACCTTGCCCTGCCAAGCGAGGACGCGGATCCGGGTGAGAACGACATACTGATCGTTCAGCACCTGGGGCCTGCCGATCGGCACCGCCGACAAGCGCGCCTTCACACCGTCGATGTCGCCGAGCGTGAGCAGCGGCTCGACCATGTTCTGCCCCATGAGAGTGCCGGAGGCGCGCTCGACGCCCAGTTCCCGCGCTCGCACGACCCCGGCTTCGGCCACCTCGAACGCCTCACGGTGTCTGCCGAGCAGCGCCAGCATGTCGGAGTAGTTGACGTGATAGCGCAGCTCGGCGCCCCCGTTGCTGCGAGGGGCGAATCGTGCCGCTTCACGGTAGTCGGCGAAGGCGTCATCGAGCTGCCCGAGGTAAGTCCGACAGGTGCCGCGGAGGTTGTGGGCGACTGAGATCTCGCGCGCGTCACCGGCGCGAGTCGCGATCTCGAGCGCTTGGGTCGCCGTGATGATCGCCTCGCGCGGCATCGATGCGAGCATGTACTTTCCGGCCAGGCCGTTGAGCAGCGTCGCGTGCAGCTGGTCGTCGTCCACGGCCCGGTCGACGATCTCCAGCGCCTGGAGGAACAACTCCATCACACCTGGCAGTCCCAGGTTCGCGAGGAACAAGCCCTTGTCGCGCAGGAGTCGTGCGTGCTCGGCGGGCTCGGTGCTCTCATCGACCTCGGCCAGAGCGCGCTCGGCGACCACGAGGGCGCGCTCGGCCTCACCGGCGTTGCGCAAGAGCGAACCCAGCTGCCGCATCAGCCGCACGTGCGGAAGACCGACGATGACCTCGGCGTGCGGGACCTGCTCCCACAGTTCCAGGGCGAGCTCGCCGAATCGGGCCGCGCTCGCGAACGCGAACCGGGACTTGGCCTCCTGCATCGCGGCGACCGAGGCGACCAGCGCGCGGTCGGGCACTTGGGCGAGACGCCAGTGATGGGCGAGTGAGGAGCGGTCGCATCGGTCGAGCGACGTTGCGCGTTCCTCGAGAGCTTCGGCGTACGCGTGGTGCAGTCTTGCTCGTTCACCTGGCAGCAGATCGTCGTGCACCGCCTCGCGCAGCAGCGCGTGCCGGAAGGCGTACTGATCGCCGTCGACGGAGAGGATGCCGCCTCGCACCGCTGCCCGGATGGCGTCATCGAAGCGTTCGTCCGGAAGGCGTGCGAGCTCGGCGAGCAGGGAGTGAGACAGCATCCCTTCGCCACCCGACGCGACACGCACGACGTGCCGAGCGTCGTCGTCGAGCTGGTCGAATCGCACGAGCAGCATGTCTCGCAGCGAGTCGGGAAGCGGCCCGGCCGCGCAGCACGCGACCTCTTCGATGAAGAACGGGACGCCCTCGACTCTTTCCATCAGACGTTCCAGCGCGGCCTCGGTGAGCGAGTCGCCCGCTATCAGTCGGACCAGCTGGCGCGTGGCGTCTGCGTCCAGGCGTCGCAGAGGGAGCCGTTCGATGAGGCGTGCGCGAGTGGTCTCGGCGATGAATCTGCTCACGGCGTCGCCGCGCCGCACGTCATCGCTGCGGCAGGTGATGACCACGAGCACGCGGCCGGACTGCAGGGTGCGCAGCAGGAAGGAGAGCATGCCCAGCGTGGAGTCGTCGGTCCAGTGCACGTCTTCGACCACGATGACCTGCGGCGCACGTTCGGCTGCCGCCTCGATCAGCGCGACGACCGCGCCGCGCAGGGCATCTGGGCTCGTGAGGTCTCGCTGCGCCGCGCCGTCACCGAGCTCTGGGACGAGCATGCGCAGTGCCTCGGTGCCGACGCCGACCGCCTTCCGCGCCTCTGCGACGCCCACGCGGTGGACGATCGAGCGGAGGATGCTGATGAGCGGGCCGTACGCGGAGCGGGCGGTTCCGAGGTCGAGGCAGCGACCGACATGGACGTCAGCGTATGCCGCCACATCGCCCAGGAACTCCCGCAGCAGACGTGTCTTGCCTATGCCGGCTTCGCCCTCGATCAGCACCGCCGAAGGCTCACCCCCGGCGGCACGATCGAAGGCGCGCCGCAACTCGGCGAGGTCGGCATCGCGACCCACCATCGCCGTGCTGTCCGTGGGAACCGTCACCACATCATGGTGCCACGTACCGCGGACATCAGGATCGGCGATCCCGCTCGTAGACGAGTTCACCGCAGGCGGGCTCACCGCCGGCGAGTTCACCGTGCGTGCGCCGGCTGGGCGGGCTGTTCGCAGACGACGCGCGGCTTGTCCGATGGCGTACTCGACGACGCTGCGGCTCTCGCCGACCGCGGCGCGCCTTTCTCACCACGGAATGCCCGCTTCAGCAGGGCGATCAACGGACGTTCCCGCCGAACGATCCGGGACGGATGATCCAGCATCGAACGGCGACGTTCGAGCTCGCGGGCAGCGCGGGCCTGCTCGCCGGTGACTCTTGCGTGGGTGTAAGACGGGTGCTCGTACATGACGACTCCTTGGAGAGATGCGGTACGTCTACATTCCCTTCTAAGACACCCCTCAGACATCCGGCAGATGCCCTATTTCTGGCGGACGCCCACCTCAGGCGCTGGCCACCGCCGCACCGATGAGCACCTCAGCCGCGCCTCGAGCCTGGACGGCGACCTGCGGATCGCCGGAGATGGCTGCAGTGCTCTGCGCGCCCTCGGCGAGGATGGAAAGCTGCGCGGCGAGGACCTCAGATGCTCCCGTGTCGGCGACGAGTCGAGACATGTACTCCTGGAACGACGCCTTGTGCTCGCGGACGATCTGCGCGACCTCGGGGATCGTGCCGCCGAGTTCGCCGAAGGCGTTGATGAACGCGCAGCCACGGAAGTCGTCCGCGCCGAACCACACCTGCAGGAAGTCGTACACGGCCAGCAGACGCGCACGGGAGTCATCTCCCGCCGCTGCCACCGCACTCGTGAGCATGCTCTCCCACTCGTCGTGCTTGCGTCCGAGAACAGCCTTGATGATGTCGTTCTTCGAAGGGAAGAGGGCGTACACGCGCTTCAGCGACACACCGGCAGCCGCGCGCAGCTCGTCCATGCCGACAGCGGCGTACCCCTTGGCGTAGTAGAGCTCCTCAGCCGCATCGAGGATGCTCTCTCGTGAATTCTCCGAATACATAAGTCCATGGTACTTGACAAGAGAACGATCGTTCTCTACATTTGTGATCAATGGCGGAGAACGATCGTTCTCCCCTCTTTTCAGAAAGGCAGAACCATGGGGTACATCAACGTCGGCACCGAGAACTCCGCTCCTATCGAGCTCTACTACGAAGACCAGGGCTCCGGTCAGCCGGTCGTCCTCATCCACGGGTATCCGCTCGACGGGCACAGCTGGGAACGACAGACGCGAGAGCTGCTCGCGAACGGCTACCGCGTGATCACCTACGACCGCCGCGGATTCGGCCAGTCCTCCAAGGTCGCCGCCGGATACGACTACGACACGTTCGCCGCCGATCTGAACACGGTGCTCGAGACCCTCGACCTGCGCGATGTCGTTCTCGTCGGCTTCTCGATGGGCACAGGTGAGCTCGCCCGCTACGTCTCGCGCTACGGACACGAGCGGGTCGCGAAGCTCGCCTTCCTGGCGTCGCTCGAGCCGTTCCTCGTCCAGCGCGACGACAACCCTGAAGGCGTGCCGCAGGATGTCTTCGACGGGATCGAAGCAACTGCGAAGGCTGACCGCTTCGCCTGGTTCACCGACTTCTACAAGAACTTCTACAACCTGGATGAGAACCTCGGCAGTCGCATCAGTCCCGAAGCCGTCACCGGCAGTTGGAACGTCGCGATCAGCAGCGCCCCGGTCGCGGCATACGCTGTCGTCTCGGCCTGGATCGAGGACTTCCGCGCCGACGTCGAGGCGGTTCGCGCCAGCGGCAAGCCGACGCTGATCCTGCACGGCACGAAGGACAACATCCTCCCCATCGACGCCACTGCTCGCCGTTTCCACCAGGCGGTCCCTGAGGCCGACTACGTCGAGGTCGAGGGCGCTCCGCACGGGCTGCTCTGGACTCACGCAGACGAGGTCAACGCCGCGCTGAGTGAGTTCCTCGGCAAGTAGATCCGGGCTGACGTCGACCCTGACGGCCCACGTCGACTCTGGCGGCCAATTCGCAACGTTGTGGCCGCCGGAGTCGCGCGCGGCCGCCAGAGTCGCGCGTGGCCGCCGGCGTCGACGCGCCCTACGGCGTCATGCGGTCGATACGCGCACCGCGGCCGACGCCGTTCACGGTCAGCAGCGTGCCGGTCTCGCTGAACTCCTGCAGGATCTCGTTCTGCCGCTCGGAGCCGTCGCGGTGGGTGAGCAGGCTCACGACCACCGCCACGAGCATCGCGAAGACGAAAGCAGGCAGCAGCTCGTACATCTGAGGCCAGACGGCTTTGAACACGAAGACACCGGCAGCCCCGACGAACATGCCGGCCAGCGCGCCCCAGTTCGTGAGCTTGCGCCAGAACAGGCTGAGCAGGATCAGCGGGCCGAAGGCGGCGCCGAAGCCTGCCCACGCGAACGAGACCAGCCCGAGGATCGTGTCGTTCGGGACCAGCGCCAGCAGCGCCGCGATGATGCCGACACCGAGCACTGTCATTCGCCCGAGCAGCACCAGCAGCTTCGGCGACGGCTCCTTCTTGACGACCTTGAAGAGGTCTTCCACGAGGGCGGACGACGCGACGATGAGCTGGCTGGAGATCGTGCTCATGATCGCAGCGAGCACGGCAGCGAGCACGAGCCCGGCGACGAACGGGTGCAGCAGCGTCTGCGACATCACCAGCACGACGGTCTCGGGGTTGGTGAGGTCGATGCCCTTCTGCGCCATGTACGCGATGCCGATGAGGCCCGAGAACACTGCACCGACGAGCGAGATGATCATCCACGTCATGCCGATGCGGCGGGCAGCCTTGGCCTCACCTGGGTTGCGCAGCGCCATGAACCGCACGATGATGTGCGGCTGACCGAAGTAGCCGAGGCCCCATGCGAGACCCGAGACGATGGTCAGCACGACCCCACCGGTCAACGCCGTCCCTCCGATGAGAGACAGGTGGTTCGGAGCGAGCTCGTCGATGTACGTGCCAACCTCGCCGAAACCGCCCACGGCGATCACGGCTGCGACCGGAATGACGATCAGCGCGATCACCATCATCAGGCCCTGCACGACATCGGTGAACGATGCCCCGAGGAACCCGCCGAACAGGGTGTACAGCAGGGTGACGCCCCCGACCAATGCGATGCCGAGCAGATAGTCGGAGTTGAAGGAGGTCTCGAAGAAGAAGCCACCGGCGACCATGCCGCTGGAGATGTACAGGGTGAAGAAGACCAGGATCACGACGCCGGCGAGGATGCGCAGCAGCCGCGTGGAGTCGCGCAGTCGGTTCTCGAAGAAGCTCGGCACAGTGATCGAGTTGCGCGACACCTGCGTGTACGCGCGCAGGCGTGGGGCGACGAGAAGCCAGTTCAGGTACGCGCCGATCGTGAGGCCGACGGCGATCCACGCTTCGATGAGTCCGGAGAGATAGATCGCTCCCGGCAAGCCCATCACCAGCCAGCCGGACATATCGGATGCTCCGGCGCTGAGCGCCGCGACCCAAGGCGGAAGATCACGGCCGCCGAGCATGTAGTCCTCGTGGTCGGCTGTCCGGCGGAACGCCAGGTAGCCGATGACGAGCATGGCTGCGAAGTACAGCCCCAGCGCGATGAAGATGAATACCTGGTCGGACATCGTCGTCCTTTCGTGGAGGTCGGTCCCCCGATCCTGACAGGGACGGATACCGATGGCCAGGGCGCCACGCCTGTTTCTAGACACTTGTCCAGAAACAGGCGTAGGATGAGATCATGACTCGCGAAGACGCGACGGCGGATCTCGCATCCGTCCGCGACGCGATACGCGCGTCCACGGACAGAAGACCCGCCGCCACCAGATCCCGCCTGTATGAGGCGGTACGCACACTGGCCACGACGGACGCCGAGATAACGGTGAAGAGCGTGGCGGAGGCCGCCGGCATCAGCCGCGCGACCTTCTACACCCACTTCTCGGGCATCGACGACCTCGCGCTGCACCTGCAGGAGCTCACTTTCCATGAGATCTCGCAGCACACGAGTGCGGCATCTTCGCGCGTGGACACTTCACTCATGGAGCAGTCGCAGCGCGCCCTGATCGCGCACTACGGCACCTACCGCAGCCTCTACGCTCGCGTCTTCACCATCGCGACGCCGCGCGGCGCCGAATCACGCGTCGTCGAGATCATGCGGACCGAGATCCTCGCGCACATCGTCGAGGGCACTCGCCCACCGGCTGATCTCGACCCCACCATCGCTGCGACGTACATCGCTCACGCAGCGGTCGGGCTCATCGTCGATTGGGTGCTCGGTGATGTGACCGCCACCCAGGACGAGCTGGCGCATCATCTGACCCAGCTCATGCCCGCATGGATGCACATCAGCGTCCCATCAGTGCCCGCCGGAGACCCCGACGGACAACGCCCAGAAGGAGAGAACAAATGAAGGCAACACTCGTCCGCGAGCTCGGCGCAGGATTCGTCAGCGCCGACATCGACATCGCGGATCCCATCGGCCGCGAGGTACTCGTCGACGTGAAGGCCTCCGGCCTGTGCCACACCGACCTCACCATGTCGCGTTTCGAGATGGGCAATCCGCTGCCCGGCGTGTTCGGGCATGAACTCGCAGGCGTCGTCACGCAGATCGGCCCCGGCGTCACGGAGCTCGCGGTCGGCGACCATGTCGTCGGATGTCTCGTGCAGTACTGCGGCGCCTGCGAGAAGTGCCTGTCGGGCAAGGTCTACCAGTGCCTGCACCCGGAGAAGACGCTCCGCGCAGAGGGTGACGCACCCCGGCTGTCGGAGAACGGCCTACCTGTCGGCCAGGCCTTCGGCCTGGGCGGATTCGCCCAGCAGGCGCTTGTGCACGAGAACCAGCTCGTGAAGGTGCCGGACGAGATCCCGTTCGCTCAGGCCGCCCTGCTCGGCTGCGGCGTCGTCACCGGCGCAGGGGCTGTTCTGAACACTGCCAATGTGCAGGCCGGTGACACCATCGTCGTGATCGGCGCAGGTGGTGTGGGTCTCAACGCGATCAACGGCGCCGTCATCGCTGGAGCGACGACGATCATCGCCGTCGACATCGCAGATGACAAGCTCCTCAAGGCGCGCGAGTTCGGCGCGACCCACGTCGTCAACTCCAAGTCCGTCGACCCTGTGGCCGCCGTGATGGAGATCACCGGCAACGGGGCGGATTCGGTGTTCGACTTCGTGGGCACGAAGACCGTCGCAGAGCAGGGGCTCGAGATGGCCGCGCCCGGCGGCGGACTCTACTTGATCGGCGTCATCGATCCCGCGTCGCATATCGACGTGCACCAGGTCGGCCTGATCGGATCGCAGAAGCGCATCCAGGGCGTCTACATGGGATCGACGACCGCGAAGCACGACATCCCCATGTACGCGAAGCTGTACCTCGAAGGTCGATTCGAACTGGATTCGCTGCTGTCGAAGGAGATCGCTCTTGACGAGGTCAACGAGGGCTACGAGTCACTGAAGGACTCGAACATCACCCGGGTGGTCATCACCTCGCTCTGAGCACCGGCCGGTTCCCGTCGCACGACACACCGCACGACAATGGAAAAGTGCGACGGGACCGGTCGCGACGCGCGTCACCCATGCAGCAGCGACTCGCGTGCCGACGGACGCGCAACATCCGGTGTCAGCACCGCGAGCACGCGCACCAGGGTCGTGAGCCAGAGCAGCCCGAGTCCGATCACGATCGCCTCGAGCACGGTGATCGAGTAGAGGTCGAGGCTGTCGGCCCCCACGAACGCGATGACGAGCAGCAGCGCGACGCCCACCGTGGTCAGCAGCAGTGGCCGTGGCGGTCCTGGCATCACCGTGGTCGTGAGCACACCTGCCGCGACGAACAGCACGAGCGTCGAGACGGCTGCGATGTTGTGCAGCACGACGATGTCCTCCTGCGGGAACAACCCGACTCCGGCGAGCGCGACCCCGGTGGCCGTCCACAGCACGACCACCCAGACGATGCGACCCAGCGCGGCGTCGCCGAGGATCCGGTGCAGGTCACGACCGATGTAAGCGCCCACCGTGGCGGTCAGGATGCCGGCGACGACGAGGGTGCCGTTGAAAACCCAGGCACCGACCCCGATGCCGAGCTGCGAGAAGTTCGTCTCCCACCACCGCGGGTCTGCGGCGGTGAGCATCGCGAACAGCGTGCCGATCATCAGGTAACTGAACAGCAGCGCGGCGAGATCAGCGGTGTGCAGCCCGATTCCAGCGCCGAAGGTCAGCCTGCCGGCGACGGCGCTGGCGACTCCGGTGACGATGCCGCCACCCAGCGCCGGAAGCACGACGCCCTGCAACCCCACGCCGAGCACCTCGCTCGCCAGCAGCACACCGAGCGCCGTCACGCCGGCGAACGCGATCGTGAGGGCGACGGCCGAGGATGCGGAGATGATCGTCTGCCACCTCGGCATCGACGCATGCTCGCCTCTGCGATTCAGGAACGTGCTGACGACGAAGGATGCCGCGGCGACGACACCCGCGACGAGGGCTACCGGCAGGCTGACCGATCCGTCTCCGGCGATCGGTCGCGGATTTCCCCACAGCACTGCCGTACCGATGCCGGTGCCGGCCAGGAAGCAGATGACGGTGGCCCAGATGGCACGGGATTCCTGTTGCATCCGCTGCTCCTGGTTCATGCCTCCATCGAACCACGCAGGTGGGACAGGGCTCGTCACCTCACGCCTCGACCCGTGTCCCGATTCGCGGACGCGGTCCCGATCAGCTGACATTTGCGCCGAATACCTCAGCTAATCGGGACAATGTCCGCAGATCGGGACGCGTGGACGGCGAAGATCTCAGCCGCGCATCGCGACGCCGCGGCGCCAGTACCCCATGAACGCCACCTGCGAGCGGTCGATGCCGAGGTCCTTCACCAGGTGCCGACGCAGCGTCGTGACGACGCCGCTCTCGCCGGCGATCCAGAAGTACCGGTCGGTGCCGTCCTCTGAAGCGGAGACCTCTTCGCCGCTGCCGGAGTAGATCGGAGTCTCCCAGACCATCTCTTCGCCCTCGGCATCCTGCACGACGATCTCGCTATGCCCTGTGTCGCCGAGGCAGTCGAGCACCGTGGGGATCAGCCGCAGTCCGTGCGCCGCATCACCGCGCGGCAGCCAGTGCACCTCCACACCCTCCGGAGCATCGATCGGCAGGATGTCCTCAGCCGTCGGAATCTCGATGAATGCGAGCCCACGCAGATCACGCGGGGCATCCTCCAGGATGCGGGCGATCGCGGGCGCAGCGGTCTCGTCGCCGACCAGCATCACCGACGACGCAGAACCTGGCGCGTACTCGATGCCGCTGCGGTCCTCACGTCCGCGGCGCGGCCCGACCATCCAGAGCTCATCGCCAACGGAGGCCGCGCTCGCCCACAGAGAAGCGGGTCCGGTGAGACCCGGCGCGAGGTGCAGCACGAAGTCGACGACGACCTCGGTGCCGGCATCCGCGACGTCGAGAGAGCGCACCGAATAGGTGCGCATCGATCCGCGTTCCTCCTCGGGAACCGCGAGATACGAGCCCCACCAGTCGTCGGTGTCTCGGTCGAGGTCGGGGAGGATGCCGGAGGCCGGCGGGAAGACCAGCTTGATCCGGGCGTCGTAGACGTCGCCGGGAGTACCGAACTCGTCGAGGTCGATGCCCCCGAAGGTGACGCGCACGAAGTTCGGCGACACGCGGTCGACCGCGCGCACCTCGGCGCGAGCGAGGACGTAGGGAGTGCGAGTGCGAGTCTCAGCGGACATGATGCCTTCCGATCGGTGTCACCATCGGCTTTCCCGAAACCGGGTCGGTGGTGATCTGGTTCGCCATGCCGAAGACCTCTTCGACCAGCGTGTGAGTGAGGATGTCGTCCGGCGCTCCGAGGGCGTGCACCTGACCGCTGCGCATCGCGACGAGCTCATCGGAGTAGCGCGCGGCGAGGTTGAGGTCGTGCAGCACCATGACGATGGTCGTGCCGCGCGAGACGCTGAGATCGGTGAGCAGATCGAGCACCTCGACCTGATGCGCGACATCGAGGAACGTGGTCGGCTCGTCGAGCAGCAGGATGTCGGTCTCCTGCGCGAGCGCCATGGCGATCCACACTCGCTGGCGCTGACCACCGGAGAGCTCGTCGACGCTGCGGTCGGCGAGATCTGTGATGCCAGTCGCCTCGAGCGCGTCGGCGACGATCTCGTAGTCGTGGGAGGTCCAGCGGGCGAGCACCTTCTGATGCGGATGCCGTCCTCGCCCGACCAGGTCTGCCACTGCGATCCCCTCCGGCGCGATCGGCGACTGCGGCAGCAGGCCGAGCACGCGGGCGACCTCCTTGGTGGGCCGCGAATGCACGGATTTGCCATCCAGGACGATCTGGCCGGAGGCCGGCGACAGCAGCCGCGCGAGCGAGCGAAGCAGCGTCGACTTGCCGCATCCGTTCGCTCCGACGATCGAGGTGATCTTCCCCGGCGCGACCTGGAGGTCGAGGCCTTCGATGACCGTGCGGTCGCCGTAGGCGAGGGTCACTGCCTCGGCAGTCAGTGTGTGCGCCTCGGTCATAGCGAGCCCCCAGAACGGTTGGTGCGGATGAGCAGGTAGATCAGATACGGCGCGCCGAGCACGCCCGTGATGACGCCGACCGGATAGCGCGCGTCGAACGCGAACTGACCGATCAGGTCGCCGCCGAGCACGAGAACAGCCCCGACGAACGCCGACGGCAGCAGCAGGTTCGCGCCGGGGCCGGTGATGCGGGCGGCGATGGGTCCGGCCATGAATGCGACGAACGCGATCGGGCCGGTGCCCGCCGTCGCGAACGCGAGCAACGCGACGGCACCGAGGATGAACATCAGCCGCGTTGCCGTGACGCGCACGCCGAGGCCGGAGGCCGAGTCGTCGCCGAGCTGCAGCATCCCGAGCGCTCGTGCCTGGCTGAACAGGAACGGCAGGATCACGACGCTGGCGATCGCGAGCGGGATGACGTCGTCCCACGCGGCGTTGTTCAGACTGCCGGTGATCCAGCGCATCGCCATCTGGATGTCCCAGTCCGCCGCGCGCGAAAGCACGTACGACACGACGCTCTGCAGCATCGCAGCGACTCCGATGCCGATCAGGATCAGGCGGATGCCGGAGAAGCCGCCCTTGTTCGAGAGCAGGTAGATCGCGATCGCTGTGATCAGGGCTCCGCCCAACGCCATCCCCGAGACGGCAGGACCGCTCAGACCGAGCACGACGATGCCGACGACCGCGGCAGCGCTCGCCCCCTCGGTGATGCCGATGATGTCGGGCGAGGCCAGTGGGTTGCGCAGCAGCGTCTGGAACGTGACTCCGGCGATGCCGAAGGCGAACCCGGCGAGTATCGCGAGCGCGGTGCGCGGCAGGCGCAACTCCCCGACCGTGAAGGATGCTCCTGGCACGGTCTCGCCCAGCATGACGCGGATGATCTCGCCGGGGGTGTAGAACGAGTTGCCGAACATCAGGGCGACGGCGGCGAGCGCGAAAAGCACCACTCCGAGCACGATCGTGGCCACGGCATGACGACGATGGCGTGCACGGCGTCCGGCCATGATCGCGGCCGGCCCCTTCGTCTGCACAAGCATCACAGTTCACGCACCTTCTGGCGGCGGACGATCCAGATGAAGAACGGAGCGCCGATGACGGCGGTGATGATACCGACCTGGATCTCCTCCGACGACGGGGCGATCACGCGTCCGATGATGTCGCTCGCGAGCAGCAGCGCCGCACCACCGAACGCGGAGAACGGCAGCAGCCAGCGATGGTCAGTGCCGATCAGCATCCGGCACATGTGCGGAACGACGAGACCGACGAAACCGATCGGACCGGCGATCGCCGTCGCGGCGCCAGCGAGGATCACGGCGCCGAGTGCGGAGACGAGACGGGTGCGGAAGACCCGCTCGCCGAGCCCGGCCGCCATGTCGTCGCCCAGCGCGAGGGAGTTCATGCCGCGCGCGCACATGAAGCAGATGAGCGCGCCGATCGCGAGCACTGGCGCGGTGACCGCGATGCGCGGCCACTCCGCACCTCCGACGCCGCCGACCTGCCAGGACTGGAACGTCTGCAGCAGATCGACGCGGGGCAGCATGACGGCGCTGATCAGCGAGCCGAGCGCGGCCGAGGTCGCGGCCCCGGCGAGGGCGAGTTTGAGAGGCGTCGCACCGCCGCGGCCGAGCGAGCCGACCGAGTAGACGAAGACGGCGGCGAGCGCCGCGCCGAGAATGGCGAGCAGCATGTAGCCGTATGCGCTCGAGATGCCGAAGAAGGCGATTCCGAAGACCACGGCGAGCGAGGCGCCGTTCGTGACTCCGAGGATGCCGGGGTCGGCGATGGGGTTGCGCGTGACGGCCTGCATGGCCGCGCCCGAGAGCGCGAGAGCTGCCCCGACGAGGATGGCGAGGACTGTGCGCGGAATCCTCTTGATGATCGCGGCCTGCGCCACGGTGTCGTCGTGCCCGCTGAGGGCGGCGATGATGTCGTCGAGCGACACCGTGCGCACGCCGAACGAGACCGACAGGATGCCGAGGACGAGGATCGCACCGGCGCCGATCAGCAGCCAGAGCACACGCACCGACGCCGGACGCCGCAGGTTCGCGGCGCCCGACGTCGAAGCCTGGGCGATTGAGGTCACTCGTCGAGCAGCGGGGCCTCGAGGATCGCGAAGTATTCGTCGATGCCCCACGGAATCGAGAGCGGCGACGGGTTCGCGGAGTTCGCCATCGGCGATGCGTCGGGAAGGACTGCGATGTTCCCGGCGGCGATTGCGGGGATCTTGCTCAGCAGCGGGTCGGCCTGGAGCAGGGGAATGATCGACTCGTCGCCGTAGGTGATGAATACGTCGACGTCGTCGAACTTCTCGACCTCCTCGGCACTGACCATCAGGTAGAAGTCGGTGCTGTCAGCGTTGTCCGCGACGATCTGCGCCTCGGGCAGGCCGAGGTCGAGCAGGAACCCGGGGCGGGTGTCGATGCGCGTGTAGTAGCCGACCTGGCTCAGATCGTTCGGGTCGATGTACGTGAAGAGCAGCTTCGACTCCTTCAGCGCGGGGTGCGCATCGAGTGCGGCCTGCGTCTCGGCGTCGAGGTCCTCGATCAGGGCCTGCCCCTCATCTGCGAGCCCGATCGCCTCGGAGTTCAGGGTGATCATGTCTTGCACGGAGGTGCCCCATGCGACCTCGGGGAAGGCCACGACAGGTGCGATCTTGGAGAGGGTGTCGTAGTCCTCCTGCGTGAGGCCGGAGTACGAGGCGAGGATGACGTCCGGCGCGGTGTCAGCGACGGCCTCGAAGTCGATGCCGTCGGCCTCGTCGAACAGCACGGGCACCTCGCCGGCCTTCTCTGCGTCCTTGTCGCCCATCAGCGACACGTCGATGCCGAGCTCGTCGAGCTTGTCCTCGACCCACGGCAGCACGCCGTTGTCGTCATCGTCCCCCCAGGCGACCTTGCTCATGCCGACCGGCACGACGCCGAGCGCGAGCGGAACCTCATGGTTCGCCCAGTTCACGGTCGCGATGCGATCGGGCTTCTCACTGATCGTGGTCTCGCCGTAGAAGTGCTCGACGGTGACCGGGAACGCGTCGGCGGATGCCGGGTTCGTGCCGATCAGCGATTCGGTGTCCGATCCTTCGGAGGCCGCGGGGGTGGAGCAGGCGGCGAGGCCGACGGCCAGGGCAGCGACTGCGCCGAGGCCCAGGAGACGAGAGATGCGCACGGGTATCCCTTTCGGGTAGATGGAGGCTGGCACGAAGGGCGCCGGATGCTTTGCAAGCGGAGGCTTTGGTAAGCCTGCCCTAATTTATCAGAGAGTTAGGGTGACCTCATACGGTGAGCCGATATGGCCCGGGGCTAACGTGGATGCATGCGGATGACATCGGCTGTGCGCAGCGCGAAGCGCGCTCCCCTGCTGCAGGTCGTGAAGTCTGCCGTGGCCACGATCGGCGCATGGCTCATAGCCGGCTGGCTCATCCCGGGACCGCTGCCGGTGTTCGCCGCGATCGCCGCTCTGCTGGTGGTGCTGCCGAGCGTGAATCAGTCGTTCACCAAGGCGATCGAGCGCAGTCTCGGTGTGATCGTCGGCGTCGTGATCGCCACAGGGCTCAGCCTGCTGCTGGGCCCGCAGAGCTGGGTGGTTCTGCTTGCGATCGTGGTGGCGATGCTCGTGGCGTGGGCGTTCCGTGCGACACCTGGCATGGGCAATCAGGTCGCGATCTCGGCGATGCTGGTGCTCGCCCTCGGCTCTTCCAGTCCGCAATACGCTCTGGACCGCATCCTCGAGACCCTGATCGGCGTCGCGATCGGCATCATCGTCAACGCCCTCATCGTGCCGCCGGTGCTCACCGCTCCCGCGCGGCGGGATCTGGGGCTGCTCCGGGCGGAGATCGCCGCCAGCCTCGATCGGCTGGCGACGGCCCTGCCCACTGCGCAGACCCCGGCACAACTGCAGGGCCTGATGGTGGAGGCCCGGCTTCTGCGTCCGATGCTGGCAGCAGCCGAAGCATCCATCACGGCCGGCGAGGAAGCACTGACGCTCAACCCGCGCCGGTCGCAGCGCGGCGAGCTCGTCGAGATGCGGGCGCTTCTGAGCACACTGTCCCCGATCGTCACACAGGTGATCGGGATGACACGTGCGTACTTCGACCATTACGACGACTCGATCGCTGATGAGCCGACCGTGCACGCGATCGCCGAGCAACTGCATCGAGCCGGTCACGATGTGCGCCTGGCCGTGCAGGTCGCCGACGTGGCCCCCGAGCCTTCGTCTGAGACCTCGACGATCCCCGCGCTGACCGCGCCGCTGCGGGTGAAGCCGCCGGCATCCGGTCATTGGATCCTGATCGGATCGCTCATGGAGGATCTGCGCCGCATTCGCGGGAACCTCGTCGGGGAGGATTAGTCGCCCTCACCTCGTTCGAATCGCGCAAAGCGCTCCATCCGATGCGTGATCGTGCACTTTGCGCGATTCGAGCGCGGGGGCGAGGATAAGGTCATGTCGATGTCACCCTCCGTCGCCGTTGTGGGCCCCGGGGCGATCGGCACGACCGTCGCTGCAGCCCTGCACGAGGTCGGCCGCACACCGCGGATCTACGGCCGGACACCGCGTGAACAGCTCGAACTGCGTGTGGACGATGACCGCATCCTGGTTCCCGGCCCGGTTCAGACCAGCCCGGCGCAGGTCGACGGAGCAGTCGACCTCGTCTTCCTCGCCGTCAAATCGACTCAGGTCGAGGCAGCGGCGCCGTGGCTGAAGGCACTGTGCGATGCAGACACCGTCATCTGCGTTCTGCAGAACGGCGTCGAACAGCAGAATCTTGTCACGCCGTACTCCCACGGCGCCCGGATCATCCCTTCTGTCGTGTGGTTTCCCGCTCAAGCACAGCCAGACGGTTCGGTGTGGTTGCGGGCCGCGCCACGTCTCACCCTGCCGGACACGCCGGCCGCCCGCGTCGCGCTGACGGCTCTTCGCGGCACCCGTTGCTCGGTCGAACTCTCTACGGACTTCGCATCCGTGGCGTGGCGAAAGCTCCTGCAGAACGCGGTCGCCGGATTGATGGTCCTCACGGGTCGCCGCTCCGGGATGTTCGCCAGGGACGATATCGCCGCGCTCTCCCTGGCCTATCTGCGCGAAGGCCTGGAAGTCGCCCGAGCTGAGGGCGCATCCCTGAGCGACGAGGTACCCCGGGAGATCGTCAGCGCCTTCCAAGCGTTCCCGCCGGATATGGGAACCTCCATACTCGCCGACCGCGAAGCGAACCGGCCGCTCGAATGGAGCATCCGCAACGGCGTCATCCAACGACGCGGGCGTGCACACGGCATCCCGACGCCGATCAGCGATCTGGTGGTGCCCCTGCTGGCAGCCGCCAGCGACGGCTGAGCTCGGACGCGCACGCCGGTCGTAGGCTGGAATCATGGCCGACACGATGACCGTCCCCGATGTTCTCAGAGAGCTCGCCGCACTCGAGGATCCGAAGATGCGGGCAGCGAACGAGAAGCGCGGCGACGACCACGGCATCAACCTGTCGAAGATGCGCGCGCTTTCGAAGCAGATCAAGACGGATCAGGCCCTGGCGAAAGAACTGTGGTCGACAGGCGAGACTGCTCCGCGATTGCTCGCTCTGCTGATCTGCACGCCGCGGGAGTTCACCGCAGACGAACTCGATGCGATGCTGCGGCAGACGCGAGCGCCGAAGGTCAACGACTGGTTCGTGAACTACATCGCCAAGAAGTCGCCGCTCGCCGAGGAGATGCGGGTGCGGTGGTTCGACGATGCCGATCCGACGGTCGCCGCGGCCGCGTGGTCGCTGACCGGCGAGCGCGTGGCGAAGAACCCGGAGGGACTCGACCTCGAGGATCTTCTCGACCGCATCGAACGCGATATGAAGAATGCGCCGAAGCGGCCGCAGTGGGCGATGAACGAGACGCTCGCGCAGATCGGCATCCACCACCCGCACCTGCGCGCACGCGCACTGGAGATCGGTGAGCGGCTGCAGGTGCTGGCCGACTACCCGACTGCACCGGGCTGCACCTCCCCGTTCGCCCCGATCTGGATCAACGAGATCGTCAGGCGGCGCGAGGGCTGAGCACCCTCAGACCCGGCACAGCACCGCGGCTTCGATCCCCCATCCGAGCGCGACCGTGCGCTCGCGCCGCCAGCCGGCGTCACCGGCGAGCGCATCCGCTGCCACCTCATCGCGCAGACCCGCACCGTTGCCGGCGAATGCGAGAACGGATGCCTCGTGCGCGGTCGGGCTCAACGAATCCGCACGCGCTGCGTCGATGACGACCAGCGTGCCCGTGCGTTCCCGCAACTGAACCAGCAGCTGCAGCGCCTCATCATCCGTTCGGTGCCCCAGAGCGAAGGCGGCGATCGCGACGTCAGCAGCGGCCCCGTCATCCTCCCTCAGCCACTCGCTCCGGTTCGCGAGCTCGGATGCGGCGTCGCCTGTCACGGTGAACACGGCTGCGATGCCGGCTTCGGTGGCGAGATCCGCCACCTCCGCAGAGCCGGGTCCGGTGAGCAGTACGCGCGAAGCATCCGCCCAGAGGGAGTCTCGGATCAGCGCGCCGCCCACGAATCGCAGCACTTCCGTGCTGTGGCGAAGCTCTTCGAAGCGCTCGGCATCCGCGGTCGCATCGGCGGCCAGTGTTGCCCCCTGAGCCCTCTCCCACGGGGAGCCGCCGTCTCGCAGCGCTGGGCCGAGCTCTGAGAGCGCCAACAGCATGTCTGCCTCGTGCCCGTCGAACTCTTCCCGCTCATGCTCATCGGCGAGCAGCGCTTCGCCGGCGGAGGCGAGGCGGAAGCGTCCATCCTGCTCAGCGATCAGCCCATGGTGGATCAGCGTCGGGGCGATCGTGTCGAAGGCGCGAGGGGAGAGTCCGAGCCGCGAGGTGATCTCCTCGTCGCTCGCGGCCGAATGATCCGCGATGTCGTCGAGGATCCCGGCGCGCAGCGCGGCACGCACCGCGAACCAGGCGAGCGGCGACGGTACCTCCGGATACTGCGGAGCATCCGCCCCTTGGTCGGCATGCCAGTAGCCGGTCAGATTCATTCGGTTCTTGGCGAGGCCGCGCTCTCTGGAGAGGAATCGTCGAACCGGCAGCAGGGCACGGCTCTCGGCACCCGCCCAGACGAATCCATCGCCTTCGGCCGGCACGGCCGCGCGCACCGCGCTCTCCAGCGCATCGCGATCGGTCGGCGACGCCACCACCCATTCGATCGTGTCGCCTTCGCGAAGTGCGAGTCCCTGCCGAGCGGATGCTGCGCCGATCGTGATCACAGCATGCACTGCGGCATCCGTCGGCCGCTCATCGAGGAAGCGACCGATCGCCGGCAGCGCCGTCTCGTCGCCGACGAGCACGACCCAGTCCATCTCCTCCGGGAGGACGATGGACGACTTGGGTCCGACGATCCAGAGCGGATCGCCCGGCTTCGCCGCCCGCGCCCACTGCACCGCCGGACCTTCACCATGCAGCACGAAGTCGAGATCGAGCTCGCCATCCGCGACACGCCGCGGCGTGTAGTCGCGGGCCTGGCGACCCGGCGCCGAGGTCCATTCGATGCCCTCTCCGAGCTGTAACGGGAGCACCTTCTCCACCTCGCCGTCTTCAGCGAAGATCACCTTGACGTGATCGTCGAAGCCCGGAGCGCGGAAAGGCGCGAGCGCGAGTCCGTCGCGTTCGAACGCTGCCATCTCCGGCCCTCCGAGCGTGACCCGGCGCATGCGCGGCGTGATGTCCCTGGCGCCGATCACCTCGAGGCGACGAAGGACGAGCGGATGGGTGACGAACTCACGCAGTGCCATGTCAGCCGAACAGCTCCTCGATGTGATCGAGCGTGGCCAGCGCCTCGTCGTAGTCTCCGCGCAGCGACCAGTACGGCAGGTCATAGACGCTGTCGTTCTGGAAGGCAGGGAGGGCGGCGTAGACCGGATTCTCGGCGAGGGTCGCGGCATCCATCGTGTCGCCGTTGAAGCCCATCACGAACAGCGTCGGCTGGGTGAGCGTCTGCCCCGCCTGTTCCGTCGACAGCTCGAACATGTCGCCGCCACCGCCGTAGACCTCGAAGTCGCCGTCCGCGAAGACCGGGGCGGGTTCCAGCCCGACCTCGATCAGGTCCTTGGGGAGGCCGACGGCTTCGACGAGCGTGTACGCCGTGCCGTCGCCGGTGAACGCGACATACGCGACGGGCCCCTCAGGCAGCGTGATCGCCTCGCGCACTTCGGCGACGCGCTCGTCATATGCGGCGACCGCCGCGTCGTAGTCGTCGGCCTGGTCGAAGACGTCCTCCGCGAGGAACGAGAACTGCTCCTGCCAGGTGTCCAGCTCCTTGCCGACCAAGACGGTGGGCGCGATGTCGCTGAGCTCGTCATAGACCTGCTCGGCCTGGAACAGCGGGAAGCCGATGCCGCCACCGATGATGAGATCGGGGTCTTCGGCGAGGATCGCCTCGAGGTCGAAGCCGTCGACGCTCCACGGCAGGAACACCGTTCCATCCTCCTCCGGCGCATCGCCCCAGAGCTCGGAGAACTCGCCTTCCGTGGCGTCAGCGCTCTCCGGGATCGTCGCAGTGACGGGCTGATCGAGGTCGTAGAGGTACCCGGCGAGCGCGTAGTTCAGCACGACGATCTTCTTCGGGTCGGTGGGGATCTCGACATCGCCGTAGTCGGTCGTCACGGTCCGCGTCGTCGGCTCGTCGGTGGCCGTTTCGTCGGATTCGGCGGGGGACGCCGCGCATGCGGTGCCGGCGAGGGCGACGGATGCGAGGAGCGCGGAGGCTGCGAGCAAGCGGGAATGGCGCATGGAATGGCTTTCAGATCGGGAGGATGGATGCCGGGCGCCGATGACGACCCGCAGGTAACGATAGCCTTACCTTACCTACGATCTCGAACTGATCCCCTCCATGACTTCAGCCACCAGCACCTGCGCGACTCGCCGCGGCACGACGAGCGCCATCGTGTTCTTCGTCGTCGGCATCATCGTGCTCACGGGCCTGTGCGTCGCCAGTCTGGTGATCGGTTCGGCATCGATTCCGCTCGGCGAGCTCTGGCAGGTGGTGACGGATCCGACGGATCCGATCGCCGAGGCGACTCTGTTGGGATTGCGGGTTCCGCGCACGATTCTCGGGGTGCTCGTCGGTGCGGCCCTCGGCGTCTCCGGGGCGCTGATGCAGGCCCTGACCCGCAACCCTCTGGCCGACCCTGGGATCCTCGGAGTGAACGCCGGCGCAGGGTTCGCCGTCGTGCTCGGGGTCGCGTTCCTCGGCATCACCCGCATCGACCAGTATCTGCCGCTCGCATTCCTCGGCGCCCTGCTCGCGGCCGTACTCGTCTACGTGCTGGCTGCTCTCGGCGAACGGCCGCCGTCGCCACTGCGGATGACGCTGGTCGGCGTCGCGACGAGCGCGGTGCTCATCGGGTTCTCGCAGACACTCGCCCTCATCGACGTCGAGACCTTCGATCGGATGCGGTTCTGGGGTGCCGGCACTCTCGCCGACCGTCCCGGGGGCACGATCGAGACCGTCGCCCCGTGGATCATCGCGGGACTCGCTCTCGCCGTCGTCAGCAGCCGGGCACTCAATGCCGTCGCGCTCGGTGACGATGTCGCCCGATCGTTCGGCGCCCGCGTGGGTGCCGTACGCATCACCGTCGCCTTGTCGATCACCCTGCTCTGCGGCGCGGCAACGGCCGCGGTGGGGCCGATCGGCTTCATCGGGCTGATGGTGCCGCACCTGATCCGCCCGTTCACCGGCCCCGATCAGCGACGGATCATCGCTTTCTCGGCGATCGTCGCACCTGTGCTGCTGCTCGGGTCCGACATCCTCGGCCGTGTCATGGTCGACAGCGAGCTGCAGGTCGGGATCGTGACAGCGCTCGTCGGTGCCCCCATCCTCGCGCTGCTCGCCCGCAACACGAGGGCGGTGAACCTGTGAGCGTCCTCTCCCCGCGCCGCCCCGATGTCGTCGTGCGCGCAGCGGGCACCAGCATCCGCGTCAACCGGCGAGCGATCATGGTGGCCGCGGCGCTGCTGGTCGTGATCACCGCTCTCGCGCTCTGGGCGACGACGCTCGGCTCGTTCCCGATCACGGTGCCAGAGGTCGTGCAGGTGCTCTCCGGGGGAGGCGATGACGCGGCGCGAAAGGTCGTGCTGGAGTGGCGCGGGCCGCGCATCCTCGCCGCGATCGTGTTCGGGTGCCTGCTCGGCATCAGCGGCGCGATCTTCCAGTCACTCACCCGCAACCCGCTGGGCAGTCCCGACATCATCGGTTTCAACGCCGGCTCCTACACCGGCGTCATCGTCATGCTGATGCTCGGGATCAACGGCTACGCCGCCACCGTCACCGCGGCCATGATCGGCGGGCTCGCTGCCGCGGCCGTGGTGTACTTCCTGGCGTTCCGACAGGGAGTCTCAGGCATGCGACTCATCCTGGTCGGCATCGCGATGAGCGCCTTCCTGGGCGGCCTCAATCAGTGGTTCTCCGTGAAGGCCGATGTCGACGAGGCGATGCGCGCGGCCGTCTGGGGTGCCGGCAGCCTGGCGCTCGCGGACGGGACATCAGTGGCGTTCGGTGCGATCGTCCTCGCCCTCGTCATCGTCGCACTTCCCGTGGGACAGCGGCGCATGCGTCGCCTGGAACTCGGAGACGACATGGCCGCCGCACTCGGGGTTCCGGTCGAGCGCAGCAAGGTGATGCTCGTCGTGCTGGGCGTCGTGACGACAGCGGTGGTCACCGCGACGGCAGGACCGATCGCGTTCGTCGCGCTTGCGGCCCCGCAGATCGGGCGGCGGCTGCGCGGACGCGGCACTTCGGTCGACGTCGTGTCGGCGGCCCTCGTGGGCGCCGTCGTCCTGTTGTCGGCCGACATGATCGCGCAGCATGCGATCCCTCAGGTCCTGCTGCCGGTCGGCGCCGTCACCGTCTGCATCGGCGGCCTCTATCTGCTCTGGCTGCTCATCGTCGAAGGGAGACGCAAGTGACTCATACTCTGCCCACCGCGCCGCGACTGAATGGCACGGACCTGCGCATCGGATACGGCGGCGCCGCGATCATCGACGGCATCGACGTCGAGATCCCACCCGGGGAGCTGACCGTGATCATCGGGCCGAACGCGTGCGGCAAGTCGACCCTGCTGCGCTCGCTCGCGCGACTGTTGAAACCCGAGAGTGGCAGCGTGCTCCTCGATGGGACCGACATCCGCTCGGTGCCGACGAAGGAGCTGGCGAGGCGCCTCGGGCTTCTCCCGCAGACGCCGATCGCCCCGGACGGGATCACCGTGCAGGATCTCGTGAGCCGCGGCCGCTACCCGCATCAGACACTGCTGCGCAGCTGGTCGCTCGACGATGAGAACGCCGTCGCCGACGCACTGAGCGCCACCGAGGTCTCCGACCTCGCGGAACGCCGGGTCGACGAGCTCTCCGGCGGGCAGCGTCAGCGGGTATGGATCGCCATGGCGCTGGCGCAGGAGACCGCGGTCCTGCTGCTCGACGAGCCGACCACTTTCCTCGACATCGGCCACCAGAACGACGTGATGGAACTGATCTCGGGGATGCAGGACGGTGAACGCACGATCGTCGCGGTGCTGCACGACATCAATCAGGCCGCGCGGTTCGCCACGAACCTGATCGCGATGAAGGACGGCCGCATCATCGCCGAGGGTGCTCCGGGAGACATCGTGACCGCCGACCTGATCCACGATCTGTTCGGCCTGTCGGCACGCGTGATCATCGACCCCGTGTTCGGGTGCCCTGTGGTGCTGCCGGGGATCGGCTGAGCAGGTTCTGCCTAGGCTGGGCGCATGAGCACGCACATCGCCGCCGAGCCCGGTCAGATCGCCCCCATCGTCCTGTTCCCCGGCGACCCGCTGCGGGCGAAGTGGATCGCGGAGAACTTCCTCGTCGACGCCTCGCTGTATTCCGAGACCCGCGGGATGCTGGGATTCACCGGCACCTGGGAGGGCCACCGCGTCTCGGTGCAGGGGTCGGGCATGGGACAGCCGTCGATGGCGATCTACGCACATGAGCTGTTCAGCGACTACGACGTGCAGAAGATCGTGCGAGTGGGCTCATGCGGCGCGCTCACCGAGCGCCTCGCTGTGCGCGACATCATCATCGCGAACGGTGCGTGCACCGACTCCGGCATCAACCGCGTGCGGTTCAACGGGCTCGACTACGCACCCGTCGCCGACTTCTCGCTGCTGCGGGCAGCTGTCGAGGCGACCGAGTCCATGTCTCTGGAATCAGCCGTGCACGTCGGGCTGCTGTTCTCGAGCGACCAGTTCTACAGCACTCGGCCAGAGCTGACCGAGCCGTTCGTCGCCCATGGCGCACTCGCGGTCGAGATGGAGACCAGTGGCCTCTACACCCTGGCCGCGTTCCACGGTCGTCGCGCACTCAGCATCTGCACCGTCTCCGACCACATCGTCACCGGCGAGCAGACCACGGCGCAGGAGCGCGAGCAGACCTTCGGCGACATGATCGAGATCGCCCTGCGCGCGGCGACGGCCTGACCGAGGTACGGATGCGGCGGCATCCCCAGCCTTCGACCAAGCCGCTCGGTAGGCTGAATCGGATATGACGAGCACGACCGCGACACCTCACAGTGTGATCAGGACTCCTGGGATCATGGCGCTGATGTCGATGTCGGCGCTCTGCTTCGCCGGATTCGGCGCATTGGTGTCGACGGTGCCGCTGTGGGCGGTGCGCGGGGGTGCTGACGAGGTCGGCGGCGGACTCGTGAACGCCGTCATGATGGCCGCCACCGTCGCCGTGCAGACGACAGTTCCTGCGGCATTGCGCAGATTCGGTTGGACGCCGACGTTACTCGCAGGTGTGGTGCTTCTCGGCGCTCCCTCCTTGGTGCTGCTCATGACCGATGCGCTGCCCGCGATCCTCGCCCTTTCCGCCGTGCGCGGCGCCGGCTTCGCGGTGATCACCGTGTGCGGATCGTCGGCGGTGGCGCGATTGGTGGAACCCGCCCGCCGCGGGCGTGCCATCGGTCTCTACGGCCTGTCGATCTCCGCCCCGCAGATCCTGCTCGTGCCGACCTCGGTCTGGATCGCCGACCACGTGGGCTTCTGGGTCGTGTTCGCCGTCGGAGCAGCCCCACTGATCGCCACAGTCCCTGCATTCCTGCTCGCGCGACGCCTCGACCGCATGCCGCCGTCTCCGGCAGCCGATCACCATCCGCACAGGACGAGCGCACGAGTGTGGTTGGCGCTGATCGCGCCGAGCATTGTGCTGCTCACGATCACAGCTCCCGGTGGTGCCCTGCTGACCTTCGTGCCGCAGTTCCCGGAGGTGGGTGGATACGCCGTCGCCGGGTTGTTCGCGCTCACCGCCTGCGCGGCAGCCGCCCGTTGGCTCATCGGTGGATTGGCCGACCGTTTCGGGCACCTGCCGTTCCAGCCGCCGCTGCTTCTGCTCGGTGCGGCGGGACTCGCCCTGTGCGTATGGTCGATGTTCGGCGGAGGCGGGGCAGCACTGATCGGCGGAATGGCCATCACCGGCATCGCCTACGGCAGCCTCCAGAACGTCACACTGATCGAATCGTTCGCCGCGGTGGGCCCGCGCCACCGCGACATCGCCAGCGCGGTGTGGAACATCGGCTTCGACTGCGGCACCGGCATCGGCGCGTTGGTCGTCGGCTTCATCGCGGCCCAGACGAACTTCGGCATCGCGCTGTCGACGACGTCCGCGCTCTGCGTCGTCGTCGCCGTGGTCGTCCTGGTGCGAATCCTGGTCGGCCGCGGGCGCCGGCATCCCGCCGCGGATGAGGGATGATCGAAGGATCATGACTTCCCCCGCACGCCTCGATCCGGCCTCTCTACGCGACGATTCGGGAGCAGTCGATCCGGATGCCGTGTACCTGGCGTTCGTCGAGTGGGCAGAGGCCACCGGCATCCAGCTGTATCCGGCTCAGGACGAGGCGGTCATCGAGATCGTCTCGGGGCAGAACCTGATCCTGTCGACTCCGACCGGTACCGGGAAGTCGCTCGTCGCTGTCGGCGCGCACTTCGCCGCCCTCGTCGAGGGTCGGCGCAGCTACTACACGGCACCGATCAAGGCGCTCGTCAGCGAGAAGTTCTTTGCCCTCGTCGACACCTTCGGACCTGAGAACGTCGGCATGATCACGGGTGATTCGTCGGTCAACGCGGATGCTCCGATCATCTGCTGCACAGCCGAGATCCTCGCCAACCTCGCACTTCGTCAGGGTCCTGACGCCGACGTCGGCCAGGTCGTCATGGACGAGTTCCACTTCTACGCCGACCCTGAGCGAGGGTGGGCGTGGCAGGTGCCGCTGCTGACGCTTCCGCAGACGCAGTTCATCCTGATGTCGGCAACGCTCGGCGACGTGACCGCACTGGCTGACGACCTGACTCGCCGCACCGGCCGCGAGACGGCGACAGTGACCGGCGTCGAACGCCCGGTGCCGCTGCACTTCTACTACGAGCTGACGCCGATCCACGAGACCGTCGAAGACCTGCTGACCACGGGTCAGGCACCGATCTACGTCGTGCACTTCTCGCAGGCCGCCGCCATGGAACGCGCCCAGGCGCTGTCGAGCACGAAGATCGCGACGAGGGAGCAGCGCGATCAGATCGCCGAACTCATCGGCGAATTCCGCTTCACGACGGCGTTCGGCAAGACGCTGTCCAAGTTCCTGCGCGCAGGAATCGGTGTTCATCACGCCGGCATGCTGCCGAAGTACCGACGCCTGGTCGAACAGCTCGCTCAGCGAGGCATGCTGCGGGTGATCTGCGGCACCGACACCCTGGGTGTCGGCATCAACGTTCCCATCCGCACTGTGCTCCTCACCGCGCTGACGAAGTTCGACGGCACGCGCATGCGGCAGTTGAACGCCCGTGAGTTCCACCAGATCGCGGGGCGCGCCGGCCGCGCCGGCTTCGACACCGCCGGCACGGTCGTCGCACAGGCGCCCGAGCATGAGACCGAGAACGCCGCGCTGATCCGCAAGGCGGGAGACGATCCGAAGAAGAAGCGCAAGATCATCCGCAAGAAGGCGCCGGACGGGTTCGTGTCCTGGGGCGAGCCGTCGTTCCGCAAACTCGTCGACGCAGAGCCGGAGACTCTGACCTCGCACATGCAGATCACGAGCGCGATGATGCTCAACGTCATCGGCCGCGGTGGCGACACGTTCGAGAATATGCGCGCACTGGTATACGACAACCATGAGCCACGAGCACGGCAGCGCCTTCTCGCGCTGCGCGCTCTGGGCATCTACCGGACGCTGCGCGAATCAGGCATCGTCGAGCAGGCGGCCGACGGCACGATCAGCCTGACCGTCGACCTGCAGCCGAACTTCGCGCTCAACCAGCCGCTGTCGCCGTTCGCGTTGGCCGCGTTCGAGCTGCTCGATCCGGATGCCGCCACCTTCGCCCTCGACATGATCTCGATCGTGGAGTCGACCCTGGATGACCCGCGGGCGGTCCTGAGCCAGCAGGAGTTCCTCGCCCGAGGCGACGCCGTCGCCGAGATGAAGCGCGAGGGCATCGAGTACGAAGAGCGCATGGAACTGCTCGAGCAGATCACGTATCCGAAGCCGCTGGAAGAGCTGCTGAGCGCGACGTTCGAGACATACAGCGCGGCGCAGCCATGGATCCGCGACTTCGAGCTGCATCCGAAGGCCGTGGTGCGCGACATGTACGAGCGTGCCATGTCGTTCGGGGAATATGTCGCGTACTACAAGATCGCCAGGTCAGAGGGCGTGGTGCTGCGGTACCTCTCCGATGCCTACCGTGCAGCCTCGCAGACGATCCCTGAGGACCTGAAGAACGAGGATCTGCGCGACCTCATCGAGTGGCTCGGAGAACTCGTCCGTCAGGTCGATTCGAGCCTGCTCGACGAGTGGGAGGAACTGCGGGCCGGCACCGACAACGGCATCGTCGATCTCGACGCGCTGAAGGCCGCCGAGCACCTCGAAGAGCCGATCGTGCCGCCGGCGCCGAAGCGTCTCACGAGCAACGTGCGCGCGTTCCGCATCCTGGTGCGCAACGAGTTGTTCCGCCACGTGCAGCTCGCCGCCCGCGAAGACGTCGACGCTCTGGCCGCACTCGATCCGGCATTCGGTGAAGACGGCTGGAACGACGCGCTCGACGCCTACTTCGCCGAGCACGACGAGATCCTCACCGGTTCGGATGCGCGAAGCTCGAAGCTGCTGCTTCTCACCGAGGGCGCTTCGACGTGGACCGTGCGGCAGATCCTCGATGACCCCGCCGGCGACCACGACTGGGGCATCTCCGCGACGATCGATCTCGCCGCATCAGATGAGGCGGGCGAAGCCGTCGTCACCGTGACCGGGGTGGATCGGCTTTAGCCGCTTCAGTACTTTCAAGCCTCGTCGAGGTTGCTGGCCAGCAACGCGGCGAGTTCCTCGAGGACCGCTTCCTCGCCATCGCCCTCCACCGTGACGTCGACCTCATCGCCCATCTTCAGGCCGAGCGTCATGAGCGCTAGCAGGCTTGCACCGTTGGCCTTCTTCCCGCCCGCAGACAGAGACACCGTGTTGCCGGAAGCAGCCGCCGCCTTGGCGAAGAGCGATGCCGGCCGCGAGTGCAGGCCGGACGTGGAGCCGATGACGACGGTGGAGGTGGTTGCCATGAGTAAGGGTTCTTTCAGTGGGAGGTCTGCGCCGAGGCAAGTGCGCCATCGACAGTGAGGACGGTGAGCGCGCCGTTCTGGTACGCCACCGCGCGGAGATCGGACACGTGCGCGTCAACGGGCGTGCCCTCGAGGTGGTCGCCGACCCCGATCACCCAGCGCACGCCTGCGGTGCGCGCTGCGCGGACACCTGCCGGGGCATCCTCCAGCACCGCGCACGCTGCGGGGTCGAGGCCGAGCGCCTCGGCGCCACGGCGGTAGGGTTCCGGGTCGGGTTTGCCGTTCGTCACGTCATCCGCGGTGATCAGGAAGCGCGGTTCGGGGTGATGCGCAGAAGCGAGTCGGCGGCGGGCGAGAGCACGAGTCGCCGATGTGACGACGGCCCACCGATCCGCCGGAAGCGACCGGGTGAGATCGACCGCACCGGGGATCCCGGCGGTCGCGAATGCGCTCGTCACCTCGGCCTGATCGAGTGCGGTGATCGCCTCTGCGAGGATCTCTGGGTCGACGAGTGTCGCGATCACGTCGGCCGCCCGCACCCCGTGTTCCATCTGGGTGCGGAAGTCGTAGCCCGGTGCGTACCGGCTCGACCACGCATCCCACGCGACGGCGGCAGGTTCGAGGGAATCCACCAGTACGCCGTCGCAGTCGAACAGCACCCCGTCCACCGGGAACAGCATCTGTGTCATCGCCTCATCATCCTTCTGGGTAAGGATCCGCTGTTCCGGTCTGCGTACGCAGGACCGGAACAGCGGTCGCCCTATTCGGCCTTGCGGCCGTGCTCGACCGCGAGGTCGGCCTCAGCCTGGTGCTCCTGCGCTTCCGGTGTGGCGTTGCGTGCGGCCAACCGCTTGTCGCGGGCGCGCATGACGAACGTCAGGACGTACAGGACGACGAGCGACAGCAGGAGCGTGACGATGACTGCGATCTGGCCGCCTGCCGAGGACACGCCACCGACGATGAGCCCGAAGACGCCGTAGTCGGAGTCCGAGAACGTCGCGTTGGAGAGCCCGATATCGCCGAGAACGGGTAGCAGGAAGAGCGGGAGGAACGTGATCGCGATGCCGTTCGCGAATGCGCCGAGCACAGCTCCACGACGGCCGCCCACGGCGTTGCCGATCACACCGGATGCGGCACCGGTCATGAAGTGCGCGACGACGCCCGGGATGATGATGGCCGTTCCCATGGCCGCCATTCCCAGCATCCCGACGATGCCGCCGGCGAAGCTGGCGAGGAAGCCGATGAGGACGGCGTTCGGTGCGAAGGGGAAGACGATCGGAACGTCGAGCGCCGGACGCGCGTTCTTGACGAGCTTTTCGGAGATGCCCTTGAACGCCGGCACGATCTCGGCGAGAACGACGCGCACACCCGCGAGGATGATGAAGACGCCTGCGGAGAAGGTCGCGGCCAGCAGCACGAGGAACACGATGAAGTTCTGGCCGTCGGACAGCTCTTCCTCGATGTAGGGGGCGCCGGCGAAGAGACCGACGATGATGTAGATGACGGCCATCGACAGGGCGACGATGACGGTCGTGTCGCGGAGGAATCCGAGACCCTTCGGAAAGTCGATCTCCTCGGTCGACTTCGAGGTTCCCTTACCCCGCGTGACAAGTGCGACGAGTCCGCTCAGAGCGATGCCGAGGCCACCGGTATGGCCGAGGGCGACGTCGTCGGTGCCGGTCACCTTGCGCATGAACGGCTGAACCAGCGCCGGCGAAACCACCATGTAAATGCCCTGTGCGATCGACCCCCAGAGCACCACCGCCCAGGTATCGAAGCCTGCGACTCCGAGGATGACTGCGAACATCGCGGCGATGTAGAAGGCGACATGGCCGGAGAGGTAGATGTACTTGAACCGGGTCGTCGCGGCCAGCACGATGTTCACGAGCATGCCGAAGAAGAAGATCAGCGCGGCGGCCGAACCGTAATCCAGCAGCACCTGTCCGAGGATCGCCTCGTTGTTGGGCACCACACCCTGCACGTTGAACGCATGCTGGAACATGGCGCCGAAGGGGTCGAGCGAGCCCACGATGACTCCAGCACCGGCAGCAAGCACCAGGAATCCGACCAGCGTGCGAACCGTGCCCTTCAGCACGTCGCTGAAGGACTTGCTCTGGACGGCCAGACCGATCAGAGCGATGAGCGCGACGATGACCGCCGGCTGGGTGAAGATGTCCAAGAGAACATCGAGTACGGCATCCATCGGGGATGTGTCCTTTCGTCAGTGAAAGTCGGAAGTATGGGAGTGGGTCAGGCGTGCCGCTTGACGGCTTCGTCGACCTTGGTACGCAGCTCGTTCAGATCGATGATGCTGTCGAGAACGACGACATCGCCGATGCCGGAGGCGGCTTCAGCCAGGTCCGATCCCACGAACACAGCGTCGGCGTCACCGCGGGCGACCGAACCGAGGTCGGTGTGATCGACGGTGATACCGCTGACGCCGAGTTCCTTCAGTACCTTCTCGATGTTCATGTGCACCATGAAGCTGCTGCCGAGGCCCGTGCTGCACACCGCGAGGAATTTGGTCATTTGAGGGCTCCTTTCTGGAGTATTGCCGCCACTTCGGCGGATGTGGTGGCCGCGAGGAAGGAGCTCCGGGCGGTGTCATCGGAGAGAAGCTCAGCGAGCTGCGCCATGGTGGCGAGGTGACTGGAGTCATCGGCCGCCGCGAGACACACGAACAGCGAGATCGGGTGCGCCTCATCATCGTTCAGGAGCACGGCAGGACGCACCCATAGCGCGGAGAGCGCGGTCTTCACCACGCCGCGCTCCGGGCGGGCATGTGCCAGAGCAATGCCATAGCCGAGGTCGATGTAAGTACCTCCGGCGGCGATTGATTCCAGCATGGCGTCGACGTAGTCGCGCGTGATCGATCCGTCGTCCACGAGGGGCGCGCTGACGAGTTCGATCGCGTCCCGCCACCCAGGCAGGTTCTCGGCGAACTGCACTCGTCCTGCAGTGAGGTGTTCGGTGAGCATGTCGTTCTTCTCCTGTCAGTTCGCGGCGCGCGTGGAGCGCAGATTGAGGGTGATCTCGCTGGTGTCAGGCGAGTGCCGCGCGGTGCCGAAAGCGACGGGGACATCGCCTTCGTCGGCCACAGTCGAGTCGATGGTGAGAAGGCGCAGTCCTGGCGCCACTTCGAGGTTGAGTGCGACCTCCGCGCTCGCCTCTTCGACGCGCACGATCAGATCGTTGCGCACCAGGAACACGCCGTAGCGTGCTTCGAGGAAATCGAAGAGGGATGCCTCGGAGAGATCCGCCGTGATCACATCGGGGTATCTCTCGTAGGGCAGGTACGTGACCACGTGCTGGTGCAGTTGACGGTCCACGTAACGCAGGCGAACGAGTTTGATGACGCTGTCACCCACCTCGATGCCGAGCTTCTCCGCGACGAGGGCTTCGGCCGGCACGAGTTCCTGGCGCAGGACGCGAGTCGACACGAGGTGGCCCTCGCTGGTCTGTTGCCGGTGGAGCCCGAGAACTGTGTCAGTGAACCGCTCAGGGTGGCGTTCGCTCGCTGTGGGTTCCGTCACGAAAGTTCCGCGGCCATGCTCACGCGCCAGCCGACCGTCCTGCACGAGACCGTCGACAGCGTGGCGGAGGGTGATGCGACTGACCTCGAACTCGTCGCAGAGCTCAGCTTCGGACGGAATGCGCTCGCCGACGGGGAGCGACGAGATGCGGTCGAGCAGTTTGGCACGCACCGCGCGGTACTTGGTTGTTCCCGCAGTCAGCTCCATGGCAGCCTCCTTGATCACCCTTGAGCGGAAGAGTTGTTATGACGTCATGATGCCACTTTGCTTCGATCTCCGCAAACCTGCCCATAACCTGTTGACGATCGGGGGATTTTCGCCCTGCGACATCATGACGTCATAATGAATATGAAAGCGAGGTAGCTCATGTCAAACGCCACCGCCAACGTCGACGCCGCCCTGATCGACGACGCATTGATCACCACGGCCCGCCTTCTGGCCGCCGATTCCGTCGAACGCGCGAAGTCCGGGCATCCCGGTACCGCGATCGCACTGGCGCCCGCGGCGACGCTGCTGTTCCAGCGACACCTTCGGCACGATCCCGCCGACCCGAGCTGGATCGGTCGTGACCGGTTCATCCTGTCGTGCGGCCACGCGAGCATCCTGCTCTACATCCAGCTCTACCTCTCGGGCTACGACGTCACTCTCGATGACCTGCGCGCGTTCCGCACACTCGACTCGCGCACACCGGGTCACCCCGAGTTCAGGCACACCGCCGGCGTGGAGACCACGACCGGTCCGCTCGGCCAGGGCCTGGCGACGGCCGTGGGCATGGCGATGGGCTTCGTGCACGAACGCGCTCTCCTCGACCCCGACGCGGCCGCCGGCGAATCGGTGTTCAACCGCCGCGTTTTCGTCCTGGCATCCGATGGCGACCTGCAGGAGGGTCTGTCGTATGAGGCGGGCGCGCTGGCTGGACGCCTCGGCTTGGACAACCTCACCGTGATCTATGACGACAACGACATCCAGATCGAGGGCGGCACAGCGTTGACGTCGTCGGAGGATGCAGCGGCGCGCTTCCGCGCCCAGGGCTGGGATGTGCATCGAGTGGAGCTCGCAGGCGACGGTGACGTCGACATCGCCGGACTCGACGCGGCATTGAGCGCCACGACGGTGGCCGGAAAGCCACGCCTGATCCTGCTGAAGTCGCAGATCGCCTATCCCTCCCCTGGCGCGGTCAACACCGCGGCATCCCACGGCGCCCCGCTCGGCGCGACGGAGGTGGCGGCACTCCGTGACGCCCTCGGTGTCGACGACGCGCCTTTCACTGTTTCCGATGAGGTGCTCGCGACCGCACGGGAGGTGACCGCGCGGGGCGCGCTCGTTCGAGGAGCCTGGCAGGAGCGCTTCGACGCGTGGGCTCACGCTCATCCCGACCGCGCCGCAACGTTCGCCGCGCTGTCGGCCCGGAGCATGCCCTCAGATCTGTTCTCGTCGCTCCCGCAGTTCGAGCCCGGCTCCTCGGTCTCCACGCGCGACGCCTCCGGCAAGACCATTCAGGCACTCGCCGACGTGATGCCGGGGCTGTGGGGCGGCTCGGCCGACCTCGCGGAACCGAACCGCACCGAGATCAAGGGCGGCGGGTCGTTCCTTCCCACCTCGACCGGTCTCGGCGACTACTCCGGTCGCAACATCCACTGGGGCGTGCGGGAGCACGCGATGGCCGCCGCGATGAACGGCATCGCGCTCTCGGGCGGCTGGCGTGTCTTCGGCGGCACCTTCCTGGTGTTCAGCGACTATCAGCGCCCGTCGATTCGTCTTGCCGCGCTCATGAACCTGCCTGTGACCTACATCTGGTCGCACGACTCGGTGGCGCTCGGTCAGGACGGACCCACGCACCAGCCGATCGAGCACCTCGCGAGCCTGCGCGCGATCCCGAACTTCACCGTCGTACGACCGGCCGATGCGAACGAGACCGTCGCCGCCTGGGCGGCCGTGCTCGAGAACTCGGGCCCTGCGGGTCTCGTGCTGGGTCGCCAGGGTGTTCCCGTGCTCGACCTTCCCTTGGATGACGTCCACGCAGGAGTTCGTCGCGGCGGGTATGTGGTGGCTGACACCGCCGACGCTCGGGCGATCATCATCGCCACCGGCAGCGAGGTCGCCCTCGCTCTCGAGGCGTCGCGTATCGCGGGCGACGAGGGGATCGCCGTCCGCGTGGTGTCGATGCCGAGCCGTGAATGGTTCGCCGCACAGGACCCGCAGTACCGTGAGCAGATTCTGCCCGCGGCCATCACCGCCCGGGTGGCGGTCGAGGCGGCCGCCTCATTCGGCTGGCACGAACTGGTCGGTCCTGCTGGAGCGATTGTCGGGATCGATGAGTTCGGACTCTCCGCACCAGCGGATGAGGCGCTCGCCGCGCGCGGCATGACGGTGGCTCGCGTGCTCGACGCGATCCGCACGGTCATCGCTACCGACTGACGCGTGCCAGGAAGCCGGGTCGATCTGTCCGCGAAATCACGTGGAGCGGCAGATCGACCGGGTTCTCCGGTTCCATATCGCTCTCGCCCACGCGCCGGAAGCCCGCGTCGGCGACCGGATGCCATGCGATCGATTCCAGTGTCCGCACCGGGACGCTCATGACGACGACTGGCCGGCGTCGACCGGCGTCTGCTGGTAGAGCGCGAGCCGCCATGCACCCGCGCGACGTACATACGTGCTCGCCATGAGGGCGACGAACGGCTCCGCCCCTGCGCGGAACGCCCGCCCGGTGTAGAGCAGTGTCGACGCGCCATCCGCCAAAGCAAGCAATCGCGGCTCGTCGACCTCGTATCTCTCCCACGGCGGAGCTCCGGCCAGCGACGCGATCACCTCCGAACGATCCATCGACAGCCCGGATGCCAGCAGCATCGCACCGTCCTCGGTCATG
The DNA here is from genome assembly GCF_030815955.1 of Microbacterium murale. Classification (NCBI taxonomy): domain Bacteria; kingdom Bacillati; phylum Actinomycetota; class Actinomycetes; order Micrococcales; family Microbacteriaceae; genus Microbacterium; species Microbacterium murale. Next base: position 2,068,846 of record NZ_JAUSXK010000001.1, on the reverse strand, counting down.
AGTGCTCCGTAGAAATCGCTCCCCGTCCCGTCGCAGAGCGAACGCCACCCGTGATTCTCGAGCTCCAGCAGCTCCTCGATCTGCTCAGTCATCCCGCTATGCTCGTCCGCCGCGCCGGAATGGGCAACCCCGTTGCGCCGCCCGATCAGCTGTCACCCCTGCATCCGCGGGTCTTCCGTCGGGTCGGCGTAGGCAGGCGGACACACCCCGCCGACAGCATCCGGTCGCAATTCGTAGTGCCAGGATTCGTTGCCATAGATCTGGCACAGTCCGTACTGTGCGCCATGCTGCGCGAGCCAGTCGGTCGCCGTGAGGGGACCGATGTCGACGGCGTCACCCGACACGTGCGCTGAGGTGTGGGCCGTCGCCACCCAGCGCGCTGCTTCCTCCTCCGAGCCGTAGTCGTCGACCGCCGCACGCAGCAGCGATGACTGGTATTCCGGGGACCGCCAGCCGCTGTTGACTTCGAATTCGACACCGCTCACCGCCGCATCCGTTGCCGCCCTGCGCAGCGCATCGAGCAGCGCGGGGTTCAGCCGGGTGACGGCCGGGGCCTGGTCATCGAACACGGACAGCCCTTCGCCCTGTCCGATGTAGCCGTGCTCGGGAGTCAGAACAGAGCCGTCATCCGCAGAAGTTCCGAGCCCCACCGATTGCCCGGTGCCGCCCGCGATATCCGCGAGCGACTTCGATCCGTTCGCCACCACGAGCACGAGGGCGATCACCAACGCGATGAGGGCGACGATGAGGGCAACGACGGCCCGTCGCTGCTGAGAGCGGGTCGGTAAGGGTGACGGAGCAGTTGCTACATGGGTGGTTCTCATGTCTCCAGAGAACCCGGCGGGCAGTTGCGAGGCCGTATGCGATTCTTCATACGCTCGCGATATGCCCGGGTGCGTAGGATCTCTGCATATGAACACCCCGCACACGAGAGCCGAGCCATGCGTGTGCTGATCGTCGAGGACGAGCCCTACCTCGCCGAGGCCGTCCGCGACGGGCTGAGGCTCGAGGCGATCGCCGCCGACATCGCGGGCGATGGCGACACGGCTCTGGAGCTGCTGTCAGTGAACAGCTACGACATCGCCGTGCTCGATCGCGACATCCCTGGCCCTTCAGGCGACGACGTCGCCCGCTGGATCGTGGCGTCCGGTGCAGGCATCCCGATCATCATGCTCACGGCAGCCGACCGTCTGGACGACAAGGAAACCGGTTTCGAATCGGGTGCCGACGACTACCTCACCAAGCCGTTCGAACTGCGCGAACTGGTGTTGCGCCTGCGGGCATTGGATCGCCGGCGCGCCCACGCCCGCCCGCCCGTGCAGGAGCTCGCGGGTCTTCGGCTCGACGCGTTCCGTCGTGAGGTATACCGCGACGACCGCTATGTCGCACTGACGAGGAAGCAGTTCGCGGTGCTGGAAGTGCTCATCAGCGCCGCCGGCGGAGTCGTCAGCGCCGAGGAGCTGCTCGAGCGTGCGTGGGATGAGAACGCGGATCCGTTCACGAACGCGGTGCGCATCACGGTGTCATCCCTGCGCAAGCGGTTGGGCGAGCCCTGGCTGATCCTCACTGTTCCAGGTGTGGGATATCGGATCGGCACCGAGGCGGATGCGGTCGATGGATAGGCGGCGTGGGATGAGTGCGCGGCTCAAGCTCACGCTGAGCTACGCCGGATTCCTGATGATCGCGGGCGTGCTGCTGCTCGCTGTCGTCGTCGTGTTCCTGTTGCGCTATGTGCCCGATGGGCAGATCAGGAGCATGGGACCGTTCGTACCGAACCGCTCCGACCTGGTGCGCGCATTCGTCCCGCCGACGATCGCTGCGCTCGTCTTCCTTCTCGCCCTCGGGCTCGTGGGCGGGTGGTTCCTGGCCGGGCGGATGCTGGCGCCGCTGTCCCGCCTCAATGCTGCTGCTCACCTGGCCGCAGAAGGATCGCTCTCGCATCGCGTCGACATGCCGGGGCCGAAAGACGAGTTCCGTGACCTCGCGGATGTGTTCGACACGATGCTGGCGCGGCTCGAAGCGCACGTGGAGGAGCAACGGCGGTTCGCCGCGAACGCCTCCCACGAGCTGCGCACGCCGCTGGCGATCTCGCAGACGATGCTCGAGGTGGCGCGCGATGACCCCGACCGCGACGTCGACGTCCTCATCGATCGACTGCAGAATGTCAACGCACGGGCGATCGCCCTGACCGAGGCGCTTCTCGTGCTGGCCCGCGCCGACCGCGGCACCTTCGAACGCGACCGTGTGGAGTTGTCGCTTCTGGCGGAAGAGGCCGTGGAAAGCCTGCATCCGCTGGCCGATCGACGCGGCGCGACGCTCGACATCCGAGGCACGACGGCCTTCGTCAACGGATCTCCAGCGCTGCTGCAGCAGCTCATCGTGAACCTGGTCCACAACGCGATCGTGCACAATCTCGCGGAGGGCGGGCTCGTCGAGGTGCACACCGAAGCAGGCCGGGATGGCGCATTGGTGGTCATCGAGAACACCGGCGAGGTGGTTCCTTCCCACCTGCTCGCCACTCTGCGGGAGCCGTTCCAACGCGGCGCCGGTCGCTTCCGGGGCAAGGATGCGGCTCATGCGGGGGCTGGACTCGGACTCGCGATCGCCGAAGGGATCACGCGCGCCCACGGCGGAACGCTGGAGTTGGAGCCGCGCAGCGGCGGCGGACTCATCGTGACGGTGCGGTTGCCCGTCGAGTGAGGCCGGTCGGATGCCGCGGCCTCTCCCGTGGAGAGGCCGTGCTCGTCGACAGTTTGGGGGCCCATCACACGGATGTCGGACGGATCAGCCAAGATCGTCCGACATCCGTGTTCTCGACCCCCAGAGTGTCGGGGGGTGCGGAAGCGCCCCGGTCAGGCGACCTTGGTGCCGCGTGTCGCAGCGAGCTCCTGGCCGTAGACCCGTGCCGACTTCTCGGCCTCGTCCTTGAGCTCGCTCGCGACATCCTTGAACGCATCCATCGCCGGGTTGACTCCGACGAGCGTGAACGGACGCTGCACGACGCGCAGGTCGAGGCCCCAGACGTCCTCGAGCACGCGACGCAGCCAGCCGGTGGAGTGATCCCAGCCCTCCTTGGGCGTTCCCGGGGCGTAGTTGCCGCCGAGCACGGTGACGAGCGTCGCCGGCTTGCCGTTCAGCGCGGTGCCCTCCGGGTCGATGCGGGGGTCGGTGTACGCCAGGTCGAACCACGTCTTGAAGTGCTGCGAGACGCCGTAGTTGTACAGCGGCACCGCGAACAGCAGTGCGTCGGCACTGATCAGCTCGTCGGCGAACGCGGCGGCGAGAGCTCGTGCGGAGTTCTGCTGCTCGCTGCGCTGGTCCTCTGCGACGAACTTCGACGTGACGGCATCCGCCCAGACCGTCGCGGGAACCGGGTCGGCCGCGAGGTCGCGTCGGGTCACGATCGAGTCGGGATGGGATGCCGTCCACTCGGCCTCCACGAGATCGGCGAGCGAGCGGCTGGCGGATGTGGCAGGCAGGATGCTGGCATCCAGGCGGAACAGGGACATAGTGACCTTTCGTTTTCGGAGTCGCTCTGTTTTTATTAGCGACTCGCGTTAACGTAGCACATGTAGGATGGATGCATGGCCGAGGCTGAAACGGCGATCCACGTGTGTGACGCCGCTGTCACACTGGCCTTCAGCGTGCTCGGAAAGCGCTGGAACGGAATGATCGTTTCATCGCTCGGTGGCGGCCCTGCCACTTTCGTCGCACTGCGTCGCGCGGTCGTCGGCATCAGCGACACCGTGCTCTCCGACCGCCTCGCCGAACTCGCTCAGGCGGGGCTCGTCGCCCGCACCGTCGACGCCGGCCCGCCGGTCACGGTCTCATACGCGTTGACCGAGAGCGGCAAGGGGCTGCTGCCGATTCTCAGCCAGCTCGGTCAGTGGGCGTCTGCGAACCTCGAGGTCCCTGCGCACTGAGTTCGCGTCCGCGAACGCGCGGCTGCATGCACAGATGCAGGGCGAATGAACGGATGCAGGGCGACACGCCGCAGCCCGCCCCTGCAGGTGTGCAGCGGCCCTGCAAGTGTGCGCACCGAACCTGGCACGCGCCGCCCAGTGCTCACCAGGGGTTCGGCTTGTAGTCCTTCAGGAACACCCCGTGCACGTTGACGCCGGCCTCGCCCTGCACGATCGGGTCGTACACGCGCGCGGCACCGTCGACGAGGTCGAGCGGAGCGTGGAACCCCTCCTCGGCCAGGCGCACCTTGGTGTGGTGCGGGCGCTCGTCGGTTATCCAGCCGGTGTCGACGGCGGTCATCAGGATGCCGTCGGTCTCGAGCATCTCGCCCGCGCTGGTGCGCGTGAGCATGTTCAGCGCGGCCTTGGCCATGTTGGTGTGCGGGTGCCCCGGCCCCTTGTAGCGGCGCGAGAACTGGCCTTCCATGGCCGAGACGTTCACGACGTACTTGCGGTGCGCGTCTGACGCGGCCATCGACGCCCGCAGTCTGCTGATCAGCAGGAACGGCGCCGTGGTGTTCGCCAGCTGCACCTCGAGCATCTCGAGCGGGTCGACCTGCTCGACCGACTGCACCCAGCTGTTGACGCGGTTGATGTCCGGCACGAGGCCGCCGGCGTCGATCGCGCTGCCGTCGGCGTGCTTCTCCAGCGACGACGACCCAGGCGCCATCGCGAGCCTGGCGAGGTCTTCGGCCGTGAGCGCCTGTCCGCCCTGTTCGGCGACGGTGCCGCCGAGGGCGGCCACGGACAGCAGCGGGTTGGAGTCGACGGATGCCTGCAGCGCCTGCGGATGCGGGTCGACCGTGTGTCCGAACGTCTCCATCTCGGGCAATGGACCGTCCGGCAACGGCTGCATCTCGGCATCCGCCAGCAGAGAATATGCACCCGGCGAGCGCCTGACGGTCTGCGCGGCGTTGTTGATGAGGATGTCGAGCGGGCCCTGGGCCGCGACCGAATCGGCGAGCGCGATCACCTGCGCAGGGTCGCGCAGGTCGATGCCGACGACGCGCAGCCGGTGCAGCCAGTCGGCCGAGTCCGGCAGAGACGAGAATCGACGCACGGCGTCGCGAGGGAAACGCGTCGTGATGGTCGTGTGCGCTCCGTCACGCAGCAGCCGCAGCGCGATGTGCATGCCGATCTTCGCGCGACCGCCGGTGAGCAGTGCGCGCTTGCCGGTCAGGTCGGTGCGGGCGTTGCGCTTGCCATGGCTGAAGCGCGCGCAGTCGGGGCAGAGCTGGTGGTAGAACGCGTCGACCACCGTGTACGGCTGCTTGCAGATGTAGCAGTTGCGCGGCTTGAGCAGCTCGCCCGCGATCGGAGCATCCACCGTCGTCTTCAGGTCGTTGCCGCGCGTCTCGTCGTCGATGCGATCGGGGGCACCGGTCGCCGTGTTCGCGACGACCGCCTTGTCGGCCTCGGCGATGGCGTCGCGGATCTCCTTGCGGCGTACGCGCTTGACCGCCTTGAACATCGCCGCGGTCGCGCGTCGGACGGCGACGTAGTCCGGATGCTCTTCGCTGATCTTGTCCATCGAGGCGAGAACCCGCAGCGTGGTCTCGAGGTCTGCCGGGTCGAGGCCGTCGCCGAAGTCGGAGGTATCAACAGCGGGCGCATCGGTCATTGGGCTGATTTTACGCGAGCGGGCTGGGAGATCCCGCCGCAGACTCAGACGTGAAGTACAGGAGGAGTTCACGACAGTGTCTCCGCCCCGGCGTATCGTCGCCGATATGAACGACAGCGCATACGGCATCATCCCGGCATATCTCCTCGCCCGCCTGGCCGAGTCCGGGCGCTTCCCCCGGGCTGCGGATGCTGCGCGCCAGACCCTGCTCGCCGGTCGTCCGACGTTCCGCACCCGCATCAATCTGTCCATCGACGAGCAGGGCGATCTCGTCGCCGAGCTGTCGGATGCCCCGAACCGCACGATCAGTGATGCGCAGAACACCGAGACGCTGCCGGGTGCCGTGGTACGTGCGGAAGACGATCCGGCTGCGGATGATGTCTCTGTGAATGAGGCGTTCGATGGGCTCGGCGCGACATTCGAGCTGCTGCTGGGTGCGTACGACCGCAATTCCCTCGACGGGGCGGGTGCGGCTCTGGATGCGACGGTGCACTATGGCGTCGACTACGACAACGCCTTCTGGGACGGCGAGCGCATGGTCTTCGGAGACGGCGACGGCGAGGTGTTCCGCGGCTTCACCGGGTCGATCACGGTCATCGGGCACGAGCTCGCGCACGGCGTGATCCAGCACACGGCGAACCTCGAGTACCAAGGCCAGCCCGGCGCGCTGAACGAGTCGATCGCCGATGTGTTCGGCGCTCTCACCGAGCAGTACAGCGAGGGGCAGACCTCCGACCGGGCGAGCTGGCTGATCGGCGCCGGCATCTTCACCGACGAGGTGCAGGGCAGAGCACTGCGGTCGATGCTCGAACCAGGCACGGCCTACGACGACGATGAGCTCGGTAAAGACCCGCAGCCGGCGCACATGCGCGACTTCGTGCAGACGACAGAAGACAACGGCGGCGTGCACATCAACTCCGGCATCCCGAACCGTGCGTTCGCCCTCACTGCGACCACGCTCGGCGGCAATGCCTGGGAACGCGCCGGCCTCACCTGGTACCGCGCCCTGACCGGCGGGCTGGCGAGCACGGCCAATTTCCGTGAATTCGCGGATGCCACGATCGCCGCAGCCGTCGACGACGAAGTCGCCACAGCCACTCGCGCCGCGTGGACCACCGTGGGAGTCTATGAGGATGCGCGACGTAGCCCCACCGAGTGATCCGGACGAGGAGCCCGGCTTCGTCATCGCCGTGATCCGAACAGGTGGTCTTGCCGGCATCCGTCGACGCTGGCATGTCGTGCCGCAGCACGACGATGAGCCGCGCTGGATCGAGCTGATCGACAGCTGCCCCTGGGACGATCCGGCGGGCACCCCAGAGCGAGAGGCGGATCGCTATATCTGGCGCATCCAGGCCCGCACTCCAGCGGCGCGGCTCGAGCGAGAGCTGCCGGAGTCGGCGCTCGATGGCCCGTGGCGACAACTCGTCGACGCGGTGCGTGCGTCCTCGACTTCTTGAGCCCCGGCACAGTCGTCAGCGGTCGGGGCGTTCCTCCAGCGTCACCCGGGTGACCGGCAGCGCCTCCGGATGCTCCTGCTGAAGCCAGGTCATGATCTTCTCGCGCACCAGACAGCGCAGCTCCCACTGATCGTCCGAGTTCGCTGCGGAGATCTTGAATCGCAGCGTGACGTGACCACCCTCTGAACCGGTCACCAGCACGTTCGCGGAGCGTCTGTCCCATGCATCCGACGCCTCGATGATCTCCATGAACTTCTCGCGCACAGCATCCACCGGCACTCGCCAATCGAGATCCATGAACACTGTGCCGAGGATCTTGTCCGACCGCCGCGTCCAGCTCTCGACGGGCTTCGACGTGAAGTACGTGCACGGCAGGATCAGTCGGCGTTCGTCCCAGATGTAGACGACCACATACGACAGGTTGATCTCGCCGACATGCCCCCACTCCCCCTCGATGACAACGACGTCGCCGACGCGGATCGCATCGGTGAAGGCGATCTGCACGCCGGCGATGAGGTTGCCGAGCGTCGACTGCGCGGCGAGACCGGCGATGATGCTGACGACCCCCGCGGAGGCAAGGATGCTGGTGCCCACTGCCCTGACCTCGGGGAACGAGAACAGCACCGCTCCGATCGCGATGATCGAGATCAGGACGACGACAAGACGGTTCAGAATGGTGAGCTGCGTCTGACGTCGTCGCGCCTCAGGGCTGGTGGAGTCTCGTCGGCTGTCGTACTGCATGAGCCGCTCCATGCCGAAGGTGACGGCCGTCGACAGCAGCCATGCGCCCACGAGTACCACGGCGATCAGCAGAACCCGCTGCAGCACCGGCCACCACGACAGGGTCGCCGGAGCGGTGACCGCGCACGTGATCCACACCGCTATCAGGAATGCCAGAATCATCCCCGGCACTCGGATGCGGCGCTCAAGGTCCCCGATCCACGCGGAGCGCCCCCGGGCGCGACCTGCCACGAACCTCACGCCGATGACGATCGCCGCCACGATCGCGATCGCGATGAGCAGGGCCACGATCGTCTCCACCCACAGGGCCCAGTCCATGGTCACACCGACGGGAGCATTCTGGCCGACTCGAGAGTCTGGCCGAAGAGATCAGGCATCATTACACCCTAGACAAGTGCGCCTGCCCACGAGAAGCCCCTTGTTTCGAGGGCATCGGCGGCGCACTCTGTAATCGATGAGGCGGATCACGCATGCCGAATCAGATCAGCGAACCGTCCGCAGCAAAGGAGCTGTCATGTCGCAGAAGATCATCCCCAACATCTGGTTCGATCGGAACGCCGATGAGGCCGGCGCGTTCTACACCGATGCCTTCCCCGGAGCCACGGCGACCGTCGGCGCACGGTATCCCGACGAGGTGCCGGACTGGCAGTCCGACTTCGCGGGCACACCGCTCACCGTCGACCTCGTCATCGACGGCTATGAGCTCACGCTCATCAACGCCGGCGATGAGTTCCGCCCGAATGCGTCCGTGTCGTTCATGCTGAACTTCGATCCGCTGCGGTTCGACGGCGATCGTGATGCCGCGCGTGCCCGGCTCGACGAGACCTGGGCGAAGCTCGCCGACGGGGGCATCGTGCGGATGGAGCTCGGCGAGTATCCGTTCAGCCCCTGCTACGGCTGGGTGCAGGATCGTTACGGCGTCAACTGGCAGCTGCTGCTCGCTAACCCCGAAGGAGATCCGCGGCCGTTCCTGATCCCGCAGCTGATGTTCTGCGGCCCGGTGCAGAACCAGGCACGCGAAGCCGCGACGTTCTATTCGTCGCTGTTCCCGGCGTCCGAGGTCGGATTCATCGCGGAGTATCCCGAGAAGACAGGACCCGCAGACGCCGGCAGCGTGATGTTCGGCGAGTTCCGCCTTGCCGGACAATGGTTCTCGATGATGGATTCCGCCGTCGAACAGGACGTGACCTTCACCTGCGGGGTCTCGCTCGAGGTGCGCGTCGCCGATCAGGAAGAGCTCGACCGGTACTGGAACGCACTGACGGCTTCGCCAGAGGCCGAGGTCTGCGGCTGGCTCGCCGACCGGTACGGGCTGAGCTGGCAGATCGTTCCGGAGAACATGGGCGAACTCATGGAACGTCCGGGTGCATACGAGAAGATGATGGGGATGAAGAAGCTCATCATCGCCGACTTCTGAGGATCACATGGGACTTTTCACGCAGAAACCCGACGACCCGGGCCCCTGGGCCTCGCTGCCGGGTGAGCCGCTGGATCAGGATGCCGTCGACAGGCTCGAGGGCGCAGCGACCGTCGATCCGCTCGAGGTCGGGATGGGTGCGCAGACCACCTCGATCGTGTTGCCCGTCGCACCCGTTCTGGAGGAGCCCGCCGAGCAGACCGACGGCGAGCCCGAGTCGTGATGGTCACTCGATCGACTCCGGCCGTGCCCCCAACCCGACGAACCTCCCCATAGCGCCGGCAACGCTGGGGCACGCGAACCGACGAGCGCTTCGCTCGCAGAAGTGCACTTCGCTCGCAGGAATTCGCGGTATTGCTGCGACGTTCGTGCACATCTGCGAGGTTGTGCTCGGGCGTGAGGCCCGTTCGTCCCCCGTTACGCTCGAAGGATGACGATCATCGCCGCCGCAGACGGCTCCGCCCTGGGCAACCCCGGCCCGAACGGCTGGGCCTGGTACATCGACGACGCCAACTGGGCTGCGGGCGGATCGCCGCACGGCACCAACAATCAGGGTGAGCTGCAGGCTGTGCTCGAGTTGCTGCGCGCGACCGCCGGTACCGGCGAACCACTGCTGATCATGTGCGACAGCAAGTACGTCATCGATTCGATCACCAAATGGATGCCGGGATGGAAGCGTCGGGGATGGCGCAAGGCCGACGGCGCTCCTGTGCTCAACCGCGAGCTGATGGAGTCGTTGGACGAGGCCATGCGCGGCCGCGATGTGACGTTCGAGTGGGTCAAGGGTCATGCCGGTCACGGCCTCAACGAGGCTGCTGACGAACGTGCGAACGGTGCGGCGAAGGCTTATCAGGCGAAGCAGGAGCCGCGCCGCGGCCCGGGGTTCACGAGAGGGGCGGATGCCGTGGATGCCGCACTCCTCACCGCCACTGCCGTCGCGGCATCCGCTCCGTCGCCTGCCGCGGCGGTGACGGCAGCGGCGCCGCTGTGGGCTGAGGCATCCGATCTGCTGGACGGACTAGACGATGAGGCGGATGTGGCGCCGGTCGAGCTGCACATCGCCCTGTCACCTGCCGAGCTGTCCCGCCTTCGCACTCGCGCCCAGTCACAGGGCGTCTCGCTGGAAGAGGCGCTGCGCCGCCTGATCTGATCCTTCGACAGGCTCAGGGAGCGGATCAGACCTCGGCGGTCAGCCACGCCACCACGACGTCGCCGATCATCGAACGCAGGTGCTCGCGACGCTCCTCGGCGAGCAGGTCGCGGTCGAAGAGGTACCCGAAGGTGTGCTGGTTGGCGACCTGGAAGAAGCAGTACGAGCTGATCAGCAGGTGCACGTCCAACGCGTCGACGTCGCTCCGCACGCTCCCCTCGGCGCGCCCGCGCGCGAGCACCGTCTCGAGCACCGCGACCGCCGGCTGGTTCACGGTGCGCAAGCCGTCGAGGCGCTTGATGAACTCGCCGTGGTGGATGTTCTCGATCGAGACCAGGCGGATGAAGTCTGAGTGGTTTCGATGGTGGTCGTACGTGAGCTCGGCGATCTGCCGCAACGCCTCCACCGGTGCCAGATCGCCCGCGTGGATCGACTGCTCCTTCTCGCGGATGCCGCGGTAGGCGTTCTCGAGCACGGCGAGGTAGAGCTGCTCCTTGCCACCGAAGTAGTAGTAGATCATCCGCTTCGTCGTCTTCGTGCGTTCGGCGATCTCGTCGACGCGTGTGCCGGCGTAGCCGGACTCGGCGAAGGCCTCGGTGGCGACTTCGAGCAGTTCGGCGCGAGTCCGCTCGGCGTCGCGCTTTCGCACGACCGGTTCGGTCACGCTGTTCGTCATCGTCTCTCGTTCCCCTCGCCGGCTCGTGGTCGAGCCGGGCACTGCTCGACACCGCGAGCGTTTGGCTGTGCACACATCATGCCCCACCTGTCAGCAGTCGCCGCGGATTCACCACCATCAGCTGGTGCAGAGTCACGTCGTCGACGCCGGCGTCGCGCAGCTGTGGCAGCACCGTCTCGAACAGATGCGCCATGTGCCAATTCGGCGCGTGCGCGGCGCGCCACGACGGCGGCGTCACACGGCTGAACACTGCGGCGTCATGCGAGAGCACGATCCGGTCGGCATAACCGGCATCGAGCAGAGCGAGCAGCATCCGAATGCGATCCGCATCGCGCCCGACATGCTCCATACCGAACCGGTCGAAGCCCAGGAACGAACCACGATCGGCGAGCGATCGGAGGTATGAGAGGTCGAGCGAATCGCCGCTGTGCCCGATCACCACGCGGTCGAGCGGCACACCCAGGTGCGCGAGCGCATCCTGCTGCGCGATGCCGCCGCGCGCTGCCGCATCGGAGTGGGTCGTGATCGGCACTCCGGTGCGCAGGTGCGCCGAAGCCGCCGCCGCGAAGACGCGCGACACGTCAGGGGTGAGGCCGTCGCCATCCGAGGCGATCTTGATCATCCCGGCGCGCACCCTCGTGCCCGCGATCCCGGCCTCGATGTCGCCGGCGAAGAGGTCGACGAGCGGATCAGGGCCGTCGACGACGAGCCCTGGTCCGTTCAGCCGGAAGAACGGCGGCAGCACGGATGCCGCGTAGCATCCGGTCGCCGCCACGATCCGCACCGGCACACGGGAGGCCACCTCGGCGGCCCGGCGAACGTCACGTCCGAGTCCGATGACCGTGAGATCGACGACAGTCCGCACGCCCCGCGCGTACAGGTCGGTGAGTGAGGCCACGGCGCGTTCGATCGCCACCTGCTCATCCCATTCCGGATGAGGCATGTTGACGTCGAGTTCGGGGTCGGTGACGAAGATGTGCTCGTGGACGAGAGTGACCCCGAGCTCATCTCCATCAACCGGACCCGTGAAGGTCGGGACCGAACGCGCCATGCCGTCAGCTCACTCCGAGGTCGAGCGGATGGCCTCGTACACGGCGAGCGAGTCGCCGGTGAGGGTGCTGGAGAGGTACTCCTCCGCCTTTTCGCTGAACGCGTCGCGATCGACGTCTTCGATGACCTCCCATTCGCCGCCGGTGCGCCACTCCTCGAGGACCGTCTCCTCGTCTTCGGCGACGCAGCTGGTGACCTCGGCGACCGCCTTCTCCGTCGCGGCGGTCAGGGCGTCCTGCTGCTCATCGCTGAGCTCACCCCAGATCGGCCCCATGATGACGAGGTTGGTGTTCAGCTGGTGCGAGCTCAGGCTGACGTAGTCCTGCACCTCTTTGAGGTTCGTGGCCACGATGTTCGTGATCGGGTTCTCCTGGCCGTCGACCGTGCCCTGCTGCAGGGCGAGGTAGAGCTCCTCGTACGCGACCTCGGTCGCCTCCGCCCCGAGCGCCTTGGCGTTCATGAGGAACTGCGGCGATCCGGGGAATCGCATGCGCAGACCCTCGAGATCCTCCGGGCTCCGGATCGCGGCGTTCGCGGTGAACTGGCGGGCACCGGCCGACCATGCGCCGAGCGTGTGCACGCCTGCTTCCTCTTCGAAGGCCTCGGTGACGGTGTCTGAGGCGTCGCTCGCCATGAACGCGGCGAGGTGGTCGGCGTCATCGAACGCGTAGGCGGCGTCGAGCACGCTGATCGGCTCGTAGACCGCTCCGAGCGCCGATGCGCCCTGGATGTCGATGTCGATGTCGCCGGATGCGACGGAGGCGATGCGGTCGGCGTCGCCACCGAGCTGGCTGGAGGGGAAGATCTCGATCTCCAGGCCCACATCCGCAGCATTCACCTCATCCGCGATGACCTGGGCACCGCAGCGGTGCTGCGGCTGGTCCTCGTTGTAACTGTGGGCGAGCGTGAGCTTCTGAGTGGAGCCGGCGTCCCCGCCGTCGGACGGCGCGTCCGTTCCTCCGCTCGAGCAGGCGACCAGCATCATTGCCGGTGCCGCAGCCAAGGCGAGCCACATCGTTCGCCGAGTGCGTCGTGCATTCATGAGTGTTCTCCTCTTTCTGGTGCTTCTCTTACTGGTGCCGGGGTGGCAG